>JADQBA010000001.1 GCA_016903675.1 Stigonema ocellatum SAG 48.90 = DSM 106950 | reverse complement strand
CCCGTCTTAACAGGACACGAATGGTTACGTCTTTTGGTCGGCTTGACTGCATAGCGGACAAGCAAAGACTTCTAGACAACTCAATTAATTGAGGTTATTCGAGGTTGGTGGGAATCCAACGGGAAATGATACGGTATCCGTTGCCGTATCTAGGTCGGAAAATCGCGTCAAACCTAGTTTATCTAGGCTTGCCCAGATTTGCCCAGATTTAAATTAACGGTTAGATTCCATAGCAGGATAAGAAATCCATTATCGTCTAATGCTGCTGCTGCCTTGGCATACCGAACCTCTGATGGTATCCAATGAAAGGCATTAGCTCCTAGAACGGCATTGAACTGTTTCGCTGACAGTTCCCATTCCTCAAATGAGGTGTTCTGGATTGCAACAAAAGGATATGGCGCACAATTGTATTGTGCCAAACGACAAAAATCTGGGTTTGGCTCAAGACACGTTATCGAAAAGCCAAATTCAGCAAAAGCCACTGTCGCGTTTCCAGGACCACAACCCACCTCAAGCATCGATGCATCTGAGGAAAGTTGAGCTAATTGGACAGACCGATCAATCAGTTGCTTTGGATAGCGGGGTCTTGCGTTGTAATAGACATCAGCAACGGGAGAATACCAGTTCCTTCGCCGTTCGAGATCCATAGCAGCTCTGTTCTTTATTTCTTGTCTAGAGTCCTGCATAAGCTAGTTTCATCAGCCAAAACGAACGCATTCTCTCAGATGAACTCTTACGATTATATTCGTGCGTGGGAGCGCGATCGCAATTAAGAAACTTGGGAGTTTTATGCCAAACCCACTTTTTCTTTACAACCCACATTCCGCACTTCAGATTGAAGTATATCCGTAATACTAAGATTGGGCTAATGGTAGTTGAATGGCGATCGCCAAAAGCCTAGAAGATATCAATATTAATACTGAATTTTATCAACCATTTTTTGTAATATTTTTTGAAGTATTAATGTATGACATTTTGAAGTGCGGAATGTGGGCAGTCATTTTGGTGAGGATGGTGACCAATTAATCACGTCTACTCTTGGGGATGGCGATAGCGAATTTATAAGGATGGCGCGGGTCTTGGTCGCCTGTAATCACACATATGGGAATATCATATAGGATCTCAGGATTGCAAATATAAAGCCCTCGTCCTTCAACATTTCTGCGTTCGTTGCTAATCCGCGCACTCTCAGCAACCAAACTGCAAAAGTAATTCTCAAATGTCTCTTGCGGAAAAGTATCTGAGTTGGTGAAGTACTTCTTTATATCTTCACGTGAATAGATACGTGGACGATCTTCGGGAAAAGCCTCGTGAGAGTCAATTGTAATCACCGATAATAGATCGGCTGGTGGCCCTGGTGCAATGCCTATAATAGCTTTAACAAGTTTAGGATGAGTTTTTGCCGTCTGCCAACCAACGACACCAGACATACTGTGGGTAAGAATGACAGCCTGACCAATCTGTTCGAGAAGCGCGACTGTAGCATTGATTACCCTGTGATATGACATCATGGGAAAATCTGGCACAAAACCCGACCGACCATGTCCTGGCCAGTCAACAATATAGGTTTCAAAGCCAAGTTCAGCCAGATATGGTGCCCAACCTTGGCGATTATCTGGTGTTTTAACAAAGCAAGTACCTGTATGAAAGCCACCATGTAAAAGCACAATAGGAACTGAATTTTGGTGTAGTCTGGGTTGGTAATGTTGAACGTACATTTGGTACGGAATATCACCAACAAAGAATTCTGTTTCAGTATATGAATTCATGACTCTAACTTTCCTTCCCAAGCGTCAGTTTAATGGGGAGCAGTGCTCTAACAGTGGGATGCCCAAAATTAGGGTACGCTCATCACCTATTTTAGGGGGCGATCTGCGCTTCTCCCAAGGGGAGACGCTTCTCTTTGATTTGATTTTTCGGGATCTGTTCTCAATCGGTTTTAATGAAATATAGAACCTGTAAGCATTCTAGATATTAGAAGTATAACGTTGCCGAAGTCAATTGGCAAGTTTATGCTTCCATTTTGGCAATATTATCGTTCCACTGACAATGGCCTTGGAAAGCAGTTTGAAATGTTTCTGTTTGCAGTTCGCTACCAAATAGCAATGATTTTTTTAAAAGCTTTAAATGGTGTATGAATTGTATAACTTATACTAAAACGTTCAAAAGGTAGAGGTTATATTGGGCAAAATCTGTAAATATTAAATGTGCGGCAAAACAAACTCAAACTGAAATTCAATCTAAGAGGTTGTTTGAAAAGTTGTTGGTGGTATCGAAGCACTTATTGATCAGAACTAGCCCCCCTTAAAAAGGGGGGAACTGGAATCAAAGTCCCCCTTTTTAAGGGGGATTTAGGGGGATCTAAAAATATTTGATACATCATTAAGGACTTTTCAAACATCCTCTTAAACTGACAAAACAATTCAAAATTCGCTCATTCAAAATTCAAAATGATAAATAACCAAAAAACTTCAGTTGTGGGATACAGAGCTTAGCTGCTTTCATCCGAGTCCAGTTTAAGGCTTTAGTCAAAGCATTTAAGTGAGTTTTGCCCTCCTCAGATTAGGAAAATCAGTAGATTCAATGGAGCCAACAAGGTCCATTCAAAAGGAGATCAACATGAACGTAAAGATAACAGACATTAGCGGCTTGGTGAAAAATGGGATGGTGAAACTCAATCAAGTTCTTAGCCGTGTAACTTCCTGGTTGACCCGTGGTAGGTTAAGTCATCTGCCTTTATATGCCTTCAGCGCCTTTATCCTTGGACTTAGCTTAGTTTTCGTCATCGCTGCTTGCAGTTCCAATCAACCCACTGCCTCTAACAGTATTCCGAATGCCTCACCAGTTAGCAGCACCGCAGCGAAGCCAGACGTGGTGCGATTTGCCTTTCAGAAATCGACCATTCTGTTGAAAGCCAACGGCACTATAGAAAAACGGCTTAACTCAGAAGGTGTGCAGGTGGAATGGATAGAGTTTCCTGCGGGGCCGCCCTTGCTGGAAGCTTTAAATGCTGGTGCGATCGATATTGGCCCGGTTGGTGAATCGCCGCCAATTTTTGCTCAAGCTGCCGGGGCCGATTTGATTTATGCAGCTGCCACTGCGCCCAGTCCGAAGGGACAGGGTGTGTTGGTGCGCCAAAATTCACCGATTAAAACGTTGGCAGATTTGAAAGGTAAAAAGGTTGCTTTTGCTAAAGGATCAAGTGCCAACTACTTAATTGTGCAGTTGCTCGAAAAAGCCAGATTAAAGTTTAGTGATATTCAGCCAGTCTATCTCTCACCTCCCGATGCCCGTCCAGCTTTTCAGAATGGCGATGTGGATGCCTGGGTGATTTGGGACCCGTTTTTTGCAGCATGCGAAACTGGTACTAAGTCTCGCATACTTGCCGATGGCACAGGCGTAAACAAGCTGGGTGGCTACTACATTACTTCGCGTTCGTTTGCGACAGAAAAGCCTAAAATTTTGAAGTCAATTTTAGAGGAAGTGCGTGATTTGGAAGTCTGGTCAGATAAGCACCGGGATGAGGTGACAGTGGTGCTGACGGATGCGTTAAAGCTAGATGCGGCAGCAGTTAAAAAAGCAACTCAACGTCGAGAGTTTGGGTTAACGCCAGTCACAAAAGAGTTGATTGCCGAACAGCAAAAAGTTGCAGATATTTATTATCAACTGAAGTTAATTCCTAAGCAAATCAGCATTAGTGATACGGTTTTACCGCCTGATAAAGTGGCTGCCTACGCGCTGAATTAAGCGGCAAAATTGTAGTACAGGAAGCAATACTGCGTAGGTTTTGGATTCTTGAGATGCCCATGAGGTGCCAGAAACCCGGTTCCCTTGAAAGTTACCGGGTTTCTAATTTTTGCAAATCCTACGCAGTATTGGTACAGGAACAAGGTGCGATCGTTGGTTTTGACACTCCCCTTCCCTAAAGGGAAGGGGATTCTGTAAGAGTTTGGGCCGTATCTCCTACATATGCGACTGTGGTCGTTTCCCACACATTGGCGGTAATTCCCACAAGAAGTGGTTCCTGGACTCAACCCACTTGGGATTGTACGGGCGTATTGCAATATGCCCCTACCGAGTACGGGCGTATTGCAATACGCCCCTACCCCCAGTCCGGGGGTAGGGTCGAAAATAATTGACCTTTTTGACTCCAAAAATAGCACGAAGCTCGTACTCCTGTCAACTGACCATTTGTCTTTGTACTGAAAATGCAGTACTAGGTGTTTGAGGAACTGGCTTTAGAGAGAAGGTCAATAGCATCTTGGTCGAGCTTAAGATTGACAGCTTTGATGATATCGTTGAGCTGCTCAACCCTTGTTGCACTAACAATGGGAGCAGTAATGGTCGGATTAGCAATGAGCCACGCCAGAGAAACTTGGGTGGGAGTAGAATTATAAGTCTTTGCCACCTGATCAATTGCCTTGAGAATTCTCAAACCACGAGGATTTAAATATCTTTTTACAGAACTACCACGCAGACTAATAGACAAATCTTTTTCTGAGCGATATTTCCCAGAGAGAAAGCCACTACACAGAGAAGAATAGCTAAATACACCAATTAAGTGTTCAAGGCAAACTTGTTGTAAATCCTGCTCATAACCATCTCGGTCATACAAGTTATAACGGGGCTGAAGGCAATGGTAGGGAGGATAGCTATACTGACGGCTGATTTCTAATGCCTGTAGCAGACGCTGTGCACTATAGTTTGAAGCACCAATCGTACGTACTTTTCCCTGACGAATCAATTCTGCGTAGGTTTCAAGAGTTTCTTCAAGTGGAGTACTTTCATCGTCGATGTGGGAAAGATATAGATCAATATAATCAGTTTGCAACCTTTGTAATGAGTCTTCAACAGCTTGTTGGATGTGTTGGCGAGAAAGCCCTTTGCCTTTAACACCCATGTCGTTGCCAACCTTAGTTGCAATCACCACTTGGTCACGATGACCACGGTTCGTGAGCCATTTTCCTAAAATTGTCTCAGACTCTCCACCTTGATTTCCTGGCACCCACTTGCTGTAGACATCAGCTGTGTCAATAAAATTACCTCCAGCCGCTATAAAATTATCTAAAATATCAAATGAAGTACTTTCATCAATTGTCCAGCCAAACACGTTGCCACCAAAACATAGTGGTGATACTTCTAGTCCCGAACGTCCAAGTTTACGTCTTTGTGTAATGACCATGAGTTTTCTCTCAAGACAGTTTTAGAATTACTTGTGCCAAAAGCGGGCTAATTCAAATGAAAAATACAGTATCTCCGCGCACCCGATAGTGATAGTTTAACCATCACTTGACCAATAAATTCACTATTTCTTACAGTCCATTTAGATTTTCATTCATCGCTAGGAGTAGATCCCACATTCCGCACGTCACTATGTATTACAAATTGTATTATAAAACCTTCATTCCACACTTCAGTTTGAGTTTATCCATCAACTGGTCAATATCAGCCGCATTCGCTGGCAATTTCAAAGTGAGCGTCTAGTCTTGGTTATCAGCACGCGCTTTTGGCATGGGCGCGATCGCTCTCATGGACATGCTGCTTGGAATGTGCTATGAGCAGAAGTTTTACTTTTAAAGCGATCGCAACTACCGAAGTTCTGGTTGTTTTGCTGCTTTCTACAGGGTGAAGGCATGCGATCGCTCCCGCCTCCTCTTTCTTCCGGTGAAGAGGTAGAGGAACAGAGGCGTCGCTATCCCAAGGAGCTTCAGATTTCCTCACCCCATCATAACTGAAGGTTGGACAAGGGAATTTAAACAGGCGGTGTATGCCCGGTTGAGTGAAGAAACTAGAAGTAGGCTCAGAGAAATTATGCGCTAGTTGGAGTGACCTGGATTCTTCGTTGTGAAGTGCGATCGCTCTTGCGTGAAGAGAAACGCCCAATTTTCAATCCTTCACTACGAGTGCTTAACCTCAAGTTCCGGTTGTTTTACTGCGAGTACAGGGCAGGGGTATTTTAAAACTCTTTCTCTTTGCGCCTTTGCGACTTGACGCGCGTGTAAATTCATACCGTGATTCAGCAACGCCGCACATAGGGCGTTGCTGATTAAGAGTATGAATTTAGTCTCACGCAAAGGCGCAAAGGCGCAAAAAATCGTTGTTTAGTCATCTCGAAAAATGTCAATTCATACTCCGATTCAGCAACGCCGCACATAGTCCCCGAATTTACCAACTACTGCAAGAACGATTTCAAAGGGAAGCTGCTATTTTAGAAAAACTAGGAGAGGAAAATAGTCAAATTCCTCGGTTGTATGCTTACTTTAGTTTTGCTGGATACTTTTACTTAGTGCAGCAATGGATTGATGGTCAAACTCTAACCCAAAAAGTGCAACAGCAAGTGAAGCTGAGCGAAAGTTTTGTCACAGAGCTTTTAAAAAGCTTACTGTTGGTTTTGGATTACGTCCATTCAAAACGTATTATTCATCGGGATAAGTTTGGCGATCGCGTAGGATGGAGAGTGAATCAAACCTGGATTGACTACGAAAAAGTAACTTTTGATACTAAAGCCCCCGTGGGACACCTCCCCGTTGAAATCGTTACTACATTCCGCTATTGGGATTCAAAGGTTTCTTCTCTCGATCCAGGCTTGTAAAGTGTAACATCTAAGTGTTTCCGAATTTTATAAAGATTTATTACAGCGTCTCTTTCCACTGAAAACTGCTGAAAGAATGGAATTGGTAAATGAACTCAAGCTGAACGGGAAATCTTCCCCAATCAGGAGAGTACTCATACCAAAACCAGGAACATCCGAGAAAAGAACTTTGGGAATACCTACCAGGGCTATTTCATTCTACACCAGAGCCTTGACGAAGGAAAGGGCTCAGAGCTACTGTCCGTTGAAACGGACGCTCATTTCTGAAAGTTCTAGTCGGCTTAAGCCGACTTCAGCTATTAGCCTAGGAATAAATTCCTAGGCGTATGGGTTGCGTTTTGCAGAATGAAATAGCCATGGAATACCTACAATGCGCGATCGCGCACTTCAAGCACTTTGTAAGTTAGCAATGGAGCCAGAATGGGAGGCTTTATTTGAGCGGAATTCCTAATCACCCAGTGAAATAATTTTTGCACAGGTAATTCTCGATCTTGTTCTCACCGTGAGATTTAATGAAGAAGCACTCAACATATTTCCAGGTCTGAAAGAGGTTATGATTGACCATGATCGGCTGTTCAAAGAATTACTATCTACGTTTTTTGTAGAATTTCTTGATTTATTTCTGCCTCAAGTAGTCAGCCAAATAGACCGTGATTCAATTCAATTTTTACCCCAAGAAGTATTTACTGATGTCACCTCTGGGGAAAAGAAGTTCATAGATTTGCTGGCACAGGTGCGTTATCAGCAGCAGGAAACTTGTTTTTTAATTCACGTTGAAAATCAGTCTTACACAGAGACAGATTTTGCCAAGCGGATGTTTAAGTATTTTGCCCGCTTGCATGAAAAATATGATTTACCAATTTATCCAGTTGTCATTTTTTCATTTGATGAACCCAAGCGTGCTGAACCGAAAATTTATCGTGTCACGTTTCCTGATTTAAATGTACTGGAATTTCAGTTTGCAGCTATTCAATTGAATCGCTTAAGTTGGCGGGATTTTATCACGCAGCCTAATCCTGTGGCAGCGGCGTTAATGGCGAAGATGAATATTCCTAAGGAGGAACGTCCGCAGGTGAAGGCAGAATGTTTACGGTTGCTGACTACTTTAAAATTAGACCCGGCGCGGATGCAATTAATTTCTGGGTTTGTCGATACATATTTACGCCTTGATTCAACCGAAGAATTAGCCTTCCAAGCGGCTATCGATACAATGAGATTAACTGAACGGGAGGAAATTATGGAGATTGTTACTAGTTGGGAACAAAAAGGGGTACAAAAAGGGGTACAAAAAGGCGCTCAACAAGCATTAGAGCAGGTAGCAGTGAATCTACTGCGGGAGGGTATGGCATATGAAGCAATTGCGCGGGTAACAGGGTTAACCGTGGAGCGAGTGCAGCAGTTACAGGCGGGATCTGTTACAGGCACATCAGGATAGCGATTGTAGGTATTTATTTAGGACTTACGCACTGTACAAATTGAACATTATGTGAATCAACGAATAATGGTCGTTTCAGACTCGTAGGGGCGCAATGCCGGAAGGCCCTACGCTGGACGGGAGCACTCTCATTCGTGGAAAAATCAAACGTTGAGTAAGGGCGTATTGCAATACGCCCCTACTTCATATATGATGATTTCTGTCAATTGAATAATTAAAGGTTTGTAGTAAGCGCTTTAGCGCTAAAGCGCTTACTACGAGCCAATGAGCGCTAACTTCACATTTTTTTATATAGTTTGGTTTATTATCGCCTGCTTACTTAGTTCAAAAAATCCTGTCGGTCTTCATCTGAGATATATTTATCGAACTTACGTTTGTAGATTCGTGTGTTTAATTCTTGATAAGTTTCATCGCTTTGAGCAATTTTGAATTCTTGATAGGCTTTATCTAGGGCTTTACGGGCTGTTCCATCAGGACTCAGAGCAGCACTAATTAAAACATTTGTGTCAATGACAATGAGTTTATGATTCATCGACGAGTAATTCTTCTAGAGTTTCTTCGGTTAGTCCTTTGGCTTGAGCATTTCTGCCGATTCTGTCAAAAACACTCAGTAAATCTTCATCTTGATTTTTTAGAGATTTTTTCTTTATTTCTTGAATGAGTTGTTCTTGTTGTTGTGCTGGAAGTTGTAGGAAAAGATTAAGAATTTGCTCGAAGGTTAGGGGGAGTTGATAGGTTTTTTGATTCATGGTGGCTTCTGGGGTTAGGGTATGGGGACTTGTCGTACATCTATTTTACTAGCTGCAAACTTGGCACGGATTAAATCTTTTTTAGATGACCCAGCACATGGTGATTTAGTTGTTAGTCTTGTAAAAGAAAGCAAGTTTTTTATTGAGTGGACTGCTCCGTCCATGGATATAGACCAAGCAGCAGAATTGGTGGATTTACAGCGTCTACTTTCCCGTTGGCAACGGCACTGGAGTCAAATTTGTACTGATACGGAGGCGAGAAATCAGGTTACTCTTGTCGCCAAACAGGCGTCAGAACGTGTCTTGTCCATGTCAGGTTTACTATCCCAATCCGCTGCACAGTAACAGTTTGTGCCAAAGCATTTACATTCACTGTAATATGGAATAATCTTATTAACTACCTGTTGACAAGTATGAACTGAAAGTTGATACTTTGGTCAGAAAAGACTTTAGTAGCAGAAAGGGTACCGTTGAAGAAGCATTGGACTGTAATTGACCTTTTTTCGGGCGTAGGAGGGATGAGCTACGGCTTCCATGCTCATCCGAAATTCAGGATAATGGGGGCTGTTGATGCCCAGATAGGTAAGCCGAGCAGCAACAGGGGGTCTTTGCAGTGTAATATCGCTTATCGAGCAAATATGGGTTTGGAGCCGCTGGATGAGGATATATCAACTCTGGAACCTAAGGATCTACGCAGAGTTCTGACAAACACTCTTGGTACTGATGCTCCTGATGTCCTAATTTCATGTGCGCCTTGCTCAGGGTTCTCCAGAACGCTGCCTGACAATCACATATTAGATGACCCCCGAAACTCACTGATAACGCGCAGTGCTCTGTTTGTGAGGGAATTTAGACCGACAATTTTTCTCATGGAGAATGCAAGAGAGTTGGTTGTCGGTAACTTCACTCATCACTACCAAAAGCTGCGGGAGGAACTTATGCAGCAGGGCTACCAAGTTCACGGAAAAAATTATCTGCTGAATCGGTTCGGTCTTCCGCAACGTAGAGAACGGGCATTAGTTATCGCAGTGCGAGAAGATTTAACCCTCAGAACCCTTGAAGATTTGTGGGGTAGCTTTCGTGTTAGGCTGGAAGCAACCCATGTTCGCAGAGCCATTTCATCGCTGCCTCCCATAGCAGCAGGGCAGCCAAACGCAAAAGATCCCCTGCATATTGCACCTGGATTTTCGGAGCTTAAAAGCCTCAAACGGCTTCAGATGATACCAAAAGACGGTGGTTCTTGGGCTGACCTGAGACACCACCCAGAGGCGTGTGATATTCTGACTCCCGCCATGCTGCGTTACATTTCCAAGGGAAAATTAGGATCGCATCCGGATGTGTATGGTCGGTTAAGCTGGGATAAGCCTGCCGTGACTATTAAGAGAGAATGTGCTCATATCGGTAATGGGCGTTACAGTCATCCTGAACAGGACCGACTGTGCACTGTTCGGGAAATGTCTATCCTTCAAGGTTTTCCGAGGAACTACAAGTTTGTGGCATCCGGGCTAGCAAATATGTACAGGCAAATAGGGGATGCTGTGCCTCCGCTGATCTCCTATCAATTAGCTCACGTATGTGAATGGATTCTAAGTGGCACAAAGCCCTTAATCAGTTCCGTCATACTTCCGAATACTCATCTTAAGCTGGAGGACATTGAATCAGAATTGGATGAAAAACAGACAACTCTTGAGTTACCATCATGTATTTCAGTCCCCGTCTGATTCATTCTCACCTCTGTTGACTCCAATTGTAGGTATAACCCATGAGCCGTGAAGGAAACACAGATCGATTCTCAGGCTACTGACCGTGATTTTCTCGACGCTACCGTCTAAAATTAAGGTGAAAGCTGCTTTATTGTCTGTCGTATAAACCTTGGCACTGCTGCCTCCGTTCTTTGTTCTTGGCTTGAAGCTGCTCTCTTCCAGCCCTTCGATGAGCATTAATACATTAACTGGAATTTCATATAGGTCATAACGGATCTTGGGTAAGGTTTTAACCGCATCACTATCCTGAATCATGGGTAAAGTTTCGGTTTGATTATCTTTAGATAGAGGTAGTAGCATGTCATACGCTCGTAGCATCACGATCCGTTCATATTTCCTCAGATGAGAAACAACTCGGTATGTTGTTTCTCTTGCAAAGTCTGTAGGAATTCTGCATTCTCTGATCCACCGGGCTTCCATTAACTTTGAAATCGTAATACTTTTCTTCGGGGTAAGTCCTGCCGAAGCTTCTGTTTTTAACGAAAACTTGACTCCATCAACTATAACATCCTCCCCCGAATTTGTAGAGTTGAGAGTAATAGAGGCATTTCTTCCCGCAGAGGTAGAAGCCGCTGCGAAAGCATACTCAAAGGCTTTTTTACTGAACTTTTCTACATGAGTTGCATGATGAATTATCAAACGATTTGAAAAATTTGTCACAAATTCAGGAGCAAGAAGATCACTCCCCTCATTAACAAATTCCTCTATTTCTACAGTCATGGCTTGCGCCATTTCAAGAAGGAGTCCGACTTGAACTATATTAAGCTTACGAACAACTAGGGCTAATTTTTCAGTGATGTTCATTCATCATTACCTCTCATCCTTTGACACACCTAAGAGCAATAAGAATATTACCCCCTGGTTGGACTAAAGCACCATTAATGCTGCCAAAAAGACGCTTTACGAAATCACCTTATTTACAGAAACCGAGGTATATCGTTGCCTTTTGACCCTTAAAGTAATTTTAGACAAGCATTTTTAAATTTTCTTTACTAAGATGTCCTCTTTAGGCACTTACTTCGGCATGACCCCGGATAGGATGCAAGCGGTAGAGGCGATCGCCTACTCAATTTAAATGCCTTGATAACCAAATTTTCATATAGCATTCATTGGATGTGTACCCAGATAGCGGTATGATGCTTCCATATAAGTAGATCGGCACCGAAAAACCGAACTATATGAATGCAAGTAAGGGCTCGTAGTTGCGCAAAGAGCGCCCTAGATATGAGCGCCCACGGAGCTACTACAAACCTTTATTTATTTGTGCCGATATACTTCTTCAGGTCGTTCTATTTCATAAAATCAGAGGAATGACGCGCTGGAATTTACCATAGTGAAACTCAGTCAAAGTCCGACCATTTTCTTCGGTCTTCTTTTCGGACTTACGCTCACCACTGATAGCAACGTTTCTTCCATTCATGACGGGTGGTGCGCTACTTCTCTGGTTGCGAGTAGCACGCGATCGCACCAACGGGATGCACGCCCACAAAAAAATTTACCGCTCTCAAGAGCAGGTTCCGCTATATAAAAGTGGCGGCGGGGGAACAGAGGCTTTGAGTCCGGTGATAATGCGGGATGTTCTACTGCCCCTCATGCTGCGCAACGCTTACAGTGGAAGGTGAGCGATCGCTCTTTGTTTCGCTATCCCTAGTATAGGCTTAAATATATAATATGTCAAGATAAATAATAGGCTATATATAGAAGTATCACCTCTGTTATGGTTAAGGGGCGTTTCACCTCCGTTGGCATTGCCTAGGCAGAAGAGTAGAATTAGGTATAGGCTAAAAGTCGTCATAAACTATAAACACGAGGTAGACATGCCAAGAAATCTTGCCTCCGGGGAAACCCAGATGAACTTTCGTATTCCAGAAGAAAAGAAAGAAGCTTTTCTAAAGAAGGCTAAAGACAGTGGCACTTCTGCTAGCCGGCTGCTGCTAGAGTTCATCGATAATTATTTAGGAATCTCGCCCCCCTCTGATGAAGAAATTGCCAGCATTAAGAGGAAAGTAGCTGAACTTGAGGAGTTCAAGGAACGGACTGAAAAAATCCTGGGGGAATTAGCAGCCTGAGAAAAGCGGAAGAGCAACTCAGGCTGTCACGCGAACGTATCCGCCAATTTTTAAAACCCCCAAATAAAGCCCCCAATTGAAGCTTTCAGGGGTTTTGCACTTTAATAGATTCCCTTACCTAGAAATTCGGGATTTGCAATGATAGGCTAACTCCGTAGCTAGCCTATCAAAATCATAGGCTAAAACTTGACATTTTGATTTCCTATGTATAGGCTAATAGCAAGATGTGATCCGAATCAATATTGATTTTGGCTAGTCAGCATTAATAGCGTAGTTTACAAACTGCGTTATGAGGGAGAACGCAATATCCGAAGCGCTCACCCCTAAGTTTTTATCCTTTAAGGGGGAGATGAAAGAACCAACAACAGCACAATTAAAGGTCTACTGGCGGATGTCAGTGAGAGCAAGCAATCTACTTCAGTCAATTGATTTAGTACGACTGGACGAGAGAAACGACCGCATCGTCATGCTTGTTGAGGACACAATACAAATAGAGATTCTGCTGTTAGGGGGAGGTAATTATTCAATGACTAACCTTGATTACAGCACAATGCCTGACAGCGACTTGCTTGCATACGTCAAGCATCATCCTGAAGACAACGAGGCGTTTTACGCTTATGTTGATAGAAAACGGGCTACTTCCGTGAACGTAACCCCGATGACACTCGAACAAGCAGAAATCGAGTTGCAAAGGCGAGTTACCCAACAGCAATAATGCATAACCCCTACCGCTACTTTCTCATTAAGTAGTGTAGGGTGGGCACTGCCCACCAAAACCAGGGTAAGCGCATCTAATTTTGTAGCGTAAAATACAGACGAAAATTATAAAGCATGGTATAAAAATGTTCAAATTCGGTCTAAATTGGGGTTAATTGCGGAAAAAATTAGAGAAATTGAGGTAATTACACAATGGATAAGATAGCTCACTACCGCACTCTAATTAAAAATATTTTGACGAACTTTGATCAATTAGCAGCTACTCCATCAACACCTGGGGTGGAAACTTTATTAGCCTTTGATGAGCAACACGATCAGTATCTTTGGTTTCAAGTAGGATGGACTCAGGAAGAACGAGTTAGAGGAATTACAATTCATATCCGCATTAAAGACAATAAAATCAGAATCGAGGAAGACTGGACAGAAGAAGGAATTGCTAATGCTTTGGTTAAAGCAGGTGTGCCCTCAACCGATATTGTATTAGCCTTTCATCCACCTGAAGTGCGTGCTGATACGGATTTTGCAGTTGCTTAAAATTGCAGATTTAACTGTAACAATGCAGATGATTCACAATTGGTTCTTTCTGTCAATAGACATCCAGGAACTAGATTTACGGTAAAACCCCATAAGGGTTTCAGACTCATTTTCACGACTATGTCTAATTAATCCGGAAGCCCACACTGTCTGTTTGCAGCAATGTATAGCAGTCCTAAATGATTCGCTTTCCACAGAGAAACCCGGTTTCGCAGTAGGGGCTACTTGCAATACGCCCCTACGAAACCGGGTTTCTCAGGACTAGTACAGCGCGGCGTAAATAAACAGACCATTCCAAACAGACAAAAGCCTTGATTTATAACACTTTTGAGTAGTTGCTAAGAGCGCTAAAGCGCAACTACGAACGAACGAACGAACGAACGAACGATAGACGTTATTTTCCCGAAGTGCGTGTTCCAACAAGTAGTGCGGCAAACCTAAACATAACACTATATACTAAAAGGGTCTTCTGAACTGAACAATTTCATTTGACGGAAATGACTGAGCAACGCGATGCTAATTCTCAGCAGTCGAGTGAACCGACTGACAGTATGACGACCAAGTCGGTGGGTGATTCTTGGAAAAACCGCACTGCGGATGTGTGGAACAAGGCAACAGCACGCTTGACGCAACTCCTACCCGTAGAGCAAGTGGCACAGACGGTTGTGCAATGGTTTAGCGTCAGCGAAGCTCAGATTGCAGAAATTTTGGAAACCGTTAGAACTGAACTGCCAACCACTGAAGCCCTCCTGATTGGTAAGCCCCAAGCCGGAAAAAGTTCAATTGTCCGGGGACTAACGGGAGTTTCAGCCGAGATTGTTGGTCAGGGATTTCGTCCCCACACACAACACACTGAGCGTTATGCCTATCCTTCCGATGAGCTACCATTGCTCATTTTTACAGATACGGTGGGACTGGGAGATGTCAACCAGGATACTCAGACACTCATTCAGGAACTGGTAGGCAATTTACAACAGGAGAGTCGCCGCGCCAGAGTCCTAATTCTGACGGTAAAAATCAATGATTTCGCCACCGACACCCTGCGACAAATTGCTCAGCAGTTGCGTCAAAAATATCCAGAAATTCCCTGTCTGCTGGCGGTGACTTGCTTGCATGAGGTTTATCCTCCCGGTACAGCCGATCATCCTGCCTATCCACCAGACTATGAGGAGGTTAACCGAACATTCGCCGCCATGCAGCAAGCCTTTACAGGACTGTGCGATCGCGCCGTACTCATTGACTTCACCCTAGAAGAGGACGGCTACAATCCAGTGTTCTATGGCTTAGAGGCATTCTCCAATTCCCTCGCAGACCTACTTCCAGAAGCAGAAGCCCGTGCCATTTATCAGTTATTGGAGGGGGAAACTGGCAAGCAAATCGGGAACCTTTACCGGGATGTCGGACGCCGCTACATGCTAGCATTTGCTATCATGGCAGCCACCATCGAGGCTGTGCCACTGCCATTCGCCACTATGCCGGTGTTGACCACCTTGCAAGTCTCAATGGTGGGTTTGCTGGGAAAATTATATGGGCAGACCCTGACCCCATCCCAAGCTGGGGGTGTTGTCAGTACCATCGCCGGTGGCTTCTTAGCACAGGCAGTGGGACGGGAATTAATCAAATTCCTACCCGGCTTCGGCAGCGTCATTGCTGCGTCTTGGGCAGCAGCCTACACCTGGTCACTCGGTGAAGGAGCCTGCGTATACTTCGGTGATTTAATGGGGGGAAAGAAACCCGATCCCAAGAAAATTCAGTCCGTGATGCAAGAAGCGTTTCAGGCAGCGAAAGAACGGTTCAAGAAAATCAGATAATTGTGCTAAACCTTTTCCTTCGCTTGCGGCACAATACCAAACCTGTTTAGACCTTTATCAAGTACCCTGAGTAATTTAAAATCCTCCTCAGGCAACGGATAACTGCTATTCTCCAACACCCCCACACTGAGAGCGGGGTGCTTTTCCAGGAAGGAGAATGCTTGTCGAAATTGATACGGCTGTGCTTCAATAGGAGAATCCAAGTGGCAGGGAACAATCTGGTGGAAGTCCCAACTTGCTACCTTATTAGCCCAGTCGATGGTTTCCCTCGGTGCTCGGTTGAGAATAAGAGTCTGTAAAATCGGTGCTACAAACAGACGACCATCCCCTCGCAGTGCATCAAATGACTGCTTCCAGTCTGAGTTCCATTTGAAGGGAAATAACCCGAAATAGGCTTTTTTTGAGCGTTCCGGCGCTTTCAGGGCATTGTGAAACACCTGAACCCATGAGGGTATCTCCAGCACGCTTGGTTGGAAGTACAAAGTAAATAGCGAGATGCGCTGCCATCCTTTACGGCGGTTTGCCTGATTGTCTGCGACCATGTCGGATGCTTTGTCCTTGGCATGGAACAGCAAGGGGTATGGATCTAATTGCACGATCGCAGGCGGTTCTTCTGGTACGGAAACCACTGAGTCACACACAAGCAACGTGTGCGATCGCTTGTGGAAGAATGCAACTTCCGCAAACCTACCCGGTCCAAGCTCGATGGGACCGAGTATAGCATAGTCAAACTGATTGGCAAAGGGTGCTCTGCTGCTGTCTTCTGGGAGTAATGAAGTGCGTTTGGCGGGCAACCCAAGCCACCCCAGAGGCAGATTCAGAGGGAAACTCCACTGACTGGGAGCAACAAAGACCTGTGCGTTGGGAAAACATCTCGCAAAGGGACCAACGAAGACCTTGTGTTCTAGCCCAGAGATAGTTGGCAGAATGATGTATTTCACCTCGCCATGTTCTGCCACCAACTCGTTCACAAGCCGGATACATTCTGGGGTCGGTGCAACGGGGGCATAGATGAGGAAACCCCCCTCATCTAATTTCACCACGGTCATGCGAATGGGGACAACTACGTAGAAGATGCCTTGAATCTGGTCAAAAGTCCAGATTGTGTTCTTAACCACTTCTTTGCGAATTGTCTGCCGTTTGCCGAATGGGTAAAGTGGCAAAGTGAACCAGAAAGACCATGAAAAGTCCCTCGGATGAATCTGTTGTCCTTGCGTTTCCTGCGCGTTCATCATCAGCCACTCCCCGATCTCTTTCCAAATTCCCCATGCTCAAACTATTTTTATTTGAACTCCAGAGGTTGAAGTGTAGCAAATTTTTGAGCCAATAACCTAGTACCGCAAGGCGGAAGTCACGCATTCACGCATTCACGCATTCAAAAGTATTATAGAGTAAGGCTTGTGCCTGTTTGAAATGGGTTTACTTAGTCTGAAAGATATTCTGTATCATTTTCTTATCTGTATTCGCAGCCGCTTGATCCAACTGTGCAATTTCACTGGAGTTTAGTTGCCAACCCAAGGCACCAATATTCTCCCTCGCTTGTTCCACAGTCTTCGCCCCAGGAATCGGAATAGTTCCTTTACAGATACACCAGTTGATGGCTACCTGTGACATGGTCTTGTTTCTTGATTGTGCTACTTCTCGTAAACTTACCAAAAGCGATCGCACTCCTGGCAAGAGCTGCCTAAACAGTAAACCTCGGATGCCCTTTGGAAAAGGACCTTTCTCAGAGTATTTTCCTGTTAACAAACCCAACGCAAGAGGGCTATAAGCAATCAATTTTATCCCCATTTCATCACAAATGTCTTTGATTAAGAGTTGAGTCACAGGGTACGTGGACAACAGTGAGTACTGAACTTGCAGGGTAGCAATAGGAACTCCTCGCTCAGCCAATTTAGGATACACGCGTTTGAGCCGCAAAGGTCCATAATTGGATAGTCCTACTCCCTTGACCAATCCTTGCTCATAAACATCGGCAAGACCATTTAAGAGCGGTTCTTCCTGCCAAGGAGCATAGTTTGCCGTAGACCAGTGCATCTGCACCAGATCCACATTTCTTCCCAAGCGCTTGGCGGACGACTTGCAAGCCGACACCATTGACTGGCGTGTCAATCTCCAAGGATAAGCAGCAAGCTTCGTTGCAATACAAATATCTTCTTGACCTGAACCCTGATATTCCCTAGAGAATCTTCCTAAAAGGAGCTCGCTTCGCCCATTCAATCTCCCTGTTCCGTAAGAATCACCCGTATCAAATAAAGTCACGCCGTTGCTCACACAAAGGTTAAAGACGGCTTGCAACTGGTCATCCATGCTTTCATCATATCCCCAGAGCAATCGGTTGCCCCATGCCCAAGTCCCGCAGCCCATACTTGGGAGGGAGATTTTTTGGCTAGTCTGCATTTATTAGATTTCCTGAATTCTTTGATAAAAGATCATCATAATGCACTAGGAGACCGACTCATACCCCTGTGCAGTATGGTAAAAATGCCCCATAGCTACCATAGCTGGAGGTATCGACTGCTTCGCAAAGCATAGGTACTCACCAACCGCAAATACTCTGACAACCCAACACAAATTTGAACCAGCCGACCATGTAGTAAATCGTTAGATCTCGCATTGTGCGATCGCCACATTCACTGCTAAATTAAGTGATCGCACTTTACTTTGAAAGCTGTATTGGGCACTAAGAATGATCTGGCTGGGTCAACCATCCTACTGTAAATTGTCTGC
The DNA here is from genome assembly GCA_016903675.1 of Stigonema ocellatum SAG 48.90 = DSM 106950. Classification (GTDB taxonomy): domain Bacteria; phylum Cyanobacteriota; class Cyanobacteriia; order Cyanobacteriales; family Nostocaceae; genus Stigonema; species Stigonema ocellatum. The sequence goes on along the minus strand of JADQBA010000001.1, from coordinate 291,897 downwards.
TTCAGTTTCTTGGCATGCAACAATTCTATGTGCCGCATCGAATGGACATCTACCAATTAACCACTTTTATAGTAAGCATAAATGCTTGTAAAGTATATGACCTGTAGATTCCATCACAAAAGTATGCCATGGTCCTTGTAGGTAGCTAATGTATCATTCAAGCCAATGAAATTACTTTTCATGCGTCAAGCTTGGCGGCAATTGTTTAAGTATATTTTTTTACTCCTCGTTCTCCTATCGTTCGTTACAGTACTGCTAGTGGACACCCTCACCCCTGCTATGGCGCAGCTACCCCGTCAGGAAATTCGCGGGGTTTGGATGACCAACAATGATTTTGACACTCTCAAGAATCGTGCCAAAGTGCAGGATGCCGTGAGCCAACTGCGACGGCTAAACTTCAATACAATCTATCCTGTGGTGTGGAATTCTGGATATGTGATGTATCCCAGCGCCGTAGCACAACGTACAGGTATCCAACCCTTTGTCTTGCGAGGCTTAGATGGACGTGATATTCTCGCAGATCTCATTGCCCAAGCCCATCGCCAAGGCTTGCTGGTCATTCCCTGGTTTGAGTTTGGCTTGATGGCTCCGCCAACATCGGAACTGGCATTAAATCATCCGGATTGGCTCACACAAAAGCGGGATGGTAGCCAAACTTCCATTAGTACTGCTGGTGAGGTTGTGTGGCTCAATCCCTTCCATCCACAAGTGCAGCAATTTATCACAAATCTCGTGTTGGAAATCGTCACTCAATACGATGTCGATGGCATCCAGTTTGATGATCACATGAGTTTACCCTATGAATTTGGCTACGATAAATACACAGATGCGTTGTATAGTCAAGAAACCAAAAACCATCCCCCAATTAATTACCAAGATCCGACGTGGATGCGCTGGCGAGCAGATAAAATCACAGCGTTCATGGTACAACTCAATCAAGCTGTGAAAGCGAGAAAACCCCGAGCGATTTTCTCCGTTTCCCCCAATTACTACGACTTTGCTTACAATTTTCACCTGCAAGACTGGCTCACCTGGTTGCGGCTGAATATTGTGGACGAGCTAATTGTGCAAGTTTATCGTTCTAATCTGCAAAATTTTACCGAAAATATTTCCCGCCCAGAAATTCAAAAAGCGCAACAAATGATTCCAACAGGAATCGGTATCATGGCAGGGTTGCGAAATAGCCCAGTTCCAATGAAACAAATTCAGTCCCAAGTTCAGGCTTCCCAACAGCGTGGTTTAGGCGTAGCCTTCTTCTACTACGAAAGCCTATGGAACTATGCCTCAGAATCCCTTACAGAGCGGTTGGTTGGATTTCAAACCCTCTTTTCTGCCCCCGCACTCCGTGCCAGAAATGAGCAGTTGTGAATTCCATGCTTGTTATAGAAGCTTTATCGGCAACAATAACTGTTGGTTTATCGACTGCGCTTAAGAAAGCATCGAACCAAGCAATAACAACGTCATAGTTAATACTTTGAGATGAAATATAGGTTTCAAGATGGTTATTTTTATTCATTATTTTCAACACATTCAAACGAGAGCTACTACGACTCTTAATGGCTATCAAAAGAGTTGGAACATATTTTTTTTGGTGGTAGATTACTCCCAGAAAAAGGTAGTAGGTTATTAGCCTCCTTATCTAGGTTTATCAGGATATTTTTTTAACAAAGGATAACATTATCATGATTTTTTTTCCACCTAAATTTTACATGAAAGGCTTATTCTAGATGTAACCACGTGAAATGCATCTAAAGAATTAACACTCCATGTATTTCATCGGGTTACATACCTTTATCGAGCAGTAAGTTTTATGATCAAATCTACTATTTTGAAAAGCTTGCGTCACATGGGCTTGGCGCTGACAACTTGCACTATGCTGGGAATTGCTATGTCCCAGGCAGCAGTGGCATTGAAGTATTCCGTCACTGACATTGGCACTCTCGGTGGCAGCAGCAGCCGAGCCTATGGCATCAACGATAGTGGACAAGTAGTGGGCGTTTCTTCGTTGCGTGACACTGATCCTCCTAAGGCCTTCGCTTGGGATAGCACCAACGGCATACAGGCACTCCCCTCCGCCACTCCCAATTTTTCCACCCAAGCCTATGGCATCAACAACAATGGACTTGTGGTGGGCTATGAGTTTAGTGACGCTGGTGATCCGCAAGCCATACTGTGGAATATCAACAACAGAAAAATCAACGGGCAACTCCTCGGTTTCCTAGACGACACCGAGTCCGACCTACTAAAAAGCGTTGCCTATGCCATCAATGACAATGGACTTGTGGTGGGCGCTAGTGCTTCATTACCTGACAAAAAGTTGCATGCCGTCTTATGGAATACCACAAACGTTAGCCAAAAAAATGCCCAGGCTATCCTCAATACGGATAAGTTTGGCAGCGTCGCCTATGGCATCAATAACAATGGTCAAGTAGTAGTTAGCAGCGGAGGTGGCTTTCAAGCCTTGATTTTGGATACTAGGACTGGTGTTAGCCAATCACTCTTAAGCTTGCGCGGTAACTGCGAACCTTATGGCATCAATAACAAAGCACAGGTTGCGGGCTTTTGTAGGACGGGCGATACAACTTTTGTCGGCGCTCAATGGAATAGCCCCAAAGACGTTCAAAGCCTTGGTGGCAACCTCAGCATAGCCTATGGTATTAACGACAATGGCCAAGTGGTGGGATCGATTAACAACGGTCAGCGAGCCTTTTTGTGGGAAAATGGCGTAGCAAGTGACCTCAATAATAATATAGATACCAACTCTGGTTGGATACTGAAGGAGGCACGGGCTATCAATAATCGCGGTCAGATTGCGGGCACTGGTCAGATTAATGGTCAAACCCATGCTTTTCTCCTGACCCCACAACCTGCAAGATCCAAAAACTGAGGACTTTAAAAATTCGTAATTCGTAATTCGTAATTATTTTTCAGACGGGGATTTAAATCCCGACTGAAAAATGATTACGTGTAGACGCAAGAGTTCAAAACCCTCCCAATACTGCAAGGGCTGAGATAATTACCCTGATGGCGAAAAGAATGTAGAGACGCGATTAATCGCGTCTCCGATTAATCGCGTCTCTACAACCAGAATTCCCATCAAAAAAACCTTAACCGAGTAGGGAGGGATTTTATCAGAATTGTGGCTAATCAAAACATTGACTTAACGCTGATGAGATGATCCTATAATTTCCTTGACTTTGCTAATAATGCCATCAGGGTCTATTCCCTGATGGGGGAACTGCTCCCACAGACCACCACAACCCTCTTTGTGAACACCCAAGTGAGCAAATTTCGGTGTTAGTCCACGCTCTAGCAACCAAGAACCAAAGCGGCTACCTAGTCCGGTACGGCGGTTAAGCGATTCTACCACTAGCACAAACGGAGCGTGACCAACCTTGACAAGCATTTCTTCATCAATGACGTTCAGTGTAGGCTTGTTGATTAATCCTACATCAATTCCTTCCTGCTTGAGACGTTCCACCGCGTCCACGGCTCGGTATAATGCATCACCAAAGGTGATGATATAGCCAGCGGTGCCTTCACGTACCACTTCATCCTTACCAGGAACAAAGGTGTAACCTTCTTCGTAGAGGTCTTTGCCATTGGCATCAAGGATGTTTGGCACCTTGGAACGGGTGGAGAAGATAAACCGTAGACCTGGATCGAAGAACACCGCTTCGACGCAGGCTTTCATCTGTGCGGCATCTGCGGGGAAGTACAGCCGTGTTTCATAGCCGTCATCCAGCCCGTTGTCAGCAAACAGATTATTCAAACCAAAATGGCAGGTATTATCCGCCATGTCGTCTACACCAGAGTGGGAGAAGTGACACAGGACATTGGAGTAATTCAGACGCGCCATCGTAATTTCCGATATGCACATCTCTAGGAAGGCGCTAAAGGTACCAAAGATTCCCTGCTTACCTTTTTCCATGCCAAAACCGGCGGCTGCGGAAAAGTTCCCCCGTTCCATGATACCAGAACTAACAAAGATTTCTGGGTAAGTATCGTGAATCTTTTTCAGTCCACAAGAGCCTTCTAGGTCAGTGTCGATACAAATCACCTTTTCGATGCGTTCGGCTTCACTCAGACGGCTCAGTACAGATACTACCGCTTCACCAAATACGTTGCGGTTAGAACCCTGCTTATCACTGGAACCGATGAATTTATAGTCGTTCTTGGGCTTTTCAATGTTCTTTAAGTAATTGACGGCTTCTGTTTGTCCACGCTTTTCTAAGTAGGCGATCGCCTTATCTACTGCAATCACATCGTGTCCATGGGTAGAACCCTCTATGCCTTCAATCCCCACAGCCATCTTCCGCTTGTTTATCACTGCGACGGGTCCATGAGTTGTCACGGCTTGACATATGCGATGATACAATTCATCCAAGTCTTCGCCATCCCCTTCATTCACACTAACTCCATGACCAGCTAGTGTCTTGGAAACACTAAACCCTGGGAGGTAATCTGAAGGATGTCCGGCGATGGTGACATCATTGTCATCGATAATTAGCTTAACGTTGAGATTTTTGGCAACTGCTAGACGCGCTGCTTCCGCATCATTACCTTCCTGCTGGGAACCATCAGACCCTAGACAGATGACGACCTTATCAGGATTTGCCATTGCCACACCATTAATATATGGCCATATGTGTCCGAGGCGTCCTGAGCTAAACTTCACGCCAGGAGTCAGTCCGAGTTCCGGGTGTCCCGGTAGGTGAGCATGAGCTGCACGATATTGAACAAGCTGCTCAGCAGGCAGTTCTTTGTGTAAAACTGCTATCAGGTATTGCGTCGCCACCCGGTGTCCTGCCTCATCAAAGAAAATCGGCACAAACTTATCTGGCGCTCCTCGGAACAATGCATCTAGGATCACCACCTCTGGTACTGTGTCGTAAGGACCACCAGTATGCCCACCGACTCCTCTGGCAGCGCCTGTAGCAGTGAAGAAAACGATCGCATCGCGGCAGAGTTGAATGTTGGCTTTTAGCGTCTCTCTCTCCTCATCAGTCAGGCTCGATTTTGCTGGATCTAGTGCTATCGGCTTGTAGGCAGCAAGATCAATGGGAAAGCTAGCTTTTACGGTCGTAGTCATGGCTGTTCTTCTTTGAGTTTTAGTGATTGTTACAGTCCTCTGCCAAGGCGAACCATATGGTTCTAGTGGATTGCAGTCTACTTTCAAACCACGTTACACACCCTCGATATTCACCCGAGTGTATCGCGAATATTGGCATTTTCAGCTTGAGAATTCCAGGGAGTAGACATTGAGAGCATCTGTACTCAACTCTGGGTTGTGGGTAGTGAAGGCGGACTCTCAGGCTGGTTGGTGGTAACGTATTGTAGTAGACCTTCGCAACCATCAACAAGAAGGTCAATCACCTGATTAAATCCCTCGGCTCCACCGTAGTAAGGGTCTGGAACTTCCTTAAGGGTGTGTCTAGAGCAAAAGTCGCACATCAACCGCACTTTATCATGATACTGCCCACTGCGGTCAACAGACAAGATATGCTGATAGTTCTGTCGATCCATGGCGAGAATCAAATCAAAGTCTTGAAAGTCTGACTTTTGAAATTGACGGGCTTGACCTTGCAGGTTAATGCCCAACTTTTTCGCAGCCGCAGCACTCATACGTTGGTCAGGTGGCGCACCAATATGATAGCTACCTGTACCAGCAGAGTCACAGAGGATACGTTCCTCCCATCCGATGTTTTTTATCAGATGATTCATGATGTTTTCTGCGGCAGGCGATCGACAGATATTGCCTAGACAGACAAAAAGCAGCTTTTGAGTCATAATATTCCTACAGGGAGTTAGGGGTTAGGGGTTAGGAGTTAGGAGGTGCGGAGTTAGGAGTTAGGAGTTCCAGTCTTGACCACGGTTAGGTCTGATGGGCGTTCGGTATCATCCTCACCCAGATACTCACCATTTTGAATCTCCAGAATAACTAGGGGAATAGCTCCTGGATTTTCAACCCTATGAAGTGTTGCGGCAGGAACATAGGTTGACTCGTTTCGATTAAGTAATCTTTCCTCGTTACCGCAGATCACCTTTGCTATGCCAGAGACAACAACCCAATGCTCACTACGGTGATAATGGATTTGTGGTTTCATAGCATACTTAGGTTTGATTTCAATGCGATTAATTCTATAAGAATGCCCTTCCTCTATAACCTCAACCTTACCCCAGTATCGTGTACCTGAATGTGAAGAAGATTGATTGACATTTGACTGAGCATCATTTTCATCCTGAGTCATCACAATTTTCTCAACTAGACAGCTATCACTATTGTTCAGCAATCTGGCGTAAAAAAGGAAGGGGGGTAGGGAGGTAGGGGGGTAGGGGTGTAGGCAATACGGTTCGGATAAGCAACCCACACGCCTAGGAATTTATTCCTAGGCTAATAGCTGAAGTCGGCATACCGCCGACTAGAACTAGTACTCTGTCAAGCTAGTTTTGAGGGTTTGTAGTAAGGACTTTAGTCCTTAGAAAATAAGGACTAAAGTCCTTACTACGAACTTATTTACCCATCAACTAAAACTTGACCGACCACTAGAAGGAATTTCAATACGGTTCGGTTAACGATAGTTGAGGTGCCAGAAACCCGGTTTCTTGAAGAAACCGGGTTTCTCATTTTCGCTTAACCGAACCGTATTGGAAGGAATTTAGTCCGTTTCAACGGACTTGAGCTGTGAGCCTTGAACTTGAGTTCAAGGCAAAGAGTGTAGAATGAAATAGCCCTGGGTGTAGGGATGTAAGGGTGTGAACAAGAGATCAGCTACAATCTACCAGTCTAATCTCTTAACCAAGCCAAGTGTAGAGCAGCAGAAGATATTAGTTTTGGTAGTAAATAGTTATGGCGAATCCCCACTCCCCACTCCCCACTCCCCACTACGGCACGTGGAGATATTTCTTAAGGGCTTTTGCCCGCCGTAACCACCCGTGGAGGAATTTCCTCTGACTGCCCACACCCCAATGCCGATACAAATTTTCTCTTCTTTCAAAGTAGTTGTGCAACAGCCGATCTTCTCCTGCTGCTTTCGCCAACCAGGAATTTAGCTCATTTGACGTTTCAGGACCAAAAATGCCATCTACACTCAGCCCACCCAAAGTTTGCTGTAAGAGAGACATTCCTCTGCCTGAGTTGACTTGCCAGTCAAAACAGCTAATTGCAACGCGACGCGGAGTATCCGCACAGCCTGAAGCTAACCAATATTTATTTCTATAAATATCTGTTGCTTCTACAAGGCTTATATCAGCCACTGATCGACGTGATAAACCTTTACTTGCACGATATTCGTCATATTCGGTATGGGTGATACCAAGGTTAGTTAATCCTCCGGTGTCTCCCTCGTCATCAGACAGCCCCCCCTCGAAGGCAAGAGCAAACTTTAAGCCTTCCTCGAAAGAAACTTCCTTGTTAAGCAAATCGTTCAACTTTTTGTAGTTGTTCTTGAGTTCTTTCATGTCTTGTTCAACAGCTTTTGATGCTTTTGATTGAGACTGGAAAGCCTGTTGAATTGTTTTCAAATCAACTTGGATTTGTTCACTGTTTTGCGCGACAGTCTGGTGAATGATAAAAAAACTGAATAAACTATTCAGAAAAAAATAACTCGTAAAAATAAATTTGAGCTTATGCTTTTTTAGTATAACCATAAAAATAAAAAAATATTCGTGGCTGTTCAATGAAAATTATTGCTGTAATAAACCTTCAATTTTAAGTTTCCATCCGGCGAATGAGCTGCCAGGAAGTTTACCGACCCACTTTGAAGAGAATCTACAGGATATCGACCGTATATAGTATCCTGCCGCTCTCATTTCATGGGGAACTGGCAATTCATATACAATGATTTCATCACGCACCCGGATGTATACAGACTTAGATGTTGTACCATCTGGATCGGGATAGACAAATCGGATGTATGCACCGCTTTGAATCTTCGTGCTATTCCATCCCTCGATGTCCGTGATTGTAGTAGTAATACGAAAAGTATCACTAATAGCCTCTAAAGGAAATAATTGCCAGTTATCTGATACTTGAATTTCTCCTAGTAAGTCCCATGAAATACTCATCAGAAACGAGCAATGGTTTCGTGACCAAATTTTAAGAAGACTTCGCCGTGAACGCCCAAGACAGCACGCTGTGTGCCGTTTGTCTTGTTGAAAAGTGTTGTGAAATTGGTAATGATCGTTGACAGGGTAAATGCGCCAGTCGCTACAGAGAAGGGAATACTGTAATGTGACTGATTTCCGTGTTTATCATAGAATTTTATGTATCGGTTCCGTGTCGTGGTCGCAGGAACAACAGTCGGCTCGTTATCACCGTAAAACCAACTAATAGTTATTAGCTTCCGTTTATCACCCTTGACTTTTGGAACTACAACTTGTCCTTCATTTACGGTTGATAACAGTCCACAATTAGATAAACCACCGAGCTGTGTGTAAGCTTCTTTTTTGACTGTTACTGATAAGATTAACCCCGCTTCAATTGGATCACGATAGTAAGCTGTATCATAATCTTCTGCGGCACGCGGTTTGTATGGCGATGGATTGTCTATGCGGTGTTGTAAACGTGCGGCTTCTCTAGCTTTAGCCTTATCCGCTCTCGCCTGTAGTTCGACTGCACTTAATCTTTTAGCCATTTTAGTGTAATGTTTAAATGTTTTACTTTTTTGCTAGAACTACCATAACGTAGGATTTCCACTAATTTTTTCCACAGGAACCCTATATGGTTCCTTAAGTTTTTAACGTATTATGGATTCTTGAATAGAGCTGTGTGTCTATAGGTAGTATCTACCAGGAAGATATGTTTATCGTAGCCAGGTACTTCTACGTAAGCGTAGCGAAACCTAACATTAGCAACTGGTCTAAATCTTTTTTTACGTCTCTCTTTTCCATATGAGAGTTGCAATTGAGCCGTTGTCTCACTGTTTTTCTCAGGAGCACTAATAGTTAATTTATTTTCATCATAAACTACAGATTGAAGTTCCAAACATTTTTCAATGATGCTAATAATTTCTGTTTTACTATTTCCGTAGATTTGTAAACGATAGCCGTGAGCCTCATCTTTATAAAGGTAAATAGTTTTACCTTTTGGGAAAACAATACCTTGGTGTGCTACTACAAAAAAGCTGTGAACTTTTTCAGCTAATGCTAGGGCTTTAGCTTCTGTATAACTAGCTTGAGTCTCAGTCATTAAGCGAAAGCTGATTTCTGCGTCTATTCGTATTTCTCCTGGGACAACGGACTGTGTATCTTGTGAGAAATATAAATAGACTTTTGGGTGTCCAACAACGCTACCTGTAAGATTTCCTTTTTCACTGTGGTAAACAATTAAATCCGACCTCCCGTAACCCAATAAATCAAAGAGTAAATGATGACGCATAGTCATCATTAACTGATTGTCGCTGTCTTGCATTGTGCAAGCAGTTCTTAAGCTACTCCTAGGGGTGGCAATATTAGGTTTCCAGTCATCAGGTAAATCACTAAAGAAGCGCTTTACGAGTACGTTATGTTGGGGCATGTACACCGATTGTAAATGCTCAAAAGGGTCAAAATCATCTGGTAAACTGTCTGATGTTACAGTATCGCTCATCAATTGAAACCTTTTTTAAATTAATCATTTGCATTGAACAAGTCATCCACCGCTATATCAAGAGTTTTACTAATTGTTTTGCCTAAATCAAATTTATCTTTCTCTTGTTTAGCTTCCGGTTTTTCAATACCGGGCTTTGTTCCGTCTTTTTGAGCAATCGCGTCTTGTAGTTGAGTTACGTTGTTATCTAAATCAGTTTTGGCTTGTACAACACTTATTGGAACTTGCACAACATTTTGAATAGTGTTAGCTTCAGTGTTAGCGTTCTCAAGAAAGATAAAGAATTTGTTGTGAAAGTTTGGCTGTGGGTTAAAAAATTCATAAGCTTTTTCCCCAACTACACCCCATTTTTTCAAGGCATTACCTACCTTACCCATTGTTCCCCCAAGTATTTCAAGTCCACTGATTACAGTGTTTGCCATATTTGTAATAGAGTTGAACACATTAGCTGAAGCTTGGTAGATTCTATTTGCCATCGCCCATTCTTTGGAAATTTCTGCATAGTTCTTTGCACCAACTGCTTCGGTTAAAATTTCTTGAATTGTTTTGCTAAGTGTTGCATGAATATTTATAGGTGTACCGTCTAAGCCTTTGGGAAGTATGAATCCTAGAATTTGATCAATGATAGTTTCTAAAGTCATTCCCAAATTGCTAGATAGCATGAAACCATTGTGTATTGTTGCTGCGAATGTTAGTACACCTAAAGCTTTTTCTACATAGGTATTTTGAGCAATTTTTGTTACCAAGTCGGTTATACCAGCAGTTCGCGCTGCAACAAAAGCTTGAAGGCCACCAATTAATCCTGTTGCCTTTGCTTGTGTTGCTGCATGTTGTTGGGCGATAAAAGCCTTCAGTCCTGTATCGTTATATGGCATTGCATCTTTCCCATTAATTCCATTTCTCCCATTAATTCCCGGTCTACCTGGAGGACCTGGAGGACCTGGAGGACCCGGAATTCCAGGACGACTCGCGAAAGCTTGAACTAAAGACAGTGCTAATCCTGCAAGAGTCAACGCTCCAAATGCGTTCCTTAGTCCATCGTTAGCTGTGCCTTGGGCGCGATCGGCTGTACCTTGTGCTTTTTGGGCTGTGCCTTGGGCGCGATCGGCTGTACCTTGTGCTTTTTCGGCTGTGCCTTGTGCTTTTTCGGCTGTGCCTTGTGCTTTTTCGGCTGTACCTTGTGCTTTTTCGGCTGTGCCTTGGGCGCGATCGGCTGTGCCTTGGGCTTGATGAGCTTTACCTGATGCGTCCTGGGCTGTACCTTGGGCTTGATCAGCTTTACCTAAGGCGTTTTGGGCTGTACCTTGGGCTTGATCAGCTTTACCTGATGCGTCTTGAGCTGTACCTTGGGCTTGATCGGCTTTACCTAAGGCGTTTTGGGCTGTACCTTGGGCTTTGAGTGCCGTATCATTTGCCACATTAGCCGCAGTCCCCGCATTCAAAGCCCGAACATCAGCCACGTTAGCCGTGGAACTAGCAGCGCTTGCTAAGCCGAAAGCATCCAACGCATGATTGTATGCTGTATCGGCTTTTCTGCTTGCATTTTCTGCTGTTGCTTTGATGGGCGGAAGTAAACCTAATACCCGAGAAATTCCCTCTCCCAACGAATCCACATACTTTTCTAAAGAATCTATTCGTGCGCCTAAAGTCAGGAGAGTCGCAACAGAAGTAGCCAAAGCTAAAAGCCCAGAAACAATTCCGACGATTGAGGCGAGTTTTGAAGCCGTGGAAGCAGCAGAATTCATTGCTTGATTTGAAAGCCCCGCCGCAGATCCAGCAGTTCTAATGGCTCCTTCAGCTGTTGAAAGCGCTTTTTCAGTTTTTACTGAAACATTAAATACTTGACCTTTAATAAAATATGCGAAATTATCTAAGTTTTGTTCAACAAGCCCAACAGCTTGCTTAATAGGAAGTATTTTATTAGCAACTATAGTTCCTATAGCTGGCACAATAAGGTTTTGTGCCCCAAGAATCGATTCATTAACAATTGCTTGTTTGTTTAGGCGGGGTATAGCCGCTACTTCTGTTTCTAGTGCTGACAATCTAGCGCTAATTTTAGAACAGCATTCACACTGCTGACTGGCACGATTATCGAGACTAGAAAGAGAAGAAATTAGATTTTGACCCTCGGATGTCATCAGCAAAGTTCTCCTGAAATTTTGTTGATCAATCCTTGGATTTTTTGATATTCATCATTGCCGATACAAATCCCATTGCATCCTTTGCTTAAACCACAGGCGGATTGACAATCAGCTAGAGACTGGAAATATCCCGATGTTTTGTATTGGATTGATTGCACGCAAACCCCATTAATGCAATCATATTTAATGTTCGGATTGCAGCCAATCAATTGCAAAGCGCTAATACTATGCGGGGAAAGGTTGGTGTGCTGGAGTGCGATACGCTGAACGCTACCGTTGTCAAAGGTTACGTCTACATCGCTCCACTTATTAGAATTAGTCATGATAACAGTTCCTATGGAAACTGCTTGCCCTGACAAAGGGATAGTTTGCGTTCCATTATCTGCGGGATAATTAAAGGAATTGTAATAGAAACTTAAGGTGCAAGTCATCTTTAATAATTATCCGGGTCGATGCTTGCGGTACTATCGATTCTTTGAATATTAATTGTCTTCGTGTCTTGACGATAGTTCAAACTATTCCTACTAACAATAGAAGAATAACTATCTTCTATTGTTATGTTTTGATCTGAGTTATTGGCTTGGTTCGTGACGTTTAAATAACTTTGCCATTGGAGAATCAGCGCTACCAACAAGCTATTAGCCGTATTGGTATTGCTTACTGTTAGTCCAGTAGCGACCAGGTCAGCTTTGCTAATGATTAGTTGAGTGGATGTCTGTGTTGCATTCGCCCCGAACACCTGAACAAGCGTTGGTACTGTCATAAATAAATCTTTTAGAAGTAGTAATAAATCTGTTGTATAGGAGATTACTTAACTCGTAAAGTTCGTGTTTTATGTAAATTACGAATATTCACTAATGCCTCTAAAGCATTGCTATGAATAAGATCAAGACAGTTCTTCCTTAACTTTTTTAAAAAAGTGTTCCTTAAAAACCTACTCGCAAGGTTTTTAAGGAACATCTAATAAAAAAAAGCATTCGTAATTAAATGCCCAAAAACAAACGTTCTGGACAAGCTTGTATTTTAACCGACAAGGATTACTCTAATCTCAGAAAACACATTCAAAGTCCTAAGTACAAACTGCTCCTGGACATTGCCTGGTTTACAGGTGAGCGGTGGGGGGCACTGGTGAAGCTGAAGGTAGAAGATGTTTACAACCAGGCGACACCAAGAGAATATATTACCTTTCGCGCACAAACGCGCAAGGCTTCACCCAATGGGGAGAGGAAAACGCGCCAAGTGCCCGTTCACTCAACACTTTTAGCATCCCTAACCGCGTACAAGCCGGATGCTGATTGCCAATGGCTTTTCCCAAACCGCGACGGTAGCGGCCCTATGACTACACGATGGGCTGATAAAATTCTCAGATCCGCAGTGGAACGGGCGGGAATGGACGCCATGGGAATCTCGACTCACTCCACCCGCCGGAGTTTTATTACCAAACTGCACAGGCAAGGAACAGACATATACACCATCAAGGCTATCACTGGCCACCAAGACCTAAAAGCCTTGGGGCGTTACGTGGAGATTGACACTGACCGCATTAAGGGGGCTATTGCTGCATTATGACTGAATGTTTATTACTAAAGATTCAAAATTTTTACCAAAAGCTCGATGCTGGGATATATCAAAGTCATCTGGACTTGGCTAAGGCTTTAGAGGATTTGGCAAATTCTGCCTGGGACGAGGTAGATGAACTTTACCAACCGTCTATCCGTATTGATGGATAAAAAAAATACACTATACTCTTGGTAAGAAGTGATTTGTTGGTTAACGCTTACAAGACACTCCTTGTTTTTATGTTGTGGATAATTTAATAGAAGGGCGATCGCATCCAGTAGGGCGATCGCCCTTTGTGCTTTATTGACCATCGCCTTGTAACAGGCGATGCAGCCCTGTATACTGCCGTGTTATAGCAATGCAGGTTAACTATGAGTGGTCCTGGCGGTCGCAAAAAAACAAGTTGGAAAAGCGAATGGCATCATGGCAAGACGAAAATTGTACGCGTACCCGAAGCTCTTGTGGAGCAAATCATAGAATATGCTCGGGCCCTGGACGCTGGTTTAGTTCCCCACATTTCACATGAGCAACTTCAAAAAGCGACCCTTCTGGCCATAGACCAATTTGTCGAGGAGCGGTTAGAGCAATTTCACCCCAACCAGTACAAACGTTCTGGCAATACGGAGACTCGCCGATGGGACGAACTGAGGAAATTCCGCCAACACATAGCAGATGGGGTACAATACCGCGCTCCCAATTTCAAAAAAAGTCACGCTCAGTAATGAGGTGACTTAATTAAAGTGGGAGTGGTGTTTGCTATCAATTCCTTGACTTCACACGGAGATTTGTCAGAATCAATAGCACCTTTGATCAACTCTACTTTATGCCGTGCCTGGGGGCTGTTCACACTACCGATGTAAAGCCGACGCAGTTTTCTTCCCTCCATCCACATGTAGCGGTAGTACCAATATTTGTTATTTCCCCTTGCCACCCAGTACTTCTCTATCCAATGTGTTGTCTGGGTATCGTGTTGGGGAGCAGTTTTTTTAGTATCTGTTAATACTTGCTCCCCAACACTTGAATACGGAGAGTCGGCAACGCTTGGACAAAAAATCTGCTCCCCAACACTCGCATCCTCAACAGCCCCTGGAGAAAAAATCTGCTCCCCAACACTCGCATGAGGCGGAGCAGATGGATCTACAACTGACTCAGTGTCTCCAGAAAACTGAGATTTATCAAGACTAGCCGTTGGTGGTTCTTCAGTCTCATCCCAGTAAGGATCATGAACTGGGTTGCTACGTACCGATTCAACTTTTGAATAAGGGTCATGAACTGGGTTACTTCGTACTGATTCAACTTCAAGCAAGTTGAATAATGTTAATTGGTTCATAATTCTTGTAGTTAGTTTTGCTGCTGCCTCCCATTAGTAGGGGGCAGTTCTTATGTATTTGCTGTTAATATCAAGCCCAAATGGTGATATGGGACTGCTAGTAGCATCACCAAACAATTCAGACCATATTGTTAAATTGCCCAGACGATTGAGTAAAGCTTCATAATTACGGTCTTCTTCCCAATAGCGCTCACGTAGACAGGTGCGTATCCACCCTTCGGGATTTTCTGTTTTCTCGAAACCTCCTCTGAGTTCAAACATTATTAGAGCCAACTTAATCTCGTTAGTAGGACGATCTAAAACCTCTAATTCTTTAGGCTTAAAAGTTATACCAGCCTCACTTAGAATACTGAGGTTCTCTTGGATAAGAGGGGATTGCTGCTGCTGCTTAGACCCCGCGTCGGAAGATTGCGGGTTTGAGGGCTGTGATTTGAAAGTTTTAGATCGGTTTTGAAAGTTTTTTTCTAAGTAAAAATTGACGACCCTGTTTGTAACTAATTTAACCTTGGTGGGCCCAAACTTATTGGGCTTCTTTGGGAACAGCCACTCTAAGGGACGTACTACCAAGCGAAAGATTCGCCAGGTAAATTTTTTTACTATCTGAATAACTCGTAAGCTTTTCAACTGTTCAAGAGCAGCTTTCAGTGTGGGGCGAGAATAGCCTTTTCCACGGTGTTTCGCTACCCACTCATTAAATTCTGTCAGGTCTGGTTCCGCTTCATCACTTAGTTTCCCAAGTCTCATTAGCCACTGCCATAACAGTTTCGCAGATGGGGTGATGCCGTTTTCTAAACAGAATTCTTCGTGTTTTTCAGTCCAGATGTCTATAGAACTTGTCATAATAAACAGGTAGAAATTAACGTAAATACCAAGTTGCTGCTTGGTTTTTTTTGTAAAAATAATCCGCTTTGTCTTACAAACAAAGCGGATTATTTTAATGATTCTCGTAACATGTCTGATAGTTCAGACAGTTGCTGTATCCTGATTTTTACTTTTTCTACCTGTTCTCCGTGAAAAGCCAACTGTTCTTCGTGAAAAGCTAACTGTTGTTGTGCTTCATCAATTAGTTGGCCAATTGTTCCCCCAGGAGCTTGCGTTGCTCCAGTGGTGGTAGCTGAATCTGGCTCCTTGCAATTTGCTCTACTAGCTGTGATCTGGTAATCCCCAGCTTCTCCGCCTGCCCCTGGAACAACTCCCACGCTTCCGGAGTTACCTTTAGACTCACCGTTTTGGCGTTCTTGTTTGTATTTGGTCTTCCGCGCTCGACTGTCATCTTTAACTTCCATATATATTTCCCTAATTATTGCATATGCGTAAATGCGGCTTGACTTGCATTTGCGCATATGCAATATTATATTCAGTGTTGCATTTTTGTAAATGCATCCCGCTCCCCCGCGCCTCGACCTTGCGCGGCTACCAAACCGGAGCAAGCACCCGCGCCTAGACCTTGCGCGGAAACACCCTACCACTCACTCAATTCGTAAGGAGAAGCACATTTGGGATTAGTCAAAATTCGTATATCGGGGAATCAAGCCGACGTAGAGGCAACCATCAGGTTCCTCCTCGACACAGAAGCCGTAATGAAATTTCCGCAACTGGTTTCGAGGAGTAGCTACTACCCAAACAGGGACGGCTCTGGACTGCGCTGCTATATTGACTTCTTGATTGAGGGAGATTATGCCGTCCAGGACGCAACGGTTAACCCCGAACCACCAGTACAGTTGACCCAATGGAGAAGTAACAGCCTATGAAGCAGTAATCATCGAACGCATTCTATTACTACAAGGTATTTACCCCAGTTCAATCTATCTGGGCTGGGGTTTTCCTATCCAACTACCCATGATTATATGGAACAACCAACCTACAGCAAGGAAAAGCCGTGGGCCGTCTTTAGACTGCTCTCAATCAAATATGCAGTTTTCACAGCTCGCTTTAAAACCAAAACCGACGCACATATCTACATGCGTATTTTCAAGAAGCACAATCCCAATGCTCAATATAAAGTCGTCTTCGATCCGTTCAACACGGGGGCAAATTGAAAGCGTCTGCCTCGCCAGACAGACGCCTATCTCCCCGGATTCATCCAGGGTCATCTACCAACAAGCATCATAACTTTAAAAACCACACCACAGCGGTAACACTGCTTTAGTTCCAAACAACCTCAATTACACCAAATGTCAAAAAAACAAATGTGGGCTGTAATACACTTAGTCAAAAAAGAGCCAATCGCATTCTTTTCTTTGCGCCAGGAAGCCCAACGCTTCCTCCGGACTTTGAAACCCGGCGACCATGCAATTATCAGGTTTAACCGAGAATTACCAACAACATGAACGAACCAATAACAGTAACTTCCCCAATGCCAGATCCCTCGTGGGACTACTACGACTTGTACGTTTCTATCCTTGATGCTAAAGCCCGGTTTGACGAGTTACTAAACTCCATTAGCAAACAGAACAGCACCAATGAAACAGCCGATACTAAATTCAGGTCGGCACTACATAATCTGACGGGGGAAATACAAGAGATTATCGACAATTTCCTTTCGGATCAGGAGGATATCTACGACGAATAACTAGTAACCACGCGATCGCCCTCACGACAGGGGCGATCGCGAAGGAGAAACCAAATCACCAACACACATGAGCATTCTTAAAGTTAAACCAGGATGTTTGACAGTTTCGTTTGAACATCTTTTGCAGTGGAAACCACACAATGTACAAAAGGAAATTGTTAATTATTGGCATTCACAAGGCTACGCGGAAGCAGAATTAATTCCCTATGTCAGAGAGGAAGGTTATCTAGAAGTCACCCGCGAACTACCAGATTCCGGGTTCTTGATAGGAACTGGAACCCTGGATCAAGAGGTTTATGAAATTCCCTTTTGACCCGCCCGACGATCCGACCTGACCCATCGGTGAAACGGTAGTCACTCCTCACCGTCGCGGTTTGGGTCCAAACCAGTCGCACAGTATGCGTGCAGCAGAAAGCGGGCTTTTATGGCGAAACAAGCTCCTGTAAGCTTTTCAATCTTCATAAGCTCGGCTGCTGCAACATGCTGTTTCCCGTCTTGCTTTGAGAGTGAAACAGGCCCATGTGCCTTTGGGTGATTCATAAGCATTAACAACGGGTTAAACCACCACCTACAAAAAACAATGAGAGTATTGGGACTTGACGTTGCCAAGTCTTCAGTTTCGGCATGCCTGCTAACTGAAAGACCGATTCAACCAAGACAATTTTACTATGAATGTAACTTTTTTCACCTGAAAGCTGACGCTGCTGGTATTCGTGCGATGTTGGAACTAAAACCCGATGTAGCAGTGTTAGAGCCAACTGGAGTAAATTACTCACGCTTGTGGGGTACCCATCTGGCCCGCTGCGGGGTAAAAATCTTCCTAGTTGGGCACAAAGAATTAAGACGATACCGAGAAAATCATCTTGCCTTGCCCGACAAAGACGACGACGCAGACGCCCTTGCACTGGCCTGTTACTACTTCGATTACTTCAACGATGTACGAAGGTTTGTTCAGATCCGTGAACCAATAACTGTACGTATCCGGGAACTAATCTTACGTTTGGCACATCTCAACCGGGTGCAAAGCCCAATCATCAACCGTTTACGTCAAGACCTAGCTTGGCAGTTTCCAGAGGTAGCCCTGGTGAAGTCGCGCCGTGGAACTAGCAACGTACCAGCGTTGTGGGGATGGATTGCAGGCGAACGAACTAGTAACCGCTACGATCACCTTTATAAGAATACTGTCGGTTTGGGTTTAAACAATGCAGCCAAATACCACGCTCAGCGACTATGCCACCTCCAGCGTGAAGAACAAGAGATTGAAGACGAGCTAGCGCTGCTGATGGCTGACCCTAAATTCGATTCATATCGATTAGTGTTTATGCACTTTGGTTTCGGCGATCGCGTCCAAGCGGTCCTCCTCAGCCAGATTTACCCACTGGAAAATTACCTTGGGGCTGACGGGAAACCAGAAATCCTGATCAGGAAGGGCCGGTCTTCAGGACGATACACCAAACGGTATTTGTCGCTGCGCCGATTCCAGAAAGCTTTGGGGATGGCCCCATCAGAGGAGTCATCAGGGGATTCGCGTCGTAAAAAGGTTACAGGAGGCTCTGCGGAGTGCCGCCGCACATTGTGGCAGTGGGTTTTTGTTCGCATCGAGGTTCGCAGGAACCGACCCCAAAATCATATTGGTCAAAGCTTGGGTGAGTTTCTTGATCTTGAAAAGGCTTCTGGCCGTCCTGTGCGCCTGGTGCGATCGCGGGTTGCGGTAAGAGCGGTTAAGCTATTGTTCAAAGAATTAGTAAGGGTTGTTTGTGAACAAAATCCAAGAAATAAAGATTCGGACGTCTGACGTTAGCTTTGAAAAATATCGTCCTGCTGGCGACCCTGGGTGTTTGTGTTCGCGGTGCCTACGCCCAATATCAGCAGGCACCTTGCCAATACTTGCCTTTCCACGAGATGTTAACTTGGCATTCCGGTACCATCCGAACTGTGTGGGGATAGATGACGAAGCATCGTTAGCCTAAATATTTCTTGGTAACAGTGTACAAATCTTGCCAATATTCTACGCTCTTTAATAAAACCGTAAAGGGGTACTTTGCATTACGATAGGTCATGTCCTCATAAGCTACGCTAGCTTTGTCCCAAAGAAGTTGAATTAACTTACTCTCCTTGGCTTTTGCTGGGATAATCTTGTCATTATCTACTTTACCTTCCGAGATTGTTCCTACGAGATCCATGAAAGGAAGTTTCCATTGCAGGGTAATTGGATCGACTGCCGCCCTTAAACTACTTATGATCGGAAAAAGTATGTTTGTATTCACCTTTACTTGGATAACGGATCCATCGGGCAATGAAGTCTTGCTCGTAAAACAATGTTCCCATCCCTTACGTGGAGCCATGATAGCGCCACCATATCTCTTATTCTCTGCTTGGCATTGTTGTTTTATATAAAGCAAAAGCAAATGCTCTAAATGCACCACATCTATTATGAAATGCCTTAATTTATTTGCTCTATCTAATGCAGCGTTGTATGTTTTAATGGATGTTGCATTATTTATTGGATGAGCGTTGACTAGGAAATGAATTTCTGGATTAAACTTTTCAATATCCAGCATATTCAACAATTGAATTTGATGATTAATGGTACATCGCTTACTGTCGCTTACCCCTAATTGTCCTTGGTAGTACTTAATTTTCCAATGTTTCGGAGTCGCTTCTTTAAGTTGCTGAAATTTTCTTTGGAAATTGTATATAGTAGCCTTATCGAGTGGGTGCGTCTGTTGAGCAAGGAGAATATTTTCTAAGTCTTTCATCTCAGGCCGCATTCCCAACCAAATATCAGCTTTTAGCCTTGCATTTGTAAGATTTGCTCCTTGTAATCTAGCCTCCCTAGCAGCGGATGCTCGGTGCAATCCACGTGCTATCCCTTGTCCGCAATGGTATTTGTTCGGAGCCTCAAACCTCAGAGTCAAAAAAGAGCGTCCTGCGGTTTGAGATTCTTGGAGACTAACAAAATCAGCGTATATCGTTATCGCTTCGCTTATATCTCCAAATTTTTCAGGCTCCTCTATCAAAGTTTTGACCATTGATTTGTAAGCAGCACTCCTTTTATCCAATGCGCGTGGATTGCACCAAGTTGGGAGAAATTGGCTAGGGGATATTTTAGCTAGGCTGTCTAGGCAGATATCAACTCTAAGTATTTCTACTCTTTCTAACTTGCTAGCGTTTATATATTCTATTTCAAAACTAATGTCAATATGTTCCAAAGCCGAGTTTTTGGAAATTCCCGAAAAGTCGTTTTCGTTTTCATTAAAACTAAGGCTCAGTTGGCTCATAATCGAGAGTGTCGTAAGTTTGTCGCCTTTATCTTAACCATTTAAGGGTGACTTTTTTTATGTGCGCAAAACCTACGACCTGCCCGTCTGGCCTCAAGTAGCCAAAGAATAGCGGTGCGTGCGGCAAAAGCCTCTGAAACCAAGGATACTAGAGTGAAGATTGTGGGTGTTCATGGAATTAACCAAGAATTTAGAGGTTCTTATACAATCCATGACCAGTGGTTGCCAGCACTCAAGGATGGTTTGGACCGTGTTGGCGCTACATTAGAGTCTGATAATGAATTTCGGTGTGCATTTTACGGAGACCTGTTCAGGGGTAGCCCGAAGTCAGGAACTGGGATACCCAACTATGATGCCAGTGATATTGACTCGGATTGGGAGAAGGAACTCCTTGAGCAATGGTGGGAAGAAGCGGCAAAAGTAGAAGACGACATTAAAGGCCCAAGTGAGCGATCGAGAGAAAAGGCAAGAGCGCCCAGAAGTGTTCAAAACGCTCTGATAGCCTTAAGTGGTTCTGAGTTTTTTGGTTGTGTTGCCGAGAAGATAGTAATTTTCTTCCTCAAGCAAATTCGCGGTTACTTACATGATCAGGATTTGAGAAAGCAGATTCGACACCGAGTTGCAAAGGAGATTGATCAAGATACCCGCGTACTTGTGGGTCATTCTTTAGGGTCAATTGTCTGTTATGAGACGTTGTGCGAGCATCCAGAATGGCCTGTCAAAGTTTTGGTTACCCTGGGTTCTCCCTTGGGAATAAAACGGCTGATTTTTGACCGACTCCAGCCGTCACCCCACGCTGATTCAGGTCTAGGTCACTGGCCGGGGAGTGTAGAAAAGTGGGTAAATATTGCTGATGCAGGAGATATTGTTGCTTTGGAAAAACAACTAAACCCTTTATTTGATGGATTGATAGAAGATAAGCTAGTTTATAATGGTTCTGCCGCTCACGATGCTACTCACTATTTCACGGCGGCTGAAACGGGCGAAGCGATTAAGTTGGGGCTGATTGATTAATGGACGAGGGATATGGAGGGTAAAACTCGGTATTATCTAATTGCTTGTGGGACAAGTAACTACAAAAATACGGGTGAGTATGGACTATTACCTAGTGTTGATACAGATCTAACACGGATAGTCGATTTATTTACTGAAAAGTTTGGCTATAAGCGGGTTTTGATCAACGTTGGACTTAATCCGCAGAAAGAAACCCTAATAACCAAATTTGCCGACTGGCTTCAAGATGAAGAGCGGTGCGAGACTGATATCGTCATCTTCTACTATTCTGGACATGGCGAGTATATCCAAGGAGACAGACATTATCTTGTGATGGAAGATACCGACCCTCAAAAACTTGCACAGACATCTTTACCAACTGAAGATTTAGTCCGCCCTCTCATTAATGAGGGAGTAAAAATATCCCAAATTCTTTATATTATCGATACTTGTTATTCGCAAAGTGGTGCAGGTAATATCACGGAATTTGCTTCACAGGTAATTCAACAATTCCGACCAATTAAAGGACCGAATATTTCTGTTCATACTATTGCTGCCTGTCGTGCCAAAGACACAGCAGAAGAAGGCGTATTCTCCAACGCACTTAAGGAAATTCTTGAAAATTGGAGCCTAACTGAGTTAAACGGGGGATGGATAGATCTAACTAAGCTAGTAGAAAAGATTAATAAGCGAATTTCCAACAAGCGCGTTGTATCCAACCATGTCGGCACTGAGGATACTACCAAATTTCTTCCTATTTTACCTAGGACTTGGCAGACATGGGAACAAAAACGCCTTAATTTGATAGAGCAACTGTTATCCATTTTAAACGAGAGACCCCATGACAGTTTGTATTTTGTCAATTCCTTTCTTTTAAGTGGAAGTTTTGTCAAGGAATTTATTGGAAATCTTTTTGAGGAATTTGTCTTAAATGACCAAACTCTTCGAGAAAACTTAACAGACTTCGCAATTAAACCAGTTGTTAAAGAAATTTGCGTGCTAATTGCCTGTTCAGAATGGTGTAGGCATAGATTTCGCGATGCCGAAGCTCAAATGAGTCTCGCAAATAAAATTGAAACATGGCAAGAGGAAGTCCTTAAATATAGAAAAGGAGTGGATTTAAATAAAATCAAGAAGGTAGTGAGAGATTCATATGATGAATTTAAAAAGCTAATTGGGAAAAAAGATTTGAGAATTCAAATTCAGATCAGTACTGAAAAAGATGAAGAGAATGGTACTGGTCTGGATACTGGAGCATTTCTTCTGAATATGAATCTTTGGGTGGAAAAGAAAAATTTACCATTGGCTTTATATGCTGTGAATAAGCGCTTGGTTCTGGAAAATAACCAGTATACTGAATCAGAAAGCGATAGGTTATATATTTGTCTCAAAGATGTATTGCCAGAATTAATTCATAAAGCTCGTTATAGTTTGCCAACACGAGTTAAGCTTAAAATTGTTTTTTTTCTACCATTTGACTACTTCAATACATCCTTGGATAAAATCACTTTCAATCATGGCAGAAACAGTAAAGAATTGGGCAAAGAATATCCACTCTTTATCAATTCATTTGAACGCCACTTTGATAAAGGTTTTTACACGGTTCGCGATGAAATTGATGAGAAAAAAGATACATTATGGAAGGACAATAGAAACTTGACTTCTGAATACTATTATATTGGGACAGTCCCATCTTCATCAGACTTGGAAAATATAGAGGCATGTTTCCCGATCGCAGTCTGGAGTCGAAATAAGGAAAAACCTCTCGTTGAAGGTGAGGATCTAACAATATCGGAATGGAAAAATTGGCCGCACAAAATACATGATTTACGAAAACAAGACACAGACCGAGAGTTAACGCTTTTTTGGGATGATTTATATCCCAAGCCTTTCAAAAAACTCTTGGATACAAAACTGGTGGAATAAAATGCCGAAAGACCAAACACCTGAAGAAGACCTTCGCATCTACCGTCGCTTAACCCTGAGTGCTGATAGTTTGCCAACGCCAGAAGACCAACAGCAGTACCTCGCTCACATCCCGCCGCCCCCACCTTGGCGAACCTTTGGTCTGTCAGAAGAAAAATGGGTTGAGGACGCCGAAGCCAATTTAAAAAAGAGCCAGCCAAGCGCAGACAATATGGACCCCAGGGCGCTGGGGTTTGTTCCCAGTGAAAATGCAATAGAGTTAGTTAATGCTGCATTGTGTTTGCGCCGCCCTTTGCTCATTGAGGGGAATCCCGGATCTGGTAAGACATCGTTAGCTTATGCAGTGGCGTGTCAACTGGGGCTGCCTGGACCCTATCGTTGGTCAATCGTTTCGCGCACCACCTTGAAGGATGGTCTGTATGCCTATGATGCCATTGGACGGCTTCAAGAAGCCTCGCTACTTAGGCAAAAAGTCGGTGAGACAGGAGAGGTTAAAGAACCTGACGTTGGCAACTATCTGAGGTTGGGTCCCATGGGTATGGCATTCCATCAGTCTCAACCGGGCAGACCGGCGGTGCTGCTTATTGACGAGATTGATAAGAGTGATATTGATCTGCCCAACGATCTGCTACATATTTTCGAGGAAGGGTTTTTTGAAATTCCAGAACTTGCCCGCTTAGAAAGTAATTCTGTACAGGTACTTCCCTATCGCAGTCAGCGTGACGATATAGATAAAAAAAAAATTACTCTCGAAAAAGGATTTGTGCAATGCAAAGAGTTTCCATTAGTCTTTATGACCAGTAATGAAGCGCGGGAGTTTCCACCAGCCTTTCTGCGTCGGTGTTTGCGCCTATCGCTCAAGCAACCTGATACTAAGGAAGGCTTCTATGAAATTTTAGAAAAGCGGTTCGATTCCCAGCATCTGAAGCAACTGGATGAGCCAGCCAAGAAATTAATTCAAGAATTTCTCACGCGCATTCAAAAGAAAGACGTAAAATTAGCAACAGATCAACTGTTGAATGCTGTCTATCTCTTATTGGAAGGTAGGGATATCACCCAAGAAAACCGCAAATTTTTGTTGGAAACTATTTTCAAATCTCTCTGAGAGGTAGCTCACATCTTGCACCTCGCCCGTAAAACGCCTTGAACTGAAGTTCAAGGCTTAGAGCTCAAGTCCGTTAAAACGGACTGGAAACTTTATCTAGTCTGCTTAAGCAGACTTTAGCTTTGAGCCTAGAAATTCATTTCTAGGCGGACAAGAACCCAGATGCAAGATATGAGAAGGGTAAAAATGGCTGGAGAGAAAGATCAATGGTGGGAAGATGAGAGAGAGACAGCTGAACTGATTTGGTGTGCGGCTCACTTGCATCGCATCATTGCCCCTCCATCACCCCAAGATGTTGAACAGCAGAAAGATGTACGCTCTCCTGATGGGGAGTCGCCTGCTGAAAATTTCTTGGAAGATGGCACCAAGACTCCTACCACTTATGAAGAGACAGAGCAACGGACACCTATTGCCACTTATCCCAAAAATTCCGAGGGTTCCCGCACTTCCGATAAAAAAACAGAGTCACCGTCAAGCGATCGCGCCTCCCCCATCCGCGTCCTCGATCCATTTCCTCTCCCCAAACCTGCTGCGATTAGTAAGGCACTTTTGCCGCTAGCGAAACGTGTTCCTGGACTCTTGGCGGATGAGTTAGATATTGATGCCACAGTCGAGCAGACAGCCGAGGCAAATGGATTGCCGATTCTGGTTTTCCGCCCTCCCTTAGAGCGATGGTTTGAGGTACATTTGCTGATTGATCGCTCTCCCTCAATGGAGTTTTGGGGGGATTTAGCGGAGGGGGTGGCAACCCTCTTTCGCTGGCAAGGGTTTTTCCGGGATGTGTGGGTCTGGCAGTTTGAGACGGCTAGGGATGAGCCGCGATTGTTTTCAGGTCCAGAACGCATTGAACGGGAGATTCGCAGTCTCATTGCACCCAGTCGGAACCGACTCTTTGTCGTCCTGACAGATACGCTGGGGAAGGCTTGGAATTCAGGAAAGGCATTTGCGGCACTGGCTATTCTGGGGGAGGCACATCCTGTTTCCATTGCCCATGTCTTTCCCCAGACTTTATGGCAGCGGACTGCTTTGCACCAGGCGATTCAACGGCCTCTGGTGGCTCCCCAGCCAGGGTGTGCTAACTCAAAGTTGAAGGTGGGAGCAAGGCTGCATACGACGGCGGGTCTCTATCGGTTTCCGATTTTCAACTTATCTCCCAAGCATTTTGCTACTTGGGCAAATTTCCTTGCCGGGAGTGAAGGCAATTCCATTCAGGGGGTTTTACTCAGGCAGGAAGTGCCAGCAGGGGCAAAGTCCGAACAGGAAGAGGTGACCCCCGAACAGTTACTGCGAGGATTCCTGACCGATGCCAGTCCCGAAGCGCGGGAACTTGTCAGGGTGCTGGCTGCGGTTCCCTTAATTCCTCCAGTGATGCGCTTGGCACAACGGCGGTTCTTGCCCCATAGCGAACACTGGCATTTAGCAGAAGTCTTTTTTAGCGGTCTCCTCCAACGATCTATTTTAGGTCCTGCGGCAGCTGCGGTTTCAGAAACTTGGTATGAGTTTCTGCCAAGAATTCGCGAGTTGCTGCTGCAAAATAGTCCAGTGCAACGCACGGCTGAAATTTGGCGGGAAATTGGCGATTTTATCACTCATAACTATGGCAGTCTCCGAGATTTTCCGGCCCTTATCCCCAACCAAGCAGGTTCTATTCAAGATGCGCCGGACAGCAAATTCTATTTTGCCGAGGTTGAAGCGGCAGTTCTCATGACTTGGGGAGGGGAATATGCCCGTCGAGGGCAACAACTCAGTGCAGAAGTGGCGGCACGCAAACAGGAGAAAGTACTCAAAGGTGAGTCGCCACCAGGACTGCAACCCTTTGAATTTGAAGTGGCACTCATAGAGGTTAACGAATCTGTTCTATCAAAAATGGTAGATGAGGAGGTTTTTTCTAAAACAGGGAAAAATCTGAACGATTTAGAACAGTTAGTAGTACAGGGAACGTTAGCCAATCAAACCTATGAGCAAATTGCAGCGTCAGCAGCCTACTCTGTGGTTAGCTTAAAGAATGTTGGAATTAAGCTATGGAAAATTTTATCAGAAGTATTTGGTGAAAAAGTTACCAAAAAAAATCTGCAAAGTGTCCTCGAACAGTGGTCTGGTCGTCGCCGTTTAACCATTCACCGTCGTCGCCAGCAAAATCAATATTTTATCGAAGACTTAGGGAATGGAGTGCCCCTCGAGATGGTACAGATTCCTGCTGGTAATTTTATCATGGGCGCTCCCAAAAATGAGAAAGATAGCCGTGATAGTGAACGCCCTCAACACCAAGTAACTATTAGCCCTTTCTTCCTAGGCAAGTATCCAGTAACCCAGGCGCAATGGCAAGCAGTAGCAGCACTTCCACAAGTAAATCGCGAACTCAATCCTGACCCATCTAGATTTAAAGGAGAAAAACGTCCTGTCGAACAAGTTTCATGGTATGATGTAGTAGAGTTCTGCGATCGCCTCTCTCGTGCAACAGGGAAGCCCTACCGGTTGCCGAGTGAAGCAGAATGGGAATATGCCTGTCGTGCTGGTACGACTACGCCTTTCCATTTTGGTGAGACGATAACATCAGAACTGGCTAACTATAATGGTGAAGTCACTTATGGTGCAGAACCGAAAGGAACTTATCGAGGGAAAACTACAGAAGTAGGCAGCTTTGGTGTAGCGAATGCCTTTGGATTATACGATATGCACGGCAACGTTTGGGAGTGGTGTGCTGACCATTGGCATGATGATTATGAAGGAGCGCCCAGAGATGGCAGTGCTTGGCTAATTGATAATGATAATCAAATGCGGCTGCTGCGCGGTGGTTCGTGGTACGACTCTCCTGAGTACTGCCGTTCTGCCGACCGCATCAGGAGCGCGCCGGACTACGACAACGTCCTCATCGGGTTCCGGGTCGTGTGCGTTCCCCCGTCAAGAATTCTTAGCGCTTGACACTTTAGCACTTTTGCCCTATTCACTTCTTTTATTTGCCCTTTTCAAGTGTAGCGGAGCGGAACGATCTTTTTTTTTTGCGGATTGGCGAAGGTTGAGGTTTATTGGGCAGAGGCAACTTTGGTTTCTACAAGCATAACATATAAATTTGAGCATGTAAACCAATTTTCGTAATTTGACCTTCTCCCAAGGGGAGACGCTGACGCGAACGTGTTCTTCGTGCCTTCTCCCAAGGGGAGACGCTACGCGAACGCGGTTTAAAAATCTTTTTGAACCACGAAGACGCGAAGAACACGAAGGAAATCCTTCTTTTACGACTTGCATCTTGAAAGGGCTAGTCATAGAAAATTCTACACCCCCACACCCCTAGTTAACGCTCTTTTATGACTCTCGCTCCTATTAAATTTGAACCCCTATTTTCAGATTAGTCCCACTCAACGAGGACTTTGTTTGTTTAGCCGCACCTGTGTCGGGGTTTCTGCCCAGAGTCATAAAAGAGCGTTAAGGGCATGGTAACGGATGTGATCCTCAATAAAACTGGCTATAAAATAATAACTGTGGTCGTAGCCTTCTTGGTAACGTACAGTCAGGGGCTGATTAACTGAGGTGCAAGCCTGTTCAAATACCTCTGGCAGTAGTTGCTGCTGGCTGAGAAATTGATCAGTTGTACCTTGGTCTATGAGAATAGGACTATGATATCCTACTTGAGCGATCAATTCACTGGCATCATAAGCACGCCAACTTTCTTGATCGTTACCTAAGTAGTGGCTAAACGCCTTTTGACCCGAAGGACAGCGCATTGGTGCGGCTATGGGTGCAAAGGCTGAGACTGATTTGTATTGCTTGGGGTTTCTCAAAGCACAAATAAGGGCACCATGTCCCCCCATGGAATGACCGAAAATTCCTTGTCTATCTGGTTTTCCAGGGAAATGTTCAGCAATTAAAGCAGGCAATTCCTCAACCACATAACTATACATTCGGTAGTGAGAAGCCCAAGGTTCAACAGTAGCATCCACATAAAAGCCCGCACCTGTACCTAAATCCCAATTATCATCCTCACCGGGAATACCAGTATTCCGGGGACTAGTATCTGGTACCACAAGCATCAAACCATATTTTGCTGCATATTGCTGCGCCCCTGCCTTGACCATAAAATTTTCTTCCGTACAAGTCAAGCCGGAGAGGAAATACAGAACCGGGACAGGTTCCTGAGTGGCTTGGGGTGGTTGGTAAACGGCAAAGCGCATTTCCCCATTACAGGTGGAGGAGGAATGACTGTAAAAGCCGACTTTGCCACCGAAGCATTTATATTCTGAATTAACGATAAGGTTAGCCATCAAACGTCACCACACTCCGAATGGACTCGCCCTTATGCATCAAATCAAAAGCATCATTAATGCGCTCTATGGGCATTACATGGGTAATCAAATCGTCAATGTTGATTTTACCCTGCATGTACCAATCTACTATTTTCGGCACATCTGTGCGTCCTCTAGCCCCACCAAATGCTGAACCTTTCCAAACACGCCCAGTCACAAGCTGGAAAGGACGGGTGCGAATTTCCTCACCAGCACCAGCAACGCCGATAATCACACTGACGCCCCAACCTTTGTGGCAACATTCTAAAGCTTGACGCATCACATTGACATTGCCGATGCATTCAAAGCTGTAATCAGCACCGCCTTTAGTTAAATCAACTATGTAGGGAACCAAATCCCCCTCGATTTCTTTGGGGTTGATGAAGTGAGTCATGCCAAACTTTTGGGCCAAAGCTTTCTTTTGAGGGTTGACATCTACACCTACAATCATATTGGCTCCCACCATCCGCGCCCCTTGGATGACATTTAAGCCAATACCGCCCAAACCAAAAACTACCACATTAGCTCCTGGTTCCACTTTTGCTGTATTAATAACTGCACCTACACCTGTTGTTACGCCGCAGCCGATGTAACAAACTTTATCAAAAGGTGCGTCCTCGCGAATTTTTGCCACGGCGATTTCTGGCAACACTGTATAGTTGGCAAAGGTCGATGTACCCATGTAGTGATGAATCATTTGCCCATCAATGGAAAAGCGACTGGTGCCATCGGGCATGACACCACGCCCTTGAGTAGCGCGAATAGCTTGACAAAGATTGGTTTTTAAGCTAAGACAATATTCACACTGGCGGCATTCTGGGGTGTACAGGGGGATAACATGATCTCCTGGCTTCACGCTGGTGACCCCTTCCCCTACCTCCACAACAATACCAGCGCCTTCATGTCCCAAAATTGCTGGAAATAAACCTTCAGGATCGGCACCAGAAAGGGTGTAGGCGTCGGTATGGCAAACTCCACTGGCTTTTATCTCTACCATCACCTCCCCAAATCGGGGTCCTTCCAGTCGCACTGTTTCAATTGTCAACGGCTTACCGGAACCGTAAGCCACTGCTGCTTTTACTTCCAAGGTCAGCCCTCCTTTGATGTTTCCAGAAGTTAGCCTGCAATTCTACCATAACCAGGGCTATTTCATTCTCATTTCATCCCCCTGAGAATAAATTCTATGGCAGATTTAGTGCTTACTCCTGTCCCGCCCGTTCGCCGTCAGGCGTCCCGCTCTTAAGATTACCTATATAACGAACCGCCAAGACGCCAAGGACGCGCCCGTATAAGATAGGGAATCTTTAGGAATTACGCATTGACATAAAAACACAATTGTGTATCAACCTCGTTACAAGGCTCTGCCTTGTAATGCCCTCTTGTGAGGCTCCGCCTCCTGTGGATCACGGGAGGCGGAGCCTCCTTAAATGCATTCCCAGGCAGAGCCTGGGAACGAGGCAGTGCAAGGAAATCATTTTAATAAGTTTGATATTCACATAATGGTCAATTTGTAAAGTGCGTAAGTTCTAATCTTGTAGCGGTTCGGGAGTAGGACTTTTGCAATAAATATGTTCATAACATTTAACAAATATACATTAGATTTTATGCAGTATAGATCAAGATGACTGCCTGCGGACAATATATTCAGTAAACTCATGAGTCAAATCGTCTGGATTGCAAGACACGCTAACCGCCTCGATTTCGTAAACCCTGATTGGTTTCTCACAGCAGAACGACCCTACGATCCACCTCTGTCGGAAGATGGTATGGTACAGGCAAAGCAACTAGCTAACCGCCTGAAGGGAGAAAACATTGCCTATATTTTTGCTTCCCCCTTTCTCCGAACGGTACAAACGGCTAACGCAGTCGCAGAAGTTCTCGATTTGCCAATTAAACTAGAAACAGGTTTGAGCGAATGGCTGAATCCAATCTGGATGACAGAAGAACCACAAAGACTCTCAACTCCAGCTTTAGCAGAACTATTCCCTAGAATTGACATTAGCTACACTCAGCGCATTGTTGCCAAATATCCGGAAACCTACGCACAAATGCAGGAACGTTCAGGAAAAACTGCCAGATACCTTGTTACTGAGTTCTCTCCAAAGGATATACTCCTAGTGGGTCACGGTGCATCCGTACTGGGAGCAACAATTGGATTAGTAGGGGAGACTGCCAGAACGGAAGTGAAGGCTTCATTGTGTTCCTTAGTGAAAGTTGTGCGTCAACACCCAGAATGGCTACTAGAACTAAAGGGAGATACCTCTCATTTGACTGAAGTAGAGGAAGTCATTCGCTTTAATTAAATTATTATTTGTAAGTGGTTAACAATTCCCCCATCAACAACCAACAACCAACAACCAACAATTCCTATGACATTACTACTAGCAGGAGATATCGGCGGTACAAAAACTATTTTGCGATTGGTTGAGGCATCAGATAAGTCTGACCTACAAACAATTGATGAGGAAAAATACCGCAGTGGGGATTTTAGTGACTTAGTACCAATGGTACGGCAGTTTTTAGCAAAAGCTAACAAGGCGACACCACAAAAAGCTTGTTTTGCGATCGCAGGTCCGGTGGTTAAAAATACCGCGAAGCTAACCAATTTAGTTTGGTCCCTCGACAGCAAACGTCTAGAAGAAGAACTGGGTATTGACCACATTTCTCTGATTAACGACTTTGAAGCCGTTGGCTATGGGATTTTGGGTTTAGAAAAACAAGACTTGCACACTTTGCAAGTTGGTCAAACCAACCCGGATGCTCCCATGGCCATTATAGGTGCTGGTACCGGACTAGGACAAGGGTTTTTAGTCAAGCAGGGAGAACACCATCAAGTCTTTCCCTCAGAAGGTGGACACGCCGATTTTGCTCCCCGTACCGAGTTAGAGTTTCAACTGTTGAAATACCTGTTGGATAAACACGATATCCAACGGGTTTCTGTGGAACGGGTGGTTTCAGGTATGGGAATTGTGGCAATTTACCAGTTTTTGCGCGATCGCAAACTTGGCAATGAATCACCAGAAATTGCCAACATCGTGAGAACCTGGGAACAAGAGGCGGGACAGCAAGAGAAAAGTGTCGATCCGGGTGCGGTGATTGGAAATGCTGCTATGGAAAAAAGCGATCGCCTCTGTGAACAAACCATGCAATTCTTTATAGAAGCATACGGTGCTGAAGCCGGCAATCTTGCCCTCAAACTTCTACCTTACGGCGGTTTATACGTTGCTGGTGGTATTGCTCCCAAAATACTCCCCTTAATCCAAGAGGAAAGGTTTCTGCTAAACTTCTCTCAAAAAGGCAGGATGCGTCGCATTCTAGAAGATATACCTATCCATGTCATCCTAAATCCGCAAGTGGGGCTAATAGGTGCTGCTGTCTGTGCTGTTAGGTTATAACCTATACTTACAGCATAAGTAATATAGGAATCCTAAATCGTTCATCAAAAATTTTCAGTAGTGTAGGGTGGGCACTGCCCACCAGATAAGGGTTTTGGTGGGCAGTGCCCACCCTACGTATATTTCTACGTATATTTCAAAAATAAAATACGATTACTATATCAGCATCCTTCAAACCCAAAACTATGACAATTAGAGGTTTTCTGCCATTAATTGCCGCCACCTTAGTATTCAATTGTGTTGCAGGAGTCGAGGCACTTTCACCTAAACGCCCGATTTCTCAACCCAAACCCACTGTTTCTCTACCAGTGCAACCCCCATGGAAAGTCTTCACAGCCCCTGACGGACGCTTCACTGTTTTAATGCCAGGAACGCCAAAATTGATGTTCCAAACTCAAAAAACTTATATGGGAGAAATTGACTTACAAATATTTGTCGCTGAACCTCCCAAGCAGGAAGTAGCATACTTAGTGACTTACAACGACTTTCCTTATAGTTATGGTCAAATGGCAAACCCCCAAGAAATTCTGAAGAATGTAGAGTATATGGCTTTAAGGACTACGCAAAGTCATTTAGTCAGTCAGCGCAATATTCGTAGTTCCAATGGTCATCCAGGCAGAGAAATAGTGTATGTAAATCGTGGAGGCAAAATCACCAAAACCCGGATGTATTTTGTCGATGGACGTTTGTATCAAGTCATGGCAATCACAACTAGAAAGCAGCAAAGGACTTTATCTCACACTATTACAGGGTATTTAAATTCCTTTAATGTGGTGTTAAAGGCATGAGACAGTAGAGACGCGATTAATCGCGTCTCTGTTATTAATATTTTTATTCCTGAATATTGTCGATTAATTCTCCAAAAATTGCCTGTTCTCTGACTGCTTCATAATCCTTAATGTTTTCTTCAAGCTTCAGCAAAGCCTCTAGTATCCGTGCTTCCTTTGGAGTCAGATCTTTTCGCTCTGCCGCATAGACAATTTCCCCAGCCATCATTAACCTTGATTCTAAAGGTATATTATTGTTGATGCCCGTCTCTATTCTTTCTTTGATGCTATTGAAAATCTTCTCCATGATCTAATTCCTCCCTAGTTAAAGACATCACTCTTGCGTCATTAAACACCAGTTCTATTTTTTGCAAGAGCTTTTGTGTATCCCAAACCAGTGCTCTAGTAATTCCTTTATTAATCTCTTCAATGTCAGCTTCAGTATTTATATGATACGCGATATTAGGAGCGCGTTTCTTAGCTATAGCTACCCCTCGTTGAAATGCGTTGCTGATATTGACTGCCTCAGGACTGAGTTCCTTAAATTCCCAGATTTCACCATCAATTTCGGCATCAGGATTACTTAATTAATAGCCTCGCACAAAGACCCAAAGTTTTTCTTAGCGCCTTTGCGCCTTTGCGTGAGATTTAAAAAACGTTGTAAAACCAACACCCAGCATCATTAACGCCATCCCACACACACCATGCCACTGCCAGTGACTCCAACCATAAGCACCGAGAAACGACCCCAACGCTCCCCCCATAAAGTAAAACGTAATATAAACAGCATTCAACCGACTGTGAAACTCCGAAGGTAAACTGTAAATTATTGCCTGGTTGGAAACCATTGTAGTTTGCACACCCAAGTCCAAAAGAATCACCCCAACAATCAACCCCACAAGCTGAGAACCAAAAACCCAGAACACCACAAAAGACAAAGTTGTAATTAAAAGACCCAGCCCCACAGTTAGCTTAGGCTTCCCCTGATCTGCTAACCTCCCTACCAAGGGAGCCACCGCTGCTCCCACCACACCCACCAACCCAAATGCCCCCGTCACCTCACTACCATAATGATAAGGTGGCTGTGCCAGCAGAAAAACGAGGGTACTCCAAAAGGCGCTGAAGGCTCCAAAGGACATCGCCCCAGCAAGGGAAGCCTCACGTAATTTAGGCTGCTGTTGCATCAACTCGAACAAAGACCCAATCAGATGCAAGTAGGGGATTTGCAGAGAAGGTTGGCTTTTTGGCAGTATCCGGGATAAGGTGAGAGCCAGAACAATCATCAGCCCACTGGCAAGCCAGTACAT
Organism: Stigonema ocellatum SAG 48.90 = DSM 106950; assembly: GCA_016903675.1. GTDB lineage: Bacteria > Cyanobacteriota > Cyanobacteriia > Cyanobacteriales > Nostocaceae > Stigonema > Stigonema ocellatum. Next base: position 257,651 of record JADQBA010000001.1, on the reverse strand, counting down.
TGCTCGCCAGCCTAGAGTCGCTCCCACAAAGCCACTAACAGTGCGGGCTAACAAAATTCCTATCAGCAGCCCACTCATCACCATGCCAACGATTTTTCCTCGCTCCTCCGGTTTTGCCAGTTGTGCTGCAAAGGGAACTATCAGCTGAGCCACAATGGTGGTTATACCGATCGCCAAACTCGCCACCAGCAACCAAGCAAGGTTGAGTGACACAGCCGCCACCGCCAACGCGATCGCTGTTAACACCAGCATAGTCAGAATCAATCTCCGCCGCTCCATTAAGTCGCCCAGCGGTACAAGTAAAAAAATCCCCACAGCGTAGCCAATCTGCGTGAGCATGGGAATTAACCCTGTGGCGTGACCAGGAGCGTGAAAACTACGTTGGATAATCGCCAGCAGGGGTTGGTTATAGTAAAGATTAGCAGCAGCAGCCCCACTGGTCATTGCCATCATCCAGACGAGGTTTTTCCCTAAAGGGTGCTTGTTCACAAAAATACTCTAGTTGCTTTCCTTGAATGTAAGTCAACCGTTTCTTATCAGCTATTAATCTTTTGGCAGAGTTTAACAACAAAGAGTGTGAGTAGGGAGCCAGTATTAATGCTAGTACCGCTACGCGGAATTCGTAATTCCTACACTGCAAGAGTTTAATTGATTTGGAATGGATGGTTTATTTCCGCCTTCATGTAGTAGATACATGTACTTGACAATCTTTTGTCGTGTAATTACAATATAATTACATTGCACAAGAGTTCGCGCTTACTGAGTGTCCTTAAGGCGATAGCATTCAGAAGCTAGCTATATTGGTTTTTCCAGCGCTCAAAAACGTGGGATTGAAGAAATGAGGTTTTTGTGGATGAGTCCAATCATTAAGACACGACTTGTTAAAATTGGTAATTCTCAAGGCATTCGGATTCCTAAACCTCTATTGGAGCAAAGCGGTATTAATGTAGAGGTTGAAATAGAAGCCCATGAAAATCATTTAATTGTGCGTCCAGCATCGCGATCGCGGGTTGGATGGGATGAAGCCTTTGCTACAATGGCAGAACAAGGTGATGATGTGCTGCTGGAGGATGGAAGCATGACAGAATGGGATCGCACCGAATGGGAATGGTAGTTCGACGATTTGATGTTGTTCTTGTTAACCTTGACCCAACGGTAGGCGGTGAAATTCAAAAGACAAGACCCTGCGTTGTGATTTCACCTGATGAGATGAATCGCCACATTGTTACCGTCATTATTGCGCCTATGACAACAAAAGGGCAAATCTACCCTACAAGAGTCGCTTGCCATTTTCAAGGCAAAGATGGGCAGATTGTTCTTGATCAGATCCGAGCAGTTTATAAAACTCGATTGGTTAAATGGCTAGGTCAGATTAGCCTAGATGAGCAAAAAGCAGTCCTTGATACCTTAGCAGAAATGTTTGCTGAGTAGCTGTTATGAACAACTGGTTGATTCAGACTCCTGATTTCTCCCTCAACGCTTCTTCCAACTCTGCGCGATTTGATACACTACCCAAATCAATAATCCAGCAAGTGAACCCAACAGGATACTGTAAAAAATCGATGTGGTGAAGCGATGAGGAAAGGAAGTGGAAAAGGGCGGTAACAGAGGCTCTTCTTTTGTCACCAATGGATAACTAGATGCTATAATCCCTCCTACACCAACGCTAGTACCTACTGCTAGGATGGTGATTTGTAAGTTACGATCGCTTATCTGTTTCGCAATTTCCTCGCGGCGATCGCTTTTTGCCCTCTCTATTGCGACTCGACCTCGGATGGATGCGATCGCTTTATCCAGCAAGCCAGAACCATGATTAAAATAGCCCAAATCTGCCTTAATCTGTTCCTGGAAATAAGTGCTATATTCCTTGCTAAAGGTTTCTAAAAAACTAATATCTTCATCAATTAAGATGCTGCGAATTTGTTGCAGTCTCTCATTATAATTATGAGTATTAATAGCAATTGTGTTTTGGTAATCTTCCAGGTATCGCAGCAAATTCTCATATGACAATGCTAGGTTAGGCAGGGTTTTTAGTTGATTTTCTAATTCATCTAAATTTATTTTCTTCCCAATCTGTTGCAAGCTTTTAATCTCATTTTCTATTTCTTGATATTTCTTATTTGTTTCCTCGTGAACTTCCCGACTCTTTTGAAAAGCTGCAACCACTTTGTGACGAAAGAAAAATAAATCTAATAATTGTTCTTGGCAAAGATTGAACTTTTCATCAGCTTCTGTATCCCGGAAAAGCCAGACCAAAATATGACGGTAATGGTTTAACTGGCTGAACAAACCGTATTCAAAAATCGGACTACCAAATAGAGTAGATTTGCGATAGAATGGGGGTATGGTGTAGTTTTTTGGAAAAAAAGCTTTCAGACAATCATCTGCTAGATTTTTGACAGATGTCTGGTCTTGTGGGTCATGTTCTGTTAGCCAAGCCGTGATTAATAGAGTTTCACCGAGAAAGCGATCGCTTCCTCCCAAAAGCCAGCAATTGTCTGGATTCAGCTGACTGAAAAGCTGAATATCTACATCTTCAGTCTTTTATTACTATCGTTAGATTAAATTTAGTTAAGAACCGTAGATGAACGCGGATGAACGCAGATAAATTAACGCAGGAGGCTAGCTGATGTCGCCACTTATCTTTATCGGTGCCGTAATCCAGCAGATACTCATATGACCACTCCTCTAAATCTTGTAAATCTTGCCGTGAAGATTCCCAAATCGGGAGTTCTTGGGAATTGCGGGTGATAATAAAAGCTCGAAAGCAATCATTAAAAATGTACCATTGCACAATCGCGGTATGGTCATCCACAAGCCCTTGAATTTCGGCAAAGGGAATCGGTTGCAAGGGGATAAGTTGTCCTATGATTTGTTGCCTTTGTTGACGCAGTTGGTTAAGGTATGTTGGTTCTAGATTTTTTGTCGCTTCTAGACGACGCTTTTCTTCTTCAATTGTTTGCCCCAGTTGTTGCAGTTCCTGCGATGCCCATTCATAGGGAAAGCCCTGTTGGGTGTATTCTGTTAACGCGGCTTGGTAGAATTGAATGGCTTGTTCTAAATTCTCTGCCTTTTCCCCCCGGATGCGGTTGCTGTAAGCTAAGCCTAGGTTGTTTTGCGTTCTTGCCCATTCATAGGGAAAGCCCTGTTGGGTAAAAAGTGTCAGTGCTATATCGTAACCTGTAATAGCAATTTCTAGATTATCAGCCCGGTTACAATAATTCTCAACTGTTTACCAGGGGAATCAACGTAAAATCCTTACGCCAGTTCAAATTTAGAATTGCTGGCATTGTTGGGTTTCACTACGTTCAACCCAACCTACATTTATTTTCTTTCCCCAGAGTGATGGAAGAGCGGTAGAAACCACAAATAACCAAACAAGGCGTCATAAAATTGACACTCATCTCAAAACTCATTCAGTCCTCTAAAAGAGGACTTATGCTATCAGCCTGGGACTTCAAGTCCCAGGCGGATGCGGGCTACACCTCTACACCCGTTCCTGAGTAAGTCTATCCTAATAGATAATGTTGATCAGTTCAGATTATGGCAGGACACAGTAAATGGGCAAATATTAAGCGTCAGAAGGCAGTAGTAGATGCAAAAAAGGGAAAAACCTTCACCCAGTTGTCGCGTGCGATTATTGTAGCGGCGAGAAATGGATTGCCAGACCCTGCTGCCAATTTTCAACTGCGCACAGCAATTGATAAGGCAAAAGCGGCGGGTATTCCCAATGACAATATTGACCGGGCGATCGCCAAAGGATCGGGGACACTCACAGGCGCAGCGAGTCTGGAAGAGATTCGCTATGAGGGTTATGGTCCCGGTGGAGTAGCAATTTTGATTGAAGCCCTCACAGACAATCGTAATCGCACTGCTGCTGACTTGCGTGTTGCCTTGAGTAAAAACGGTGGAAATCTTGGTGAAACAGGTTGCGTTAGCTGGATGTTTGACCACAAAGGCGTTTGTACAGTGGTTTTAGTAGTGGATGAAGAACAGCTTCTAGAAGCATCCCTCGAAGGGGGCGCAGAGTCTTATGAGATCACTGAGGAGGAGACTGCTGAGGTATTTACTGAAGTAGCAAATTTAGAAAACCTCAGCAAAGCCCTGAAAGAAAAAGCCTTTAAGGTGACAGATGCAGAATTGCGCTGGATTCCCAGTAATACTGTAGAAGTTACTGACCCAGACCAGGCGCGATCGCTTCTCAAGTTAATCGATACTTTAGAAGGCTTGGATGATGTGCAAAATGTCACCGCCAATTTTGAGATGGCAGAACAACTCATGGCTTTGAGTATGGCTTAGACACGGCTTTTCTATGAATTCATGCAAAAAAGTACACAGAAACTTTACATTATTAACATTAGCCTGACACATCTTTGTGGCATATTAGACTGACTTACTGAATAATGAGGAGCCTGAAATGAACAAGTTTGCTAAAGCCTTACTTCTCTGTCTCGTATTTGCTGCCCCTGTAGCCATAGCTACACCTGCTGTCCAAGCTGCTCCTGCTAAGACTGCAACTGTTGCTGCTGCTCCTAAATATAGCAAAGCAAAGATGCATAAGACACGTCATCATCGCAACCGCGTGCATCACAAGATGATGAAACAAGGTTAATATCGCCCTGTACATTCTGTAGTACCGCTATGCGGAATTCGTAATTCGTAATTCGTAATTACCGTTCCGTAAGGGTTTTAGACATTTCAAATGGGTGGCTTATTTACGCCGACCTGTAGTAGTAGCTCTGCAAAAAGTTTATTTGTTATTTATAGACATCTCCATAAATGATGTAGGGGCGTATTGCAATACGCCCCAAAAGCGGATTTCAGCGAACGCATAATTAATTGTTGGAGATGTCTAATCTAATTTTAATGATTTAACCCCGCTACTTTCCTTACAACCTAGCGGGGTTTTTTGGATTTTTACAGTCATTTTCAACAAACAGATCCAATACGGTTCAGTTAAGGATCGTTTGTGGAGATTTTACAGGTGTAGAGACGCGATTAATCGCGTCTCTACAGAGGTTGACGGTAGGTAAATTATCTTAACTGAACCGTATTGCAAACAGATCCACTTGCTCTCCACGGCCCGATCGCGTAAAAATAAGAGTTAAGATGCTGTAATCTATCTTAACAATGGCACAAGCGCAGTTGTCTCAAACTCTTAACCTTCCCCAAACACCGACACACAAGCCAGGATGTGAATATGATTTGGTCATTGTCGGCGGCGGGATTATTGGCTTAACCCTAGCTTCTGCTTTGAAAGATTCTGGCTTGAGGGTGCTGTTGATTGAGGCGAAAGTGGAATCAGCAGCAGTGGCTAAAGGACAAGCCTACGCAGTGCATATGCTCTCGGCACTCATTTACCAGGGAATTGGAGTTTGGGACCAAATATTGCCCCACATCGCCACTTACCGCAGTGTTTGTCTTTCTGATGCTGATTATCCGGATGTGGTGGAATTTCAAACAGCGGATTTAGGTACACAAGATTTAGGTTATGTCGCGGAACACCAAGCAATACTAGAGCCTCTACAGAAGTTTGTCCAAGATTGCGCGAATATCACATACCTCTGTCCGGCTGAAGTGGTCAACATATTATACTACCAGGATATGGTAGCCATAGATATCAAAGTGGCTGGGGAAATGCGGACCATTCGCAGCTTGTTAGTGGTAGCCGCAGATGGGGCGCGATCGCCCATCCGTACTGCTGCTGGAATTAAAACTCATGGCTGGAAGTATTGGCAGTCATGTATTGTTGCTTTTGTCAAGCCCGAAAAACCCCACAACGACACAGCCTATGAAAAATTCCGGCCTAGTGGTCCATTTGCAATTTTACCCTTACCAGGAAATCGCTGTCGGATTGTGTGGACTGCCCCCCACGAAGAAGCAAAAGCCTTGTGCGCCTTAGATGATGAGCAATTTTTGGTAGAGTTAACTCGACGTTATGGCGATCACATGGGCAAGTTAGAATTACTGGGCGATCGCTTTATTTTTCAGGTACAACTCATGCAGAGCGATCGCTATGCCCTTCACAGACTGGCTTTAGTTGGCGATGCAGCACACAATTGCCATCCTGTGGGCGGACAAGGTCTAAATCTAGGGATTCGAGATGCAGCAGCTTTGGCGCAGGTGCTACAAGCAGCATATTCTCAGGGTGAAGATATTGGCGACATTGAGATCCTCAAACGCTATGAACGCTGGCGTCAGCGTGAGAACTTGGTCATTTTGGGTTTCACTGATTTATTAGACCGAATGTTTTCTAATAACTTCTTACCAGTAGTGATAGTTCGTCGCCTCGGCTTAGGGATTTTGCGACGAGTGCCTATGGTAAAAATCTTTGCTCTCAAGTTGATGACAGGTTTATTAGGGCGCAAGCCCCTGACTTCAGACATGGGGTAAGCACTCTTGGGGACTTCAGTCCCCGTCAAAAATCTCTGTTTTTTTGCGAGAGCTTCCCACTCCTGTCAGTTGACTCTAGTGGGAAGCTCTCGTGCTACACATAGAGTCAAACTGGTCAATTATTTTGGACCCTACCCCCGGACTGGCTGGAAGGTACGGCCACGTTCGTTATCAATCCCAAGTGGGTTGAGTCCAGGAACCACGCCTACGGTGTTTCCCCGCCAATGTGTGGGTTTCTCCGACAGTCGGATATGTAGGAGATACGGCCCAAACTCTTACAGAATCCCCTTGCATGCGCGGCATGGGGAGTGTCAAAGGTTTATTAGGGCAACATCCCAAAATAGCTCAAAGGGGAGTGGGGAGTAGGGAGTAGGGAGTGGGGAGTAGGGAGTAGGGAGTGGGGAGTAGGGACTGAGGTTGTTGTAGGTTGAAAGTTGGTGGTTGTTTGGTAACAAAACCAACAATTCCCATCCCCATTCCCCATTCCCCACTCCCCATTCCCCACTCCCCATTCCCCACTCCCCACTCCCCACTCCCCATTCCCCATTCCCCATTCCCCATTCCCCACTCCCCATTCCCCACTCCCCATTCCCAATAAATTAAAAATTCAAAAGAGAAAACTTGTTATGCTGTCCGCAAGTGATGCTAGAGTGACTAGAAATTAATGAGAAACTTTCAGCGGGTATCCATGCTGAAGAAGATACAGAAAAAGCATATTTCTCTAATTGCGGGTGCAGGACTATGTGCCTTTTTGGCTGGGGCAATGGTATCAGCTCCTCAGATTGCAAAATCTTTAGGGCAATGGCTCAAACAGTTCAACAGTCAGCCTGAGCAGCTTTCTGAGGCAAATAAAGCCGCATCAGCTGTGCTGCCACTGGTGCTACAATCTCCACAAGAACGAGGGGCAAAACTAGAAGCGCTAGCCAAAGGTTCCCAATCTCTGGATCAGAATCGTGCTCGTTATCTGTTGGCAAGTGACTTAATTGAACAAAAGCAAGCTAAAGCTGCACTCTCGCAACTTGAAGGACTCGAAACAGAGTATTCACTCTTAGCTCCCTATGTTTTGCTGAAACAAGCGCAGGCACAGGATATCTTAGGAGAGGAGGGCAAAGCCTCGGATCTCAGGCATAAAGTACTCCAACTCTATCCTAAAGAACCAGCCGCTGTAAAAGCCATGTATCTTATTGGGCAACCTGAGTATCAGGACAAAGCCATCGCCCAATTTCCTTCCCATCCCCTCACTTGGGAAATTATCCGTAAGCGGTTGGCAGAAAATCCCAATCAGCCGCAATTGCAGTTAATATTGGCAAAGTATGCCTATGACCAACCAGGAGCCATTGCTGTGTTGGATCGATTACTTTTTGACCCCACCCTGAAACCCGATGACTGGGAAATCATCGCTACAGGCTACTGGAATAACAACGATTTTACCAAAGCTGCTGCTGCCTATGCCAAAGCACGCCCCACAGCCCTCAATCTCTATCGGACTGCAAGGGGATTGCAGCTAAGCGGAAAGCTAGATAAGGCGAGTACCATCTATAAACAACTGGTAAGCGCACTTCCAGATGCCAAAGAAACTGGCATGGCGCTACTGCGTTTAGCAGAAATTGTCAAACCACTCGATGCTGTACCTTATCTTAACCAAGTCATCAGTAAATTTCCAGAGCAAGCAAGTGCAGCGCTGCTAGCAAAAATCAAAATTGTGGAAGCCCAAAATGATCAATCAGCAGCTAACGAAGCGCTGAAATTACTTATCACTAAGTACGCAAACTCTCAGGAAGTAGCACAGTACCGTTGGAAAGTTGCACAAAATAAAGCAAAAGCCGGAGATTATAAGGAGGCTTGTCTTTGGGCACAACCAATTATGATCAACAACCCCGATAGTATTTTGGCTCCCAGAGCAGGCTTTTGGGTCGGCAAATGGACAACTAAACTGGGGAAAATTGAGGAAGCTAAAAAGACTTATGAGTATGTACTTAGTCAGTTTCCCTACTCTTACTATGCATGGCGAGGAGCGGCAATCCTAGGATTGAATGTCGGCAACTTTAACACTCTGCGCCAGATGACTCCGTCCGTAGTCCCACTGGTGCGATCGCTGCCAACAGCAGGTTCTGACACTTTCAAAGAATTGTATTTACTGGGTCAAGACCGTGATGCTTGGTTGCAATGGCAGACCGAATTTCAGAACAAAACGCAGCCGACACTAGCACAACAATTCACTGAGGGTTTGGTACGGCTCTCTAGGGGAGAAAATTTAATCGGGATTGATAAAATTTCCAAGTTGCAAGACAGGGAAACACCAGTTGACAAAGCCCAGTATAAGTCTTTTAGCAAACAGATAATTTACTGGCAAGGTCGTTATCCTTTTCCCTATTTCAAGGAGATTGCAAAGTGGTCTAAAGAGCATCAGATCAATCCCCTGTTAGTAACTGCTCTGATACGTCAAGAGTCACGGTTTGAGGCAAAAGTTCATTCTTCTGCTGGTGCTGTTGGTTTGATGCAGGTATTGCCGAGTACAGCTAAATATATTGCTCCACAAGCCAAAGTAGACATCAAAAAATTTGATCTGGAAAATCCCAACGACAACATTATGCTGGGTACTTTGTATTTGGAACACACCCATGAGCAGTACGGGAACAACTCTCTGTTGGCGATCGCCAGTTACAATGCAGGTCCTGGTAATGTTGCCAAGTGGCTGCAAACTCTGCCTAAAGAAGATCCAGATGAATTTGTGGAAGCAATTCCCTTTGATGAAACCAAAAATTACGTGCGCCAAGTATTTGGCAACTACTGGAATTATTTGAGACTTTACAACCCTGAGATGTCGCGCCTCGTTGCCAAATGAAATGAGGGAGTGGGGAGTGGGGGAGTGGGGGAGTGGGGGAGTGGGGGAGTGGGGAAAAAGAGGGGTTTTTAAGTGGGGTAAGGAACTGTGGAAAATGAAAGTCTTATCAATTATCGACCGTTTTTGCTCCAACCATCAAGTTATCAAGTGTGGGTTCAGGCGCTTGGGCGATCGCTTTATCAGGCGGGATATGGAACTATCCAGTTCTTTATGCCGCTGATTTTTGTCAATAAATTGGGCTTTTCGGCAACGTCGGTTGGCATCGGAATAGGGTGTGGGTCCCTGGCTGGGGTCTTGGGGCATTTCTTGGGGGGCTACTTGGCAGATTCTCCAAATTATGGTCGCAAGAGAACGCTGTTATTTTCCGGTGTGTTCTCGATTTTAGCAGCGATCGTGTTAGCACTAAACCAAAGTTTGCCAATGCTTTATTTGGCAAATTTGATCATGGGGTTGAGTTCTGGATGTTATTGGACAGCAGCAGATGCTTCAATTATTGATGTAACACCAATATCACAACGCCAAAAAGCGTTTGCCATTGTGATATTGGCAGATAGCCTCGGTAATGGACTTGGGATTTTTAGCGGCGGAATATTACTTTCTCAAGTCGCGCAGGTGCAACCGCTGTTTCTGATTTGTGGGCTAATTCTGTTGATGTTTTTGGTGTTAATTCAACTTGCGATCCACTCGCAGCCTAGCGGCAAAACCCACGCGGATACTCCACAAGATGCCCTACAAGGATTTGTTTTGGCGTTGAAGGATAGATCGCTGCAATTGTTTGTGTTGATTAACGTTCTATTTACGACTTACATTGCCTTGGTCAATAGTACGCTGCCATTGTATTTCACCAACTTCATTTCAGCCAGTATTCCACAGGCGACAGTTAGTGTTGCGAACTTGTTTACTTGGTGTTACATCGGCATTGGCGCAGTGTTGCAGTTACCCTTAGTGCAAGTACTGACTTCATTGTTGAACGTTCAGGTTCTGATGATTTCCATGTTGTTATGGGGTGGTGGATTCTTTTTGGTCTGGGTAACTCATTTGATCCCGTCGATTTCAGTCATGGGTATGATAGCAGCGTTCAGTGTATTGTCAATTACTAGTGCTACTTATAAACCATTTGCGCCAGCAATTATAGCAGAGTTTGCACCAGAATCATTGCGAGGCGTTTATCTCGCCATCAGTTATCAATGTTGGTCCATTGGCTATTTCGTTGGTCCGATTTTAGGCGGTTGGGCGATGGATCAATCGAGAGCGATCGCCCATTACTTGTGGATGGCTGCTGCTGTCAGCACCCTTTTCGGTCTAGTCATGCTCTATATTCTCTGGCAACATCAAGACTCAAATCGCACTACTAAGCTGTCAAGTTTGAATTGACCAAGTTGCCTGTAGTAGATGGTAGGTAGTAGGTAGGGTCGTGGGGGGGGGAATAGGGTACAAGCCCCTAAATTTATTTATGAAAAAAATATTCCCAATCGAGATGCGCAGCACTCTTAAATAAAGCGTCCTTTTCACCAAACCCCTAAATTTATGATGCTGTTGGTCAATTCATGAAGGGTTTAACCCCTCACTCTTGAAGCATTGATTTTGCGTTGTTGTTTCGCGCAGAATGTGTTTCAACCCATGAAAAACGCCCTCACCCCCAGCCCCTCTCCCAATTTGGGAGAGGGGCTGGGGGTGAGGGTCGAGGGAGTGAGAACCCCTCACTAATTCGCCAACAACATCATTTATTTATGGGGTTTCCCACCTACCACCTACCTCCCTACCCCCTACCTTCATGAGTTGGGATTGAAACGGGGATAGGAGGACACGGGGATGTTTGTAAGATAGATATCCCCGCGTCCCCGTGTCTCCAATTAAACCCAGTTAGAAAAATCTTTTTGGCAGTTGCTGCTCAACTCGATACAATAGGGATTATGGCCTGGACAAAACTTGACTCATGACGCCTTCTCAAGAAGTAGACACCTCCACGTCTCCCCCTATTGATATGGAAGGATCCGACAACTCTGAAATTAATTCTCTGGATGAGTTACCAGGTGAGGTCGAGATGTCGCTTTTCGATCACCTAGAAGAGTTGCGACGACGGATTTTTTATGCGCTAATTGCCGTAGCAGTAGGTGTTGTCGGCTGCTTTATTACTGTGAAGCCGATTGTCCAGCTCCTAGAATTGCCAGCGCACGGAGTAAAATTTCTCCAATTCGCTCCTGGAGAATATTTCTTTGTCTCCATAAAAGTTGCCGGATACAGTGGTCTGCTGCTTTCCAGTCCCTTTGTGCTTTACCAAATTATCCAGTTTGTTCTTCCAGGACTGACGAGGCGCGAACGCCGATTACTTGGACCTGTGGTTTTGGGGTCGAGTATTCTGTTTTTCCTAGGGATAGTATTTGCTTACCTGCTGTTAATACCAGCTGCTTTGAATTTCTTCATCAGCTATGGATCTGGCGTAGTTGAGGAATTGTGGTCCCTTGACAAATATTTTGAACTTGTGTTATTGATGCTCTTCAGTGTTGGGTTAGCATTTCAAATTCCCATCATTCAACTACTGCTTGGTGCTTTGGGAATTGTCTCGGGTAAAACAATGCTTTCTGGTTGGCGCTACGTCATTGTTGGAGCAGTGGTTTTGGGAGCTATTATTACACCTTCTACAGACCCACTTACCCAAAGCCTATTGGCGGGAGCAGTGCTGGGACTTTACTATGCTGGTATTGGTTTGGTTAAATTAATAGGTAAATAAGCAATTTGTCAATGGTTAATTGCAATTAGCTATTAGCCAAATAAAAAATTTCATAACATCTCCTGATTCTTTGCGGTTGTGTTATAAACTACTCAACCAACCATTCGGATCCACGTTGACCCAAATCTAGAGGAATGCTGACAGCTTTGCCAAGTCGGGGACGCTCCCTTGTTTGTGTAATAAATGTTTGCACCTGTATTGTCCCACCCATACCATTAAGATAACTAGCGACACTATTTAGATGCTCTAGGTACTCAGCCTCACTCAAAGGAAAAGAAGCTTGCTCTAAGTATTTCCACATGACTTGTAGAAATATCTTGCCTTGTGTCCGGCGTAACCGAACATCATATGAGCGTCCCCACTTATCAAGCAACAGTTGATGTAATTCCTGTCCTGTCATGGCTTTTCTCAACTAGATTTTACATTAAGTTATGATGTTAAGTTCCGTTACTCAAGTATGATAAGGAAATAAAGAAATCTAATGCTACTAGAAAAATGCTAGAAATATCTTTGAAGAGAGCATCCTGGCATTGTTTTGGGTCATAGCATCAACAGACAAGAGTTTCTCAAATATTAGAACTCAAGTCAAAATAGTTAACAAAATACACAAAGAACGCGTGGATTATGGCTCAATTTTCTGAATCAGCGGACGTACCCGATATGGGGCGTCGTCAATTCATGAATCTTCTCACTTTCGGGACTGTAACCGGAGTTGCTCTGGGAGCATTGTATCCCGTTGTCAAGTATTTTATTCCGCCTGCTAGTGGCGCTGGTGGTGGTGGTACGACGGCAAAAGATGAGCTGGGGAACGAGGTTAGCGTTAGCAACTTTTTAGAAAGCCATAATGTGGACGATCGCGTTCTGGTTCAGGGACTCAAGGGAGATCCAACCTATATCGTGGTAGAAAGTAAAGAGGCGATTGGTGATTACGGTATTAACGCCGTCTGCACCCACTTAGGTTGCGTTGTTCCTTGGAATATTGCTGAGCAAAAGTTTAAGTGTCCCTGTCATGGTTCCCAGTACGACGCTACTGGTAAGGTTGTCCGGGGTCCAGCACCGCTATCTTTAGCTCTGGCTCACACCACAGCACAAGAGGACAAAATTGTCCTCACTTCATGGACAGAAACTGATTTCCGTACAGGTGAAGCACCTTGGTGGGGTTAACAGAGTTTTGTGTTAGGAGTTAGGAGTTAGGAGTTAGTTACTCATGACTCGATTCATTTGACGTTCATTTCGAGAATTATTGTCCTTATAGAGATGAGAAAAGCTTGTACCCCAGCGAGGTTAACTCGCAGTGTTAGAGCAATTGTGAAAACATTGCTCGTAGCGATCGCCACTGTGACATTTTTTTTCACCAGCGATCTAGCCCTTCCCCAATCTGCTGCTGCATACCCCTTTTGGGCACAACAAACCTACCCCGAAACTCCTCGCGAACCGACTGGGCGGATTGTATGTGCTAACTGTCACCTAGCAGCAAAGCCCAGCGTTGTGGAAATTCCCCAATCAGTGCTACCTGACACGGTTTTTAAAGCCGTCGTCAAAATTCCCTACGACACCAGCTTGCAACAAGTGGGTGCTGATGGTTCCAAAGCCGGCTTGAACGTCGGTGCTGTGCTGATGCTACCGGAAGGCTTCAAGATTGCTCCTGAGGATCGCATTCCCGAGGAGATAAAGGAAGAAGTCGAGGGTGTATACTACCAATCTTACAGCGAAGACAAAGAAAACATCGTCCTTGTGGGACCCCTACCTGGTGAACAGTATCAGGAAATCGTCTTCCCTGTTCTTTCTCCCAACCCCGCAACCGACAAGAACATCCACTTCGGCAAATATGCGGTTCACTTAGGTGCTAATCGGGGACGGGGACAAATTTACCCCACTGGCGAAAAGAGTAACAACAACATTTACAACGCTTCCGCTACTGGTACCATTACCAAGATTAACAAAGAGGAAGATGAAGACGGTAACATCAAATACGTGGTTAACATCCAGACTGAATCTGGTGAACTGGTATCTGATACCATTCCTAATGGGCCAGATCTGATTGTTTCTGAAGGACAAGCAGTCAAGACTGGAGATGCTTTGACCATTAACCCGAACGTCGGTGGATTCGGTCAAGCTGACACAGAAGTTGTGCTGCAAGATACAACCAGAATTCAATGGATGATAGCTTTCGTTGCACTTGTAATGTTAGCTCAAGTTATGCTTGTTTTGAAGAAGAAGCAGGTTGAGAAAGTCCAAGCAGCAGAAATGAATATCTAAATCTTGGCTTGATTGAATACTGGATTGTAGGACAGGTAAAAAGCCTGTCTTTTTTTTGTTGCTGTTTACTTCGGAGCGTTGTTTTATTATAGGACTTACGCATTGACAGAAATCGCCTACTAGCTTTGAGAGATTTGTCTATGACAGTCATAGTAGAATATATTCCCATTACTCCAATTGAATACCCGGACGAAGACGGTAAACCAATGGCTGAAGGAGATATCCAGTGCAGCTACCTTACCTACGCCAGAAGTGCACTCAGGCTTTATTTCCAAAACCGTTCTGATGTCTACGTAGCTGGCAATTTGTTTATCTACTACGAAAAAGGGAATCCAGAATCAGTTGTCGCACCAGATGTATTTGTGGTGTTTGGAGTAGAAAATCGTGACCGACGTTCTTACAAAACTTGGGAAGAAAACGATCAAACTCCTGATTTTGTTCTAGAAATTACCTTCTTTCTCATTCCTAACTCCGCGCCTCCTAACTCCTAACTCTTATTGACGCAATTGACTTACTAAGTGAGCTAGTTCTGGTAGAATCAGCTTTTCCATTGCTAGTCGCACGGCGTTGCTGGAACCTGGAATGGAGAATATTAGTTTCTGTTGGTAAACGCCTGCAATAGCACGAGATGCTATAGCGCGTGAACCTATTTCTTGATAGCTTAAAAAGCGAAACAACTCTCCAAACCCAGGCAACGTTTTTTCCAGTAACTGCGATATAGCGTCGTAAGTAGTGTCTCTTGGCGCAATTCCAGTTCCACCATTAAAAATTATTGCGTCTAAGTTTGCGCTTTTACTCAGTAGTTCTACCTGCTGTTTAATATCTGCTGGCTCATCTTTAATAATCGTGTAGGTTTCTATCTTATGTTGAGCATCTTGCAGTAATTGCTGAACTAACTGACCACTCTTGTCTGTTTCTGGTGAGCGAGTATCACTGACGGTAACAACTGCACAAGTTAGCGTCACGCCTGGAGAGTCAGGATGAGGGAGGTGTTTCATATGTTGGTTGTTAGTTGTTGGTTGTTGGTTGTTGGTTGTTGGTTTGAACTACTATAGGAATCCTAAATCATTCATGAAAAATTTTAAGTAGTGTAGGGTGGGCACTGCCCACCATAACCCGGATGTGTAGGGCATAGCCCCACCTACGTATATTTCAAAAATCTGCGGAGGAGTCCTATATCTACAAAACCAATAACCAGTCATTTTGTTATTGGTTATTAGTTGTTGAGTTTAACCACTTGGACTATATTTCAAGCCCACACTGTATTGCTTCTTAGCAATCAGTGTTGGGTCGTTGACTGTCCACTAACAACCAACAACCAACAACCAACAACTATCTACTCATTTTTTAGTTGTATTAAATTCCAAGCCATTCTCCTCGGCATACCGTTTCATAAACCGCATGAAGCGCTCCCATTCTTCTTCCGATTTCATCAGGTAAACTGCTTCTAAGGCTTCTGGCTTGCCGTTGAGGAATCTACCCTTGACTTCTCGGGTGATGATTTCTCCCTCTTCATCAATCATATACATCCCGGTGATGTCTTCGGTGGTACTATTGCTCAAAGCCTTGGGTTGAGTGAAAGTAAACGTCGCTGTTCCACTGTTGCCACTACGCGATCGCGTCAGGCGTACATCTGGAATCACATCTTCCTTAATACCTCTAGAGAACTGGATTTGAGCCATGATGCTTGAATTTAAACTCTTATTATCGTTAATTTACCATTCTCTCATCTTTTAGCTATTCCGCGCCCTCGCCTCCCACTGAATTCCGTCTTCGGAATCAGTGGTAGTTGCGAGGCGGGTAATAACGATTCCGCCTCCGACTGATTACGAATTACGAATTACAAATTACGAATTATTTTGACCCTTCCATCTTCTGTCGTAGGCTAAGCGGTCTCATGTCTGTCCACACTTCCTTAATGTACTCCAAGCATTCGGGTTTCAACCCACTTTTGCCAGCATCCCGCCAGCCAAGAGCGTTCTCCCGGTCTGCGGGCCAGATAGAATACTGCTCTTCATGATTCACGACAACTTTGTAAATTGTAGTGTCTTCTGTATCGTCTCTACTCATTTTTTTCTCCTGTTAGTTGATTTTTTCGTGGGGGCTGTTCTCAGAAAGCTGATATCTTGTACATCACTGGATAAACTGGTTGATTTAGCAGCAAAAGCTTACAGTGCCAACAAATCACAAATTCGTATTTTTGTCAATGATTATTAAGATGCGCTTAACCTGCTGTCCTTGTCTGTTGTGAATTGGTAGTTTTTGAAACAAACAGTAGTGGAAAAAGAAGTCCAGAGTGGCGCTTATAGTCAGCAAACTCAGGATAGCGAGAAAGAGACTGGTCTTTTTTAAGCATGTTCGGAATAAATATCATGCTGATAAAACTGCCAAGAATTAAGAATGGAAGCCAGTGTTGAGCTAGCAGAGCAAAGGAGCTATAGATAAGTATCTCTCCCAAGTAATTGGTGTTACGGCAACGCTCAAAGAACCCTTCTGTAATGAGTCCTTCTTTATACTTAAGAGTATAATACTTTTGGGCATCGCTGACAAAGTGCAGAAATATACCCAAGATGTTCAATGAAATAGCAATTCTTCCACCGGCTTGTTCTACTTTAGCAGCTACTTCCTCCAATCTGTGCTTGCGCCTAGCTGCCAAACCTACTGTACTACCTTTCTGTGCTAGCTTGATGGCTAAAGCTTGACCGATTCCGCTAGAAGCGCCAGTAATAAAAACTCTACGCATAATTTTTATTCAAAACTTTCTACAATTACTGTACCCTGAAGAAATTGACGACGCTTTAACAAACCAATCTTCCACCCGATTTCCTCTACAGTTCCTTTTAATTTGTCTATGACTCCCTGACTGATGATAGTTGCTGTTTGTCCTACGCGAACTTTGGTGATATCCGTTTCGTAAATTTCTGCTTTTACATACATGTGTTCCGTTTGACCTAATTCAACAATTCCATCATTGCCGATAAGTTCACCGGGCCAAGTATGAATTTTAAGAATTCGACCATTTCTAGGCGATCGCACATAAGCTAAATCCAACTCAGCTTGAGCTCGCTGCACATTTGCTTGTGCAGCTTCGAGTTCTGAGGAAGCGAGTTGCACATCCACCGGACGGACTTCTGCGACTGAGTTGAGAGTTGCTTGTGCTTCCTTGATTTGCTTTTGATTTGTTGTTACTGTGCGATTCAAGTTGGCTTTTGCTTCGGTTATCTGCTCAACAGAGGTGGTAATGATGCGATCAAGATTTGCTTGTGCTTCCTTGAGACTGTCTTCAGCCGTGTCGCGCTGGAGGCAAAAACTATCACGTTGTTGAGAAGGAACTACTCCTTGTTGGTATAAGTTCTGATAGCGTTCGCAATTAGTCTGAGCATTACGTAATTCAGCTTTGTTGCGTTCAATAGTCGCTTGCTGGGCACTCTTTTCTCCTGCTAATTTAGCTTCCAAGCTAGCAATAGTCGCCTTCTGAGTGGTGATTTGCCCTTTTAATTCAGCTAAAGCTTTGGAGCGTTCCATCAGTTCTTGATGTAACAGTCGTTCCTTTTCATCGCCAGGATTTGCTATTTCTTCGGCAGTAGGATGATCCGGACGATGTGAGATCATTCTTAAATGATACCCTTCTAGCTTGTCAATAACTCGCCCATTTTCATCTACACTAAAAACTGTGGTATTGTACTCTT
Organism: Stigonema ocellatum SAG 48.90 = DSM 106950; assembly: GCA_016903675.1. Classification (GTDB taxonomy): domain Bacteria; phylum Cyanobacteriota; class Cyanobacteriia; order Cyanobacteriales; family Nostocaceae; genus Stigonema; species Stigonema ocellatum. The sequence continues at coordinate 239,734 of JADQBA010000001.1, read as the reverse complement.
TGCCTTTTCTGCCTTCCCCAAGGGCAACACCAATACAAGACTCTACATTGTTGTTATCTAATTGATAAATCTGAATGCTATTGATGCCGATGGGTAAACCAAGATCCTGGGGAACCATAGGCTGTACCGATTGCAGCAGTGAATCCCGGTAATAAGGATCTCCTAGCAGGAAAGGTCCGTCGGCTCGATCCAAAGACTTCTGCGTTTCTTTAATAGTATTCCGTTGAGTGCGGAAAACCATTTTTGTGGAATTCAGGGTATAAATCTTCTCCAACCGTTGGAAGCGGAGTCCTTGGAATAACAGCCAACTGTAGAGGTCTCGTTTAGGTTGAATATACAGAGGCTCTATCGGCAGTTCAACCTTTTCAATGGGAGCTTCAACTTTTTGCTCTAACACAAAGTTAGCAGAAAAATGAGCCTTAGCAAACCCAGTTTGCTCAGTTCTAATTTCTACAAATACTCGTTGGGGAGCGTTGCTAGATTCCCGTTCTAAAACTTGGGTATGCAGTTCGATATCTACACCGTTTTGAGGATCTACTACAATCGGTCTTTCCAAACGGATATCTTCTATCCGGAGAGAATAAAAGCGCTCCTGACCTACAGTATAGGCAACAATCTGTGCCATTGCTTCGAGACTAAACACTGTGGGGAATAGATAAGAGCCTTTGTATACGTGGTCTTTGACGTAGGAATCCTTCTCTAAGCTGAGGTGGGTGCGAGCAATAATTTCAATACCGGGATCGATAATTTGGAGTTTCTCGATAAATTTAAATGCAACAGGAGGTGGAACCCGTTTAACTCGCCAGGTATCAAAACCACGCCCCAATGTCTGCACACCACCGAGACTGGAAGTAATGACGACTTGGGCATCACCAGGATATTTGTGGATGAGTTGTACAAAACGATTTACACCCTCGTTTTTAGGAATTGCTTTGATTCCCATACGACCAAGGTTGCGAACAGTTCCCATCCGCGCTCCCATACCCACTTCTGCCCAAACGCTGTAAGCAATGGAAAGAACTGAGGTTTGTGGGTTCGCCTGAGCAAAGCGACGTAGGATTAAATCAAGTACCTCGTTGGAGAAACTATGCCAAGAATTACCAGGTAGCCCAACCACAGCACCGATTGATGAAATACCTGCAAACATTTTGGGCGGCTTATCTTGGAGTGCTTGACAAAGGTTCATTACACCAAGAACTTTCGGTCCAATTTCTGCTTGAGCCTCTTCCACGGAGCAGTTTTCTATCCGTCGTGCTTTGTTAGAAGCTGCTCCATGGATAATCCCTGTAATATTACCTAAATCTGTCTCAATCCGCTCAACTAGCGCTGCTACTGCTCGAGCATCAGCAACATTACATTGATAATATTGACAAGTTAACTCTTCATCACGGAATCTTCTGAGAATACGAGAAATCTCTGGACTGCTGTTACCCATCGGATTGTCTTGGGGATGGGGTGAACTACCTACCAGAGCCATTTTCACACCTGTCACCCTGGCTAAAGCTAAAGCACACTCAGCAGTGATACCTTTGGCTCCACCTGTAACTAAAAATACATCTTTTGATGTCCAGGTTATATTGCGGTTTTCATATAATGTCCTGTCCTGAATCCGAGGGCGAGGAATCCGCCGAGTCAGTTCCTCATCATAGCCCACTGCTAAGTAAGCATCCGGTCTGGAGATGTCATCAATGACACGTTCTACAGCAGATTGTTCTACTTGTGCAGGCAAATCGATGATTCTCACTTTGAGATCCGATCGCTCAAGATGAAGTGTAGATGCAAAGCCGATGGTGCAGCCTTGTTCGATGTCGCCAATTTGGTGCAGCTTGCCAAAATAACCACCGCCAAACTGGATATAGCTTACACTCGTATATTCCCGCTGCGCAAGAGAAGCTTGCAGTGGGGTTGCTACACACTATTAAGACTATAGTCAGAGTTTGAATTGTGACACCACTATCACGTTTGGTCATGCGGGTAAAGACGGTTAGGATAGGTCGTCCGACAAAAATTGCCAATAAAGTGTAACCTAAACCACCACCAATAGCAAAAGCAGCAATACTTGCATTTGCTTTAACACTAGCAAGCACAATTGCTAACAAACACCATGCGGTAGCATCATCCATCGAACCTGCTGCTAATGCCAAAGTTCCGAAGCGAGTCTGGGCAATACCACGTTCATAGAGCATCCGTGCTAACATGGGGAAAGCAGTGATAGACATGGATGCACCTAAATATAACCCTGCTGCCCAAGGTGTAATTCCTTTGGCAAATAATTCTGTTTGACTGGATAAGAAAAAAGCCGCAACTGCACCCAAGCTAAATGGTGCCGCTATTCCTGCTAAAGAAACTAAACCTGCACTTTGAAGTCTTTGTTTGATTAGATTGCTATTAAATTCCAAGCCAATCAAAAACATGTATAACACCAACCCAATTTGGCTGATGGCAAACAAAATAGACATTGATGGGTGGGGAATTTTCGTAACTCCAGCAATACCTTGAACCAATATGGGGGCTTTAGGAAATAACCATTGCTGTAAATTAGGCGCGATCATGCCTAATAAAGATGGTCCCAATACCACACCTGCAATCATCTCGCAAACTACATCAGTTTGCCCGAGATAACGCCGTCCCAAAATCGTCACAATGCAACATGTGCCTAATATTACTGTCAGTTGCAGTAATTAGGATCGAGTTGGGTGTAGGGTCAGACCCATCATGAATTGACAAACAACATCATAAATTTAGGGGTTTCGGACGAGTAACGCTTTATTTCTTGTGCTATCCATCTCGAAAAAAATATTTTTTTCATAAATAAATTTAGTAGCTCCCTCACTATCCCCCCCAGTAGGGGTGTATTGCAAGTAGCCCCTACTACCTACCATCTACTACAGGCAACTCGGTCAATAGAAAGTAGTTGGTTTTCAGATGCGATCATCATGATAAATTTAGTCCTTTTTAAAGTTTTTACTTGTGTTTATGAACTTTTAAACATAGGGCACACTAAAAGCTGCTAATGGATGCAGTGTACAGAAAATATGATTTTTTTATCACAGTAACTCCAGAAGATAAAAGAAAGTTGCGGCTTCATTTATCTGGAATTACTGTTATCGAATAAGCTCATGTATATAAACCTACAACATCTACTAAAAAAAGTATAGTCTTTTTTTGTCTTTTTTAATTAAAGTAAAAAAAAATACATTAATTAAGTATTGATACATAAATAACAACAAGCCAGAGTTGACTATATTGCTTATTACGAGATATTTCACATTTTCAAGACTTATATTTTGCGTAAATTTTCGATGAAAATTGAAACCCAATGTTCTCCGTATTAATTGCTGTATAGTATCAAGCTATAGCAGAATATAAATTTTGAATGAAAAAGAAAAATATTGAAAAAATATGGTATGTTTTTAGGTATACCGCAAACGGTTAATAGGTAGACTTTTTTAGCCCTCATCCCCTAACCCCTTCTCCCAAAAGGGATTCGAGGAACTAGAGTTGAACGAGAGTAACTTCACCCCTCTCCCAATTCTTGGGAGAGGGGAAGGGGGTGAGGGACAATTGCTGTTGGCGGTTATAGAATAGTATTGCTTTCAACCGTTTTTAGTATAAGTAAAAATAACAATTTATGAACCTCCCCACCCTATAAGAGGGTGGGGTTTCTAGTTTACAGAGCGGGTTCAGTCACTCCTTTAGAAGTAGTTGGAGTTAGTGAGGAGTGAATAGTTAAGATGATAAATCCTAACTCCTAACTCCTAACTCCTAACTCCTAACTTTTACTTCCCAAAGCCTTTACCTCGGGTGTTGGAAGGGAGACAGACACAGTTCTCCAGTTGTTGGAGTAACTTATCATGCTCCAAATTTTGACCAATCAGCACGATTTGGTTTTTCTTCTCACCTTTCCACTCATCATCATCCAGAGTAAAGCGCTTGCCGCAAAGATGGAAAATATGCCGTTTGGGACTTTCATCAAACCACATAATCCCCTTTGCCCGGAAGACGTTAGAGGGGAGCTGGTTATCTAAGAAATATTGAAACTTCCTGATCACAAAAGGCTTGTCACTCTGGAAAGATAATGAGGTGAAACCATCATTATCTAAATGGTCGGAATGATCGTGATGGTCATGGTCGTGGTCGTGGTGATGATCGTGGTCGTGATCGTGGTGATGGTGATGCTCATGGTCATGGTCGTGGTGGTCATGTTCGTGACCATGGTCGTCCGCAGCATCAAAATACTTGCCAGTCTCAAACAGACCGACGCTCAGAATTAAGGGTAGTGGGACTTGCGATCGCGTGGTGCGGATAATTCTCGCTCCTTCCTTAACTTCGCGAATTTTTGCTTCCAAAGCCTCCAATTCTGGCTGAGGAACTAAATCCGTCTTATTGAGCAAAATCACGTCACCATAGGCAATTTGACTGTGAGCCGCCTGAGAATTGAATAAATCCAGGCTGTAATTTGCCGCGTCTACTACGGTAATAATCGAATCCAGACGAGTCAAATCCCGTAACTCAGTGCCAAGAAATGTGAGAGCAACTGGCAGAGGGTCTGCCAGTCCAGTTGTTTCCACAACTAGATAATCTATTTTCTCTTGGCGTTCCAGAACTTTGTATACGGCATCCACCAAATCGGTATTAATGGTGCAGCAGATACAACCATTATTTAACTCCACCATGTTATCCTCTGTGGTAGAGACAATTAACTCGTTATCGATGCCAATTTCGCCAAATTCATTGACCAACACAGCAGTTTTCAGACCCTGCTGATTGCTCAAGATATGATTGAGTAAAGTCGTCTTGCCGCTACCGAGAAAGCCAGTAATAATTGTTACTGGTAGTCCTTGTTTCGGTGCATCCAATGCTTGAGATTCGGAACTAACTACTGATTGCATAGCGCTGCTGTTAAAAATTCAAAACTAGAAATGTAGCGCAGAGAGTACAGAAAACACTAGCATAGGGATGTTTGCTATTTCATCCCAGATGCTCTCCCCTATTATTACGTATCTTTATTTGAGTGTTACTTAGCTATGACCCTAACCGTTTACAATACCCTTACGCGGCACCAAGAATCCTTTGAAAGCATTGAAAAAGGATTGGTTAAGATGTATTGCTGCGGTGTGACAGTGTATGACTACTGCCATCTGGGTCATGCACGTTCCTACATTGTCTGGGATACTATACGTCGTTACCTCCAATGGCGGGGCTATCAAATACACTACATACAGAATTTTACCGACATTGACGACAATATTCTCAACCGTGCCAAGGAACAAGGTACAACGATGGAAGCGGTGGCAAATCGCTTTATCGATGCCTATTTTGAAGATATCCGCCGCTTAAACGTCAAGGATGCTGATGAGTATCCCCGCGTGACTGAAAATATTCCCGCCATTGAGGATTTGATTAAAATATTAGAAGCAAAAGGCTACGCCTACGCCGTTGGCGGTGATGTCTACTATAGGGTAGAACGGTTTCCTGCTTATGGCAAGCTTTCCGGACGAGAACTAGAACAAATGCAAGCAGGTGGGAGTGGTAGAGTAGATCCTGAAGAACCGCAAGAGAAGAAAAAAGAACATCCCTTTGATTTTGCTCTATGGAAAGCCGCGAAACCAGGAGAACCAGCTTGGGACTCGCCTTGGGGTAAAGGTCGTCCGGGATGGCATATCGAATGTTCAGCGATGATTCGTTCAAGACTGGGTGAAACCATTGATATTCATAGTGGTGGTGGAGATTTGATATTTCCCCATCATGAGAATGAAATTGCTCAGTCGGAAGCGGTTATGAACAAACCGCTGGCACGTTACTGGATGCATAACGGTATGGTGATGGTGGATGGGAAGAAAATGTCCAAGTCTTTGGGCAACTTTATCACCATTCGGGAGTTGTTGGCTCGTCCGGTTGAACCGATGGCGGTGCGGTATTTTGTGCTGCAAGCCCATTATCGCAAACCGCTTGATTTTACGGATGAAGCGATCGCTACTGCTGTCAATAGCTGGAAAACCCTCAAAGAGGGCTTGCTATTTGGCTATGAGTATGGGAAGCAACTAGGTTTTACCAATGATGGCAATCAGTTAGATCAAGAAATCATCCAACGGTTTAAAGAATCAGGAGACGATGACTTTAACTTTTCTGTGAGTTTAGCAGTGCTATTTGAGCTTGCCAAAAATTTACAGCGCGAGGGACATATTTTAGTACATCAGGGGAAATCAGAAATGCCAACCGTAGAACTACAAAGGCAGTGGCACACATTGGTCACTTTAGCTGAAGTTCTCGGGTTGGAAGTTAATACAGCATTCGTAGAAACTAACAGCAGTAGCGGTTTAAGCGATGCGGAAATTGAGGAGTTAATTCAGCAAAGGCAACAAGCACGTCAAGGGAAAAATTTTGCCGAAGCCGATCGCATCCGCAATGACCTCCTGCTGGCAGGTATTACTCTAATTGATAGCCGTGATGGCACCCGATGGCACCGCAGTTAATTTAAATGAAATTATGTTGTCTGAACTTACAAAGGCGATCGCTAGCATAGAAGTTTCCGCAGATTGGCTCGGCATAAGAGTAGTAAAAGAAACCTCCTCTACTCATAATGTTCGTGACGGTTTGCCCCAAAATAACGGCAAATCCTCCACCACCGGAGCCATGCTGGAAGTTTTAGTTGACGGCTGTGTAGGCTATGCAGCAACCAATTCCCTGCAACCGCAGTCCCTACAAACTGCTGCTGAAATAGCGTATAAACAAGCACTTGCTGCTAGGGAATGGTTGATATATCCTTTTCAAGCAGCAACAGAGCGTCCTAAAGTAGTCGGTCAATATACTTCTGGGTTCCTCAAACCTTTGAATACTCTCAGTCCAGGGGAAATAAATGATTTACTTATCCGGATCTGCCATACCTTGAAAGTCTCTAACCAGATTGTACAAACTATAGGCAGCGCCAATGCCACCGAGAGAGAGACTTGGTTGGTCAGTAGCAACGGCTCAGAAGTGTATCAAAAATTTATGTTTCTGGGTACTCATTACGGAGCTACAGCTCAAGATGGAGCGATTGTTCAGCAGCGCACCCACAACGGCTTGCATGCCAACTATTTCCAAGGTGGACTGGAACTCTTCAACTCCGACAAATTGTGGGATCAAGTGCAGCAAATTGGCGAACAGGTGGTAGAACTGTTGACAGCAGAAGAATGCCCGACCACTCGCACAAATCTAGTACTAGCGCCCGATCAGATGATGCTGCAAATCCACGAAAGTGTTGGACATCCCCTAGAAATTGATCGAATTTTAGGAGATGAGCGTAACTACGCTGGAGGTAGCTTTGTCAAAAAGAGTGATTTCGGTCATCTAGTCTATGGTTCGCCGCAAATGAACATCACCTTTGACCCCACAGTCCCTGGTGAATTAGCTAGTTATGGCTTCGATGATACGGGTGCTGTGGCTACACGTGAGTATTTAATTAAAGAAGGTATACTCCAAAGGGGTTTGGGCAGTCTGGAAAGTCAAGCCAGGGCTGGTGTTCCGGGGGTCGCCTGTGCCCGTGCTTGCTCTTGGAATCGACCAGCAATCGATCGCATGGCAAACTTGAATTTAGAACCAGGACAAGCCACCTTTGATGAAATTATCGCTCTTGTAGAACACGGTGTTTACATGGAAGCTAATCGCTCTTGGTCAATTGACGATCAGCGATATAAATTTCAATTTGGTTGCGAGTACGCTAAATTAATTGAGAATGGTAAACTTACCAAAACCCTCCGCAATCCTAACTACCGAGCCACGACTCCAGATTTTTGGGGCAGCCTAATTAATGTAGGAAACTCTTCTACTTGGAAAATGTATGGTACCCCTCTTTGTGGCAAAGGCGAACCAAACCAGACGATTTGGGTAGGACATGGTTCACCAGTTTGTGCATTTGCTAACATCGAAGTCTTTGGTGGAGGGGGTTAAGAGGGAATGGGGAGTAGGGAGTGGGGAGTGGGGGGTGGGGAGTGGGGAAAAAGAAAGAATGCAAAATGCAAAATGAAAATGAAAATGAATAATTCCCAATTCTAAATTTTAAAGTCCCCACACCCCACTCCCCACTCCCCACTCCCCATTTCCCCACTCCCCACTCCCCACTCCCCATTTCCCCACTCCCCATTTCCCCACTCCCCATTCCCCACTCCCCATTTCCCCACTCCCCATTCCCATTTCATTGATGCTTATGAAAAAACAAGAATTATCTGTGCTTGAAACCTGCTTTAACAAACTGATTGAAGCTCTTCTAGAGAAGAAAGAGGAAAGTGAAGAATTCATTGCCAAATTGAGTAGTGAACAGAGTCAATTTACTCGTTTCAATCAAGCGAAGGTACGACAAACAGGTTATGTTGCTGATGGTTGGATAGAGCTAACGTTGATACACAATCAGCGCAGTAATTTTCGGCAGTTTGCGTTTACGGGAAATTGGGAAGTAGATTGGCAAGTGGCATACAAAGCTTTGTCAGAGCTACGTGAAGAACTTCCTCTGTTACCGATGGATCCATATGTGGTGTTGCCAGTAGGAAAAAATATCAGCCGGGAAATACATTCGGGGAATTTATTGGCAGCAGAAGCAGTAGTGCCAACGGTACTGGAACAGGTTGCAGAATTAGATTTTACAGGCTTATATGCAGGGGGAGTTGTCATTAAAGCTTATGGCGATTCCAGTGGTCAGAAACATTGGTTTGCGACTGATTCTTTTACGTTAGATTATTCTATATTCACGACTGAAGGACGAGCGGTTAAAGGTATTTTGGCTGGTAGTGACTGGAATAATGAAGCTTATATAGCCCAAATTAATTATGAGAAAAAACAACTAGAATTACTTTCGCATCCAGCTAGAGAAGTGCCACGGGGACAGTATAAAACTTATTTTGCGCCAGCAGCAGTGGCTGATTTATTGGCTATGCTTTCTTGGGGAGGTACGAGCGAAGCTGATTTACAACAAGGAGGGAGTGCTTTAGCTTTGCTGTGGCGTAAAGAAAAGCAGTTGTCTCCTGTATTTAGTTTAAAGGAAAACTTTCGGCGGGGGTTGATGCCGCGATTTAATGAATGGGGAGAAATGGCAGCACTAGAGTTACCGTTAATTGAACGAGGAGTTTTGGTCAATACTTTGGTGAATTCTCGCACAGCTAAGGAATATCAAAAAACGAGTAATGCTGCTAATGGTGATGAGTCTTTACGTGTACCAGAAGTGAGTGTAGGGAATTTAGGATTTGAGCAGATTCTGCCTAGTTTGGATACAGGGTTATATGTATCGAATTTGCATTACTTAAATTGGAGCGATCGCCCCACTGGTCGAATTACAGGTATGACCCGTTATGCCTGTTTTTGGGTAGAAGGTGGCGAAATTGTTGCCCCTATTGAAAATTTGCGTTTTGATGATAGTTTGTATCGCTTCTGGGGAGAAAACCTGGTGGATTTGACGAATTATCAAGAATTCATCCCGGAAGTGGGAACATACGAAGGACGCCAACTTGGAGGCAGTATGGTTCCTGGTATGTTGGTAGAAGATTTTACTTATACTTTGTAGTTTAAGAAATTTTATGGTTGTAGAGACGCGATTAATCGCGTCTGGTTGTAGAGACGCGATTAATCCCGTCTGGTTGTAGAGACGCGATTAATCGCGTCTCTCGATAAAAATTATTGATTTTCCAAAATGGATAGTAGCCTAATTTCTCAAGCAATTCAAAGATTGAGCCAGATGTCTCGGCTCAATGTTCAAAGCAGTTGGCGATATTGCGAATCAGATGTTCCCGACGCCAGTATCAGCCTGACTACAAATTTTTTGAGTTGGCCGACGCCTGAAGTCAATGCCAAAGGACACATTCCTATACCCCCTGGCGGTCAGGTTTTATGGCTTGCTCAAAGATTTGTCATTCCTCAAGATTTGCATGGCTATCCTGTGACGGATTTAGCATTACGGCTGGTGCTGACTTGGTGGGCACAAGACGTCCAGATTTTTGTCAATGGCTTTTTGTTGCAGCAAGGAGATTTGTTTGATGCCTCAACCAGGGTTTTGCTTAGTCCATCTGTAAAACCAGGAGAGGAGATTTTCGTTGCATTGCGGTTGGTTAGTCCAGTTAATGATACAGGGGCGTTGATGCGATCGCTGTGCGTGTATGAGTCTACTAGTGATGAGGGGCTTGAACCTGGTTTCGTCGCTGATGAGTTAGCCATATTGCAGCGCTATGTAGAAACCTTTTCACCAGAAAAATTATACCTCATTACAGCAGCTATTGCTCTTATTGATTGGACAGCACTCCCAGATGGTCAAGCCTTCTTGCTTTCGCTCCTACGCCTACGCCAAAACCTCACAGCAGCAATTCATGAATTGCCACTACTACAACAACGCCGCATGTTGTTGCTGGGTCATTCTCACCTCGATCTGGCTTGGTTGTGGCCGATAAGTGAAACATGGGAGGTTGGAGAGCGCACTTTTGAATCGGTTCTAAAGCTACAGCGAGAGTTTCCCAACCTGATTTACTGCCATTCCAGCCCAGCTTTGTACGCCTGGATTGAACAGCATCGCCCAGATTTGTTTGCTGCTATTCAACAACAGGTTGAGAAAGAACGATGGGAAGTTGTAGCCGGGATGTGGGTTGAGCCAGATCTTAACCTGATTAATGGCGAATCGATTGTGCGACAGATTCTTTATGGTCAGCGTTATGTGCAGGAAAAGTTTGGGCGGTTGAGTAAAGTTGTATGGTTGCCGGATAGTTTTGGTTTCTGTGCGACTCTGCCCCAAATGCTCAAACTTGGAGGGATTGAATACTTTGTCACCCAGAAACTGAGCTGGAATGATACCACAGAGTTTCCTTACGGAGTTTTTTGGTGGCGATCGCCTGATGGCACTCAGATACTCAGCCTCATGTCTAACTCTATCGGTGAAAGCATCGACCCCATCAAAATGACTAACTACGCCATTGACTGGGAAAAGCAGACTGGGTTGAAAGACTCCCTCTGGCTTTTTGGATGTGGCGATCATGGTGGCGGTCCCACTCTAGACATGTTAAATGTGGCAAGCCGATGGCAGAAATCTCCTTTTTTCCCACGTCAAGAGTATACCACAGTCAGTGCCTATTTGCAACAAATTAGCACTCAGCAGTTTCCTGTCTGGAATGATGAACTGTATTTTGAGTTCCATCGTGGCTGCTACACTACTCATGCTCTTCAAAAGCGTTGGAATCGGCATTGTGAAGGGTTGTTATACCAGGCCGAACTGTTTGCTTCTTTGGCAACCCTAAGCGCTGGGGTAGCTTATCCCAAGGCTGAATTGTCAGAAGCTTGGAAGAAGGTGTTGTTTAACCAATTTCACGACATTCTACCGGGAACGTCGATTCCCCCAGTTTATGTAGATGCAAACCAGGCATGGCAATTCGTAGATCGAGTTGGTTCGGAGATATTAGATAGTTCACTAAGAGCGATCGCATCCCGAATTGATTTTCCCCCACCACCACAGCCAGACGCCTTGCCGATTATCGTTTTTAACCCCCTGAATTGGCAGCGGAAAGAAGTCGTCGCTGTCCCCTTACCAACTTCTCCCCCCTTAGAAAGTGGGGGCAACGGAGGTCATTACTGGGAAATTTACGACTTGGAAGGACACCAACTACCATCCCAGATATCTGAGGTATCGGTACTCCTATTTCTAGCGACTGATATTCCATCAGTCGGCTATCGCGTCTTTTGGCTATGTCGTCAACAGACTGCAAAGCCAAAAGACCCGATTTTTACCTCAGAATTTGACCAGAAAGACACAGAAAAAGACTATTTGTCTCTTTCAATACTTAAGTCTGATTCAGAGGATGAAAAAACTCTGACTAAAAAAGATTGGATTTTAGAAAATGAATTTTTGCGGGTCATTGTTGATTCTAAAAGTGGTGAATTTTGCAGTATATTCGACAAAGTTCATAAGAGGGAAATTGTCAATAAAGAAGGATGTAATCAGTTGCAAGCATTCCAGGATAGTGGTCAATATTGGGATGCTTGGAATATTGACCCAAACTATGCCAAACACCCTTTGCCCCCAACCCATCTGAAATCTATCCATTTGGTAGATATTGGACCAGTGCAACAGCGTCTGCGGGTGGTGCGACAGTTGGGTAAATCTGAATTCTGCCAAGATTACATCCTCTCAGTTGAGTCCCCGATTCTCAAAATTGTGACTAATGTGGACTGGCAGGAGCACCACGTATTAGTAAAAGCGGCTTTCCCGCTAACCCTAGAAGCGGATTACGTCACTTATGAGATTCCGTGCGGTGCTATCCGGCGTCCAACCCGACCTACAGAACCTAGAGATGTGGCAAAATGGGAAGTTCCTGCTATGCGATGGGCCGATTTGACAGAGGAGATAGAGAATGGGGCTTCGGAACTTCCTAGCAATTCCCAATGCCCCAATCGGTACGGTGTGAGTTTGCTGAATGATTGCAAATACGGTTACGATAGCCAATCGAATCAATTGCGCCTAACTCTACTACGTAGTCCAAGTTGGCCCGATCCAGAGGCTGACCGAGGCTACCATGAATTTACTTACGCCATCTATCCTCACTCAGGCAACTGGCAGGCAGCCCAAACGGTGCGACGGGGCTATGAACTGAATCTACCACTTCAAGTGATGATGTGCCAGGGTATAGAGGCTACCGGGATAGCCGCTTTACCGCCAGTTGGTCGATTCTTGGATTTATCAGCCCAGAATCTAGTCTTAATGGCGTTCAAGCAGTCGGAGGATGACCAAGAGCAGTGGATTTTACGGTGTTATGAATGCCACGGAGAGCCAGCCGAGTTGTCGTTACAGAGTGACTTAGGGTTAGCAGCAAAGGACCCAGCCGATATATTAGAGCGAGTCACTCAGCCCTCTGAGCAATTGCTCGAGGAAAAGACATTGAGCGTTTCCCCCTGGAATATCCTCACTTTATATATAGGAATCCTAAATCATTTATGAAAAATTTTACTCCCTTCCCGGTCTAAAATTACCTATTTTAACGAACCGCAAAGACGCGAAGTACACGAAGAAAGAAGAGAAGAAGAAAGGTTTTCTTGTAGCGGTTCGGGAGTAAGTAGTGTAGTCCGGGCTAAAGCCCACCATATCCGGGTTGTGTAGGGCATATCCCCACCTACGTATATTTCAAAAATCAAATATGACAGGACTTACGCACAAGACAAATCAACCATCATATGTATAAGGAAATTCCGGCGTTTGACTCGTTCCCAGCCTCAGGCTGGGAATGTGATTAAGGGAGGCTCTGCAACCCCTCAAATCGTGAGGCAGAGCCTCCTTTGAAGAGCATTACAAGGCAGAGCCTTGTAACGAGAGATGTACATAGTTTATTCTTTTTGTCAATGCGTAAGTCCTATATGATCAGCCCTTTCAAGGTGAACCAAAAATCTGGAAAATTATGCCCGACTTTCAACATTTGATCTTCGCGTTCTTCGTGTCTTCGCGGTTTAAAAATATTTTTAAACCACGAAGACGCGAAGAACACGAAGGAAATCCTTCTCTTACGACTTGCACCTTGAAAGGGCTAGTCCTATATGATTCCTAAATATTGATTTGGAGGTGATTGAACGATGGATACCGTCAATGAATATCGACGACACATCCAAAACCTGCTAACCGAACAGGCAAAACTTGTCTGGGATCAACGTATCCAAGCCGAAACTATTTTCGATACTGAACGCGACCACTATCAATTAGTCTACGTTGGTTGGCGTGAGTCGAAGCGATTGTATGGCACCGTCCTTCACCTCGATATCATCAATGGCAAAATTTGGATTCAGGAGGATGGTACCGAAGTTGGCATTGCAAACCAATTAGTGGAACTTGGTGTCCCTAAAGAGGACATTGTTTTGGGGTTTGACCCACCAAAGATGCGTCAGTACACGGAATTTGCCGTGGGGTAGTTGGGTGAAACCTGGCAACGATGTTGCTCTGATGGAAAATTTGCGTTTTGGTGAAATTCCCCATTGCTTCTAGGGAGGAAATTTGGTCTATTTAGGGAATCCTTTTCAAGAATTCATCCCAGAAGTAGGAATCCTTCGTGAAGTTCTTTGAATTGCTGAGTCAAACATCAGTAATACCACGATGGTCATCAGATGACTCCAAACTTTAGAATATTGGACATAAAGATCTTCATGTGTGTGTGTTTCTAAGTTGTGTTGATTATAACGTGATGCTGTTGGCGTCACGTTTTTTTTGTTTGTGAGGGGATAATCTGCGATCTCGGCTCCTCCTCCCCCACTCAAGAGCGATTATCATTCTTATTGTGTTTTTTATCGCCCTTCGGGCAAGGCAGAGGGCAGAAGGCAGCTATGCTGAAGGGAAGAAAAAAGTTTGCTTGTTGCGCCTTTCTGCCTTGCCCAACTGGGTTTAAGACCCCCGCCACTATGTTGCTCGTTCAATTGGGTGGGGTCTGAATCCCCATCCAATTGCCTTCTGCCTTCTGCCTTCGTACTTCTGCCTTCTTCAACATTCCTTGGAGGTATTGACAAAAGGTACACAGCTTTAACCTATCACTGATGCATTTTGACTATCCATGACAGTGAGAGAGCAAAGCGGATTATACCTGCCTTGGGTTCCCCGTCCTACCATCTGCCAGAACTTGGTTTTGGAGCGCACAAGTTTGATGATGAGGAGTGTTTTGTTAAAAACTGCGGATTCGTAAATTGCGGGGAATTCAGCTTGGAGAAATGTAAACTGGCTCATTCAGTTACTAAACATTTTGTTAATTAAAATACATTATATTCAGTATATATTTTGGTTTCAAGCTAGAATTCCACGGGATGTTTATCTAGATTTACAATATGATGTTTCTAGAGCCAGAAACTAAAAACTGAAAATGACAGCATATGCCCTAAATTTACCTGACCAGTTGAAGCATGAAATTGAGCAATTAGCTCAGAGTCAGGGTATTTCACTTGACCAATTTATTCTGTGGGCTGTAACAGAAAAAGTAAGTACCCTCAAAGCATCTTTTCCACAAATTGCTTATCGCCAGGGGGCAAATGGACAACTTGTGCCAGTCATCAAAGGGACGGGAATTCGGGTGCAGACTGTGGCGATCGCTTCCCAAAAGTGGGGTATGAGTCCAAGTCAGATGAAGAATGAGTATGAGCTTGCTG
Organism: Stigonema ocellatum SAG 48.90 = DSM 106950; assembly: GCA_016903675.1. Classification (GTDB taxonomy): domain Bacteria; phylum Cyanobacteriota; class Cyanobacteriia; order Cyanobacteriales; family Nostocaceae; genus Stigonema; species Stigonema ocellatum. The sequence goes on along the minus strand of JADQBA010000001.1, from coordinate 224,614 downwards.
AAGCACAGGTAAGAGAAGCTCGCTCGTTTTTATGCAGTAAATAAGGGGCAGATTGACGCGGCGATCGCTTCTGAGCAATCCTTAGAAATTGCCAATGGTTAAACTCAAGCTTCACCTGGATGCAGATACCTCAATTAAAGCACTGCATTTAGCATTGGTGTCTAAAGGACATGATGTCACTCGTACGCCAAATGACTGGATGCCTTTGGATGCTAGTGATGAAACGCAATAGATTGCATTTTTTTGTAAGGTAATAATTATCAGACTACAATTGTCTGAGCGAATTTACGATTTTCAGGTTTAGGTTTAACTGTAATCTCTACGTCACTACCTAACTTGTTTAGATAAGATATCAATCTATCAGTTGAGAAACCACTTAATCTACCTCTAATTAGTAGAGAAACTTTTGGTTGATCGATTCCTATAATTTCGGCTACTTGAACTTGTGTTAAATTTAGATTAGTAATGATTTCACTAATTTTACGTACTAGTTCAGCTTTCAATAATCTTTCTTCAGGATTAGATAAACCTAAGTCAGCAAATACATTTCCGCTACTAACATCAACTTTATTTTCTTCGTCCATTTTTTTACTCCATTTTTTTGGCAGTTGATTGTAAATAATCGTCTTGAGCGATTTTCAACCTTTTTTTAACTAACTCTATATCTTGTTGTGGTGTAGCAATACCATGTTTTGATTTCTTTTGAAAGGAATGTAGCAAGTAGATAACACCCTCAAATTTAACAGTGTAAATCGCCCTGTATGTATCCCCATCAAAATCATCTACAATTTCTAAAACACCTGCTCCAAAGAACCCGTGTAAAGGTTTTGCGTCAGGGTGCTTTTGACCATGTTGTGCTAAATCAAGAGCGTAACCCATTACATCCTGTACATCTTCAGGAAACTTCTTTAAATCATTAAGGGCGCTTGCAATCCATCTGAGAGGCTTTTCTTGTTTTTGATTCATGTAATGTCAAGTATGCTAAAATTAGCATATTATGTCAATAGGTAATTATATTGTATTAAATTAATCTATCACAACCGTACAAAATCATCTTATTAGAAAGTACGTAGTTTACCGCCGTAGGCATCGCTCTAACCAACAATTGAAGTCTCTCAGTAGACTAGTACCGCTATGCGGAATTCGTAATTCGTAATTCGTAATTCGTAATTACCGTGACTATCAGGGTTTTAGACATTTCAAATGGGTGCCTTATTTACGCCGACCTGTACTAGGAAACGCTATAACATGATTAAAAATGAGAAATTATGGAAGAAAACAGGCCATGATTACTAAAGAAGAAATTACTATCAAAGTTCCCTCTGAGGTAGCAGAGGCATACCGCAATGCCACTGAAGAAGAACGGCAACAATTGCAACTTAAGATTGCGGCAATTATGCAGTCTCAATTTACAACTCCTAGACAAGAGGCCATTGCACGTTTGAGAAACACGATGGATCAAGCAAGCCTTGAAGCACAAGAGCGAGGATTAACGCCTGAAATCTTAAAATCGATTTTGAATGATGACAAATAATCGACGGTTTGTTTTTGATACCAATTTACCAGAGTTTCGGAATCAAACGAAACAATTTTCACGCCCTGTATTCAGCAACCCCAAAAATTAGTTTCATAATTCATCATTCATAATTCATAATTTCCCACAAGACTGTATCTCGTCACCGAAAATCCAACCTTGAGTTCCATCAGAAAGTTTAACTTCCACAAAGTCACCTTTGGCTCGAACAAATAAGATTTTCTCGCCTAGCGTGAGTTGTTTGAGTGCGCCAACTTCTGTTTGCGGTTCAGGGCGTAATTTTGCAAAGTATCTCCCGCCTGCTGGATATACGACACGACACAGTTTTGGTTCTTGTGTGATGAAATTCTCTTGTACATGAATTCCACCTAAATGACTAGTATTGAAAAATACTAAACCACCGATGGCACTGACAACAGCTGCTACACACACCCCAAATACTGGCGAAACTTTGCGGTGTAAAGGCAGAACTATGGAAGGAGTTCCTGGTGGGAATGTCGGTGGGATGTCAACAGACTTCTTAACTTTCGATATCCGTGCAGTCTGGACTACAGGTTGTGGCGTTGCAATGTGAACGAGTGCGTACTCCCTCGGGACGTAACCAGCAGGATAGTCTTTGCAGCTAATAGCACTCACCTTAAAATCCTGTTGTCCTAAGCGCAGACAACTCCCAATAGAAAGTGGCATTTCACCAGCTAAAAGCAATCGACCATCAACAATAGGAGGATTCTTCTGGCGCAGATTCCGCAAGTAAAACCTGTGCTTTTGAGAATGAAAAAATATTTCAACATGCAGCCCGGATACGGTCGGATCTGGGACAACAATATCGCACGCTAGGGGATCGCGACCAAGGCGGATTTTCCCAGGGTTTTTACTTTGTTGCTTCTCGAGAATTTTGCGAATTTTTACCTCTCCAGCTTCAAGCCACTCTAAAGTCAGATCGTACAGAGTGGTAGTGGTAACTGTATGTGAATGTGTCGGTGTATCAGCGATCGCCAATTCCCCCAACGCCTGCAATACCTCAGTCACCGTCTGGTAGCGGTCTTTGAAATGGTAGCGCGTCATCTTAGTCAAGATAGCTACTAACTCTGGACTTACAGGAGTTAGGTGTTGCCAAAGGATTTCCCCTGTATCCGGGTCATCTTGAAGTTCGGATGGATACACCCCTGTTAGTGCCTGAACGCCCATCATTCCTAAAGCATAAATATCACTGCTAGGACGCGGTAAACGTCTGGTTTGTTCCGAGGGCATATAACCCCGAGTCCCAACCACTAAAGTGATATTTTGCCGTCCCATCCCCATAGCTTTTTGCTTTCGTAGTTGCTGAATTGCCCCAAAGTCAATCAGCACTAATTTATTATCTGAGGCACGCCTAATGATATTGTCGGGTTTAATGTCCCGATGAATTACCCCTTGGCTGTGGACAAATTCTAAAATACCCAACATCTCAACAAGCATTTCAATAATTTGGCTTTCCGTCCACTTTTTTCCCGGAAGTAGTTCCTTACTCAGGAGATGCCCGTTAATAAATTCTTGCACCAAGTAAAATTCTTGGTTTTCTTCAAAGTAGGCTAAAAGGCGGGGTATCTGGTCGTAGCTACCTAACTGTTGCAGGGTTTCGGCTTCTTTTTGAAAGAGAGTTCTAGTAGTTTCTAAAATCTCCGGGTCGGTACTAGTAGTTTTGAGATGTTTGAGGACGCATTTAGGGTTTCCTGGGAGGTGAATGTCCTCAACAATGTATGTTTGCCCAAAACCCCCCTCACCCAAGACTTTAAGGACTTTATAATGTCCTGCTAGTAACTGACCAATCATATTCTGATGATTCTTAAAAAATTAGTGTAATTCTTCCCCATTTAGCTGTCTGACCTGTTTTCTCTGTAAAGAATTTGAGCGCTGTGTAGCGTTCAGTCAGTAGACATCAATTTAACGACCCTAGTAAGTACTAATGAATAACAAATCCAAGAAGACAGTGTTGCCAGTTTGGCAGTTATTTAGAATCAATTATCTACTTTGTCTAATTTTCATCAACTATTGATTGGGTCAAATTTATATATAGCAATCCGTGCAGGAGTTGCAAACACCTCTCCCATTGAAGTTAAAAATAAAGGGTAATTTATGACTGAGACGTTCAGCAGCAATGAGAGCATCTTTATCGCCGTGCAAATTCTTGGTTTAAGAGGATTTTTTCAAAGTCCAAGCGTGATGTATCAAATACTTTTAGATAGAACTAAATCCCCCTTTTTAAGGGGGACTTTGATTCCAGTTCCCCCCTTAAAAAGGGGGGAAGGGGGGGATCAATAAGTGCTTCGATACCGCCAACAACTTTTCAAACAACCTCACAGAGGTTTGTAGTAGCGCTGACTTCGCCGGTTAAATCGCGGTTAAACCGGCGAAGTCAGCGCTACTACAAGCAGGATTTTGATCTAATCTGGAGTAGACGCTATCCTAAAAACGGGGAGAATTATACTTGTGAAGTTGCAGCGACCGATATTAGTGGGAGGATTGGGATTGTCCTTTTCTCTGTGGATGTTACAAAGTTTGCATCACTCAATGGTGCAGGTGGGTGAATTGAGTTTATTCAGTCTGTTGGTAGTGGGCGGCGGTTTGTGGCTACTCAAAAAAAATCCAACTAAACACCCAACAGAGCAACTAGATGGTATACCTGTAAATCGAGCTATGGTAGAACAAGCCATCGCCAACACCGAAGCCGTGGTTAACCAACTAGCACAAGCAGCAGAGAACCATGTAGAGACGTTCCATGCAAACTCTCAACTGCAAGAACAAGTTTCCCACCTCACGGCTGAGTTGGATAGACAAGAGATAAAGCTGGCTGTCACTGGTGGGAAATCGGTGGGGAAAACCACTTTGATTCAAGTCCTCAAGCAAAATGTAGCTACTTTACATTCAACACCTGTACAATTCCAAGAAACACCGCCTTTGTTTACTGAAGCTGGGGAGAAGTCAGATGCATCTGTTTTAAAAGAAGCGATCGCATCTGATTTTGTCTTATTTCTCACAAATGGTGATTTAACAGATTCCGAATTTCAGACCCTACAGCAGCTAAAAGCAGCACATCAAAGCACATTGCTGGTATTCAACAAACAAGACCAGTATTTGCCAGATGAACGCTTTAGTATTTTAAGTCAATTGAAGCAGCGGATGCAAGATAATGTAGTGGCAACAGCAGCATCTCCCCTGCCAATAAAAGTACGTAAGCATCAAGAAGACGGTTCAGTGGACTCTTGGCTGGAAGTTCCTTCCCCAGATATCCAACAGTTGACCCAGCATCTGGGTGAAATTTTGGCAACTCGTGGACAATATCTGGTGTGGGGAACCACCATGAGGAAAGCCCGAATGCTGAAAACTGAAGCGAAAAACTTGTTGAATGGCATCAGACGCGATCGCGCTTTCCCAGTCATTGAACAATATCAGTGGATAGCAGCAGCAGCAGCATTTGCTAACCCAGTACCAGCCCTTGATATCTTGGCAACAGCGGCAATAAACGCCCAAATGGTCATGGATTTGGGTGGTATCTATCAGCAGAAATTTTCCCTAGAACAGGCGCAAACCGTAGCTGGGACACTAGGAAATTTGATGCTGAAACTGGGCTTAGTGGAACTTTCTTCCCAGGCGATCGGTACTGTACTTAAGAGTAATGCTGTCACCTTTGTTGCTGGTGGCGTGGTACAGGGAGTTAGTGCAGCCTATCTGACTCGGATAGCAGGGCTTAGCTTAGTTGAGTATTTCCAGGATCAGGAAATAGCTATAAATTCTGAAACTAAATTGAATCTCGACAAGTTAGGGCAAACTTTGCGTTCATGTTTTCAGCACAACCAGCAGATTGGTTTGTTGCAAAGCTTTGTTAAGCAAGGTGTGAAGGTTTTGTTGCCCGAATCTCCTGAGGGAGTGCGGGTGTAGGAGAGTGGGGAGTAGGGAGTAGGGAGTGGGGAGTGGGGGAGTGGGGGAGTGGGGGAGTGGGGAATAATTTCAAAGATAATTTCCCCCATACCCTTACACCCTTATACCCTTACACCCCTACTCCCTACTCCCTACTCCCTACTCCCCACTCCCTACTCCCTACTCCCTTTCTTATGAAATTAACGCCGAAAAATTGGATTCTTGTCCAACAGGGACTCACTCCTTATTTATTTTTGCTGCCTGCACTGGCTATATTAGTACTCACAGTCTTTTGGCCAGCAATACAAGCGTTCTACCTCAGCTTTACCCGTTACGAATACGATCTGACCCAGACGCCGGAATGGGCAGGTTTTACAAACTTCCATCGCCTGTGGAATGACCCTGTTTTTTGGCAAACCTTGGGCAATACCTTGATCTATCTTATAGGTGTAGTGCCAATTTTAGTCATTGCTCCCTTAGCTCTAGCAATTTTGGTAAATCAGAAATTGCCCGGAATGCACTGGTTTAGGGCTGCTTACTACACACCCGTAGTGATTTCTATGGTAGTTGCGGGAATTGCTTGGAGATGGCTGTATGCAGAAAACGGCTTACTCAATCAGTTACTCAAAGGCATTGTCCCAGCAGGAATTCCCTGGCTGACTAGCCCCCACTTTGCACTTTTCAGTGTGATGGCTGTCACTGTGTGGAAGGGATTAGGGTACTATATGGTAATTTATTTAGCTGGGTTACAATCCATTCCTCATGATGTGTATGAAGCAGCAGCAATTGATGGTTCAGATGGTATCCGGAAACACTGGGATATAACATTACCTTTGATGAAACCCTACTTAGCCTTAGTAGCAGTGATTTCGGCTATTTCTGCCACCAAGGTATTTGAAGAAGTCTACATTATGACCCAAGGCGGACCCAGAAATAGCTCAAAAACAATTGTTTACTATCTATATGAGCAAGCTTTTCATAATTTGGAAATTAGCTATGCTTGCACCATTGGACTAGTGCTATTTTTAATAATTTTGGGACTATCAATTTTGCGATTATCACTCAACAAGTGGGAGTAGGGGAGGAGGGGGGAGTGGGGAGTGGGGAGTGGGGAGTAGGGAGTGGGGAGGAAATTCAATGTTCAAAAAATTAACAATTTTAGGACTTACGGATTGACAGAAATTGTCAGATATGCAGTAGGGGCTACTTGCAATACGCCCCTACTCAACGTTTGATCCTACATTCCGCAGGTTGGCGGGTTGAGAAATTATATTTTAAAGTGAAGGTTCATTCTTTTTGTCCAAAGTCCAATAATTTAAGAGTGAAACGGACAACCAGAAGCCGTTAACTTCTTGAGAAAATCACTGTTATCAAAGAAATGTTCTACCGATTCAATCTTCAATTCTTCGGTAACACGAGCGACACTTAATCCAATGATTTCTATGGTTTCACCAGTGGGGCTAAAGTTTTTAAAGTTCCCCTCAAATCGCCCCCAGTGTCTCCATTTAAAGACGACATTAGGCGGCGGTGATAAAACTTCTATTAATTCCCAAAGAAATCCTTTTGGAAAAGCTGTATGAAAGAGTTGATAGGAGGAATCAAAGGTTTCTTCTGTTGAACGATAATGTTCTGTGTCTCCTAAAAAGAGATTGTAAGTTCCAGCATTAATTATCTCTTGTGATGTGTATTCTTTGCCGCCATTAGTACTCATACGAAATTTATCAGTCACAACAGAAAGCCACTGCTGCGGATTGATTTTATGAGTAGCTTCCATTTCAAAAGTCCGCACAAGATTCTGAGCGATCGCATTGAGAGAACCTTCAGCATGGTACAACCGTAGTACGCCTGCACTTTTGATGGCATTATATGAGTATAGTGGTAGCATAAATGGAATTCGGCAATAGTTCGAGATGCGTTGACTAAATAGTACATTGGTACTAAACTAGTAGAGCAGATATCAATTACTCAGGTGTTGCATCTACATGACTTGAATTCCGGTTAAAGGGGGAATGTTGGAATTTCCTCTTTAACCTTTTTTCTGTCCATTATAGCATGAGGATTCAAACGCTCTAACCTTAAGTTAATAAAAAAGCCCAGTTGCAGCAACTAGGCTAAGATCTAAACTACTTGGTTACTAACCTTTAAGATGTTTTAAATTAAAAATTCGTTGATTTATCTTCAGTTTATTAATCAGCTATATAAAACTACAACAGTCTTGAGCAAGGTTCCGGATTATATCTGTGAGAATAAAATTACCAAACCATAACTCTATCTAAACGGTTGTTGAATGGCGATCGCCGGTTGAGCGCTCACTCTACTTATCACAGATTTGATTTCACGACTTGACAAGGCTATGGATTTTAATCGGGAATGTTAAGTATAGGAATCCTAAATCATTTGTGAAAAAACTTAAGTAGTGTAGCACTGCCCACCAAAACCTGGATATGGTGGGCAGTGCCCACCCTACGTGTGTTTCAAAAATCAAATATGATTCCTATATGATCGCTTAGAGAGAAGTTGGAGCGCCGGCCAAACAGCGATCCAAACTACGTTCGGCTTGTACCATGCGTGGGGTGTGGTTTTTTGTCTTTCCCCACTCCCCACTCCCCACTCCCCACTCCCCACTCCCCATTCCCCATTCCCTCTTCCCTCTTCCCCACTCCCCACTCCCCATTCCCCATTCCCCTCCTTCAAAACCTTGTTTGATACTCAATTTGTGCATTAGTGTCTTCAGTAAAATCTGTGGAAGTACGGAGACGAATCTCGGGGGTAATTCGGTAGTTAACACCAAGTTGGAAGGGTTGGTCTGTTGTCAATACCTTTTGAGCGGAAACGTAGAAGCTGCGAGAAATATCAACCCCAGCTTCCGCTGCTACATCTATCCCATTATTATTCGTCGGAGAATTTCCTGCTGATGCATTTTTCTTTGAATTTACGGTGTTGGTGGTGAAGGTAGGGTATATACGGAATTCGCTCAAGCCAAGGGCATTACCGATGTTGGTAAAAGTTTGTTGAATGTTGAGAGCCGAACTGGCAAAGTTGACCAGTCCTAGGGTACTCCCGCCACCGCCGCTACTTCCCAATCCTTGTAAAAAGCTACCCCCAAGCAGGGCAACAATTTCTGTTTTGCTGCGTGTAGGAGAACTTGTCAGTTCAAGATTTTCGTTGATCTGACTGGCTAAACCATTGACTTTTGCGTCAACACGAATAGTGCTCACAGCTTGAAAGCTTGTATTAACGACATCGTTGATTTCAGACGATGTGGGTGAGTTGGGAACCAGCTGGATGGGACCTGAATCCACTACATTGGTGACTAAATCCATATTTAGCTCAGGGTCGCGGGGTTGACTTGCTCTAAATTTTGCTGTTTGTTCATAGCCAGGGGCAAGCTTAAACTGGGTAGCAAACAAATTCACACCCCCGTTTTTTAGTGTGATAGTCCCCTCTGGTACTGGATCTGTTAACGAACCGTTGACATCGAGAGTACCAATGGCGCTGAAACTGATCAGGGGGGGAAGGGTGATTTGTATGTTCTTGCCAAGGGTTAATTGGAGATTTTTCAACTGCAACGTTGGGTTTCCATCTGTGGGATTGTTCTGCTTGTTTTGATTATTCTGCTTGTTCTGTTTTATGGCAGGTGAAATGTTTATCGCAGAACTTGCCGAATTAGTAGTATTAACAGATGTAGGTAGCAACACCTGACCACTAGCCAATTGCAATTGACCGCCAATTATTGGGTTGAGGGCAGAACCAGTAATCTCCAAGTTACCGCTTACGCCTCCTTTGTACAGTGTCTTTAGGTTTACTGTCAATTGATTAAGATTAACGGTGAGGGGATTGTCTAATGGTGCTGGAGAGTCTCCAAAGATGGGAATATTTCCTTGAGCCTGTATTTGACCCTTGTTAAAGTTACCTTGGAAATTTTCCACGTTTATGTGGTCAAGATCAAACTCCACGTCTCCTGCAACGTCTGTCAGTTTTCCTGGCAAAGCTTGAGCAGTAAAGGTGGCATTATTGATATTGGCTGTTCCTTCTACTACTGGTTTTTCTTTTGTTCCGCCCACTTTCAGGTCTACTTCTCCCTCACCATTTTCAAACGCTACCTGGTTAGTCAACAGGTTTAATAATCCCAATCCCTGATTTTTGACTCTTACCTCTAGATTAATCTGATCGCTTGCTGGTGCTACGCTTGCAAAAGGCAACTGGTAGGGGATGCTGCCAGTGATGGTGACAGGTTCTGTGCTAGAAACTAAGACGTTACTGCCAAAGTTCAAGCGTCCATCGTTATAGCTAAAGCTGGCACTAGCTGACTCTAGTGGTTTTTGATTCAAAGTTGCATTTGTGATTTGCAATTCCCCTCTTGTCTGGGGGTTTTGTCTGCTACCTGCTAAGGCTGCTGTAGCATTGAGATTACCTGTAAAACCAACTGGTAGTTTGACAAAATCATTCAGCTTTTGTATTGGGAAATTGGAAACCCGCAACTGACCTGATTGCTCACTACTGCCGATGTTACCCGTGAAAGCGAATAGCCCTATGTTTGACTCAATGCGCAAAGGTATCAACCTCAGTACACCGTTTTCAAAGCTTCCTTCGGCAACAATCTGCTGTGCTTTATAAAGACGATCTGGTTCGTTTGTTTTACCCCAGACAAAGTTTTGCCCGTTCACATTAAAATTCGCTGCTAGTCCATTGGTTGTGGCAGTATCTACGCTTATTGCCGCGTTGAAGGTTCCCGTTAAATCTGCCAAATCTGGTATGGGAGAAGTATTACGGTACTGTTGTTTCTCTTGTGCCAGTAGTGCTTCAATTTCGGCAAAGCGCTGCAGTTGGGTATATAAAGGCTGATTTGATACCCCTACGGGCGTAGTGGTGACATCGGCAGCCTTACCGTAGGTTGGTGCTGCCATCTCACCGTTGAAATCTTGTAAGTTAAATAACTGTAGTGCTGTCAGGACGTCTTGGATTTGTCCTTGGGTGACGTTGATGTTGGCTTGGATTCGAGGACCTTGAGACGTTTGGGTTAAAGTACCTGCTAGGGCGTAGCGACTGTTAGCTTTGTCGAATTCACTATTTACAAGCTGCGCTGTACCATTGTCGTAGCGGAATTGAGCAACAAGGCGATCGCCTCGAATTCGACCTATTTGCGGACGTGCGATCGCCACATCCCCCTCTGCCGTTGCAAATGTCTTTGCATTAACTAGCAAATTTCCACTAAAAACTCCAGCAAGGGCACTATCTCCAAGACGAGTACTGGGGGGTGGAGTCAAATTCAATACCGACAAGGGGAAATTGTCTATTTTCACTGCCAAATTATCCCCTTGAGATTGACCAGTTGCCAGTGCCTCTTTCCACTTCACGGTGAAAGAGTTGGGGTGATTGGCTGCATCTAGGCTAGCAGCAATCCGGTCTTGTGTTCCTACCAGATCCAAACTCGCACCCTGTCCTTTTACTGACTGGACTGGTCCACTTAACAGGGGATCGAAAGCCAGTTTATTCACCACCAAGTCTCGCAACTTGAGTTGCCCTTTTACATTCGGCACAGGTAGATTACCGCTAATTTGTCCGCTAAAATCTGCTTTTCCTGCTACAGCTACTACACTGGGAAGCTTAACGGGCAACTTTTGTAAATTGTAATTTTCGGCTTGGACGTTGAGATTTAAATCAGTAATTTCCGGTGTGTTATTTGTAAAATTTGCTGCTATGTAACCCCGAGCATTTAAATTCGGGGAAGTTGCTTGCTCAACAATGAGCTTTTCTCCGTCCCAACCGATGGTAGCAGTCAGTGGTTGCTCTAGTCCCGCCAATCCTTTAGAGAAATCTACCTGACCATTGGCACGTAGATTCTGTAGCAAATTCTGTAGAGACGCAAAATTTTGTGTCTCTACGCTACCAGCGACTTGCAACCTACTCCCGAACTGACCCTGCAACTGCGGCGAAAACTGACTTAATTGCACACCTGAAGCATTAACCACAGCCTGATAGCGACCATTAGCAAGTTGAATATTAGAGGCTGTCACTGTGCCTCCTGCAATGTTATTCAGCCGTGCAAGACCTGTGGCTTGAATACTTTGAGGTTGGACAGATTCTACAGAACCCGCGACGTTGAATTGTCCGTTTAACCGACCTTGGACTTGCGGTGGCACTTGTGCTGCTAATTGCCGCACATTTAAATCATTGGCTTGGACTTGTGCTTGATAACGACCATTAGCAAGTTGAATATTAGAGGCTGTCACTGTGCCACCACCAACTGTTAAGCTTGCCTTACCAGAGGCACTGAGAGTGTTGAGGCTCACAGCATTGGTGTTGCCAGCGATTTGGAACGTACCCGCTAATGATCCATTTAAAGCTGGCGGAACCTGTTTCAGCAACCACCCTGGTCGAATACCATTTGCAACCAACTGGGTGGCAAAGCTTTGGTCCCCAAGCAGGATGTTAGTAACTGCCAATGTACCACCTGCAACTTTAACTCTGGCATTCTCAGGGCGAATCGTGGCAATGGTAAATGGTGCATTGGTTCCTGAGAGGATGAAACGACCGTTGAATTTTGCATCCTGGAGAGATATATTTTGTTGTTGACTTAAGTTGACAAAGCGCTCCACCTGTATTTGAGAAGCATCAACCACTGCTTGCCAACGCTGATTAGCCAAACTGCCAGAGGCATATATTCTCCCACCCGGAAGCTTGAGGTCAACATTGCGGAACAAGATAGCCTGATTTTGGGTGATAATGGTGCCTTGACCGTTTGTCGCATAAGTCGCTTTTGGAGCCTGTAGTCGCACCACTGTCTGGGTGTTGCTGGGAGAACCCGTCAAGTGGGCTGTGGCTGTGACGTTACCAATTTGATACGGGGGCTTGACCTTGATGTTGTAAAGTGAGGCGATCGCATCCCCAGGAACATTCCTTCCTGTTAAATTAAAGTCTAGCTGGGGAATTGTGGTAAGCTTGATATTACCAGCACCTGTGACTTCACCGCCTACTGTTGGTTTGGCTTGAATGTCTTTCAGGTTAATAACTCCGGCAGCAGTATAAAAATCAAAATTACTGCTGAAGCTGCTAAAATCAACCTGATCCACTTTGGCAGGCTTGGTACTAGCAACTTTACCTAAGAGAATAGGCTCGGTAATTGACCCAACAACCTGCAAGTCTGCTTTTGCCTCCCCTGTGACAGGCACAGGTGGTTTGAGCTTGAGAGTTTCCTGAGCATTTTCTAGACTCACAGCATTGACACGTGCTGCTAATTTAAAGCCAGCTTTAGTGTCCAGCGTGCCGTTAGCTACCAAGGGTATTTTGCCGTAGCTAGTCGTGATATTCTCTAGCTGAATGTGAGTTCCTTGAAAACGTAGGTTTCCTTGGGAATTAATAAACGGTTGTGGTAAGCGAGGAACTTGAAGTCGAACTCCTTGGGCAACACCAGTTCCGTCAATAGTAGTGTTTTGCCATGATTTTAGCTGGGCATTCCATGATTTTAGTTGGACATTCAAGTCACCCTGTACTCGACCCGCCTGTAAGTTCACTGGTAAACTGATCAGGTGAGTCACATCTGAGGCAAGAAAGTCATGTGCCTGCACTTGTAAATTAGCGTCTAATGTGTTTGGACGTGCATCTCCCCGAATGGAAACGTTCCCACCACTCGCTGGTACCCCAGCCACATCAAACTTAATCTTTTGGTAGTTGTCAAGTAATTGGGCAGTTCCATTCAATTGTGTGAAAGTTACTGGATACCCTAGAGGAGCACTTGTACTAACGTCCTGGGATTCTGGGTTGAAATCCTCCAATTCCTCATCCTCCCCTTGTCCCCCTTGTCCCCCTTGTCCCCCTTGTCCCCCTTGTCCCCCTACCTCCACCGCCCCTACCCTCTGGCGCGGTACTACTACCACCTTGGCATTGCGAAACCGAATGTTGTCTAATTCAGTTTTAATTGGTCCTGGTTTACCAGGTGCCGCAAAGGTAATGGTAAACCAGCGCCCTTGGGTGTCCTGTTCAAGGTAAACATTTGGGTTGACTAAGGTGACATTTAGCTTTAATGTACGGCTAAGCAGTAAGTCTATTGGGTTAAAGTGCGCTTCTACTGCATCGACTGTCGCCCTTTCTGGATCTGTAGGTGTCGCTGGAATACCTGAAGCGCCAAACTGCACTCCTGTGAGGGAAAATCCTTTGACTTTCCCGAGTTGGACTGGACGGTTAAGTGTAGTGGTAAGACTATTTTCTGCCAAGGGCACTAAATCTTTGTGGATAAAAGTCCACAAACGCCAACCACCGCCGACAAGTCCAACCACCAAAAGTCCGCCCAAGGCAATGCCACCGCGACGCAATACTAACAACCGACGGTTGCTTGCATGGGGATTTGAGTGATTGTCTGGATTGGAATTGGTCATTTCGTCTCACCACTGACTCAGCGATATAGATGCCATGATCGAGAATTAACGGGCACACAATTGGCCATGCCACTTTTAAGGATAACTGAGGATAGCAAATTCGGTTTCAAAAGTTTTCTGCCCTATTTAAGATCCGGACAAGGGAGAGAAGGGGGACAAGGGGGGCAAGGGAGAGAAGGGGGACAAGGGGGGCAAGGGGGACAAGGGGGACAAGGGGGACAAACCGCTGCGCGGAAGTCAAAAGTATCAAGTCAAAAGTCAAAATTAATACTTTTGACTTTTGACTTTTGACTTTTGACTTTCCCCGAAGGGGGCGGGGGGTGTTTGTAATTCCTAGGACTTACGCATTGACAGAAACCGCAGACTGTGCGTTACTCTCGTTACAAGGCTCTGCCTTGTAATGCTCCTTGGTGGAGGCTCTGCCTCCGCGTTAAATCGGAGGCAGAGCCTCCCCTAATTACGTTCCCAGGCAGAGCCTAGGAACGAGGCAAACGTGGAAGTTTCGTTATGCACATGATGGTTAATTTGTCTTGTGCGTAAGTCCTGATTCCTCCACGGATTGCTGTAGTAGTATTAAAGTGAGAATTGTTGCCTCGACTTTCCCTTTGACACAACGAACCAAATTCTCTAAAAATAGATCCAAAATAGATCCAAAATAGATGATTACACCTATGCGTGTTTTTGTGTTGCTTTTTCATGCTCGCACGGAGAATGAGGGAATTCACACTGTTCGGGAGGGCGATCACAATAAAATTCTGATGTTTGAATCAGAAGACGACGCCACGCGCTTTGCTTTGATGCTGGAAGCGCAAGATTTCCCCACGCCTACCGTAGAGGCGATTAATGCTGAGGAAGTTAAGCAATTTTGTCAAAGTACTGGATATGAGTGGGAAATCGTCCCTAAGGACAGTACTTTGGTGATTCCTCCGGAAATCAACGTTGAACAACCTGATTGGCAACCAGATGGACAGCAGAAAGATGCTGGTGAGGAAACCTTGCACCCTAACCAAGTGTCACAGGAAGAACAGGGATTGTCTGATTCCGAATTAGACAGGATTCGCCGCAAACTCGAAGGATTACTATGAACCACACCCAAGGCTTTTGCCTCTGGGTTTCAGGTTCAACGCAATAGCGAACTATCTGCTAGATATCTTGATCGGCATCTGAGGAATTAATTTGTGTTTCTCTGATGTCTAGATTTATAGCAATTAATTCTTCGATATCGTTGGACAATTTCTGACAAAGTTTGTCAAGGGGAATATCGTTAGCATCACATCCGAATGGATTTTCAATTTCTAAACCGATCGCCTCAATACCAAACAACGCAAAAGCCACTACCCCAGCAACTGGAATTGTCCACCATTGCAAATCTTTCACCATTTGAAAAGGCAGGGCAAAACAATATAAAATTAACAGATGTCGTAAGTGAATCGAATAAGCGTAAGGCATGGGCGCAGCTAAAATGCGTTCACAGCGAGACAAGCATTCAACTAACTGATCTAGCAAGCGATTCAGAGCAGAAAATTGAATACTATCTATCTGCTGTTGGGCATACTGTTTAGTTAGATAGCCGCCAATCCATTGTGTCACTTTTAATGGCATATTGGTGGCATATTGCAACTTTAAACATTGTTCTGAAGAAACCACCGACTTTAACTGTTCGTCAACTCCATCGTGTCTTAAATGCTGTTTCATAGCTATAAAAAAAGCTGCAATTAACCGCAGGTAAGCCACTTTTTCTTCACGAGATTCTAAAGTTTTCTCAGGAATGGTCAGCCACATTTGTCGGGAAAGGTTACGCCCAGTAAATATAGTCATACCTGCAATTTGCCAGCCTTCCCAGAATCTTTCGTAGGCTGTATTAGTGCGAAAAACTAAGAGCAATCCTAAAACAATCCCTGGAATTAATCCTGCTAAGATTGGTTGACTAAAACCTGAATAGCTATGTTTGTAAGCGATGGTAATGATGAGAGCGATTACCATAGTTAAAAGCACTTGAGGTTTGATATCCTGAATAACGGAGCCTCTTAAATTTAGGGCTAGCTGAAACCAATTCTTGCGTTCAAAATTCATAGAAATTACTGATATAACAGAGAACCCCTAAGAGCCTTCGCCACCCCTAAGAGCTTGCGGGGAGGGGCTGGGGGTGGGGTTCTTTTATTATGTGTGATTATATTATGCTTGATGGTGAAATGGACATTTACCAGCTTGAGGTTCTTTTTCCCAAGGATCTGGGATATAGAAATAGTTGGGTTTGAGCAGGCGATTTTCAAACTCTTTGGGGTAAACTGGTACAGTTGAACCAGATAGCGGCGGAATCAACCAGCGCCAATCACCATAAACGTGGCGATCGCATTTTTGCTCTTCATCCACAAATTGCATGAAGGAATCGGTCAGGGTATGATGATCCAGCATCCTTACCCCATGCAGTTTATAGGAGTGCAGCACAGCCACATTGATTTCTACCAAAACTAAATCTTTCCACAGCGTCATATTTTCGCTGCTATCTAAACCCATCTTTTCGGCAATAATGGGTAGCATATTGTAGCGGTAAGTATCGCTAAAATTCCGCCCACCAATTTCTGCACCCATGTAAAAACCGTTAAATGGTGTGGGGTATTGAATTCCTCCCATGTCCAACATCATGTTAGAAACAGCAGGTAATCCAAACCATTTCAGATCCAATTCTGCAAACCACTGATAACGAGGGTGGGAAATAGGAACTTCTAAAATAATTTCTGGTTGAATTTCAAACCATTTGGGTTCCCCTCCTCCTATTTGGATAATCAAAGGCAAGACATCAAAGCGGGTTTTAGACTCTTTTGACTTTTGACTTTTGACTTTTGACGAACCCGAAGGGGCTGACCACCCTAACTTGAGTGCCTGATCTGTTAGCTCTATATTGGCAGGATCGCCGATAATGCTGCCATCGGGTTGACGATAACCGGCATAACGCAGCATTAAATTGTTCCAAATTTTGATATTCAAATTCGGATTCAAGATTGTAATAGTCGAGCGCAAATTGCCGTTATTAGTTGCAAACTTAATGTGTTCGATTAAAGTTTGAAAAATCTCCTCTTCGGTTTGTAAATGGCGCATATCCCGTAGTTGCAAAGTGCGCCAAAAGTTGCGTCCTAAACAGCGGTTACTGTTACGCCATGCCAGCTTTGTGCCGTAAGCTAGTTCATCTAAGGTATGTTCGTAAGTACCTGTACGCTCAATTGATTCCTTGACTTCTTGCCAACGGGGCAGGAATACTTCTGCTAAACCTTGTTCGAGATAGCATTGCTTGAGGAAAACCTCTGCTTCTTGGGCGACGGAATTAATCGGTTGAACGTAAATGCTAATCTGCTCAATGGGTGTAATTCCGAGAGCTAATTGCACCGCCGGACGCTGAGGGATGGGAGTTTGAGCGTTACCTTCCTCATTCAGTTTCGAGGAGAACAATTCTTGACAAATGGCATGATCCGGCCAACCTGCTGTTTGTAAATAGCCGCGTACTCCATCCATAAAGGGTTGGGGACCACACATAAAGGCAACGGTTCCCTCTGTGTAGGGATAAAAGCGTTGGACATCTTCAGGGGTGAGTCTGCCTGTTTGCCGAGTTGCGCGAACTGTAAAACTTAAATTAGGGTGAGCTATGGCTAGTTGCTCTATTTCTGTTTGAAAGACTAAATCTTCTGCATGGGGAGCCGAAAAATCGAGGTGAAATTTGCGGGTATCGCTGCGATTTGCCAAGGTTCGCATCATGGCGATCGCCGGAGTGATGCCAATTCCCCCTGCAAAAAAGACGACGGGATTTTCATCTTCTAAGACAAACTCGCCTCTAGGTTGAGAAATGCGTAATAAGGCTTCTGAATCAGCGCGATCGCACAACCAACGGGAAAATAATCCTAATTCTTCTCGTTTAACCGTAATTTCGTATTGCTCGGTTTCATCGGCTGGGGAACTCAAAGTATAAGCACGAGTCACCCAAGAACCATCCACCCGTCCTTGAATTAAGATATGTTGTCCGGGTTTTGAGGCAACCACTGCTTCGTAAACTGGGCGGAATTGGAAGCGCATCATCCCTCGCCCCAAATCTTCTTTAGCAATGAGTTCAGCAACAGCCAGATTTGCCGAACCTAGCATTTCTTCAACTAACGGCTGACAGCTACCGCAGATCATCGTTACTTGTGTTTGTTCGACAATTCCCTCTAACGAATCTAAACCTGTATCTATCAGTTCTCGCAGTTTGCCACAGGTTGTTTTCGTACAATTGCAAACGACATCGCTATCGGCTCCCGATGTAGTTACTTCCTCAATTTGCAGTTCTCCTAACTCGCGGAATAATGCCACTTGCCAACGAGGAATGATTCGCTCTTCAAAAAATAACTCAATTGCTAATCGTCGCCCACTCCAGCGTCCTAGCACCGATAAACTGGCAATTTTGCCATCCTTTAACCTCAGGATGCGTTCGCCACCGCTAGAGGGAGTATGGCGAACTTCCTCTAGTTTATCTGTTTCTTCATCTGCCCAATACCACGAGAGCACTTCGCCATCGAGCGATCGCTCTCCAATTAACATCCGGTTATTTGCTTGCAGCAGCTGTGTAATTATTCCAAGTCTTCCGGCGACAAACCCCTCACTCATCGTTAAAACACCGCGTCCCGGCAAAATATAGACGTTAATTAGTTCCAGAATGTGTTGAGCAATCCAATGTCTCAAGTCAAGAGTTTTTTGCCCTAACCATTGGGCTGATGCTTCTCCTTGAGCGGTTAATCCAGATTCACTTAATGCCACTAGCCAATCTAGTTGAGATTGAGCCATTTTTCCATTCATTCCCCCCACCATTGCATCGTGCAGTGCTGTCGAGGGTGACACATCAAAATAGCGAACTTCTGTTGGCACATCTGCAAGAATTCGGTTTAAATGAGCTTCTAAACCATAGACAAATTCGTCAAAATCAATCGTACCACTACCGTCTTTGTCCGCCTGTTCTAGAATAGACTGACATTCATCCCGGCTATATCCTAAATCTAAGAGGTAAGGAAGCAACTCTTGAGCGTCAATGTGTCCACTTTGATTGAGGTCGATCGCTTCAAATCGCAAGCGAGCAAATTGTTGAGCCGACAGAGATTGTCGCAGCATTGCCGATAGTTCTAAGGCGATTTCAGCACCACTTAGTTGACCCGAACCTGTCAAGATTTCTGGAGGTTGGTTGTTAATCTCACCGTGCAGCCACTTGAATAAACCTTGGGCGATCGCTTCAGGCTCTAACCACGGTAAGGCTCTAGTACCAAGGGGTAAGGACAAAATCCGGCGAAACCTCAATTCCTTTTTCTGCATCAGCAGGTGAGAGAATAAAGGGGCGTGATGTAATATCAGCGTTTCTATATTCAATCCACGTACTAGGCTTTCGGCTTCCGCCAAGCGTTCGCCAACCTCTCCACTTGGACAAGCCGGTGCAACCCAAGCTAAACGGCGAACCCCCTGCTCTTGAGCTATCTTTATAAAATAACGAGTCAGCGATACCACCTCAGATAAGTCTGTTGGCATGATGAAAATTATCGCTGCTTGCGCACCATCAAACTCTTCTGGCAAAATCTTTTGAGAAATTAACTTTAAATTGAACCACTCCCCACTAATTAGGCTTGTGGAAGTAGCCAAACGTTTGAATCCATAAACCTGAAAGCGATGCTCCGTAGGAGCCGCTACGCCATCGCTTGTTGTCAACAAACTGACAAATTCTTTTGCAGGTAAATAGTAAAAATCAGATGTAAAAACCAGAATAGTTGCCGTTGATGAGACTGAATCACTGAATGCAGCGTTAGTAACTTTCATCGATTTTGAACCCATAACTTAATCTTTACCAGGTACTTCGTCTGACCACTAATCCCCAGTTAGAGATCCTGAAACGAATTTCAGTACCAGACTTAAAAAATATTCAATTTTTAATAATAGACATGTGGTTAAAAACAATGTAGACACGCGAATATTCACGTGTCTACAAGGGTTGTAGACAACGCATAATTAATTTCTGGAGATGTCTAATTAGTTTGTGCCTAGTGTTTCAAGGGTTTCACCCCAAGTAAGCTTTTGCATCCCGTACTAATCAAACGTTAATTTATTATACCACAGTCTCCGCACGAACGCGCAGCGGTGCTAGTCCCAAGGTGACAATTGTGGGAGTATAAGATTGTTGCAACAACCAACAACCAAAAAAATGACAAATTTGCAAGAGCGTGGACATCTGTTGACTGAGCAGGTTAATCCTAATAGTCTTAACTTAGACCAACTCAGTTCCTTGGAATTGGTGGAACTATTTAATGGTGAGGACGCAAAGGCTGTGGCTGCTGTGGCTGCTGCTAAAGTTCAATTGGCTCAAGCAATAGATAGCATAGCAGAGCGTTTGCGTCAAGGAGGACGCCTGTTTTATGTTGGTGCAGGAACAAGTGGTAGGTTAGGGGTGTTAGATGCTGCTGAATGTCCGCCTACTTTTTGTACTCCCCCAGAGTTGGTACAGGGGATTATTGCTGGTGGTGCTGGTGCCTTGGTTCGCAGTTCTGAAGATTTAGAAGACCGCGCCCAAGATGGAGAAGCAGCGATCGCGCAACGACACGTTACCCTACTAGATATAGTAGTTGGCATTACCGCAGGCGGCACAACACCCTTTGTCCATGGGGCATTACAAGCAGCCCGTCAGCGGGGAGCCACTACTATTTTTATCGCCTGTGTTCCTGCAAACCAAGTTAGCGCAGATGCCGATATTGACATCCGCCTGTTAACTGGACCAGAAGTGCTAGCTGGTTCAACTCGCCTCAAAGCTGGGACAGCAACAAAGCTAGCTTTAAATATTCTTTCTACTGGTGTCATGGTTCAGCTTGGCAAAGTTTACGGGAACCGCATGGTGGATGTGGCGGTGACGAATGACAAGTTACGCGATCGCGCTTTGCGAATTTTGCAAGACCTGACAGCCTTAAGTCGTGAAGCATCAGGCTTGTTACTAGAACATAGTGGCAACTGGGTAAAACTAGCACTACTAATGCATTGGACTGGTTTAGACAAAGAGCAGGGTTCAAAGCTTCTGTCAGAACACCAAGGTAATCTCAGGGCGGCTGTTGCAAGTTGCCAACACAGTCAACATTGAAGCCTAATCAGTGTGATTTGGATCGGGAATTTCGTAAAATCGTCAAATCAGTATCAACCAAAAAAATCAGGATTTATACGGTTTTTACGGAAGTTCTCAAAGAATAAAATTATATATTACGACTCAGTGCATATTTCCTCCGGAATATAACAACTCTGAGTAGTTAGACAAAGGAGCAAAATATGAGCCATCCAGAACTGATTGGATTGAATGAGCTACTTGATGAACTGAAAACCTGTACTCAACTGCAATATAGTGGCAACTTAGATATCACGAGTACCAAAGGACATAAATGGATCTTATATTATCGGCTAGGACGGATAATTTGGGCAGCGGGAGGAACTCATCCTCTACGGCGCTGGTACAGACAGATGGCACAATATTGTCCAGAAATTGATGTTGATAAAATACAGTTACGCAGTGAAGATATAGCAGTCGAATACTGGGATTATCGCTGCTTAGCAATCTTATACAAAAGAGAGAAGATCAAGCGAGAACAAATGAAAGCAATTGTGGAAAACACCATTGCAGAACTGTTGTTTGACATCACCCAGCAGGCAAATTTTGCAACCCTCAGTTACACTCGTAATCAACAAACTATTTTAGAAGCACCAATTAGCGCCACATATGCAGATATTTCTCTGAAGCTGATGGATGATTCGTGGAAAGCATGGTTAGAAGCAGGTTTGATGAATATTTCTCCTGACTTAGCACCAAAGCTGCGTTTTGCAGAACAACTGCAACAGCAGGTGAGTGCATCAGCCTACAAAAACTTTTTGACTTTGATGACTGGCAAATACAGCTTACGGGATTTAGCCGTGAAAATGAAGCAGAGTTTGCTACCAGTTGTCCGTTCGTTGCAGCCTTATATTCTCAAAGAAATTATTGAACTGGTAGAAGTGCCTGACTTGCCCTTACGAGTTACTGAAGTTAAACATCAACCTAGCACGACCAAAGCCATTGTGGAAACTAGGCCACTGGTGGCTTGCGTGGATGATAGCCCCCAAGTGTGTCGTATGTTAGAGGGGATTTTCACTTCCAACGGACTCAGGTTAATCAAGATTGAAGATGCAGTGCAAGCTTTACCTATCCTCATTCAACATCAACCGGACTTGATTTTCTTGGATTTGATCATGCCCATTGTCAACGGTTACGAAATCTGCTCTCAGTTGCGGCGAGTTTCTGCCTTTGCCAACACACCTGTGATTATCTTAACGGGCAGTGATGGTCTTATTGATAGAGTTCGTGCCAAGGTAGTTGGTTGTACAGATTTTATCACTAAGCCTGTAGAGGCGGATAAAGTGATGGGTCTAGTGCGTAAGTACTTGCAGCCTTCATCATCGGCTGCGAAAACATCTCATATGCAAACTTTGTCATTAGAGCACCAGTAATTATAGACGTTTTCATATGAACTACACATGCTTTGTGGTTCATTCATGCAAAAGTTGCTGTGATATTAAATCCGTTTTCATCTTTATGAACCACAATCGGTAGTAGGGGCGCAAGTATGAGTAGGGGCGTATTGCAATACGCCCCTATGTCAATATGTCAATACTGCGTAGATTTTGCAAAAATTAGAAACCCGGTAAATGAGTGCGAAACCGGGTTTCTGGCACGTCAACTATTCAAAACCTACCCAGTATTGGCCCCTACGTGGTCTATTTACCTGAAAATTGCTGTAAATCCGTTTGGTACCAATTTGCATTCAGAACTGTAATCTAGAAATTCTCATTCCCCCCTCCTCCCCTCCCCCCCTCCTCCCCTCCCCCCCTCCTCCCCTCCTCATTTTGACTTCACAATGTGGATATAAAACCTCTGGAAATTACAAATTTTTGATAAAACCGAAATCAGAATTTGTACGGTTTATTTTCATTTATTTAAAATGTTAAATATTGTTACATGCTGAGTACATCTTAATTTGAGATCAGAGCAGTTTACCTCGACTAATCTGAATTTAAAAAGAATGACCATTTAATCAAAGGAGCAAAATATGAGCCATCCAGAACTGATTGGATCGAATAACCTGCTTGACGAACTGAAAACCTGTACTCAACTGCAATATAGTGGCAAGTTAGATATCACGAGTACCAAAGGACATAAATGGATATTATATTATCGGCTAGGACGGATAATTTGGGCAGCGGGAGGGACTCATCCTCTACGGCGCTGGTACAGACAGATGGCACAATATTGCCCAGAAATTGATGTTGATAAAATACAGTTACGCAGTGAAGACATAGCAGTCGAATACTGGGATTATCGCTGCTTGGCAATCTTATACAAAAGACAGAATATCAAGGGAGAGCAAATGAAAGCAATTGTGGAAAACACCATTGCAGAACTGTTGTTTGACATCACCCAGCAGGCATATTTTGCTACCCTCAGTTACACTCGTAATCAACAAACTATTTTAGAAGTACCAATTAGTGCCACAGGTGTAGACTTTTGTGTGAAGCTGATGGATGATTCGTGGAAAGCATGGTTAGAAGCAGGTTTGATGAATATTTCTCCTGACTTAGCACCAAAGCTGCGTTTTGCAGAACAACTGCAACAGCAGGTGAGTGCATCAGCCTACCAAAATTTTTTGACTTTGATGACTGGCAAATACAGCTTACGGGATTTAGCCGTGAAAATGAAGCAGAGTTTGCTACCAGTTGTCCGTTCGTTGCAGCCTTATATTCTCAAAGAAATTATTGAACTGGTAGAACTGCCTGACTTGCCCTCACGAGTCACTGAAGTCAAACATCAACCAAGCACGACCAAAGCCATTGTGGAAACTAGGCCACTGGTGGCTTGCGTGGATGATAGCCCCCAAGTCTGCCGTATGTTAGAGGGAATTTTCACTCCCAATGGACTGAGAGTGATCAAGATTGAAGACCCCATGCAAGCTCTACCTATCCTCATTGAACATAAGCCAGACCTAATTTTTTTAGATTTGATCATGCCCATTGTCAACGGTTACGAAATCTGCGCTCAGTTACGGCGAGTTTGCGTCTTCGCTAACACACCTGTGATTATCTTAACAGGCAGTGATGGTATTTTTGATAAAGTTCGCGCCAAGGTAGTTGGTTGTACAGATTTTATCACTAAACCTGTAGAGGCGGATAAAATAATGGCAATGGTGCACAAATATTTACGACCCCCATCGCGAGTTAAGAACATATCTTATTTACAACCATACGTAGTTTCACTGAGCCAAATTTAGAATAATAGTGTCAAAATTCAATAAGGTCAAAGAAGACTTTTGTCTACCTTGACTACATAATTAGAGTTTTTGTTTCGGTTGTGAGAGACATCTAATAGGTAATTGCCATGAGTACTGTTTTAGTCGTTGAGGACGGCTTGACCGATATGGAAATCCTCTGTAGTTACTTGCAACAAGCAGGCTATTTTGTGATTACTGCCAAAAGTAGTGAAGAGGCTCAGGAAAAACTAAATAAAAATCAGCCAGATTTAATATTTCTTGACGTTATTTTACCTGGAAAAAGTGGTTTTGAAATATGTCGAGAACTCAAAAATAATCACATGACAAGCAAAATTCCTGTGGTTTTCTGTTCAACAAAAAATAGTAACGTTGATAAAATGTGGGGCAATATGTTGGGTGCTGATGGTTATCTGTCTAAACCAATAAGTAAAGATGAATTATTAGTGACTTTGAAACAATTAATCAAATAAGTAATTAGGCACAAGAAAACATAACTATATCAATCCTATTTAAGATCCTGACAAGGAGGACAAGTAGGGTGGGCACTGCCCACCATGTCTGGGTTTTGGTGGGCAGTGCCTACTTAAGCTTTTTCACAAATGATTTAGTCTGGGTTTTGGTGGGCAGTGCCTACTTAAGCTTTTTCACAAATGATTTAGTCTGGGTTTTGGTGGGCAGTGCCCACCCTACTTAAGATTTTTCACAAATGATTTAGTCTGGGTTTTGGTGGGCAGTGCACACCCTACTTAAGATTTTTCACAAATGATTTAGGATTCTTGTATAAGAAAATTATCAGTTGATAACCAGGAAATTAATGTGTAGCTAATACACAAAGGAAAAATAATTTTGGAGACACAAGAAAAGTATTTAAGTTTTAATTTGGGTGCAAAAGATACAGCTGTCATTTCATTGCAAAACATTACAGAAGTGTTTCCAGTATCACTTGCAGAAATATGCGCTGTCCCTCAGATGCCAAGTTGCGTCTTAGGTATATATAACTGGCGTGGTGAAATGCTTTGGTTAATTGATTTAGACAAGATGCTAGGTTATACACCACTTTTGCCAGAAGTAAATTTACTCTCAAAAATGATGGTGATTGTGTTGCAAAGTAATGGTAAATCTTTGGGACTAATGGTGCGGCAGCTTATGGATATCGAGTTGCTGGATACCCAGCAGATAAAATTTCCAGAAAGTCAATTATTTTCTCCAGAAATATCAAGTTTCTTGCAGGGATACTTCATTAATTATTTTGAAAAGATGATGATTGCTTTGAATGCTACAGCGATTATTCAAGCTCCTATTTGGGGAATACATAATTGATTTATGGCAATCCTATTTAATATCGGGACAAGGGGGATAAGGGGGCAAGGGGGACAAGGGGGACAAGGGGAGGTGTTTGTAATTCATTTAGGATTGATTGATTTTCTGAAAAAGATTAATTCATGTATAAGGATTTTTGAGGTAAAATTTATGACAATTTTCTCGAATAAAAATCAGGTAAATGGACATTTAGTAGCTGATGGAGAAGGGTTAGAAGATAGCAAATTTCATGGTAATATAGTGTCGCAGACCTCTCAAAATAACATTTCTGGCTTACATACCATTGATGAGCAGTTTAGAATTTTGCGGCGGCAATTCCAAGAAATTTCAAATCAGATTCGCCAAGCTTCGGACATGGATGCTCTGATGAAAATTGTTGTCAGAGAAGTCAGGGAGAAAATTGCCTGCGATCGCGCTCTAATTTACCGCTTTAATTCCCTTGAGTCTGGAGTTGTGATTGCAGAATCAAAAACACCAGGTTGGACGCCTGCTTTAGGTGAAAAGCTTCCGAGTGTGATTTTTAACTTAGATACAAGTCAAGATTATTTAGAATATGCATCTATTGACGATGTTGATAACATAAAACTTAGTTCATATCAAAAGCAACTTTTAGATAAATTTCAAGTCAAAGCCAGTTTGAGTCTACCAATTGTAGTAGAAAGCAAAGTATGGGGCTTACTGGCAGTAAAAAATTGTTACTCCCCTCGTCAGTGGCAAGAAGCAGAAATTAGCCTACTCTCTCAAATAACAACAGAACTGACTTATAAATTACAGAGTTTGGCCATCCAAAAAGAACTTCAACAACGGGAACAGGCTAAGAAATCTGTAGCCAAAGTCATTGAAAAGATTCTGCGAGTATCAAATATCGATAAAATTTTCCAAACAACCACTCGAGAAGTGCGCCAATTACTAAAATGCGATCGCGTAGCAGTTTATCGGTTCAACCCTGATTGGAGTGGTGAGTTCGTTGCTGAGTCTGTGGGTCCTAGTTGGGTACGAATGGTAGGACCGGATCTCAAAACTGTGTGGGAAGATACCCACTTGCAAGACACTCAGGGAGGTCGATATGCCAAAGGTGAAAGCCTTGCTGTGAATGACATCTATCAAGCAGGTCATTCTCCCTGCCATGTGGAGATTTTAGAGCAATTTGACATGAAAGCTTATATTATTGTCCCTATCTTATCTGGAGAAAAATTGTGGGGCTTGCTAGCAGCTTATCAAAACTCAGGCAGTCGTGATTGGCAACCTTGGGAAGTCATGTTTTTGACTCAGATTGGGATGCAATTTGGCTTAGCCATCTCACAGGTAGAATATCTTGAACAAGTACGACTCAAATCTGAGCAATTGACTCAGATAGCTGAACACGAGAAAGCTTTAACCAATATAATTAACCGCATCCGAGAACCGTTAAGTACGGATGCCATCTTTAAAATTACCACCTTAGAAGTTCGTCAATTACTAAAATGCGATCGCGTAGCAGTCTATCGCTTCTACCCTGACTGGAGTGGTGAGTTTGTCGCTGAGTCTGTGGCTAGTGGTTGGGCAAGACTGGTAGGACCAGATATCAAAACCGTTTGGGAAGACACCCACTTCCAAGATACTCAAGGGGGTAGATACGCCCAAGGTGAAAACTTGGCGGTGAGTGACATTTATCAAGTCGGTCATGCTCCCTGCCATATCGAGATTTTAGACCAGTTTCAAATCAAAGCTTATGTTGTTGTTCCTGTATTGGCAGGGGAAAATCTGTGGGGTTTACTGGTAGCTTATCAAAACTCAAGCACTCGTGATTGGCAACCTTGGGAAGTCAGCTTCTTAGCACGCGTTGGCGATCAGGTTGGCATCGCACTAAAACAATGTGAATATTTGCAACAACTACAAGAGCAGTCAGCAAAACTAACAGAAATAGTAGCACGGGAAACAGCAGCTAAAGAGTTACTGCAACAGGAATCCATTACACTTCTCACAGCAGTTAGACCTGCTCTCACTGGCGACTTAACAGTACGCGCACCAATTACGGAAGACGAGCTAGGTACAATCGCTGATGCTTACAATAATACCCTACAAGCGCTCCGAGAAATTGTCATCCACGTACAGCAAGCTGCCCAACAAGTGGTACAAACATCTGGCAATAGCGATGCTTTGCTAACTGGATTAACCACTTTGGCACAGCAACAGTCTGAACAAATTACCGAAGCTTTAAGCGAGGTACAACAGATGGTCAATTCAACTCAGGCGGTAGCTAGTAGCGCCGAGTTGGTACAAGTCGCAGTCCAACAGGCAAACCAAACTGTAGAGTCTGGTGATGCGGCGATGAACCTTACAGTTGAAGCAATCCAAGCCATTCGCGAAACTGTTGCTCAAACCAGCAAAAAGATTAAACGTCTGAGTGAATCCTCGCAAAAAATTTCTAAAGTGGTGAGCTTGATTAGCAATTTTGCCACACAAACTAACGTACTGGCTCTGAATGCAGCCATTGAAGCTACCCGTGCTGGCGAATATGGCAAAGGCTTTGCAGTGGTGGCTGATGAGGTACGTTCTTTGTCTCGCCAGTCAGCCGCAGCAACCATAGAAATTGAAAAATTGGTCCAGGAGATTCAAGACGAAACAGGGGAAGTCGCAGTAGCCATGCAAACAGGCATTCAGCAAGTCGTAGAAGGTACAAACTTGGTCAGTGAAACCCGCCAAAACTTGAATGCAATAGTTGCCGCAACTGCTGAGATTACTAAACTATTAGAGATGATTACCAAAGCAACCCACACACAAATGTCGCAATCTGGATCAGTCACAACATCAATGAAAGATGTAGCCGAAATTGCCCACAAGACCTTTGCCGAAGCTAACGAAATCGCCGCCATGTTCCAACACTTATCCGGCATGGCTAAAGAGTTATTGACAAGTGCGGGTAAGTTTAAAGTCAACTAAATGTGGGGAGTGGGGAGTGGGGAGTAGGGAATGGGGAATGGGGAGTGGGGAGTGGGGAGTGGGGAATGGGGAGTGGGGAAATATAAAAAGGCAGAGATTGTGAGTGTTTATGGTCATGACAAGTTGTGAAATTCGATCTTACCAAGATTTAGAAGTTTGGCAAAAGGGAATGAATTTAGCGGAAGCTTCTTATGAGCTAACGAAGAGATTCCCGACAGAGGAACTATACGGAATGACTTCACAGATTCGTCGAGCGGCAGTATCTATTCCCGCTAATATTGCTGAGGGTTATGGACGGGAGTATCGGGCAGAATACATACAATTCTTACGAATAGCGCAAGGCTCTCTCAAAGAGCTAGAAACTCACCTGATATTGTCAGCTAAAGCCAGAGTTGGACTTACAACAACTCAAGCAGTGAATCCAATTCTGACGCAATGTGAATCTGTGGGAAGACTGCTCCGTGCTCTGATTCGTTCTCTACAAAAAAAGTAGTGGGGAGTAGGGAGTAGGGAGTAGGGAGTAGGGAGTGGGGAGTGGGGAGTGGGGAGTAGGGAGTGGGGAGTAGGGAGTGGGGAGTGGGGAGTAGGGAGTGGGGAGTGGGGAGTAGGGAGTGGGGAGTGGGGAGTAGGGAGTAGGGAATAAAACTTTCCATTCCCCCATTCCCCACTCCCCCATTCCCCATTCCCCATTCCCCATTCCCCCATTCCCCCATTCCCCATTCCCCATTCCCCCATTCCCCCATTCCCCATTCCCCCATTCCCCATTCCCCATTCCCCATTCCCCATTCCCCCATTCCCCATTCCCCCATTCCCCACTCCCCCATTCCCCATTCCCCATTCCCCATTCCCCACTCCCCACTCCCCACTCCCCACTCCCCCATTCCCCATTCCCCATTCCCCCATTCCCCACTCCCCATTCCCCACTCCCCATTCTTATGATCACAGATTCTTCAATTCGCGAACAAGGCTATATTTACTTTCTCTATGAAGCCCCAGAGTTGCTGCAAACCATTGAACAAGAACTTTTCAGTTTAACGGAAGATTACAGCATTGCTAAAGTGCATAATTTAATGCGAGCAACTCATACTATTAAAGGGGGCGCTGCTAATATCGGGTTAGATGTGATTAACAAGGTAGCCCATTCTTTAGAAGATGTGTTTAAGGCTCTGTATAATCCTGATGTGAAGATTGATGCAGAACTACGAACTTTGCTTTTTCAAGGTTTTGAGTGTCTGCAATTACCTTTAATGGCAGAAATTTCCAATACTAGTATTGATAGTGAGGAAATTCTGCAACGAGCAGTCTCAGTGTTTGCACAGTTGCAAGAAAAACTAGGTGATGCTTATCGTGATGAAGCTTATATTCCTACTTCGGAGGAATTAGGATTTGATATTGTACTATCTATCTTTGATACGGGAGTTGCTCAACGCCTAGAAAGCATCTCTGAAGTTATTAAAAATCCGCCAGAGAATACTGAGCTTATGGATTTTTTACGTTCTCACGCTGAAGTTTTTCTTGGGTTAGCACAATCTTTAAATTTACCTGGCTTTGGGGCGATCGCTCAAACAACTCTGACTGCACTGGAAACTCACCCTACTCTAGCCCTTAAGATAGCAGAAATTGCCCTTGCTGATTGGCAACAGGGACAAGAAGCAGTTTTGGCTGGCGATCGCACCAGTGGTGGTAAACCTTCTCTTGCGTTGCAAAAATTAACAGTAGCAACTGATGAAACAGATAACTCATCCGTTACCAAATCCGGTACTGTCTCTTTGAGAAATGAAGCTAAAGAATTATACAACTTTTTAACTCAATCTAACAAGACGAAAGCCAAGTTTTATTTAAAAGTTATCCGTTACATTTTGGGATGGTTTAATCACGAGCTAGAAATAGCTTATCAAGAACTTAGTTTAACTTTGCTAATTCCTAAGAAAGACGCAGAAAATACGATTAATCATATTGAGGATTGGTTGTTCAATTTTCTTGATTTTCTGCAAGATGAAAAAGATAGCCACAGCCTTTACCTTTATCGCCAGGGAGTCATTTTAACCATACTCTTGGCAGTTGCTGAGTTTCAGAATCAGAGGAATGAGTGCGACATAGTAACGATTCAAACATTGCAAAATAAAATCAGTAAATTAGTCAAAGAATATCAAAATTATGCTCCTGTTAGTCCTGAAGAAAAAAAATGGCTTGACAGTCCAAAGTTAGAGAAATTACTTGAAATCAAAGAAATCTCTACCTCTTCTCAAGTAAGCGATCGCCTGCTGGAGTCAATATGGGGAGAAGAAGTCATCACGAGTATTGACAATCCAGAAGTAAAAAATGATGAGTTTTTAGAAAGCCCTGGCTCATTAGCTGTCAGCGAATTGTTGGTGACAGATACCACTGAAAAAAGTTTTTCTGATTTAACTCTAAAAAATCACGAGCAAATAGAAGATAAACTTAAGCATTCTCACAGTAATAATTCTCGACAAACTTCATTTATCCGGGTAGATGTAGAAGCGCTAAACCGCCTTAATTACCTAGCAGGGGAATTGCTGACTTCCCAAAACAGGCGGACTTTACAGGATGAACAAATCAAAGAGATAATTGAGCGATTATTGCAGTTACTCCAAAGGCATCAAACGACTTTAAATCAACTGCCTAATCTGCCACTACAGATGCAAAGTTTTGACACGCAACATAAGCAAAATTTTGTCTCTGTAGACTTCGATTCTCTAGAAATGGATGAATATACAGAAGTCCATGTGAAGTTGCATGAGGCGACAGAAGAGACACTGCAATTACAAGAAGCCATCGAGTCTCTTGATTTAATCTTCAAACAAGCCACTCAAGTTCAAGAGAAACAACAGCATGTAGCACTTAGTATTATAGATAACTTAGTTGAAGCGCGGATGTCGCCTTTAGGAAATATTTTGAATCGCTTTCCCCAAACGGTACAAAATCTGGGAGATTTGTATGGCAAAAGTGTAGAATTGAAACTGACTGGGACACAGGTGCTAGTGGATAAAGCAATCACTGAAAAACTTTACGATCCTTTATTACAATTAGTTCGTAATGCTTTTGACCACGGTATAGAACCGCCGGAAATTCGCTCTCAACATGGTAAACCAGCACAAGGTTTAATCGAAATCTCTGCCTATCATCAAGGTAGTCAAACTATTATCGAAGTCCAGGATGATGGTCAGGGCTTGAATTTTGAGAAAATTCGCTCTAAAGCTATTGAACTTAATCTCTTTAACCCTGATGATGTAGGAAGGGGTTATATTTCTAATCAAACTGAAGAACAACTATTACAACTTTTGTTTTCACCAGGATTTTCTACTGCTGGTAAGGTCAGTGAAATTTCAGGACGCGGTATGGGGTTAGATATTGTGCGTTCTCAACTACAAGCGCTCAATGGTTCCATCGCAGTTCAATCATTTCCTAACCGAGGAACAACATTCATGCTCAAAATTCCTTTTTCTATGACCATTGACAAATTAATGTTAGTCCAAGCAGGGGGTATTGTTTATGCTTTACTCTTGGAAAGGATTGAAAAAATATTACTTCCCTCGGCTGTTGATATCAAGGAATTTGAGGACAAAAAAGTCTTCCACTGGAACGTAGGTAAGGATGAACGCATGGTCAGCATCCGAAAACTTTCAGAGTTGTTGTCCTATAATTGCTCATTTAACAGCAGTGCTAATCTCCAGAATAAATTAGTAAACGATGATAGGTTAACAATGAGCAATCCTATGGTGTTGTTACGCCAAAATCAAGAACTTTTGGCTTTAGAAGTTGACCAAATCATCGGTGAACAAGAACTGGTGATTAGACCATTAGGTCAGGCGATCGCTCCCCCAAAATATGTTTATGGTTGCAGTAGCTTAGCAAATGGAACTCTCATCTTAGTGATTGATAGTGCCTTACTGGTAGAGTCTTGTGAGATGCAAGCAACAATTGATATCATGGCGCTACCGACAAATCGTTCCTCTCAGAACAAAGCTTTGCCAATGTCAGTTTCTACTATGCAATCTCCATTGCTACTTGCGCCTGCTACTGGTGAGTCAAATCACAAAACACCAAAGGTGGTTTTGGTGGTAGATGACGCCATCAGTCTACGCCAAATGCTTTCTCTCACGTTCCAAAAATCTGGCTATCAGGTATTGCAAGCCCAAAATGGTATAGAAGCTTTAGAACAGTTGCAGCAACATCCTGAAGTTCAGGTTGTGATTTCTGATTTGGAAATGCCGCGCATGAATGGTTTTGAGTTATTATCCAATGTCCGGCAAAACCCTGATTTAGCCAATAAACCTGTAGTCATTCTTACTTCTCGTAGTACTGAAAAACATCGTCAACTAGCCCAGGCGTTGGGAGCAACTGCTTATTTCACCAAGCCTTATTTAGAGCATGAGTTTCTCTCTACTGTCGAGAATTTGATTAAATAGAAGGCAGGCAATTATAGCGGTTTTCAATTCAGTGGGATAGATTAAGGGGCGTTGCTGATTTCAAGTATGACAGGACTACGCAAAGGCGCAAAGGCGCAAAGAGTTGTTGTCTAGTATGCCGAAAAATGTAAATTCATACTTTGATTCAGCAACGCCTGAAACCGCAGATGAACGCAGATAAACGCAGATAAATCTGTGTTTTAAGTAGGTGGGCGGAAATAAACCAAAAATGGTTTGTTGCTGTTAAGATAGCTCTTTGCGCAACTACGAGCCAATTCCAGAGGTTTTACATTTCGTAACATAGTAGTAAATTTTCCTGCCCACCTACTTACCCAGATGAAAACCGCTATAACAATTAGCCATTAGCAGTCTTTACGGCATTTATGGGTCAGGTAATTACGAATTACGAATTACGAATTACGAATTATAAACTATTCTTCCAGTGATTTGGCTGGTACCTCAACTGCTGTCACATCAATTGTGCCTTCTGGTGCGAAGCGTCGAAAATGACCTTGTTGCACCAACAACTGCTCACCACAGTTAGGACACTGCAATTTGGAGTGATTTAAACCACTAAATTTATATCCACAGACGGGACAGCTATCAGTGACCAAGTTGTGTTGCAGCCACCAGCGAAACCCAAAAAACGCGAGAATAGGTGCCAACAACATTAGCCCGAAAATAACTAGCAAGGAATTAACCAACCAGCCCAAGCCCAATGACCCTAGCAACCACATGACAGCTAACAGGGTCAGCCAAGGGCGGAGATTAGACAGATTAGACTCAAAGATTTTAAAGCTCATAAAATTTTTCGCTTGGAAGCCCCACAGTTTATAGCTGTGGGTTAGTGACTTTTTATATGTTTTTCTGCTCTTCCTCTAGGATAGCGAGTTTATTCCAGAGTCGATAGCCTTCATCCGTTCATAAATAATCACTTCAGTACCTACAACTAGATTACGCTTGTTTGAGGGGTTGTAACATCAAATTAGTCTAACAGTAGCACTGGTGGCATTGAACGTAGAATCACTCTGATCTCGTACTTTTTGGAGGTGGAAACTGCCGTATAAGAGCGATATTTCAAAAATATCTGTATGAATCAAAGCAGGTTTACGGTGTGCGTCCTCACCTAAATAAATGCCAAACAAGTCTGCTTCAGCTTCTGAAGCTTCTTCTGGATCGTGTACATCCCACTTGATTTCTCGACATTCTTCAAACACCAGAACATAGGGTGATCTCTGTCCTTGAGGATCATATAGACACTCAAAAGACACTTCAGTACCCCACTTAGACACTTTGACATTTTTAATCAGTGAAGTCAGTCCACCTAGATTTAGCAATGAGTAGTTATCCGGCATATTCGTCACTTAACTTTTCTCCTGTAGTGTGTGTATCAGGGATCAAGTTACCAAATTTATCTCGTGTCTCTAGTAAACGCCCATATTTATCAAGACGCAAACCCCTGTTTATTCTGATGCCATCGGAGGTGTATTTTGGCGCTGGTGTTCGTATAATCTCTCCATTAGGACGGATAGCTACTTTTGACCTGTCAGGAAATTTATACTCCACATATCCCCCTGGAGTGACTTTGACATTTGCACCCAGTCCTTGTAAAAAGTCATCGACTTCTTGGCGACTAAGTCCAGTTAAATCTCCAAACTCAGATGCAGTTCCATTACCCCCA
The DNA here is from genome assembly GCA_016903675.1 of Stigonema ocellatum SAG 48.90 = DSM 106950. GTDB lineage: Bacteria > Cyanobacteriota > Cyanobacteriia > Cyanobacteriales > Nostocaceae > Stigonema > Stigonema ocellatum. The sequence continues at coordinate 190,121 of JADQBA010000001.1, read as the reverse complement.
ACTCCCGAACCAGGCACGCAACTCCCTTTTGATAATTTTCCCCACCTTTGATTATCCTAAATCATTCCATACTCTATTCACGCAGATGACAAAGTTTAGTACTCAGGACTGCTGAACTGAGGACTTGGCACTGTTAACGACTGTCGTTGAAAAATAACCATGTCGGTACCAACAACAGGGTTACGCGCTACTAGTCTATTTTGGGAATCTACAATTTCTAAATGGCTGAAATCTAGTTCTTGGGAGCGTTGCAGCATTAGGTCGCATAGTTTATCTTGTTGGGATTGTTGAAGATTGAACCAAGCGTCGCTAATTTTAATGGTGAGGTCACTGGTGCGAAAGTTAGCTTGGATAGATTGGATTAATCCGGAGGCGAAGCGATCGCTAATTTCCGCCACTTGATTTTCTATCGCTGCAATCAAGCTTTGCTCTGGTGTCAATATAACTGTTGGCGTTGGTGTTGGCGTGGGAATCGGTTCCGGTTCTGGCGATGGCGGCGGTGTTTCTGCTACTGGTGGCGGTACAATTTCTTCAGATGGCGGCGGTGTTTCTGTTACTGACGGTGGCGCTTCCGGTGGTACTGTTGCTGTTGGAGTTGTTATTGTTAGAGGAGTCTCTGCTTGTTGAGGCGGAACATTTTCTGTTTCTGGGGGTTTCTTCGTAAAAGTACTTAAATTTGTCCAAACTAGAATCACAACAATGACCGCAATTACCCCTGTCAAAACTGTATCCGACAATTTTGCTGATAAACTATCGGGTAACACAAAGCGGATCTTAGCTAAAGCTGCACTCCACAAGGACTGAAGCGGCTGGAAAAAACTGGGGGTTTCCTTAGTACCAGGAGGAGGGGCTGTTTCCAGTTTCACCACCGTTGTTTCTAACAGCCTAATGGTCCCTCTTAGAATTTGGATAATTTGATTCTTCCAAAAAGGTAGGACTCTTTGGTAGGGTTGTTGGGGAGGTTGAGTGACTTGGTCAGCCCTTGGTTCGGGGGAAGAAGGTGGTTGAGAATTTTGATTGTCTTGTGACATGGAACTTTCAGCGACAGCAGCGAATCAAGGACAAAGGACAGAAATTATTGCTGGTGCTGCCTCCTCTGCCCTAATGTATCACTAAACTTGGTACGTGTTTAATTTGCTAAACCATGAACCTTAAACGCCGTCAATTTTTATTTTTAAGTAGCCTCAGCACTATCGGTGCGCTTGGATTTCTAGGTTGTGTTGCTCGTCAGTCTAGTAAAAAAGCTGATATTGCTGCATCAACACCAGCAATAGCGTCTAGTGCAGCCAAAAATGACTTGTTACTGCGTTTTGTTTCCGTGTCGGATACAGGAACTGGTGACAAATCTCAGTATAGTGTCGCTCAAGCGATGAATCTCTATCATAGCAAAAATCCCTACGATTTAGTGATTTTGGCTGGAGATAACATCTATAATAATGGAGAGATGGAAAAAATTGGCGAGGTGTTTGAGCGTCCTTATGCACCATTACTGAAACAAGGTGTGAAGTTCCAGGCTTGTCTAGGAAATCACGATATTCGCACTAAGAATGGTGACCAACAAGTGAAGTATCCCGCCTTTAATATGAATGGACGCCATTACACATTTCGCCGCGATAAAGTTCAATTTTTTGCCTTAGATACTAACAATAATGCTGACTGGAAAAACCAGCTAGTTTGGTTAGAGCAAGAATTAAGCCGTTCTGATGCGCCTTGGAAAGTTGTGTTTGGTCATCATCCAGTTTATGCATCAGGTGTCTATGGCAGTAATCCTACTTTTATTAAAATTTTCTCTCCCCTTTTTGCCAAATACGGCGTCCAACTTTACATCAATGGTCATGAACACCATTATGAGCGTACTCGTTCTATCAATGGAACGACCTATTTAATCAGTGGTGCTGGTGCGGGTACTCGTCCTGTGAGACGTTCAGCATGGACGGAGTATTCTGCTGCAAAGTTGAGTTTTGCCGCCTATGAAGTGTATACAGATAGAATAGAAGTGAGCGCCATCGGCACTGATAACCGCCTTTTTGATCAAGGTGTTGTCCAGTTAAAAGCAGCCTGAATCGGGGAGTGGGGAGTGGGGAGTGGGGAATAGGGAGTGGGGAGTGGGGAGTTGGAATTATTGGTTGTTGCTTACTCCCTTCCTGTTACAAGATTACCGATCTTCTTATCTTCTTTCTACTCACTCGGGGAGACGCGCAAGGGATGTGTACTTCGCGTCTTTGCGGTTCGTTAAAATTAAAATAGGTAATCTTAGTACAGAATTGCACAAGTTCATGGCGAAATGATTTTGGTGTGCCCTCATCCCCAACCCGAATCCCAATGAGGGATTCGGGAGCTAAATTCTGTTCCCTCTCCCTACTGTCCGAGGGTTAGGGTGAGGGTCAATGGGAGCCAAAACGCCACGAATTTATGAAACGCTGTACTTAGACCGGTTCGGGAGTAGTGGTTTTACGAAACAACCACCAACAATTCCCCAAATAACAAACTTATTCCCCACGCCCCACTCCCCACTCCCCACTCCCCACTCCCCACTCCCCATTCCGATGAAGGTATTATCCCCTGAATGGAGAATCTCATGTCGCAACTGCAAGGGGACGTAGAGGTGTTGTCCGGCTTGCTTTGTTGCGGTTATATTCTTCAAGTACATTTTTGTAGTCAGAGCAATTGTATCTGTCAAAAATCTCCGCGAAAAGATTGGGCATTTTTCTGTAGGGAGAAATCTCTAAATCTCGAAGCAAGATGTCAATGTATTTCTGGTAACGGACGTTAACCCCAGATCCACGTGTGGGTTCAAAGTGGATATGTGCGTTTTTCCATTGGCGGACTTGTTCGATGTCTTGCTCCATCTTTTCAAGTGAGGGCAATTCCAGCGAGGCTTCTAGATAAGCGCAAAGCCAGAGTGTGCCAATTTCGACGGCAGGTACGTGTTATTGGGCGATGTTTTCTCTGCGTATATTGACCTGTGGCAACCACAACATATTCAAATGTGTCTTCGTGACAACCATCTTTGTTTTGGAATCGCACTCGCCAACTATCCTCTTGTTCTTCAAGTGCAAGAACTTTGTGTTTGAGGCGAACATCAATCTGAAAATTATTGACTGCCGCACGCAAATATTCTAATATTTGAGTTGGTGTCGGATGTAAGTCAGGCGTGAAAGGCCAGGGAAAATCGGATAAATAATATTGTGAACTGATGTTCTGAAGGCGAACTTGCGGGTATGCTACTGCCCATACACCGCCAATCTCCGTAGACTCCTCAAAAACAACAACCTCATATCCATTCTTTTTGAGTACGTTTGCTGCCGCAATTCCTGATATGCCTGCGCCGATAACAGCAATTCGTTTGTTTTTTTGACAGACCATATTCGATCGCCTCATCTTTAAAAGCAAGCATCAGGTTCGGGCGATACGCTTTGCGTCATGCAGTCTTGCTTATCGCCACCTCCCTTGAGCTAGGACACAATAAATTTAGCCGTTCCTCTGAGGTTGACTGTAGTATAGGTTTTCTCTGCACCTGGTCCTGGGCCTGCAATAGTGGTACGAGTCGTGGTCGTGATACCAGGGACTGCGATCCGAATAGTTTCAGACCCAGTGTTCAGGTTGACCAATGGAAGGATTAAAGTAAATGTGACTGTACGTAGATCGCTTACTGATTCCAAGGTGACTGTAATTAACTGACCAAGCTCAGTCTTCTGGACTGTAATTTCCTGACCGGAGAAGTTGAGATTGATATTATTGTCACGGTAGTTTAATAGTGGGACTCCTGAGATGCTCGTCTCGGAGTAACTAACCACTACAGAGCCACCACTTAGTTGAAAGGAATTGGCTTTAGTAAAATTTACGGATTGTACAAGTTGTACAAGTTGTACTTGTGTTTGTGCTAAGGGAAGAGCCACAACAGGTGCATTCCATGAGAGCAATAGAGTTAAGAAGATGCTAATAAGCAGTGATTTGCCGCCCATACTGTTCCTACTTAAACGGGTCTTCAAATTAATTGTTGTCAGATCTCCTATTTTATAGCTACAAAGTCCCAGACATACCCTTGTCCCCTTAACTTTTACTAAGTATTACTGATAAATTTACTTAAGCTTATAGAAATTTGTTTTCAGCTTTATCTGAACTTTATAAAAATAATTTGTCCTTTTACAGGATACCCGCGCATGGGGAAAGGGTGGTGCCATCTGGGCGATCGCCTTTCAACAACCGTTTAAATAATATGCTTTGATCACAAAAATATCACCGAGAGAATCCGGAACCCTGCCTTTAGCTGTTGTATACGTATATAACTAATTAACGGAGGTAAATGCACCCGGTGCAATCCCCTAGTACAGCGGGCGCGTAAATAAACCACCCATTTGAAATGTCTAAAAACCTTACGGAACAGTAATTACGAATTACGAATTACGAATTACGTAGAGGCGAGTGCGGTACTAGTGTGAATCGGTTTTCCCATCACCTGATAAAAAAGTTTAGCCAAGGAATTGTTTGCGATTAGTTTTGATAACTGTCGCAGAGGCGATCGCACTTACAGCTAATAGAGACAAAATAGAAGTAGGTTCTGGTACTTGTTCTATGAATTGCGCCGCACCTTGTAAGCTCACTGAATAATTACCTACATAGCGGGGTTTTCCAGAGTTAAATTGTCCTGAACCATCAACTCTAAGGACATATTCACCAATAGGTAGGTTTTGGTAGTTGACAAGAGAGACTCCTGACTGATAGACAATACTAGAATTACCAGCGACAAAATCTTTATTACCGAATGGGCTTGGATTTAGTGATTCTCCAGCCCCACCTAAAGAAACTCCATTATCACTAAACAGTTCAAATCCAGGGAAGGTGTTAGTAGGAAAGGGAGTGTTAGTATAAGGCCCTGTTCTAATGCTTAAATTCCCTGTGCCATCGTAAAAAAAGCGGAAAAAGTCATTATCCTGCGAGGATAATAGATTTCCCGCAATAGCATCTAAAGATTCTCCAGCAGTACCCAAGACAAGTTGCGCTGTGTCAAATGTATCACCAGCTTCACCTACTTCCGAATATACAGCCGCTTGAGAGGGCTGGTTAAAGAGAACTGTTGCCAGTGCAAAAGTAACACTCACTAATTTATGAAAATGGTTCATATGTCTCCTATGTTTCCTACATAATGAATCATGTAAAAATAAGTTGTACAAATTGAATCGGGAATAAGCTGTGAGCTTAACTTCCCCATCAAAAGTGTTCAATTTATTTTTACAAGGCTCCTAAGAAATTTTATTATGCATTGAGCCATAATCGCTATTATTCGGAAATTCGGGCTGAAAACAATTAACTATTCTATGTTTGATAATTTGCTACTTATTTGTACTTAAAGCAGTTAGAAAATCTTTGAAAAGGGGGTTAGTTACTAAAAAAAGCCCTCAAGGCTCACCTTATTAATCCTTTAAATGAGTTTAAATTAATGACATTAATAAATCGCTTTCTTAGTGTGCATTCAATTATATTTAAATTATTCCTAAACATAGTATCACTTGATAAAACATTTATTTATAAGTAGTTAATTTTTACGTAATCTTTAAACAAAGATAAAATTAGAGTAAAGTTCTACCCCACATTCCGCACACTGGACTGTCACATATAGCAATGTGCATTGGAAGCAATACCGAAGAAGAAGCAGGTCGTTGACCAGATAATTTTGGTGACGGATAAGGGCGAAAATGCTGCTTTTTGTGTATAATTTAAAACATGGTAATTAAACTATCAATGACAAAAAACCTCGGTTCTTTAAGCCGAGGTTGATGATGGGAGGAATCGCTCTCGTTTGATGGGAGATACCGAATTGTAATGCAATGCTTAACTAGCGCAAAAGGCAATCAAAACTAGAGCAGTGACAAATGATGCAGCGAATAGACTCTGGACAATGTATTTGCGTTGTTCCCAAATTGCTGGATATTCAGCATAGTAAACTTTGGGTTCATTGGGGTAGTTGTTGAGAACGCCGTCTTCGTTAACTGTGGTATACATAGTTCGCTTCCTTTCTTTGATTTATTAACTTATGTAAATAAATATAATCTTATTGTTACAAAGCGTCAATATGGCTTGACATAAAAAGATTAATAGTATCCATAAGAGCTAGTTATGAGAGTGAGGGGATGGTGCGATCTGCCCAACTGCATTGAGTGTGGTGGGGAGTGGGTAGGAGGGCGATCGCCCAAGGGACACTGCGCGATCACGCAATCGCACGGACTCGCTTCCCCGACAGTGCCACACTACAATATCCGTTCCAGGCAATGGCGGTATGATACCACCTAGCTCTGCCACGGTGCGCAACACAATTATCGCCGCTAACCTCAACAGTGCGGGCGGTGTCAACCCTGACGTATCAGGCACATTCACTAGCAATGGCTACAACCTGATTGGTGACAGTACTGGAGGGATGATGTTTGGCTGGTGATTTTTGGTGCGATCGCCCATTAATATTTAAGACTAGGCGACAACCTATCCCCAGCTATTTCACCAGTGCCTGTTGAAAAGTCTTGATGGCATCCACATGATTCACCATATTAATGCAGCGTAATAACAAATCTAGATCAATCCCTTTCAATTCCTCACTATTGGTAACTCTTTCATAGTGAAGCGCGTTGCCCTCATAGCGCAGGTGATAGACTTCTAGGACACCATCTTCCCAAAACCATACTTCTGGAATCTTCAGCCGCTTATATGCCTCTAGCTTATCGATACCACCACTGGTAAACACCACCTCGATCACCAAATCAGGACGCACTCGACCAGGAGCCAGTTTATAAGATTCATCCGCCTCACGCTTGACAGCACCCGCTACACTTTCCAAGGTCATTGAGCCAGTAGGGGTAAAGTCAAACCCAGCCACCAGCAAGTACAGTTCCACCAATGCCGCAATTCTTTTTTTAACGGTTTCGTGTGGTTCTCCAGGCATTCTGCGTATCTCCAAAACACCATCCAGGAAAGACAGCCGATATCCTGGACGGTCTAACAACTGCTCAGCGGCTTTAAACTCTCTCCAGGTCAGTCCCTCAAACAACAGGGGTGATTCTTTTGTGGGTGTTGCTATCGTTGCTCGGGTCATAAAAGTCTCCAGTCTGTTGAACGAGTCTTCACAGAAAAAGGGAAGGCAGAGGTTTGCGATCGCAGATAACCCAGCATAGCCTCCTGCGGAGTGACCAAGTAAGCCTAGTTTTTGCTCCTCGACAACGCCGCATATAGGCGAAGCAGGATTTGAGTTTTCTGCTTTGATTTGTGACAAAAGGGCGTTGATTTGTGAGGGTTCAGGTAAAAGTCCTTTAAATCCAGTCTGTGGAATACTCCTTGTATGAACAGTATTAGTATGTAAATATACTTAAGTCCGCTTATAATTACTTTTTTTTATACTAAATACTTAATGACTACGTCGTCCTTTGCATTCGGTGCAAAGATGTTAATGCTAACGTTAATAAAAAATAAAAGACATTATTTTAAGTGGTATTACTTAAAAAAGCGCCCAAGAATTCAGCAGTATTGTTCAAAGAATAATATTCTCCTAAGTTTTTACTGATAGAGGTTATAGACTCAATACTAAGTGTAGGTCATAACTCTTCATTGGGCAGAAATAGTATTATTACTGTGTTACTATTAATACTTTTTTAAGTAAAGTACATTTATCATTCTGTCTAACTTGAGTTGAAAACTTTTTATGGTCAAATTTACTACTTTGAAAAGATTGAATCACATTTGCTTGGCGCTGACAACTTGCACCATGCTCGGAATTGCCATGTCCAAGCCAGCGGCAGCATTGAAATATTCCATCACTAAGATTGGCACACTTGAGGGTAGCAGCAGCCAAGCCTATGGCATCAACGATAGTGGAGAGGTAGTGGGCGTTTATTCTTTGCCTAAGAGCCAGACACCAACGGCGTTCGTTTGGGATAAGACCAACGGCATACAGGCACTCAAAGCCGCCACTCCTGGGTTCTTCAGCCAAGCTTATGGCATCAACAACAATGGACTTGTGGTGGGTTGTGAGTTCACTAACAAAGGCGATCAGCAAGCCATACTGTGGGATCGCGACAACAATGCGCAACTCCTCGGCTACCTTGGCAACATCTCGCCCGCTCAACCAAAAAGCGTTGCCTATGCCATCAATGACAATGGACTTGTGGTGGGCGCTAGTGCTTCATTAGCTGACACAAAGTTGCATGCTGTCTTATGGAATTCCACAGACGATAACCAAAACAATGCCCAGGCTATCCTCAAGACGGATACCTTTGGCAGCATCGCCTATGGCATCAATAACTATGGTCAAGTAGTAGTTAGCAGCGGAGGTGGTTTCCAGTCCTTCATTTGGGATAGTAAAACCGATCTTACCCAAAGCCTCCAAAGCATTCGCGGTAACCGCGAACCTTATGACATCAACAATAATGGACAGGCGGTGGGTTATTCGTTGACTGGCAACACCTCGAGTGAAGGCACTTTATGGGATACCCCTAATAACATTAAAAGCCTTGGCAGCGGTAACATAGGCTATGGCATCAACGATAATGGCTGGGTGGTGGGACGTTCTTCTAACAACCATGCCTTTGTGTGGGTAAATGGTGAAGCACATGACCTCAATGATCTTCTGATCAAGCCCAAGTCTGGCTGGATACTGAACGAGGCACGGGCTATCAATAATAGCGGTCAGATTGCGGCCACTGGCACTATCAATGGTAAAACCCATGCCTTTGTCCTGACCCCACACTAACGACTTGGCAATCAGAAGAGAATAAAGCTTCCAACCTTAATTGAATCAAAGTTACAGTATGACAGCTTCGATTTGCGATCGCGCCCCTGCTGTGCTTGCGCGATCGCACTTTTACCTCGACATACACATGACTTATTCCTTGGGTAGGAGTGGGGGAGTGCGATTCAAAAAGCATTGACATTCACTATCATAATGACATTCATATCTTGATTCAGCAACGCCAAAATGCTCATATGTATGGTAAACAATGCCAGATGTAGAAGATTTAGGTGATAATGATTTCAGGTCTAATTATTCAGGAGGTGCGATCGTGGTTATTGCTCAAACCAACCTGCCAACCCTCACCCCAGATGAGTATCGAGCAATTGAGGAAACCTCTGTTGAACGCCATGAATATCGCAACGGAGAGATGATCGCCATGCCCGGAGGTTCAGAAGCTCACAGTGCGATCGCCAGTAATGTGTTAATTTACCTGGGTTTATTGCTCAGAGACACCGACTTTCGCTTGTACAACAGCGACTTGCGAATCTGGATTCCTAAGTTCAATCATGGAACCTATGCCGATATTCTTGTACTCCATGGCAAACCAGAATTTAATGGTAATCGCACAGATGAAATTCTCAATCCTTTACTCATTGTCGAAGTCCTTTCGCCCTCCACTGAAGCCTATGATAGAGGTGAAAAATTCCGAAAATATCGCTCCCTTTCTAGCTTTTGTGAATATCTGCTCGTCAGCCAAACTGAACCTTATGTTGAGCAGTACTATAACCGCCATCAAGACAATAGCGATCGCTGGTCATGGCAAGTTTACGATCACATTGAGCGGTCAATTGTTCTGCACAGTTTAAATGTAGAACTTCCCATGACCGAAATTTATCGCCGGATTAATTTTTAAGGCGTTGCTTCACTCTCAGTATGAAGCTGCTTTCTACATTGTTTTCACCAGATGTCTAATGATTAATCTTGTTTATAGTTTTCCACCTTTTCTATCAAATCTGCTGACCTTACTATTCAGAAACTCTGGTATACAAACTAATATAATTAAGCTGTTTTGCTGCCTATCCTAACGCTTCTCGTCTCCAGAGAATCTTTAGAGCGCAGACCAAGGTCTTGCAAAATATGCTGGGCTGCTGCAACTCCAGTTTCACAAGCCCCCTCCATGTAACCCTGGGCTCTCAGGGAGCAGTGTTCTCCTGCAAAAAACAGATTACCAACCCGCTTGCTTTCCGACCCGGCAATGGTTGTATATTGCCCCACTAACCAACAGGAATAGGAACCGCGTGTATAGGTTTCAGCAGGCCAGTAGGCCCGGATGGCCGCCCCCTGTTGCAGGTCACTGATACCTGGAAACACTTGATTTAATTGCGACAGCAAAATTTTGGCTTGAGCCAAGGGCGTATTTTTTCCCAGGGACAGCCCCTGCAAACCGCCGACAAAATCGGTAATTAAACCAGGGGTGCCTGACGCGAAGGGGGTACTCTCCCAGGTATTTTGAAATCCCAGGTCAGTATATACAGACGCAGTTGAATTATAACGAGTGAGCCAGATCCGTTCCTGGTAGGCTGTGATTAATTTGGCGTTTGTACCATAGCCTAATTCCTGAATCGCCCGTTGTTTCACAGGCGGTAAGTCAACGGCCAGACGAACTTGCCTCAAAGTGCTGAAGGGCAAAGCCAATAAGACCCGTTCATAGGTGCGCTCAAAGCTATAGCCGCCAGACCGGAAGCTCACCCGATAACGACTAGCAGATAGACTTTGGATGGCTTCCAGAACCGTGCCAGTTTCAATAAAATTTGTCAGTTGCTGGGCCAGTAATTCAGGGATCTGTTGATTGCCGCCTATTACCTGGTATTGTTGGTCACTCGTTCCATAAATGCTGAACGTATCTACAGTGGTTCCGGTGCCAATCAGCAACAACAGGTTCAGGGAGGATTGCTCCTCAGCTTCTCGACCATATTCTGTTACATAGGCTACTCGAATTAACTGGTTTAAAAGTGGATTCTGACAGTAACGATCAAGATACTCTGCGAGGGAGGTTTTGTCTAGCTGCTCTGCCCGTTGGTTATAGGATTTATAGGTGACAGGATTACTGCCGATTCTGGCAATATCCTTGTCTATCTGCTTTGCCAGAGGTTTAAAGGCAGTTACTAGCTCAACGAGAGGAACCTTTCGTCCCTGAAAATACCAGGTGTTTGCTTCCAAACCAGCCCCAGCCGCCAGAATGTCTCCCGTCTCTAATCCCAATTCCTGCACCACTGTTAGCAGGTTCGTGTGGCTGGAGTCAATAAATTCTCCCCCTAGTTCTACCGTCGTGGACGTGCCTGCGGCATTTGATAAACTTCGCATGCGGCCACCGACATTATTTCTAGCTTCCACGATATGGACGGGCACCCCGGCCTGGGTGAGACGGTAGGCTGCAATCAAACCAGCCATCCCCGCTCCCACGATCAGCACTGGCGTAGCGCTGACACTGGCAACGCTGGGTCGGCGGTCTAACGTCGAAACTGCAACCGCACTTGCCATTCCCAACCCGCCGTAGAGTAAGCGGCGACGAGAAATTTTTTGTTTGCCCAGATCAATCAGTTCATCCAGGGGAATCCGACACTGGTTTGACAATCTAGCCCATCGATAGGTAGACCGTACTATATCAATTAAAGAAGAGCGAGCCATTACCTTTCCTCATAGATGAACGCTTACTAAGTAGGTATACGTAATAAAACACACCTGTGTAACCTTTTGTCAAACGCCAAAAAGCTGTTTAATAGCTGACTTAGCCTTGTTTACACACCGTTACATAGCCTGGTTTAATCCAGTCTACCTACTTAGTATCAGTAGAACTTACGCATTGACAAAATTTTGATTGTGTGGTAATCACCATAGTAGACACAGTTACTTCAAAAAGTCGAGTTTTGAACTAGCGAGGACATCAGCCCTCCTTCTACTTCTTATATAGATGTAAGTGAAATCAACTTATGCAAGATGCGAAAGATGAACGTGAATTGTAGATCGAGTAAAGCATTTTGCCATAGCAATCCTATTTGAGATCTGAACAGAGGGGACAAGGGGGACAAACCGCTGCGCGGAAGTCAAAAGTCAAAAGTCAAAAGTATTAATTTTGACTTTTGACTTTTGACTTTTGACTTCCCCTTTGGGGTGGGGGGTGTTTGCAACTCCTGCACGGATTGCTATATTGTGTTAGTAGATAAATTAAATAACCATATTTAAGGGAGTATTTTGTATGAGCAGCACAATTAACAAGGAGGAGTACATTAAACTGCTTGCTGAAACTTTGCCACGAGTCATTGAAACAGAAGAAGAGTATGAACGTTTACTCAATGAGGTCAACAAGCTGATAGTTTTGGGAGATAACCTAACAGCAGCACAAGCTGAAGTTTTACAGTTGTTAGCAATACTTATTGAGGGGTATGAAGATGAACATTATCAGTTACAAGCTGCAACCAATCATGAAATATTGAATGAATTAATGCTAGCACGAGGTCTAAAACAAAAAGACTTGCTTGAAATTTTTGGCTCGTCGGGATTTACTTCAGAAGTAATAAATGGCAAAAGAGGTATTAGTAAGAGTCAAGCTAAAGCAGTAGGAGAATTTTTCCATGTATCACCTGCACTATTTTTGTAAGCTAAAAATTTTGGGGTATTTTTTTTGATTTTAGAGGCAGTATTCCTGAATGTTAAACCCGGATTGGAATGCGATTTTGAATCGGCTTTCAAAAAGGCTTCCAGTATTATTTCGTCTATGAATGGATATTTATCCCATGAACTCCATAGATGCATGGAAGTTAAAGGTAAATATTTATTACTGGTGAAATGGGACAGTTTAGAATCCCATACAGTCGGATTTAGAGGTTCTCCCGAATATCAAGAGTGGAAAAAACTTCTTCACCATTTCTATGAGCCGTTTCCAACAGTTGAGCATTTTGAAGAGGTGGAAATGTAGTAAAGTATAATTGTAGACAGTGTTTGTATCATGCCAGACGTTCGATTCGATAAATACTACCGTTATGAAAATTTAACACGCATCCTCCATGCCTATGCTGAGGAATTTCCCCAGCTTGTAGGTATAAAAAGCATTGGGAAGAGCTATGAAGAGCGTGACATCTGGTTGATGACAGTCACCAATTTTGCTACAGGTTCGGATCAGCAAAAGCCTGCTCTCTGGGTTGATGGCAATATTCACGCCGCTGAACTGGCACCGTCGAGTGTTTGTCTGTACCTCCTACAAACATTAGTCACAGGCTACGGAACCCACCCAGACATCACCCGTTGTTTAGACACCCGCACCTTTTACATTTGCCCCCGCGTCAACCCTGATGGAGCCGAGTTAGCATTGGCCTCGAAGCCGAGATTTATTCGCTCCAGTACTCGCCCCTATCCCTATGATGAGGCAGGGGAGGATGGTTTGGTTATTGAAGATATGGATGGCGATCGCCGCATCTTGATGATGCGAATTCCTGATCCTAATGGAGTTTGGAAAATCTGCCCCACGGAACCACGTCTGTTGATACCTCGCTCTCCGACAGAAACAGGTGGTCAGTATTACCGCGTGCTGCCAGAAGGACGTATAGAAAATTACGATGGAGTCCAGATTCGCCTCCAACCTGCCAAGGAGGGGTTAGACTTGAACCGCAATTTTCCTAATATGTGGCGACAGGAGCATGAGCAGTCAGGGGCTGGTTCCTATCCCACATCTGAGCCGGAGGTGCGATCGCTTGTACAATTTGTGATCACTCATCCCAACATCACGGGAGCTACTGCCTTCCACACCTTCAGTGGTGTTTTATTACGCCCCTACGCCTATCAGAGCGATGAGGAATTACCTGTCAACGACTTGCGTACCTACCAACGCATCGGCAAAAAGGGTACTGAAATCACCGAATACCCAGCTATTTCTGTCTTTCATGAGTTCCGCTATCACCCTAAACAGGTGATCGGCGGTGCCTTCCACGATTGGGTTTATGAACACTTTGGTGTCTTTGGTTGGACGGTAGAAGTTTGGAGTCCTCAGCGCCAAGCTGGTATTACTGAGTATAAATACATTGAATGGCTACGAGAACATCCCTTAGAAGATGACCTCAAGCTACTACGGTGGAGCGATGAAAAATTAGGAGGAAAGGGCTACATAGACTGGTATCCGTTCGACCATCCCCAACTCGGTCAAGTGGAACTGGGTGGTTGGGATACTATGTATGCCTGGTCAAATCCACCACCAGAGTTGCTGGAGAAGGAAATTGCCCGCTTTCCTGAATGGTTAGTGTGGCATCTATTAATCTCTCCCTACCTAGAGATTTACGAAGCGAGTGTCCATCCCTTGGGTGATGATACTTATCGGGTACGGCTGGTTGTACATAACACAGGCTGGCTACCCACCTACGTTACTGAAAAAGCCCTAGAGAAAAAGCTGGTGCGGGGCTGTATCTGTGAAATTGAGCTACCGCCTAGTGCAACTTTAGAGATGGGTAAACCGCGTGAAGAGTTGGGTCAATTAGAGGGACGCGCCTATAAGCCCTCAACTCCCATTAGGCGGCATGCAGATCCTACATTGGACCGGGCGAAGGTGGAATGGATCGTACGTGCGCCTCAAGGTGGCACAGTCAAACTGTTAGCCCGTCATGAGCGTGCAGGAGTTGTGTGTACTGAGGTGACTTTGCCGTCACCGATAGCTCAAACAGCATGAAGGCTGAACTCACCCGCGCAAAGATACTCTACTCTAAAGGAGACAGGCTCTGTGTTTGCGAATGCACAAGAAAAAACTGGAATAGAGAAGTTATCCAGACCATTTATAGAAAAAGTGGCGATTATTGGTGCTGGACTTGGAGGTTTGGCTGTTGCTGTAGCACTCCGGAAACTGGGGTGTGATGTTCAAGTATACGAAAAAGCGCAAGATTTTCGCCCTGTCGGTGGTGGCTTAGGATTGCTACCAAATGGTTTAAATTTCCTGGATGCTATTGAACCTGGGATAGTAGAAACTATCAAAAACTCAGGTTGTGAGGTTAGGACAAGTGTTTTAAAGAATACTCAAGGTGAAACAATTCGCACTAACCCAGGAAGCAGATTTCAGGATAAATACGGTCAGCCATTGATAACTGTTTGGTGGTGGCGGTTGCAGCAAATTCTTGCATCTAGACTGCCGTCTGAGAGTATTCATCTTAACCATCGCTGCATCGGGTTTGAACAAGATGATCGTCGTGTGTCAATACATTTTGACGGTGGGAAAACGGTTAGTGCAGACTTGCTGATTGGATCGGATGGGATAAATTCTGCCGTTAGAGAAGCTTTAATTGGAGACGGCAAACCTCGCTATTTAGGAAGTATGTCTTGGCGTAGTGTCATTAATTGTCATCAAGAACTACTGAATCCGGGTGAACTCGGATTTGTTAAAGGTAATGAAGAATTTATGTACCTTCTAAATGTTGGTGATGGGCATATTTCGTGGCTATATCGTAAGTTATCACCGGACTATACCCTAGGACAAGATCCTCTTGAGGTCAAATCTCGGGTTCTTAATCAATTAGCTGACTGGGGAGAATCATTGCGATCGCTTGTGGAGGTAACACCAGCAGAGCGAATTTTGACCGGACCAATTTGCGATCGCTTACCCCTCAAATCTTGGAGTCAAGGAAGAGTTACTTTATTGGGTGATGCTGCTCACCCAATGGCTCCTGCTTTGGCACAGGGAGCAAATAGCACGTTTGAAGACGCATATGAACTAGCGTTGTGCTGTTCCCAAGCATCCAGCATTGAAGAAGCTCTGGCTACTTATGAACAGCGTCGCATACCCCGTACACAACTGATACAAACCCGTAGCGCTTTGGGTGAAATGCGTTACTACGCAACCGACAGGGAGGCTGCTGATAAGCATTTGCAAGAGCAATCACAGATGAGTAGTGAAGAATTTCAAGATTGGGTTTTTAATTACAAGGTTGAGGTTTAATTCGAGGCTCGTAGTTGCGCTTTAGCGCTCAAAACAGTCGTGAGCGCACCCATCGCAACTACGAACCTTATTATAAGATTATAAGTGTTCATCCGAACTTGATATAACTCAAGATTAGAATTGGAAGTACTTCAATGACCCAAACATCAACCATGTTGACAGCCCTGCTCTGTAAGAGTACTGTACAAAGAGGCGAAGCCCAGATAAATGTGATTCTTACAGTAAATGGTGAACAGCACACCCTGACCATTGAACCGCGTGTAACACTGTTGGATGCCCTACGTGAAGATTTGAGATTAGTAGGTAGTAAAAAGGGATGCGATCACGGGCAGTGTGGAGCTTGTACTGTTTTAATTGATGGTCAGCGAGTCTATTCCTGTCTAGCTTTGGCAGTGATGCAAGAAGGTAAAAATATTATCACCATTGAAGGCTTGGCAACAGGGGATACTCTCCATCCAGTGCAGGAGGCATTTATTCATAATGACGGCTTCCAATGTGGCTATTGTACTCCAGGACAGATTTGCGCTGTTGTCGCTCTGTTGGAGGAAGTTAAACAGGGTTGTGCTAGTGCGGTGACAACAGATTTGCACAATCCCCCAGAACTTGCTGAACTCTCGGAGGCAGAAATTAAGGAACGACTGAGTGGGAATCTGTGCCGATGCAGTGCTTACAATGGGATTGTGGCAGCAGTACAGCAGGTCATTGGACAACAACCTCCCTCTCCTGTGGCAATGGAGATAATCAGTGAATCTGGGGATAACAAAGCATCATGAATAACTTTACCTATAGCCGTGCCACCTCGTTGTCAGATGCAGTAAACCAGGCAATTGCTGACGGAAATTCCATGTTTATTGCTGGTGGGACGAATTTAGTTGACCGTCTGAAAGTATTCTTGGATGAGCCATCGCAATTGATTGATATCTCTCGGTTACAGATGCAGAACATTGAAACAATGGCTGATGGTAGTCTGCGTCTGGGAGCATTAGTCAGTAATACGGCAGTGGCAGACAATAGTGATATTCGTCACAACTATCCTATGTTAGCCAGGGCTATTCTCTCTGGTGCATCTCAGCAAATTCGCAACATGGCAACAGTGGGCGGGAACCTCCTGCAACGTACCCGTTGTCCTTATTATTACGATACCGCCTTTTGTTGTAATAAACGGCAACCAGGGACAGGATGCCCCGCAATTACAGGAATCAACCGTAGTCATGCCATCCTTGGTACCAGCGAGCATTGTGTAGCAGTCCATCCCTCAGATATGTGTGTTGCCTTAGCTGCGTTGGATGCGGTGGTGGAAGTAGCGAGTCCCCAGGGACAACGACAGATACCGTTTGCAGATTTTCACCGTTTACCGGGAAATACACCCCAGCAAGACAGCAATTTAGAGCCAGGGGAATTAATTACTGCTGTCATTTTACCTGCATTATCCTATGCTAAATCTGGGGTTTATTTGAAAATACGCGATCGCGCTTCCTATTCCTTTGCTTTAATTTCCGTAGCGGCGGCTTTAAACTTACTTGGGGAGCAAATCCAAGCTGTACGCTTGGCAATGGGTGGAGTAGCCCACAAGCCTTGGCGAGCAACAGCAGCAGAGGAGTTTTTGATTGGCAAGTCTGCCAATGTTGCAACATTTACCGAGGCAGCAGAAATTGCCTTGCAAGGAGCCAAGTCCTTAACTCATAACGGTTATAAAGTTGATCTGGCAAAGCGGGCGATTCGTCGCGCACTCACGGTTTCTACTCAAGGAGGAGGGGTGGTATGAATCAACTGACGGGGGGACACGGTGACACGGGGACGCGGAGAGCTTTTTATCAGAAGCAATTAACCGAATCTGATGTAACTGGTATTAACCGCAAGGATGGACGAGCAAAGCTGACAGGGACGGCAACCTACGCTGCTGAACATCAAATTCCCGGTTTGGTTCATGGTTATGTGGTGGCTGCTAATATTGCTCATGGGCAGATGACAAGTATTGATACCCAAGGGGCAGCAACAGCACCAGGGGTCATTGCGGTTTTCACCCATAAAAACGCGCCTCCGGTATCTAAACCAACTAACGATTTTATGACCTCGAAAATCTACGAGGCACGACTACCGTTATCAGATGACCAAATTTACTACGCAGGACAGATTATTGGCTTAGTAGTCGCAGATACCTTTGAACGGGCACGTCACGCTGCCCATTTAGTTAAGGTAGAATACGTCACCCAAGAACCTATTGTAGAAGCGAGCAAAGCTACCTTTCACGAAGCTCCACCCATGTTTGGGAAAGAGATGAAGTTTGAGAAGGGGAATTTTGCCACGGGGATAGCAGATGCAGTAGCTCAGATGACAGCTACTTACACAACTTCTACCGAACTACACGCACCGATGGAACCCCATGCCATCATTGCCCACTGGCAAGATGCAGATACCCTGACTGTCTACGAAGCATCCCAGTGGGTAATGAGCAGCCAGCGTACCTATGCAGAACTTTTTGGACTGCCGACTGAGAAAGTGCGGATTGTTACACCATTTATAGGCGGGGCTTTTGGTTCTAAAGCCTTCCCTTGGTCACACGGGATTCTCTGTGCAGCGGCTGCTCGTCAACTGCAACGTCCCCTGAAAGTGGTTCTCAGTCGTCGGCAAATGACAGCCAACACCGGACATCGTTCTGAAACGGAGCAGACAATTAGTTTAGGGGCAAATGCCGATGGTAGCCTAATAGCCATAGACCACGCTGTTAAATCCTACACTTCAAAAGTCGATGTTTTTACTGAAAACTGTATAGGCGTCACACCAGTTATGTACGCTGTCCCGAATCTGCGAAGCCGTCAGGAATTGGCGGTGATGAACGTCGGCACACCCACATTCATGCGTGCCCCAGGGGACAATCCGGGGTTATGGGCACTAGAATCAGCAATGGATGAATTGGCGTGGGAGTTAAAAATCGACCCAGTGGAACTGCGGTTAAAAAATGAAACTAAGGAACACCAGCGGCAGGGTTTGCCTTTCTCTGCCAAGCATTTTGCAGAATGTTTGCAGCTGGGTGCGGAACAATTTGGGTGGCAAGATAGACCAAAACAGGTACGCTCTCTCACCCATGATGGTAAGCTCATTGGTTGGGGCATGGCAGCATCAACCTACCCCGCTTTACGGAGTGCAGCCACAGTCACAGTACGGTTGTTAGCCGATGGTACTGCCCATATCCTCACCAGTGGCAATGACATGGGTACTGGTGCATATACCATTGTTGCAGGGACAGCAGCCGAGGTATTGGGGTTACCCATAGAACAGGTACAGGTGGAAATGGGGGACTCCTTACTCCCCAACGGTGGGATGGCGGGTGGTTCCCAGATGACAGCAACCCTTGTACCAGCAGTCATGACAGCCTGCGAAGAAGTTCTGAAGACAGCTAAAGCCACAACTGCCCCAGAAGCATTTGCCACCCTGCGTCAGTCTGGAGAGAGTGTTTTTGAAGTTACAGCCTCTTCTGCACCCGGTGAGGAGGGTAAAAAATGGGCATTCCAATCCTGGGGAGCACATTTTTGTGAAGTCAGTGTTGATGAAGAAATTGGTCGCTTAAGGGTAAGTCGTTGGGTGTCAGTGATGAATATTGGGCGAGTTATGAATGCTAAAACCGCAGCTTCTCAGATACGGGGTGCTGTCATTATGGGTATTGGGCAAGCCTTGATGGAGGCGTGCCATTTTGACCCCAATATTGGTTATCCTGTCGTTTATGACCTTGCCACCTATCACTACCCCAGTCATGCAGACATCCCCCGGATTCAGGTGACATTTGTTGCCGAACCTGATTTTAATTTTAACCCCGCCGGTGTACGTGGTGTAGGTGAAATTGGGATTACAGGAGTTTCAGCTGCGATCGCCAACGCTATTTACCATGCTACAGGTAAACGTATCCGTGATCTACCAATTACACCTGATAAATTGTTGTGACACACGAGGAAGATTAGGCGTTGCTGAATCGGAGTATGAATTTAAATTTTTGGCACGATCAAATAACGACTCTTTGCGCCTTTGCGCCTTTGCGTGAGACTCATTCATATCAAATATATACCTTTCCCCTTTAACATGCACCCCCGAACCCATATGAAGGTAAGTGGGATTCGTTCTGGAAAGCGCGATCACGCTTTTCTGACTAATTAACAAACTTCCAACTAGGAGAAAAGTCATGAGCGCTTAATTACTTTTTTACTAGTGAGTTTAGGAATTTTACTTCAGGCGGAAAGCCTTCATAACTTTTAAGATTATCAGTAAGGTTATAACTTTTGCAACGTTCTCTAAACAATAAATCCTTTGATAAATGATTCATGAATCGACTAAGAACGCAAATATCATCGCTGGATGGCGATCGTCTTTTCTTTACCGTTATTAACTACTGTTGGGACGGGAATTGGCTACAGCATTGCCGGGGAATGGTTGGATCAGCATGAAAAGGGTGTAGGGGGTAGGGGGAAGAAAAGGGTATAGGGGAATCATTTCATTTCCCTTACACCCCCACACCCCCACACCCCCACACCCCTTTCTTATCTTGCAAAGGAGCATGTATATCAGCTGGTTAAAGGTTTTCTATTACCACGGGTTCCACTGGTTCAGCAAGTTCAAAGCCGAAAATCCGTGAGTAGAAGTAAAGTTCCCCATCCAAAGAGCGTTTGATGCTTTCGGGACGGCGGAACCCATGTTCCTCACCTTCAAACATGACATATGCCACAGGCAATCCTTTCGTCCGCAGGGCTTCGACCATTGTCTGGGCTTGGTTGGGCGGGACAACCTTATCTTCTAATCCTTGAAAGAAGATGACTGGACAGGTTAGACGGTCGGTAAAGTGGACTGGCGATCGCACCACATAAAGCTGACGTTGCTGTGGATAAGCACCAACCAGACGATCCAAGTACCGCGACTCGAACTTGTGGGTATCCTGCGCTAGGGCTTCTAGGTCACTGACTCCATAGTAGCTGGCTCCGGCTTTGAACGTGTCTCGGAAAGTTAAGGCACAAAGTGTTGTATAACCACCTGCACTACCGCCAGAAATGACTAGGCGATCGCCATCAACCTCCCCGCGTTCTACAAGGTAACGCGCACCGTAGACACAATCATCCACATCCACAATTCCCCACTCACCATCCAGTTGCTGCCGATACTCGCGCCCGTAGCCTGTGCTACCGCGATAATTTACATCCAGAACCGCTATCCCTCGGCTTGTCCAATATTGAATTCCAAAATTGAGGCTGCTGGAAGTTGCTGCTGTAGGACCACCGTGGCTTTTGACAAGCAGGGGAGGTTTTTCACCTGGTACGGCTGTGTAATCGCGGTTTTGCGGCGGGTAGAACAAGGCATAGGCTGTTTGCCCATTGGTTGTTGGAAACTCAATCGCCTGGGGTTGCGAAAGATAACCTGTATCAATTATTACCTCACTTGAGCGGCGTAGTACGTCAAGTGTTCCGGTTGTTAAGTGTAACTGGACAATAGCAGCAGGCTGGGCTGGAGAACTAGCACGAAACACCACCCTTCCACGGGTTGCTTGGAGGGAATCAATGTCCGTGTAGGGCAAATCTAGTGGTTGCAGTTGGCGGGTTGTGGTGTCGAGACTTGCTAAATGCCAAGTCCCTTGTTGGGTATAAGTACAAATGATGCGGTTAGTTGACTCGAAGGCATAGGTGGACATCCCCAAGTTCCATTGAGGCTTGCCAAACTCAGCCTTCATTTCAGTCAGGGATTCCACACTTTCATCTCGCCACCGATAGAGATTCCACCAGCCTGTTTGGTCAGAGATAAAGTACAAGTTGCCATCCGGTGACCACTCTGGCTGGAAGATAGATTCATCTGGACCACCCGCAACTTGTTCAGTGTGTCCCAAACTGCCGTCTGCTTTCAGTTCTCCCACCCACAGTTGGGTACTATCCCACGGCATATTCGGATGATTCCAGGTAAGCCAAGCCAAGCGAGATCCATCGGGGCTGAGGCGGGGCGAGGTATAAAAGTCGTTACCGTAGACCAGCAACTGAGGGTTTCCATCGCCCTCTAGTTCCAGGCTGACTAGTGTGTTGATAGGCTCACGTCCCGCAATGGTATGATCTTCGCACACGCAAATAATCCGGTGTCGTTGGTTGTCAAAGATACCGTCTCCATAGCGCATAGCTGCAACAGAAGTGATGGGTTGCGGCGATTTTCCTGTATCCTGACGATAAAGGCGACCATCGGCAACGTTGGAAAAGTAAACAGTACCATCGACCACGAGAAACGATCCGCCACCGTATTCATGGACACGGGTACGCACGTTGAAGGGAGCAGCTATGACATCCTGCGTTTGACCATCAGCCGTCCGTCGGACAACGACAGTCCGACCTTGCTCCGACGGTCGCTGTTCACTCCAGTAGATATCTTCGCCATCAAGAGCAATTTGCCCCAGTCTGATAGCGCTGTTCGTAATCAACTCTGTTGTAATGGGCGATCGCCAAGACCCTAATGGTGCTATCTGTGGTTTTATCACGCGCTATGTACCTTCCTTAATTCTTGCTGCCAAGCTCCCCTGGGGAATGCCTACAGTCAGGCTCTTATCCATACCCATCTTAAGCTAATCAGCAAACAAGATCCCATCTTCGCCCTTGAATTTCAGGAGTCAGGAGGCTTGTGTATTATACTAATTCGTAATTCGTAATTCGTAATTCGTAATTAATAAATTCAGGTTTCATTAAGTAAGTCGGCGTAAAAAATTAAAGGTTTGTAGTAAGCGCTTTAGCGCTCTGGTGCGCTTACTACGAACAAATTTATGAGCAATACTATTCTTTACATAGTTGTGTTTATTCACGCCGACTTACTTGTTTTCGGGTCTGAATCTGTTGCCAGATTTTAGAGAATTGGTATTACAGCAATTTTCAGGTTAATAGAACACAGTTTTAGGGGCGCAAGGCATTGCGCCCTTACTAAGGGTGTGGTTCATTTACATGAAAACTGCTGTAACGTTCTTGGATGAGTTCATCAACCAAGTTTCTATGAGGTGATTTATCTTTTAATAAACCTCTTATTTTTTTAACTTGTTGTTTGAGGCTAACTAATTGAATTTTTCCGTTATCTTCAAGGGTTAAAATTAGGCGATCGCCAGATTTTAAATTGAGTATTTGTTGGATTTCTTTCGGTAAGGTTAAACGTCCTTCCGGTTCAATATCAAGTGTATAGTGTTGAAGAATTGATGCTATCGGTGACTTTGCCGTCACCGATAGCTGAAACAGCATGAAGGCTGAACTCACCCGCGCAAAGATACTCTACTCTAAAGGAGACAGGCTCTCAGTTTGCGTCGGGTGCAGTGATTTGTTAGACCATCGTTTGATTGGAAGTTTTACAACTTTACGTCCGTGAGCAATCTGTTTCTTTCGTAGATCGTTAAAGATTGCGTTCAGGTCATAGTTCAAGGAGCTAGCGTATTCCTCTCTGTACTTGTGAATTTCCTCTAGAATTTCGTCTTTATACATGGATCATTCTCCTATAACATCGTATCCATTAACTCATAGGGTGTACATCCGCGATCGCTCCATCTCCCCTAGCCGCTTCATCCTCTACAATCTCAGAAGCATAAAGGACAAAAGAACCGCGACGAATATTCCACCAATCTTGCGTGATTTTAATGTTTGCCGCCAGAATCAAGTTTTCTGTCGTTCTGGCAGTTAAGTATCCGAAAATGCTGGTTTCAATATAAACGGTTTCGCTCACAAAAATCTCTACAATTTATCAAGATGTCCAATATATTCCAATTTTCTCCTACGTGACATCTTGCACCAGCTTCATAGCACATCAAAAAATCACTCCGTATTTGATGGCTTTCTGACTGCGTCTGCATCCGCCTGGGACTCGAAGTCCCAGGCTCAAAGTGTAAGTCCTCTAAAAGAGGACTAAATTAGTTATGAGATTTATGTAAATTTTAATACTTTGTGCTTAGTTATTCGTGGTTTATACTTAGAAATGCAAGATATAAGCTACCTGACATCTTGCACCTTCTCAGTAAGGGCTGGTGGGCTTTAGCCCTGCCTACGAAATCATAAGCTTTTTGTTGCTCTGATTTTCGCAACAAGACGATGGTACAAGATGTGAGCTACACTTAATGCCTTTGACCTGGTTTTATGCCAAAATGAGTGTAGATGCAAGTTCTGGGCAATCCTATGTCTCTTACTGTCAAAGACCTGGAGAAGGCTCAACAGCAGCTTCCTGACTATCGGATGGAACTGGTCAATGGAGAAATTATTGTCATGAGTCCATCGGGTTACGAGTCGGACGAGGTTGCCTTTGAATTTGGGCGGCAGATCGCCAACTGGGTGCGTCCGCGCCAACTGGGTCGAGTGACAGGTTCGGGTGCTGGCTTTACGTTGCCGAACTCTGACACTCGTGCGCCTGACGTGTCCTTTGTCAAAGCAGAGCGGTTGCGTAAGAGTCCTCGTAGCTTTGCTGAGCTGGCTCCTGATTTAATTGTTGAAGTGAAGTCACCAACCGATAGCCTGACAAAGCTTAGAGCAAAAATTGACGAGTTTTTGGGTTTGGGTACACGGGTTGGTATCCTTATTCACCCAGAGCAACGGTGGGTGGAAGTGCGTCTTACTGGTCAGGAACCCATTACCCTGCGTGACGGCGATGTTCTGACCGTGCCCGATTTGCTTCCCGGCTGGGAAGTGAAGGTTGAGGATTTGTGGTCGCCAGAGTTTGAGTAAGCCCAAAACGGCACCGATGGCAAGATAGAAACGCTCAACAGAGCTACTCCCGAACCGCTACAAGAAAACCTTTCTTCTTCTCTTCTTTCTTCGTGTACTTCGCGTCTTTGCGGTTCGTTAAAATAGGTAATTTTAGACCGGTAAGGGAGTAGTCTGATTAAGTATTGTGTTTTTCAACTAATGCGTAAGTCCTTAGAATTATGGTCAAGAAAGTAGTTATTGTAGGTGCTGGACCAAGCGGACTTCTGCTTGCTCACTACCTGTTGCGTCGTAGAGACAAATACCAAATCGACATTTATGAACGTCGCAGCGATCCTAGAATTGTTTCATTCTCTACATCCAGAACTTTCCCTATCTCTCTTAACGAAAGAGGGATGAATGCTTTGAGTAATATTGATGGATTGGAGGAGGCGGTCAAAGCTATAAGTTTGTCGGTGACGGGAGGAGTTTTTTTATCAAAAAAATGGCAAGTCACGCTTTTCGCCCTTTTGGATGAGCATTCTGACAATTTAGCCGAAGCTTTGACACAATTTACTCTGAGGCGTAAAGAAGATGGACACGCTTTAGTAGAACTTGGAAATAACACATTTCCCCTAGCTAAAGGGTTATTTATTGAATTTCTTATTCGGGAATTAGTTGCGAAAACTCTGCACAAGCTACTTCCTAATCGCTTTGTGCCTTCGTTGTCAGATTTGATATTTGAAAGCTCAGTCCCCTATTCAGAAATATTAAATTCATACAAGGGTTGGATATCTAAAGTGAAAAAATCTAACAAGAAGTTTTTGACAAGCTTGTAGTAATTTGTGAATTTACGTTTCATGGCAATTAAGAATTAAGTGTAGTAAAAGTATGAAAGTATTCATCGTTCATTCTCACCCAGAACCCGAAAGTTTTAATGGAGCATTAACCCGCTATGCGAAAGAGGTGCTGGAAGCAGCAGGACATGAGGTGAAGATTTCTGATTTATATCAAATGAATTTTAACCCAGTTACAGGTTGGCATAACTTCACTAAACCAAAAAATCCCAATTATTTCAAACAACTGCTAGAAGAAATACACGCATCTGAAGTAAATGGATTTGCACCAGATATTCTCACAGAAATTGAGAAGCTGGAATGGTGTGATGTCCTGATTTTTCAGTTCCCTATCAGTTGGTTTTCTCTACCTGCCATCCTCAAAGGTTGGGTTGAGCGTGTATTTGTACACGGAAGAATCTATGGTAATGGTAAATTTTATGATCAAGGTCTTTTTCAAGGAAAGAAAGCAATGCTCTCTTTAACTACAGGTTCTCCAGAAAACGCTTACACTGAAAACGGTGTCGGTGGTAATATACATACCATTTTGTTTCCTATTCACCACGGAATTTTGTACTTGGTTGGGTTTGATGTTTTACCACCCTTCGTTGCTTATTCAGCCGCTCATATTAGAGATGACGGTCGCAAAGCTTATCTAGAAGCATACAAACAGAGACTCTTAAGCATTAATGAAACCCCTTCAATTGCTTATCCCCCGTTGGCGGCTTATGATGAAAACTTGCAATTAAAACAATAGGAACTACCTGAAATGCTGGGGTAGATATAGCAAGGTTGTGAGCAACATGTGAATGTTTCTTGTAGTTTACTGATACTTACTTGCGTGTTAGTTCTAATGTTTCCAGAACTGGTCAGATGGGGGAACCCGAAGTCCAAGATCACTTCATAGAGCATTAACTAAATATTGTATGAATCTTCTCCTCTGCTGCCTGCAAGTCTTACCAAGGAATGCATGTAATACTCAATCCAGCAGTCGGCACAAACGCCTTGAAGAAAGCGCTCGTGGATCTGATGGTTTGGGACAGCTGAAATAATCGCTCATATTAAGCTCCTAACCCAACTACGAAAAGTACGAGTAGTTGCTATTTCCCCATTCTTTCTAGTCGCTTGGATAAAATTCGGAATTTCTTTCACTGGTACTCTTGCAAAGGTAGGACTGCTTTCAACCTCGTCGTATTTCTTGCCACTAAGTTTGTAAACGCGCAGGACGCTACCGTTGTACCGCCAGAATTCAGGTATGCCCATTGAAGCGTAAAGAGTCAATTTATTTACGGCAGAACGTGAGTACTCCACTTCAAGCACAAGGTCTGGCGGTGGATCTGTGGCTAAGTCTATATTTTCCCTATCCCTAACTAAGGATTCATTTTGAATATAGTAGCTGCTGTCTGGTTCACCCCCTTTCTCCAAGTCATCGCGTGTTAAAGTCAGCGAACCAACACGTTTAATTTCCAGACTCAGTTCTTCACACAACACCCCAACAAAAACTTCAATTAAGCGGTTGGAGTTCTCATGTGGCATAAGTGGAGACATGATTTCTACTATTCCATCGTCATAGGCAAGTCTGTTTTTCCGCTCCGAACCAGTCTCAGCTAACATAGCTTTAAACGTTTGCCAGCTAATGTTTTCGAGTACTGTCCTGGTTTCGGCATTTTTTGCTGTTGTCACCATATTTTGTAGTCTCCGTCAAAAAATGAAGCGCACCGCTATGGATAATAATTATATAATGCATCGTGTCCCATTTTCTGAACTAAGAAGCGAAAACTTACGATTTTTATATGGTTTTGGCATCGTTCAATATCGTCGTTAGTAACAGAATGCGATCGCCTACCCTCAAACATCTGTTTTTAGGGTAAATTGGATTTTAGAAGGTAGATTTTCATCAAATAAAAATCCATTCATGCAACTTTTCTAACTTCGTAGTGATTTGCCATCAACTTTGCCGCGAATTGCATACAGGCATAAATATCTTCTCGTGACAGAGAGGGATACTCTTCCAGGATTTCTTCGATGGAATCGCCTGCACCTAAAAATTCCATAACCGTTTGCACAGTAATTCGAGTGTTAGCGATCTGAGGTCGTCCGTTACAAATATCTGGATGAATACTTATTCGACTTTGCATCTGGTGATTCTCTCTCCAAAATGGTACAAACCGCCATCTACCTTTTCTAACCTATCACAGATGGAACAATAGTGATTAGTAGTGCAAGCTCAGGCCGTGGTAGTTCTGGTAAAAGCCCCCCACTTTAAGGAAGCATACGGTGATGACACCGTTGCCGCTTACGTTCAGGATATAGTTGAACTGCTGCTTAACTTGAAAATAGCAGCAGGGGTGAAATTTTACCAGGATGGAAAGTCAGTCGAAGCCTTTGGTATTTTGGGTGCGAGTCTGCGTGCATTGCTTGATCCTAAGACGAGTCAAGGGTGAGATTATCGGTCTGCTGGGTCCTTCTGGCTTGAATATAATAAAGATACTTAGGTTTATTAAAGAAACCAAAACTAGAATAGAGGCGGTTTTCTAAGATGCTGACAATCGAACGTAAAGTCTCACAGGTAGGGAAGTTAACTAGAGAACTAGATCTAGAAATAGATTTTCACTATGATGATACAACTGATTTTCAGTATATAAGTTTCAGAGAACAACTTATAATAATTAATAAAATACTTCCTAAAATTGCTAATGAAATAGAAGCAAATTGGGAAAAATATACAGATGAAAAACGATTGGATAAGACAAGAAACCTTTTATCCCAGTTTCGTGCAGTTGATGATGGTTTAGGGCTAATAGATAGCTCAGATGAGACTCTTAAAAAAGAATTAATGATTTTTAGAATTTCTCTGAAACACATGATATCTGTACTGAGTGATGCGTTAGAATTTGTAAATGTTGCTTCCGAAGTGAGAGAAATACGTTCCAAACCTTTAACTTTGGATGAAATTACTAGAGTCAAAGAAATTTTAGCTAGAAGTGAGGAAAAAGTTTCTCAAAAAATAAATTTACCTGAGGAGGAGTTAAAAGATAGTATAAAATCTACTTTTAATGCAATGAAAAAACACAGGTGAAGGGTATCTATTTACCTCAATAAACAATTGTCTTTCTAAGAGGCGATCGCTACTATTAAACTGTAAAATTCTGGCTGTGACTTCCCCAATATCTGTTAAAGGTTGAATCATTGCACCTAAGAGGCAAAAATGCTCAGACCATCGCTCTCGTCTAGGATTAAAAAATCTCACCAGATCACCTGTGCGCCAAATAATTGACCCTAAATCTGTCCCTTTATTTAGGTTACAATACAAACAATATTGGCTAAATTTTCCGCAGTCGTTTCACCCCCATGCTTGACACTGATAACGTGGTCAAATTGACACCCACCGCTATCTTCTTCAGAAATCAGACAATATTCACACAAAAAATCAGCCCGATTACTGACTAATTGTTTCAGTTCTTTAGTTATGTAGAGTCGAGGCATAATTAATCTCTCTCTAGTGAGAGACAGATTGAAGGTATTGATGAGCTTTAGCTTTCGCCAATCTAATTAGATGCTCAACTACTAAAAACTGTTCGAGTTCGGTTTTTTCGGGCGGGGATAAATCTGCTATTTTGGCGCGTTCAACTAAATCTTCTATCTGTTCTTTTGTCGTTTCAGAAAATTGAAACTTAGTCACACTTTCTGGGCTAGTTCCTTGAGCTATAAAATCAAGAAATTCATCGTATATTTTCTGAGCTTTTACTAAAGTCGTCATGCTCACCTCGCAAGCATTGAGCGTAATTGGCGACTCTATTATAGACAATCAGGCGGTAGAATTGGGAAAATCAATAAAAAACTCCACCTACTCTTGGAATGGAGTTTTAGGGTATGGGGGAGCCACCATCAGTGATAGCTTGTGGTATGTCATGCTTTAACCGCAATTCTTCCAGGGCTTCCACCGCATCCCGATCTTGGCCTGCTGCTGCTTCTGCCATACCTTGCCGAATCATGGCGGCTGACCTGAATACTGTTAATTCGTCCAGTAATTCTTGATACGATGCCGCATCCTGCATGATTACCGATGCCTTGCCGTTGACGGTAAGAACAATCGGTTTGTGACTTTCCTGTAATTGTTCAATGAACTGTTTAGCATTTCGCGCTCAAGTCCGAAAGAGGATAAATCTCCCGTGCATCAAGCATGGTCATCTCCTTTACATGAAATTTCATGTTATCATATTGACAGAAGAAATCCAATAGTTTTCTTCTGGAGTTTACACTAAACCATGAAAAACGACCCAGCACGGCTCTCGTTAATAACAGACTTGCCAAAAGTATGAACAAGCTTTGATATTAAACCGCAAAAGAGTTGCGAGAATTTTCTGCACAATCTTCTACACCAAACAATACGCTGGACGAAAGGACGGTGGTAGTGTCAATGCAGTTAAGGGAATTCTAAGTGTGAGCGTGTAGAAATCAAAATCCAAGTACATGTATATACCCTCAACCAACATCCCTACCTTTGACGAACTTTTTGAACCTATTGTAAAAGCCCTGAAAGCTCTGGGGGGGTCTGGCACTATCCAAGAAATTTCTGAAAAGGTCTGTGAGTTAGAAGGGTACTCCGAGGAGCAGCAAAGTGTCCTGCATAAAGAAGGTCCACAGACGGAAATTGATTATCGAATGGCTTGGGCTCGAACCTATCTTAAGAACTATGGAGCAATTGAAAGTAGCAAGCGCGGCTTGTGGTCACTAACCGAGAAGGGAAGAACGCTTCAAACTGTTGACCGAAAACAAGTTAAGCAGGCAGTTCAACAAACATACACCAAAGCCAATAAGAGTCAAACGACTAATGGCGTTGATCCTAGTAATGCTCAGCCGTTGATTTACCCTGAACCAAGCATACCCCAACCAAGCAATGACCTTTCGGAGGACGCTCCCATACCAGTCGAATCCGATTTGTGGGTAGAAAGGCTGCTATCTATACTTCAGAAAATTCCTCCTGATGCCTTTGAACGGCTATGTCAGCGTATCCTCAGAGCATCTGGTTTTATCAAAGTTCAGGTAACCGGGAAGAGAGGCGATGGAGGCATTGACGGCATCGGAGTTCTCAGAATTGCACTTTTAAGCTTTCAAGTCTTTTTTCAGTGCAAGCGATACACGGGTTCGGTTGGACCTGGGGAAATCCGAGACTTTCGAGGGGCAATGGTAGGTAGGACAGACAAAGGGCTATTCCTCACGACCGGCACGTTTACTAGTGAAGCTAAAAAAGAGGCTACCAGGGATGGGGCACCCGCCCTCGATTTAATTGACGGCAGCCAGCTATGCGGCATCCTTAAGGATCTGAACTTAGGAGTGGAAACTAAAACTATTGAGGTAGTCAAGATTGACGAGTCCTGGTTTAGTCATCTTTAACCTACTTCTACCCCATACAAGGTCAACCTATTTAGTTATTAGAAAACGGGCGAGATTGGGCGTTGGTCCGATAAAGTATGGTTACAGGGGAGGCGGAGCCTAGGCTGTTGACTTTGATGTAATTTACTCGTTTATGCCTCATGCATTTTCCTGATTCCCAGCCTGAGGCTGGGAATCCATTATTGGAGGCTCTGCCTCCAGTTTAGAATCACAAAAACTGCATGAAATTTTCCCCTCGAAAAAAGCACAGAGTCAACACCCTAGGCGGAGCCTCCTGGTATGTGTTCCCATGCTGAGCATGGGAACGACGGTCATTCATGACGTACTCATCGTATCGTTCAAGGAGCTATGACTATGAAATGTCCATCTTGCGCAGAAGCGGAACTAGTGCATGATACCCGCGACATGGCATACACCTATAAAGGCGAATCGACCATCATCACGGCAATAACTGGTGATTTTTGCCCTGCCTGCAATGATGCCGTCTTCGATCTGGCCGAATCAATGCGCGTCAACGCGGCAATGTTGGCACTTAACAAACAGGTGAATGCGTCGATTGTCGATCCGAGCTTCATCACGACCGTTCGCAAATCGAATGCAGTATCCAGTAAGCGCGATCGCTATTGAGAACTGGTTCAATAACCGATTGGTGGTGGACCACGGGCATTTCAAAAATACGAGGCTGGGGACCTATTGCCTAGTCGCGCAATCACCAGTGCGCTTATACTACTCGACCATGACCCGGCTGCCATTGCCATCCTCAAGAATGGGCAGGGTAAAATCAGCCATCCTAAATGAATAGATGGACTGGTCTGCATCACCTACAACAAAAACCGAGCGCGATCGCCAGTCCCATTCACTTTTGGCAGTTCTCTCGAACTGTATGGCTTGAGCAAACTGTGCCTGTCGCCGCGAAAGCTGAAAACCCTTAACTTAAAGCACAACCAGTCCCCTTAAACTTTACCACAACGCGGCTCTATCATAATTTATATAGAAGCAAGGGAAAAAAAGCTATGCTGTCAGTCAAAGGTACATTTCAAAATGGTGTCGTTCACCCAAGCGAATCAATAGAAGGGCGCGAGGGACAGCCAGTCATCATTGTTTTTGTAGAAGAGGACAACACCCAACACCTAGCACCAAAAGAGGACTCAGATTGGGATAAACTGAGACAGTTAATTAAAGACTGTGCAGTTGATATGGGTATTGACGATCTGGCACATCACCATGACCATTATCTTCATGGAACGCCGAAGCGAGAATAATAACTTTGACGAAAGTTTTTGTAGACACAGCTGCTTGGATCGCCCTTCTCAATGTTAGGGATACACTTCACCTGAAAGCAAATCAGGCAATGGACAAACTGCTTCGGTTGAAAACGCCTTTGGTGACAACAGAGTTTGTACTGTTAGAAGTTGCAGATGCTTTGTGTGCAACCAACAGTCGCAGTCAGACAGTTGCTTTCATCAACAGGTTGCAACTTTTGGACAGTGTGCAAATCATTCCAGTTAGCCAAAAATTGTTGGATGAAGGTTGGATGCTTTACAGCCAGCGTGCAGACAAAGATTGGGGACTAACTGACTGTATCAGTTTTGTGGTAATGACTCAGGAGGGGATTACTCTAGCTTTTACATCCGACCGCCATTTTGAGCAAGCGGGGTTTGTCAAACTTTTGTAGTTTAGAGGACTATCCTACACAAACTTGGTCAGAAACTGGGAAGCAAAAGACCTTGCAGAAAATATCAGTAATAATTCGGTGGTAGTCTCAATTAATGAAGTGCTAATTTTATCTAGTTATACTGAATCAATTTTGCTTAAAACATAGGCAAAAACGGCAAGTATAGAAAGAAGTTCAGCCTTTATTAGCAATAATTGCCAATAAAATAGTGTTTTACCCTAAAAAATCACAATTTTTCTAAAAAATGAGCAGATTTAAGCAGTTTACCGGTGCTGCTGTCTCAGCATTCTTGTCTGTACTTTACGCTACAAAATTAGATGCGCTTACCCTGCTATACCCGACTTATTCATGATTGTTAATAAATAGCCTTTTAAGGGAAAAATATAAATAGTAAAAGAAATACCCCTTAAACAGACCAGTTAACTTAATCAGGAGTGTTAAATGCCTATTGGATTGCCTGAGTTCGCCGCCAACCCAGAGAATCGTGTTCCTGTAATTCTCTTGCTCGATACATCTGGCTCCATGTCAGGTCAACCAATTCAGGAGTTAAATCGCGGAATTGCTGCTTTTAAGGAAGCCGTGCTTAAAGATACCCAGGCGTCTTTAAGTGTAGACGTTGCCATTGTCACAATTGGCTCAGCAGTGCAGTTAATTCAAGATTTCGTTACTGTTGACAATTTTACACCCCCCACTTTAGAAGCAAGTGGTCAGACCCCTATGGGAGCAGGAATTGAGTACGCGTTGAATTTGTTGGAAGATCGCAAAGAAACATATAAAGCTAATGGCATTCAATATTATCGTCCTTGGGTATTTCTAATAACTGATGGTGCGCCGACAGATGATTGGGGGTCGGCAGCACAGCGTGCCAGAGAAAATGAAGCAAATCGCCGACTGTCTTTCTTCGCAGTTGCGGTACAGGGTGCTGATATCAATACTCTTCAACAAATTGCACCATCCGAGCGCCCACCCATACTACTGAATGGCTTAGATTTCAGATCCTTATTCGTCTGGTTAAGTACCTCAATGAAACGAGTTTCTAGCGGCAAGGTGGGAGAAGTTGTGGCTTTGCCACCTGTGGGATGGGGTAATGTCGGTATTTAAGAGCAGGAGAAATTTTGTGGGATGGAGAGCAATAGCGCGTTCCTCAATAGGAACCAGTCATAAAAAGCAGCAGATGCCCTGCCAAGATTACGGTGACTATTGTATTTCTAACAATGTAATTGTGGGAGCAGTTGCGGACGGGGCTGGTAGTGCCAAATTCGCTGATATCGGTGCTAAATTGTCCGTCAAGACAGCGCTGGCATACCTTGAGGAGTTCCAAAAGGTGAAACCCTATTGGCAAGAACGCTGTAGACCTCATCCTGAGCAGCCAGCCAGAGAAATGTTTACTGAAGCAGTAAAAAAAGTAGTTACTGCTTTACAAAAGCAGGCTCGTGGTGGAGGCTATTCCTGTCAAGACTTGGCTTGTACACTACTGCTATTTGTTGCCACACCCTATTGGCTGGCGGCTATGCAGATTGGGGATGGGTTTATAGTGGTGTGTTCTCAGGAAGGAAATCATCAAATGCTATTTCCTCCAGATAAAGGAGAATTCATCAACGAGACAAGTTTTGTGACTTCAGCAAATGCCTTAAGTGAAATGCAGGTGCGTGTACTAACTGGCAAGCAGAAATTTATTTGCGCCTCAACAGATGGACTGGAAAGGGTAGCGATTCAAATGAGAGACTGGACACCTTTTCCGCCTTTCTTTCATCCACTGGAAGAATATCTTGGGGAAAATAGCAACCCAGAAAAAGAGGACGAATATATTATGAACTTCCTAGAATCTGACAGATTAAATGCCCAGACAGATGATGATAAGACATTACTTTTGTGCCTTTACGACTGCCAGTAAAATTACATGAATATTCTTTTTTGTGGCAGTACGGGCGAACAAATAACCCTAACGATTCAAATAGCCATTAGCGGCGAAGGTACTGTTTGGTACACTAATCAAAATGGCTATTTGGCTAAAGTTTACCATTCTCTAGACCAGGAACGGGTTGAAAAATTAAAAGTGATGGTGGCACACCCACCGCTAGACCCAAATTATCACATTCCCCATATTTCATTTGCTTGGCCTAAGTCCCTACTTAAAGACAGTAATGGTTGTGTGCTTGGTTTTTTAATGCCAGAAATCACTGGCAGTGTAGAACTTATTAATATCTATAACTCACTGCAACGACAAAAGTTAAAGCTTGAAATAGATTGGACTTTTTTGCATACAGTTTGTCAAAATATTGCCTCAATTATTCAGGTGATTCATGTTTCTGGTTATGTTTTAGGTGATATTAAATCACAGAATATTCTAGTTAATAATCGTGCATTACCTTCTATTATTGATACTGATTCTTTTCAGGTTCGCCATCCCAATAACAGCCATGTGTATCACTGTTTAGTTGGTTCTGAAGGTTTTACACCAGTTGAATTACTAGGGCAAGATTTCTCCACTGTAGAACAAACCGAAGTTCATGACCGCTTCAGGCTGGCAGTTATTATTTATCTATTGCTATTTGGAAACCACCCATTTCAGGGACAGTGGATAGGTACAGGAGACTCACCAGAACCTACAGAATTAGTTCGCAGTGGCTTCTGGCCGTATAGCCTAAATAGCTTGATTGAGCCAAGTCCACGCACAATTCCCCTGAATATTGTTCATCCAGAGATTCAACGATGCTTCCTTAGATGCTTTAACGATGGACATACACAGCCTCATTTACGACCAACTGCTCAAGAATGGAAAAATGCTCTGGAATCTGCACGGAATCAATTAATAGCTTGCAATTTAGTAGATAGTCACCAATATAGTCAAAGTTACGGTAAGTGCTATTGGTGCGAACGGGCAAGCAACATCAAGTTTGATGCTTTTCCAGGTAATGCTATACCACAACCACAGTCTATTTCTGCACCGCAATCAAATTCTCCGATGGCGGCACAGCACTTCCAGTCTAATATATTATCTTCAGATCAAGTTTCAGAACTGCTTCAGCAAAAGGGGCAAGAAGTAACAGTAGTTGGTCAAGTCTTTAAAATACATTCTCGTAATAATAAAATGCTATTTATTAACTTTATGTATAGCTCATTTACAGTGGTTATATTTCAAGAATGTTTATCTAAATTATCTAAAGCCAATAAACTTAATATTAACAAGTTGAATTCTTATGAAGGTAAATATATTAAAATTACTGGTTTAATTGAAAATTATCAAAGCAGTAAAAATAAGTTTTTCCCTCAAATTGTATTACAAAATCCTGCTCAATTTAGTTGGATAACGAAGAGCAATGCTAAAAAAATCCTTGCAAAAGCTATTAATCAGTTATCTGCATCAGCCAAAACTTTCCAAGGGAATCAGTCCTCTTTGCAACCAGAGAACCAAGCCATTATCTGTTGCAAAAACGGTCGTATCTGTGCCAGACAAGGGAATTATCAGGAAGCACTTAAACACTACAACAAAGCTCTGTCTCTCAAACCTGACTATGATATTGCCTATTATTATCGGGGTGTTGTCTACGAAAACCTGGGAGTTAAAAGTAAAGCGATTAATGACTTTCAGGAAGCTGCAAAACTTGGCGTAAAATTGGCTAGCCTTAAGTTAAGATAGCTTCATAAATAAAATCAAGATAATTTTAGATTTAGCCAAGTCAGTTGTTTCCTTTATTTTGTATTTAATCTACATCTCTTTCCCTAAACGCCATATTTCTTGCCAATCTAATTTGGCACTTACCACTGCATCCGGATAACAATGAAAAGGACGCATTACATAACGAATCATGCAGCGATTCTTAATGTTATGTATAGATTCAGGTCCATCCACCAAAGCTAATATAAAGCTGTCTGGCTTATTCAATGCCGTAATAATTTCATTCTTAGTAACAGTCAAGCTGTTGGTACGATAATTCCGAGTTTTTATCTTAAGAAAACGCAGCTTACCAGTATTAGGAATACGCGATTCTATATCATATCCAAATCTTTCTGCACTCACGTCTTTAGGCTCAAATCCCTGTCTTACTTCAGCAGCCATCACTGCGGAGATAGCCAGTTTCTTTACACAATCTTCCTCTCTAACTAAGTCGATAAAATTAGTTTGATTATCACCTTGAAGGCGTTGAATTAAACCGCTTGGTACAATCAAAGCTCCACCAGTTACAACAGGCTGTTGAGGTAATAATTGACGCTCTTCCTTTAACTCTTGTAACCGTTTTTGCAATCGTCCTTGAAGTTCATGTACTCTGCGTTTAGCGTTATCATAATTAAGTCTAGCATTCACCTTTCCTGCTTGTTCCTGTAGCTTCGATTTTTCGGCTTTATCTTCCCAAAAGTTAATTTCTGTAGTTAGGCGAAGTTGAACAGCATTTATGGTTTTAGTAATCCTCTCCACCCGTCGCTGTTGTACTTCTTGGTAATGTTGACGACCTAAGTAAGATATTGCATACGTCTGTGCTTGTTCTTCAATTCCTCTTTGTAAGATTGAGGAACCCTCCATGATTATTTGCGAAATTAATGGTGTTTCCGATTCCTGTAAGGGACGATAGTCAAGATAAGGAGCATAACCAGCACTGTGTGGTTTACCTTGTGCATCAATCTCCACATATAGCATCTGCATAGATACTAATCTACCAGCAGCATCTTGACGTGCATCTCTAATTGCGTGTTCTAGATAAACTAAAATACGGACTTGATCACCTGGATCATTTTCATCTACTAGGATGCTTCCTTGTTTGAGGATATCGCGAAGAGGTTCTAAAGTTAAATCAATTGTTGCATCTAACAGTGGATGACCAGGATAGATAAACTCAGATGTAGGTTTCCCTCTTAACTGAATTTGTGTTTTGGTAAAACAAATACGATTGTAATCTTTCCTTAATCTATTACGTAAATTAACTGGAATAAAAGTAATTTGATAACGTCCTGATTCCTCTTTTTGTAATCTTCCACCTAGTCTTAGAAATGCTTCGAGGAAGAATTCAGAAGTATAATATGGTAGTATTTTATGAGCTTCAGCCTTTTCTATATCTTCATAGATTTGACGAATTTTAGAAATATCGAATGAGTCATGGGTTAATGAGCGTTCTTGCAATAATTCCTGAAGCCGTTGAAGATTAAATTTATCCTCAATCACTTGTTCTAGTCGCGCTTGTACATCTGGACGTTCACCATAACGGATAGCATCAATCAACAAATCTTTTAGTTCTTCCCCATTTATAGCCTCTCCCAAAATATCAAATACTTTACCTCCCAAAGCTTTTCGTGCTTCTTCTAATTTTTCCAGTAATGTTAGGTAAACATCTCCTTCTCGTGTTTCCTCTGCTACTAAATTCCAAAGATGACAAACTTCTGTTTGCCCAATTCGGTGAATGCGACCAAATCTTTGTTCTATACGATTGGGATTCCAAGGTAAGTCATAGTTAACCATCAAATGGCAAGATTCCTGAAGGTTTATACCTTCCCCTGCTGCATCCGTAGCTACCAGAATTTGTACTGTCGGCTTTTCATTAAATATCTTCTGTGTTTGGCGACGCTGCTCTTGATTGATCTTTCCATGAATTGTCACCACTGCTTCTGCACCTATCATTCTTTGCAAGCGGTAGACTAAATAATTTAATGTGTCTCTGTGTTCGGTAAAAACAATTATTTTTCGTCTTTCCCCGTGAGAGTTAAACATTTCTGGATGATTTTGCAGTAACTTTGAAAGTTCCTCTCGTTTTTTATCTATCCCGCTATCTAGTACTTGCTGTGCTAGCAATTCTAATTGCTGTAAAATGTATATCTCTTGTTGAAGTTCTGTAATATTTCGAGCAGATGTAGCTCTATCTACAAACTCATCTTCTAGTTGTTCTAATTCACGATTTGGTAAATCTTCTAAATCATCCCAATCGGGGCAATTTCTAGTTTTACTTATCTCTTCTTTTTGACGTAGTTTTTCTTCAAGTCGGTCTCGGCGGCGACGCAATGACTGGTGAATAGCACCGGGAGAAGATGCTAACCTTCTTTGCAAAATTGTTAGGGCAAAACCAATACTCCGCTTGCGTCCATCCTCGAGAGTTTCTGCACGGTTAAATTCTTGCTGAACATAATTTGTTACTTCTTGATAAAGACGATATTCTAAATCTGAGAGCGGATAGGTTACAGAATAAGCTTTGCGTTCTGGGAGTAGAGGTGTACCATCTAACTTCACCAAATCTTCTTTGACTACGCGACGCATCATGTCAGAAGTGTCGGTAGCGTCAAAGCCATTGCGGAACTTTCCCTCAAAGCGATCCCGATCCAACAGTGCCATAAACAGTTGAAACTCTGGCTTTTTACCGTTATGAGGTGTAGCCGTCATTAATAGAAAATGCCTAGTGACACTCGATAGTAATTGTCCAAGCTTGTAGCGTTTGGTTGGCTTTACCTCATTTCCAGAAAAGGAAGCGGACATTTTGTGAGATTCATCACAAATAATTAAATCCCAGTCAGTTTCCTTCAAATTTTGTTGAAGCAGTTTATCCTCTTTTGATTTATCCCGTTTTAATTTGTCTACCCTGGCAATCAGGAAAGGCATTTTTTCAAAAACGTTATTATTTTTAGCTGTTTTGATGTGTTCAGTTGTCAGTACGTCAAAATTTAGTTGAAATTTTTCGTATAATTCTTGCTGCCATTGCTCAACTAAATTACCAGGTACGACAATTAGACAACGCTGTAAATCTCCTCGAACTATCAATTCTTTAATCAGCAAGCCTGCCATAATTGTCTTACCTGCTCCTGGGTCATCAGCTAGTAAGAAACGTAACGGCTGGCGGGGCAGCATTTCTTGGTACACAGCTGTAATTTGGTGAGGATATGGCTCTACTTGAGATGTATGAATTGCCAGAAATGGGTCGAAGAGATGGGCAAGACGGATGCGCTGTGCTTCTGATACTAAGCGAAATAAAGCTCCGTCTGCATCGAACCGCCAACGAGATGCCTGTCTGACAATTTCTAACCTTGGCTCATCCCAGCGATACAGTAGGCAACTCCCCACGCGATCGCTATTATCTTCTCTATATATGACCGTCACAGCATCTGAACCAGACCTTGTCACCTCGACCAACCTGACCAGTCCATTCGGCAAAATGCCTCTAACCTTAACGCCACGAATCAGTTCTTCAAGTTGAGCCATGATGAGGAGTAGTTGCTCCCTTGTCAAATAAAATTTATCGTAAATATTTATACATTATAATCAATAAAATTCTGGCTGTACGTTGAATAGGGGTCTACCTCCCGGCTAGACCCCAGACACGCGACTTCCAAGTGTTTCTACTCGACTGCTCATTTACCCCTAATACTTAAAGCAAGACCCTGTGCTAAAGGTCTTAATGGTGGTTCGTCAGCCAAATGCCACAAATTAGTTAACACCAGAGGAGTGGCAGAGAGTGCATTAACTGAGAGGATAAAGAAAGATATTGCACTTAAAAAAAGTTTACAAAGACCTTCTCTTGCCTCAAAAATCCTAAATAAAGTTGCAATTCCTACCTTTGATTACGGTTATCACTACTAAGATAAGTATTTCAGCTTTGGTAACAAGACATTATATTACAGTATTTATCAGGTATTGCATCTTCAAAAGTAAGCTGTGGCAGAATTTCGACGAATTCAGTGGCAGTGTAATATTTAACAATAATTCATTTGACAAGTAGGCAGCGATCGCTTAACTCAGACACGGCTTATGAACAGCGAAAAACTTCAACAATTAGTTAACCAACCGCGTGAGACTGTCAAGCTTGATTTCAAAATTGAACTATACAAAATTTACGAGCCAAAACCGACTGTTCCTGCTGAAGTTCAGAAGTGGGCTGATCTCAAAGAACAGCAATGGGCAGAGTTTGTCAAAGATATTTTGGCATTGACCAATGGAAATATTGGGACGGCTGGGGAAACAGCTTATCTCATTATTGGTGCTGATGATAAGTTGAAGCCAGACTGCACGCCAAACTTGCGGGATGTAGGAAACGTAACGCTAAGCCGTAAGGAAATATATGAAAAGGTTAATGCTTACTGCCAACCCCGTCTTCCGGATCTTCACTGTGAGATAATCCAATTGGAGGGCAAGCAGATCTTGGTGATATCGATTCCTCCAAGTCCTTATTTACACAGGCTATCCAAGCAATTGAAGACTCCTAAAAAGGAATTTTCGCCTCATACAGTTTTGGTTCGTCGGGGTGATGGCGAAGAAATCTATGAGGCTTCTCATGAGGAGCAGAGGGAAATTGAAAAAGAGAAACAGGCTGTCAGTGCAGCTCGGACAGATGCAAAGCATAATAAAAATATTAGCCCCAGTAGTGTGATTTCGTCTGGAGCTTTTGGGCGCAACCAAGAACTTGAACAACTGAGGCAATCGCTTCAACAATATCAGAAAATCATCGACCGCGAGCAAGCATATTGCTGTCCTTACAAACCAGAAGATTTAGATCGAGGTGCATTAGAAGCATTTCGTCAATTTGACTCCGAGGATGCTATTTCTGAACTCACGGACGATGAGTTGCTCTATAACGCAGGAGCTTTGGATAAAGATGATTCAGGTAACTACTTTTTCACCAAAGTAGGTTTTCTCTTTTTTGCCGCGAACCCCCAAAGAATTCTTCCTTGGTCATACATTCGGCTACTTAGATTTGCAACAAATTTTGGTGATGAGCGGGGCTTACCAACCTTCGAGCGCAACTTTACCGGCTCGATTACCAAGCAAATTCGAGATATTCGCACATTCTTTCAAGAGTCTGGTTTTTTCAAAACTTACTCTAAAAGGAATCCAGCTGGTGGTGGGTTTATCGACGATCCAGAATATCCGCAAATTGCAGTTGATGAAGCGATAGTCAATGCTGTCACCCATCGGGACTATGAAATTACTTTTCCAATTGAGTGTGAGTACTATAAAGATACTTTTGTAGTTCGTAACGCAGGGCGAATCATTCAGAGAGATGGAGATGTCCCCGATCACTTCTCACTTGACAATACTGTCCTAGTTTCGACGCCACGCAATCCTAAACTAATTGAGTGGCTCAAACATATGAAAGACCAGCGAGGCAAGGCTTTCGTGCGAGCGATCAGTGAAGGAACTAAGCGAATGTACAAGGAGATGGTTAACTTAGAATTACCACCTCCAGACTACAGGGTGACTGCTACCCAAACTCAAGTGACGCTGTTTAGCAGAGCAGCTGAACGAGAGGCAGCTCTCCAAGCAAATGCAGTGGTAAAGGTAACAGAATTTGCCAATTTATTTCCGGTAACATTTGTACTTACGGAAGAGAA
Source organism: Stigonema ocellatum SAG 48.90 = DSM 106950 (assembly GCA_016903675.1). Taxonomy (GTDB): domain Bacteria; phylum Cyanobacteriota; class Cyanobacteriia; order Cyanobacteriales; family Nostocaceae; genus Stigonema; species Stigonema ocellatum. The sequence goes on along the minus strand of JADQBA010000001.1, from coordinate 148,567 downwards.
AAAGTCTAACAACGAATATCTAAGACAGTTTGAACGAAGTATCATGTCCTCGTTGAAAGATGCTTTAGTTGGACATGGGTGGTACATAGATGGCTTTAAATTTGGCAGATTGACGGTTCATCGTCAAAAATCTCACCTACCGCTACCCGAAGAAGTAAATAAATTTGTATGGTTCTGCCCTGCTTATGAATTTCAATTGCGACGCTATTGGGGTAAATACTATTTATGTGTTGATTACACTTTGCAAGTTAAGAATATTTGCTCATTAGCAACTTTACTAAGTTTATTAAAAACAAGTGAGTTAGTTGATAAGCTTGCCGTAGCACAGTGGAATGGATGGCAGATGGGGCGGATTACCTCTGTAAATTCAGAGTGGAGCCACGTATATCTTTTTGATTTCGATAAAGAAGAGCAAATCGCCAGTACTAAGGTTATTCCCAGCCTCCCTAAAACCCTAATTCAAAAAATTCTGCGTGCGCGTAACATTTACTTTGATTTACCGCAAGCTATTAAGAAACACAGTCATGCGCTGGAACCGAATGCTGCACGCACACGGGCTGAAAAAACCCAAGCTGTAGCTGGAGAACTGGTACAAACTATCTTTCCACTGTTAGTGGATGGGGTGAAAATAGGACTTCAAGGAACTCCAACTGCTTTGTCTGGTCAAGGAACATTTGGCACAGGGCTTATAGTCAGAACTTTACCGGAACCGAGTGTTGAATTCAATCAAGGACGGGCATCCAAGGATATTCGTGATGGTATCACTAGATTTGGAGCATTTGACTATTCTCCAAAGACAATCGAAATAGTGCCTCTTTGCACATCTGATTTGCGTACAAACATGGTAAGCCTAATTGAGCGATTGAAGATTGGTAAATACAAATATCGTGGTTCTGAGCGCACATTTAGTACCCGTTTTACTTACAACTCAATCATCACTATCCCAACAATTGAACTGGCACTTGGCGAATGTAAGCGATTACTGAACGAGCATTCAGACTGGATTGGCAATGAACGTCTAAATCGACTGTTTTTAGTCCACACTCCAGAGCAAGGTTACGCATCGGATGATGAAACTTCGCCCTATTACCAAATTAAGCGTTTTTTGCTGGAAAATGGCATTCCTTGCCAGATGGTTGATACACCTACACTGCTAAATCCTGATTGGAAAGATTTGAATTTAGCCTTGAATATTATTGCTAAATGCGGCGTGACACCTTGGGTTCTTCCCGATGCCCTTCCTGATGCAGATTTTTTTGTTGGTCTTTCCTATACACAAAGTAGACGACAAGGCTCGCAACGGCTAATGGGTTATGCTAATGTTTTTAATAACTACGGACGATGGGAGTTCTATTCTGGGAATACAGAGACATTTGCCTATGATGAACGAACCAAGTATTTCAAGGCTCTAATCCAGCAAACTTTGGAGCGTCTCAATCTCCAAGAAACTCCCCACATCTATTTTCACTACTCAGCAAAATTTTCACGTGAAGATCGTGAGGCTATTTTAGAAGCAGCGCGTAGCGTTCGTCCTAAAGGAACCTATTCATTTATTTGGATTAACACCCATCACAATGTTCGACTTTACGACAGCCGTGTAGAGACTGATGGTAGTTTAAGCCGTGGTAGCTATATAATTACTTCTCCAAATCAAATTTACCTTTCTACAACAGGGTACAACTTATACCGCAAAGTACTAGGTACGCCGCAAGTACTTGAAATTAATGCTTGGACAGGATATCCAGAAAATGCCCCAAATTCGCCACCCGATTTGAAAGCATTAGCGGTGCAGATTCTCAGCTTAACTAAACTCAACTTGGCATCAACCGACTCATTATGTGCAGAGCCTATCACTACTAAATATGCAGGTAATATCGCTTATTTAACAGATGCTTTTCTCCGCCAAGGTTCCATATTTAGCCTTCACAAGGTACTAGAAAAAACTCCTTGGTTTATCTGAAACCTAAAATAACGAGTCACCGTAAAACAAGTTGCTTCAGTTAAAGCTCAATTACCAGCTACACATTCAACCACAATCGATATTCAAGCTGTATTGACTGTTGTTAGCGATAATAGGTCGTCCGTTACAAATATCTGGATGAATACTTATTCGACTTTGCATCTCTGATTCTCTCTCCAAAATGGTACAAACCGCGATCAACCTTTTCTAACCTATCACAGATGAAACAATAGTGATTAGTAGTGCAAGCTCAGGCCGTGGTAGTTCTGGTAAAAGCTCCCCACTTTTAAAACATCCTCTCATGCTCTTCATGCCAGGAACAAATCCCTTGGGCATCTTGTATGTTTTAGTCTCTTTTGGTTTCCGTGCCATTTTTTAAAATTCCCATAACAAGGTTACGGATACAGGGGAGGCGGAGCCTCCTGGAATGCGTTCCCATGCTCAGCATGGGAACGAGGGGACGAGGGGTGGGGGAGGTATCATTGGACTCTTTGCAATTGGGCAACTCTAGGGTCGATAATTTTTTGACCGAGACTGTCAAACCTGATTGCCAGAGAAATTTTGCTTCCCGAACCGAAAATATGCGTAATTTCACCGATGCCGAAAGTTTTGTGGAGGACTTGATCGCCTACTTGCCAAATCTCAGCAGTACCTTGTTTTCCACGGGTTGCAGTAGCACCCTTGTTTGCCACTCGACTGTTCTTGCGTGGATGAGCTAATAATTCTTCGGGTAACTCGTTCAGGAACTGGGATGGCATGGCGGGTTCGCGGGAACCGTAGAGTCGGCGTTCACGCGCATTGGTTAAGTATAAACGTTCTTGGGCGCGAGTAATACCTACGTAACACAGACGACGTTCTTCTTCCAAAGATGAGGGATCGTTGAGAGAACGGTAGTTGGGAAATAGCCCTTGTTCCATTCCCACCAAAAACACAACGGGAAACTCCAGTCCCTTGGAAGCATGTAAAGTCATCAATGAAACTGCTGTCTGTCCTTCTTTTAAGTTATCCAAATCAGAACTCAGCGCGGTACTTTGAAGAAATGCTTGTAGCGAAACGTCCTGGTTTTCTTCTTCAAATTGCAGCACCGCGTTCAACAATTCTTTGACGTTTCCCAACCTCTCTTCGGCTTCATCGGTACTCTGAGTTTCCAAGTCTTGGATGTAACCGGAGTTGTCCAGCACCCCTTGCACAATTTGGGAAACTGGAACCGTTTCTATTTGTCCTTGTAAGCCGCGAATCATTTGGGCAAAGCTATTGACAGATTTAGCTGAACGTCCCGCTAATGTATTTACTGATGTCTCGTCACTCAGGATTTCCCACAGGGTTGTACCTAATTCTCGGGCGGCGTTCACAAGTGCATCGGTGGTGGCTTTACCAATACCACGCCGGGGAGTGTTAATGATTCGCAACAAACTAACTGTATCAGCTGGGTTAGCGATCGCTCTTAAATAAGCGATCACATCTTTAATTTCTTTGCGATCGTAAAACTTCAATCCTCCTACAATTGTGTAGGGAATTCCCAAGCGCACCAAAATTTCTTCAAACGGGCGAGATTGGGCGTTAGTCCGATAAAGTATGGCAAAACTTCCCCAGTTCAACTCTGGATTCTGGGTTTCTAAAGTTTGAATTTGATTGACGACAAATTCTGCTTCCGCGAGTTCATCATCTGCTTTGTAACAATAAATATCTTCACCTGCACCCCGTGTCGGTTTGAGAACCTTATCAATCCGTTGGGTGTTGTTTTCAATCAGTTGATTAGCCGCTTGCAGAATGTTTTCGCAAGAGCGATAATTTTCCTCTAGCTTCACCATTGAACGGGTATCGTCGTCGGGCAACCCATCACCAAAGTCTTGCTGAAAGTCCAGCAATATGGTAAAATCAGCCATCCTAAATGAATAGATGGACTGGTCTGCATCACCTACCACAAAAACCGAGCGCGATCGCCAGTCCCATTCACTTTTACTGACTTTCCCGTTGGTCACCAACAGGCGAATCAGGTCGTATTGAGTACGGTTGGTATCCTGATATTCATCTACAAGGATGTGGCGAAACTTATTGTACCAGTAACCCAATACTTGCTCGTTTTGCTGAAACAGTCTTACAGGAACCAGAATCAAATCATCAAAGTCAAGGGCGTTATTTTCTGCTAGCCTACCTTGATAAGAATTGTAAACTTCTGCAATCACCCGTCCGCGATAATTTGGTTGCTCTCGCTCGAATTCTTCGGGTGATAAGCTTTGGTTCTTAGCGTTACTAATGGCGTACCGGACGGAACGTGGTTCAAACTTCTTGTCGTCTAGGTTAAGCTGTTTAGTAACGATTTCTTTAACAAGACTTTGGGCATCCGATTCGTCAAAAATTGAAAAATTGCGATTCCACCGACGTCCTTTTTCATCTTGGTATTTTTCGATATCAAAGCGGAGAATGCGAGAAAATAAACTGTGGAAAGTGCCACACCACAAGTCTTTGATAACGGTTCTCCACACTTGTGACTTCAGCTTTGTCTGTTCCTCTTCTGGCAACAAATCAAACCGCTCACCATATTTTGTCATTGCCAACTGTTCAGAAAAGAGCTTCTGAATACGCTCCTTCATCTCCCTTGCGGCTTTGTTGGTAAAGGTAACCGCCAGAATATTTTCTGGGTCAACACGGTGTTGTACAATCAGGTTAGCGATACGATAAGTCAAGGCTCGTGTTTTACCGGAACCCGCACCAGCAACAACGAGTAAGGGACCGCAGAAGTGTTCAACGGCGCGGCGTTGACTGGGGTTGAGGTGACTGAGGAAGTCAATGGTTGTGGTCATGGGTGTGAATTATGAATTATGAATTATGAAGGTATATGGGGGTGGAGGTAACTGTGTGAGTCAGTGGTGGACTCAATTATTGTAACAATTGTGTTATTACTCTTAGATATTCTGACACTTGGGAGCTTTAGGTGCAGCGAAAAATCGAATTAAAAACGGGCGTTGACCATACACCTATTGAAGCTTATTTGGTAGATTTAGGACAAAGACATGTTGATGATTATCTCAATGATTGGGTAGAAAACTTAAGGCTATTTAGCCAAGAAGATAAATACTGGGACTGGATATTTAAATTAAGATATAAGTAGATCGGCATAGAAAAACCAAACTATATGAATGCAAGTAAGGGCTCGTAGTTGCGCTTCAGCGCTCATATCTAGGGCGCTGAAGCGCAACTACAAACCTTTTATTATTCACGCCGAACTACTTATTGCCAATCAAGAAAATCTTGAAAGGTAAAAATTTATGAACCATCAACAGCAAAAGGATAATTCTGAGGCAACCGAGTCCATAACAACCCAAGAGGCTATAAATTTACTTTTTGGTGAAGGATGGCTTGAAGAGGCTGTTTGCATCGAAGATGAAGCAAATTGCACCATTGATGCTGGTTTGGATTGGGGTAATGCATTAGCACCTTTAATGCTCAACCTTCCTTTATTTGGTCGCCTATCAACGCTGCGTGTATCTCTCAACCGCGAAGTCAGACTAATAATTGAAACATGGGATTTAGGTATAGGTACAACTTCTGCGACAGAAACTGCAAGGGCACGCATTAAAGAACAGTTGCTATCTCCTACGCCTGAACTAATACCTCATTTAGAAGTTACTTTGTTGCAAGATGATTTATACGGTGAAGAGTTTATATCTAACCGCGAAGCCCTCAAATCGCTACTTACAGTACTTCTTACTGATTCTGATAGAGAAGAAATTGCAAAGAAGGCTGCTAATTTAATATAATTCATAATTTACCATTCATAATTCTCATGACAGCCTTTACTATCAATTTTAACTCTATCCTCAAACTAAGTGAGGACCAATTTTATCAGCTTTGTCGGGACAACCCAGAAATAAAGTTTGAGCGCAATGCTAAAGAGGAATTAATTATCATGTCACCTACTGGAGGCGGAACAGGGAAACGAAATATTGAAATGGGGGCTGATTTTGTTATTTGGAATCGCAAAACAAAATTAGGAGTCTGCTTTGATTCTTCTACCTGTTTTAAACTTCCTAATGGTGCAAACCGTTCTCCCGATGTTTCTTGGGTAAAACAAGAGAGATGGGATTCACTCACACTGGAACAGCAAGAAAAATTCCCCCCAATTGCTCCCGATTTTGTCTTGGAGTTAATGTCTCCTAGTGATACATTAAAAGAGACACAGGACAAGATGAAAGAATATATAGACAACGAAGTGAAACTCGGTTGGTTAATCGATAGAAAAAATCGTCGAGTCGAAATTTATCGCCAAGGAAAAGATGTAGAAGTGCTAGAATCTCCAACTGAGTTATCAGGAGAAGATGTCTTACCTGGTTTCATCTTGGATTTACAAGTTGTCTGGGAATAGTTAGGAGTGGGGAGTGGGGAGTGGGGAGTGGGGAGTGGGGAGTGGGGAGTGGGGAGTGGGGAGTGGGGAGTTAGGAACACCACCCGCTATGAATGAAAAAAACACTCTTTCCCCTTACACCCTTACACCCCTACACCCTTACACCCCCACACCCCTACACCCCCACAACCTTACACCCCCACACCCCTGTGTTTGATAAAAAATTTTTAATTTTATCCAGAGATAATCAATGGAAGGCTAACGGTGAAAGTAGATCCAACGCCGGGTTCGCTTTTTACAAAAATCTCACCGCCCATCATATGGCAAAAGTGACGGCTAATGGCTAACCCTAGTCCTGTACCACCATACTTTTTCGTTGTCGAAGCATCTCCTTGGGTAAAGGGTTGAAATAACTGCTGCTGTTGTTCATGAGACATACCAATACCTGTGTCGATGACAGTGAAAGTAATGACTGAGTCAAACTTTTCTTTTTTGACCAAGAGCGTTACCTTACCGTTCGTGGTAAACTTAGCGGCGTTGCTCAACAGGTTATATAGTACCTGTCGTAGCTTAGTCTGGTCAGTGTACATGATGCCAAGTTCGTGATCGTAATTCACTTCTAAGGTATTGTCATTTTTCAGGACTAAAGGCTTGACTGTGAGGATGATATTATTAATCAGTGTGGCAAGTTCAAATGTCTCTGGGTAAAAAGTCATTTTCCCAGCTTCAATTTTCGACAAGTCAAGAATGTCGTTGATTAATGTCAGTAGATGCTTGCCAGCAGAATTGATGGATTCTAGATCACTGATAAAATCTCCTTTTAGACCCAAATCAGTAGCATCATCTTGCAGCAGTTGGCTTAAGCCAATAATGGCATTCAAGGGTGTGCGTAACTCGTGGCTAATATTTGCCAGAAACTGACTTTTTGCCTTGCTAGCATCTTCTGCTAATCGTTTAGCTTGTTCTAGTTCTTTGGTATGCTTTGAAACTTGTTCGATCAAACGATTGAGAGATTTTGCTAATAACCCAATTTCATCTTCTGTGGTAACGGGAGCTCGCAAATCGAAGTTAGATTTTCTCGCTACCTGTTCAGCAACTTGAGTGACAAGGATGACTGGCTCAGCGATCGCACGAGAAGTCCGCCAAGCGATAATTGCAGCGATCGCCACTGATAGCAGCATACTAACTATAACGATTAATCTCTCAACTACTTTTGAATGGTCTACATGTTTTCCGATTTCCTCTTCTTGCTCTTGGGCAGCTTGCAGGATGTTGGTCAATGTTAGAGACAGCTGATCTAGCTGTATGACTGTGTCACCACGCATAATTTTCAGCAACTGGTTTCGTGCTGAAGAAATCTCCTGCTTTTGCAGTTGCTGCTTGTCAATTTGCTGCAAGACAGACTCAATCTGCCTAACGTAGGAGTCTAAGTTCGTTTCGTAATTATGTAATAAATTGCGTAATGTGTCTGGAGTTGCTGCTAACTTCCCAGGCTTGCTGTCTAGGAATTCGCCGATTTCACGCTGAGTTTTCTTAGCCTTGTCAACACTCTTAAGAAACTCAGCTTTTTTGCTTGAAAACCTTTCTGGATTTTCAAGTGCAGCAACCAAGTTTGAGCTATATAATTGTGACCCTAGTAGCGCATCCTTATAATCAGCCAGCATTTTTGCTTGGTAGTGGGCATGATTTAATTTGCTTATTTCTATTGCCTGGTAGGAGTTAGACATTAATAACCCAGCAAGTGAGCCAAAAAAGCCAATCCCAATTGCCAGAGAGTATCCATAGCCAATTTTTTGATGGATGCGCCAAGAACTAGCTTTAAATTTCCCTCTAGAGGGAAATTCTATGGTCGGGAGTTCGTCCGTCGAGATGTGATCGGCTGACACTTGTTTGTTTTCTAAATTCCCCTCATCCGCAAATAGCTTGGGAGTTTGCATCCCTCAAATCTCCTTGCCCTAAGAGCGAAAATCACCATATCACTCCTCTTATTCTTATTTTTGGGTGGCAAAGGCATACCTAAACCAGTCTTGATTATATATCTCGACTTTATTTTTGAGAAATTATCTAATTGTAATATAAAAAATCATCAAATCTTTCAATTGTTAAGCTGCTAAACATAAAACTTACCTCAGCCGAATTGCGAAGTCCCGCAAAAACCCCCCACCCGCATGAAAAGGGAAAGGGGTAAATTCCTTTCCCCTTTACCCTATTTTCAATTCAGGCAGTTGAGTTGTTGTTTGTTGTTTTTAGACGATCGCTGCCGAGAGTAAATTGCTGACTGCTTGTTTCAACAATTCTGCCTTATCGGTACGCTCCCAGGGCAAGTCTAAATCATTGCGTCCCAAATGACCATAAGCTGCGACGTCCTGATAAAAACGTCCGCCACGTTCACTAGGGAGGTTGCGTAAATTAAAGGCATGGATAATCCCTGCTGGGCGCAGTTCAAAATGCTGTTTCACTAATTCCAGCAAGGTGTCGTCATCGACTTTGCCGGTGCCAAAGGTTTCCACAAAAATGCTGACTGGTCGCGCTACCCCAATGGCATAACTGAGTTGGACTTCACATTTTTCTGCTAACCCTGCGGCTACGATATTTTTTGCTGCATAGCGAGATGCATAAGCAGCACTGCGGTCTACCTTTGTGGGGTCTTTACCAGAAAAGGCACCACCGCCATGTCGTGAGTAACCACCGTAGGTATCAACAATAATCTTGCGTCCAGTCAGACCCGAATCTCCTTGAGGGCCACCGATGACAAACTTGCCAGTAGGGTTGACTAAAAAGCGTGTTTGCTCATCTGGCTTAATTTCCAGGTCAACAAAAGCTGGTTCAACTACTGTTGACCAGAGGTCTTGTTTAATCTTTGCCTGCACCCCTGGTTCATCGGTGATTTCTCCGATGGTCGCTGTGTGCTGAGTGGAAACCAGGATAGTGTCAATACCCACGGGTCGTCCGTCTTCATAAATTACGGTGACTTGGGTTTTGCCATCTGGGCGTAGGTAGGGCAACTGACCTGTCTTGCGGACTGCTGCTAATCGGCGAGCAATGCGGTGGGCAAGGCTGATGGGCAAGGGCATGAGTTCTGGTGTTTCGTTACAAGCGAAGCCGAACATCAGCCCCTGATCTCCAGCACCAATACTATCGAATAGTTCTTCACTATCGCGATCGCGGATTTCTTGAGCGCTGTTAACCCCTTGAGCAATATCAGGCGATTGTTCGTCCAAAGCTACAATCACCGAGCAACTGTTGGAGCAAAATCCGTTCTCGCCATCGCTATAGCCTATTTCAGCAATTTTTTGGCGGACGAGATTTACGTAATTTACATTAGCTTTGGTGGTTATTTCACCAGTAACTAGTACTAAGCCAGTATTGACCACTACCTCAGCAGCGACACGGCTACTAGGGTCTTGTGTGAGTAGGGCATCAAGAATTGTATCAGAGATCTGATCGCAAATTTTATCTGGATGTCCTTCGGTTACTGACTCGGAGGTAAATAGATAACGACGAGACAATTGTAATTCCTCCTAATCCGGTTTTGTGCTGCCTAAATCGATACTTTTAGTTCAGCTACTTTAATTTGCGATCATAACAATACTTTTACAATCAAAATTCATCATAAAGTTTTCTTCATAAAAGCTAGCAATTGGTGCTGATTTTTTTGAATATCAATAAAAGTTCTCCCCAAGGTTGGGGGTGTTGGTTGTTGGTTCTAACTAACAACTAATAACCAACAAATATTGCAAAAATGGGGGATAGCCAGAAGCTCCCCCAAAAGCTTTGAAGCTCAACACGGTGGCTTTATACCTGAACTGCTAGCTTTGCTTCCTTAGCTGTTAACCGCTCGTAGGCAGCACGCATTTTCAAACCTGTCAATACTTGGAACAATCCAGTACCATTATTAGAACCTGGATACTCACGGTGCTGGAGTAACAAGTGAGTCATCTCACCTTGGTATTTAGTGGATGTTTTGCTAAGATGGTTTTCGATGTAAATGACTTCCTCCAGGTTGTCAAATTGACCATCTACCTCCAATACTGAGACATAGCGACCGTAGTAGACATCCGAACCGTAGTATAATTGCATACCAGGGTAAGAACAGCTAAGCTTACGTCCACAGGGAGTCCACTGAATTGTTGAACCTTCATCAAACAAGTAGACTGGTTCAAAGCCTTCTTTGCCTTCTCGTTGGAGCATACGTACCCGGAGCACTTTGCGCTCTTGGTCGTTTTTAATCAAGTTGGTTGGTAATACCTGGAGAACCACATCGGCAAACTCTCTTTGTGGTTCAATGTACTTTGAAAAATCAGGTTTACGGGAATTGATTTGAGCTAAAACATCTTCGTAGCGGTGACCGCGTTCTGCCATGTCCCGCTGGATTTTCCAGGCTATTTTGACTTCATCGCTGATGTCGAAGTAGACGCTGAAGTCAATGAGCGATCGCACCCGCTCATCATATAAAGGATGTAGCCCCTCAATCACTACAATGTGATTGTGTTCCACTCGCTCTGGCGGATCGATCATGCCGGTTTCGTGGTTATAAATCGGCTTGTCTATGGCTTGACCACTCTTGAGCGCTTTAATTTGCTCATACATGAGGTCAAAATTGTTTGCCCTGGGGTCAAGTGCAGTGATTCCTGTTTCTTTGCGCTGCTTACGATCTAAAGAATGATAGTCATCCAAGCATATGACTGTCATTAACTCTTCACCGAATAAATCCATCAGGCGACGTAAAAATGTCGATTTACCGCACCCTGAGTCTCCAGCTACTCCAATCAATACTACGCGTTCCGGCTTACCTGTCATAAATCTCCTCTAGATACTAAGTAAAAGATGAGTCAATCAATAATTTTTCACACAGCTTTGTTTGCAGCCAGGAGTTTACCTCATTGGTTTGTCCTGGTTTTTTGCCACATAGCACATTCATGGACAAATGTAAACGAGTGTGCAACCAAATAGCCCTTCCGTCTCACAAGTCTCAATTCGTTGCCAGTAAGTATTTAATCTTAGTAATATATTGGATTCTAACAGAAGCCGGTATTCTGTACAAGGCTTGCTTTCAATACATGTCTTTTGAAAATAGGGGTTGTCGTGTGGTTGGGGATCGCGGGAGAATAAGGGAAATGAGGGAAATGAGGGAGTAACAATATCCTCCCCAGCCCCCCAGCCCAAGATTTCCCCTACACCCCTTAGACACAATGACAGAGGTTGACAGATTTTTCACATCACGTAAAACTTAATATAATTGCTCATATTCAGGTGTGCCCCATGCCTAATGTTGTCGCTAGACGACCGATCGTTCGTCCACTAAAATTAAGAGTCCATCTCCTGTAAAACGTGGGAGAATGGTAAATTTCCGTAATGGACATTAAGAGATCTAGCCAAGGCAGTCGCCTAAGTCGCGAGCCAACCTTAGAGCGGCACTCTAGGGTATTTGAAAGCTACATCCCTCTTGGTCTGGTAGTAACTCAGGAAAAAAAGATTAAATTGACTCTTTATTAACATTCTGCAAAAGACTTATCCTCTACTTTAGAAGGTGAACAGGTGTGTGTCTTGCAGTGCCGGCAAGTCTAGAGGTGAGTGTACGTAGCAAGGCATTAGCAAGAAAATGCCACTTTCCAAAAATGCTAACTCTATCAAACCGAAATTCGGTAAACTAAAGCTAGCATGTGACGGGAAAAGTTTTTTCAAGGTTCAGTAAACATCGGAGTGGTAGAAGGAATGTACATTCAAGGTGCTGTTGAAGGTGCTGCCAACACAGAATTAGGTAGCCGCGTCTTCGTCTATGAAGTGGTGGGTCTGCGTCAGAGCGAAGAAACAGATAAAACAAACTACCCAATTCGTAACAGTGGCAGTGTGTTCATCAAAGTGCCTTATAATCGCATGAATCAGGAAATGCGACGGATCACTCGCCTAGGCGGCAAAATTGTTGGCATCCAGCCCTCAAACGCTCTACAGCAAGTTAATGGTAAAGCCTCATCTGCAAGAAGTGCTAACACCGAAGGGAATGGTAGAGCCACACCTGTTGCTTCCCAACAGCCCAAGAACAAGGAAACAAAAGGCAACACCATGACTCAAGCGAAAGCCAAAAAAGAAGCCCATGCTGACATTCCTGTCAACATTTACCGCCCAAATGCTCCTTATATAGGTAAATGTATATCTAATCAAGAGTTGGTTGGCGAGGGTGGAATCGGCACCGTCCGTCATCTGAAATTTGACATTTCAGGTGGGGATTTGCGGTACATAGAAGGACAAAGTATCGGCATTATCCCCCCAGGATTGGACAAGAACGGCAAGCCTGAAAAACTCAGGCTGTACTCTATCGCCTCGACTCGTCACGGGGATGACGTGGATGACAAGACAGTATCACTTTGCGTCCGCCAGCTGGAGTACAAGCACCCAGAAACAGGCGAAACAGTCTACGGTGTTTGCTCAACATACCTGTGTTTTCTTGAACCAGGGGCAGATGTGAAAATCACAGGTCCAGTGGGTAAAGAAATGTTGCTACCCGCAGACACCGATGCTAACGTGATCATGATGGCCACAGGAACAGGTATTGCTCCTATGCGGGCTTACCTGTGGCGGATGTTTAAGGATAATGAAAGAGCAGCTAACCCAGAGTACCAGTATAATGGGTTTTCTTGGCTAATATTTGGGATTCCCACCACACCAAACATCCTGTACAAGGAAGAACTTGAAGAAATACAACAGCGGTATCCTGATAACTTCCGTCTCACCAGCGCCATCAGCCGCGAACAGAAAAACGCCCAAGGTGGTAGGATGTACATCCAAGACCGCGTAGCAGAACACGCAGATGAATTATGGCAATTGATTAAAAATGAAAAAACCCACACCTACATCTGCGGCTTGCGAGGTATGGAAGATGGTATTGATGCTGCTTTGACAGCAGCAGCTAGCAAGGAAGGTGTAACTTGGAGTGATTACCAGAAGGATCTCAAGAAAGCAGGTCGCTGGCACGTAGAAACTTACTAAGAAAGTTAGGAGTGAGGAGTGAGGAGTGAGGAGTGAGGAGTGGAGATTGGTTAATTGTCAGTTGTTGGTTGTTGGTTAGTACTCCTCCACCAAACACCAATCAATTAACTCCTAATTCCTAACTCCTCACTCCTCACTCCTCACCTCCCTGTTATTATTGGTTAAATTTGGTGTAAGGGTTGTGGGTGTAAAGCTGGGAATACTGGGATTAGGGACTGTGGGGACGGGTACAGTGCAGTTGTTGCTAGATGGCGTTGGACGTCACCCGTTGTTGCAGGAGATAGAAATATATCGGGTAGGAGTGCGATCGCTTGACAAACTCCGTGCAGTGAAACTCACAGAAGACGTGTTAACCACAGATTTAGACAGCATTGTCACCGATCCTCAGGTGGATATTGTGGTGGAAGTCATGGGAGGACTGGAACCAGCGCGATCGCTGATCCTCAAAGCAATAAAAGCCAAGAAACACGTTGTTACCGCTAATAAAGCAGCGATCGCCCGTTATGGCGATGAAATCTTCACAGAAGCTTCACAATATGGGGTCCAGATTATGCTAGAAGCTGCTGTTGGTGGTGGTATTCCAGTGATTCAACCCCTAAAACAGTCTTTAAGTGTTAACCGGATTCATGCCGTTACTGGCATCGTTAACGGCACTACTAACTACATCCTGACGCGAATGCAAACGGAAGGCAGTAGCTTTAGCAATGTCTTGGCAGATGCCCAAAGGTTGGGTTACGCTGAGGCAGATTCCACGACGGATGTGGATGGACTGGACGCTGCTGATAAAATTGCCATCCTCGCATCAATAGCCTTTGGCGGACGGATTAATTTGGAAGATGTCTATTGTGAGGGTATTCGGCACATTAGCAAGACTGATATTGCCTATGCCGAAAAACTGGGATTTGTGATTAAATTGCTGGCGATCGCCAAAAGAGTCACGCCCCTCACTCCCCTCTCCGTAAGGGTTCATCCCACCCTAGTACCTCAAGCACACCCTCTAGCTAGTATTAACGGGGTTAATAACGCCATTCTTATCGAAGGTGAACCCATTGGGCAGGTGATGTTTTTCGGTCCTGGTGCTGGTGCCGGACCAACAGCTAGCGCCATAACATCGGATATTTTAAATATAGTAGCTGCCCTAAAAACCAGCACACTAACAACACCAAATCCGCTGCTCACTTTTAAGCATCAGGACTTCTGTCAAATTGCCCCGATGGCAGAACTCGTGACGCGATTTTATGCTCGTTTTCTCACTAAAGACCAACCAAGAGTTATTGGTAAATTAGGAACTTGTTTTGGCAATCATGGAGTAAGTTTGGAATCAGTCGTCCAAACAGGCTTTCACGAAGAACTAGCAGAGATTGTTGTTGTCACTCACGATGTTCGAGAAGGCGATTTTCGGAAAGCTTTGACAGAAATTAGTACATTGGAAGCGATCGATAGCATTCCTAGTTTGCTACGGGTAATCTAAAGTTTTTGGTGTTTGATGTTTGGTGTTTGTCTTACCAAACAACCACCAACCAACATCAAATAACAATTGATGTCAATACTGCGTAGGTTTTGAATAGTTGAGGTGTCAGAAACCCGGTTTCTTTAAGAAACCGGGTTTCTAATTCTTGCAAAACCTACGCAGTATTGCAATTGATGTTTGGTGTTTGTCTTACCAAACAACCACCAACCAACATCAAATAACGCTATTCCTCTTAAGCGTCTGGGAATTGGTTCCCAATAACTTGTGCCTTGAGATCTGTAATTTCATCACTTAACTCTTGACGAGTGGAGGCTTTGAGTAAATAGCGGTAAACAAACCACAAGGAATAACCAATACCAATCAACTCAAAGCTTGGTGCTACCAAGGGAAGATCATTCAAAGCATCCAATATTGCCAGGACTATTTTAACTGTAACAATCGCTGCCAGTATTAACCCAATGGAAACTAGGGGTTGTTTGTATGTACTAAAGAAGCCTCCCAGGTAGTCTGGCAGTGTGGCTAAAAAGCTAGAAACTTGTTCACCGTATTTCAGCCATTCCTCTTGAGACTGAGTGGCTGGCTGAATTTTGGTTATAGTTCCTGTTTGAGTGTTTATTTCTGGCATCGTTGCTTCTGGGGATTTGGTTTCTACGTATTCTGATTGTGGCATTTCCGCTCCCATAATTTTCACAGTTGAGTTACTCTAATCCGGATAGTTAACCAAAAGCTAACTAACAGATGCACTTGTGCGTTAGCGTCAGTGAGTCCGGGTTTGAAAAAGGCTTTATCTGCCTACTACCATAATTGCGCTTTAATGACTACTTCATCAACTACAAGGTAGAAACTTAGTAACCTTCATCAACTGCGTACACCACCCAATGGGTTTCGGGTTGGGAGTCGCGGACTTTTTTCATTCACAGCAGGTGTTCTGAAGAAACCCTTGGGTGTAGGGGTGTGGGGGTGTAGGGGTGCGGGGGTGCGACTCGCTGCGCGAGAATTCAAAAGTCAAAATTCAAAAGTTAAAACATTTTTGACTTTTGACTTTTGACTTTTGACTTCCCCTTTGGGGTGTGGGGGTGTAGGGGAAAAATGTGTTTCTTCCATTGATAACGGGCGGTGCCTAACCAGTCCGCCGCTCTTATCCAAAACCCGTCCATCTACATTATACTAATTTTAGCCGAAGAGTTTAGTACAAAATTGCAGAAGTCCAATTCGTAGCGTTTTAGTTCGGTTCGTAGTTGCGCTTTAGCGCTAAAGCGCAACTACGAACGATAGACATCATTGTTATTTCGTCACGAACTAAGCTCAGCCTATTTCCAATCGGGAATCTTTGCTCCATCTTCGCCACCAATACCGATGCCTGTGTTGTATATTTGGGCATGACTGATATTGAGCTGATCCATTGATGCACCGTACACATTAGAATCGTTGATTGTAGCACGAGTAAAATTGACTTGGTTGAGATTGGCTTGCTTAAAGTTGACATTGGTTGCCAAAGTTGATGTTAAGTTAGCACCCTTCAAGTTAGCACCAGTTAAATCTGCACCTTCAAGGTTCGCCCCTCTAAGGTTAGCTCCTTGCAGATTTGCGTTTCTCAAATCAGCACCAATCAAATGAGCGCCCCGGAGGTTCGCTCCTGCGAGATTACACCCTACACATTCCCCTGTTGAGAGCAGCTTTTTCACATGCACCGGATTTTCCGCTCTCACTAAACTAGTAGTGAAAAATAGGGGAGTAACTAGGGTAAGTGTAGCTAATAGCTTGCGGATCATAAATTTTCCCTCTTTGACTTTAAGTCGCTGCCGTTCATTACCTCACACCTTATATTATGTCACTAAATTGTCATAGCAGCATGGAATTATGAATTATGAATTATGAATTATGAAAAAAATAACTAGTACAGCGGGCGCGGAAATAAAGCTACCATTCCAAATCAACGAAAAGCTTACGCTGTATTCCGGCTTGAATGCGTGAATTTTGAATGCGTGAATTCCGCATTGCTCCCCTGAATTCCAGGGCTATTTCATTCTCAACCCAATACTGCGTAGGTTTTGGATTCTTGAGGTGCCAGTGAGGTGCCAGAAACCCGGTTGAGCATGAGTTACCGGGTTTCTAATTTTTGCAAATCCTACGCAGTATTGAGGGTTATCGCGTCTCTACATAGGTTGACGGTAGGTAAATTATCGTAACACCAAGCCTATTGTGTTAGAGCCAAGCTCTAAATCATGAATTATAAAACCCTTTTCTTTTCATAATTCATAATTCATAATTCATAATTCAAAAAATTCTCGTATGTACTGATTTACTAACTGAGGCTGCTCCTGCTGTACCCAGTGGCTACAGTTGGGAATGTATTTGATTTGAAACTTCCTCACATAGACGTCTGTGCCATAAGTTAGTTCCTTACCCAAGGCGGTATCATTTTCTCCCCAAATCATTAATGTTGGCATTTCCAAAACACTCCAGCTTTGATTTCGCATTATCTGCTGAGGAAGGTTGCGGTAATAATTCAACATTGCTGTCAACGCACCGCGTTTAGCTGCTGCATTTTTATAAGCTTCTATATCCGCTTGGGTGAAAGCCGTTTTGTCAAGCGCCATACCTTTAAAAACAGTTTCAATTGGTTGATAGTCTGAGGATTGTAGGAGTAATTCTGGTAGCCAAGGAAGTTGAAAGAGCAGGATATACCAGCTACGTAGCATCTGTTGAGGAGTACGTATACCTTCAGCTAACTTGGCTGGGTGAGGTATGTTGAGTACAATCAATCGCTCGACCATTTTGGGGTGGGCGTGAGCGAAAGACCAAGCAATTATACCCCCCCAATCATGACCTACCAAAACACAAGTATCATATCCTAATCCTTTAATGACTCCTTCAACATCTCTAACAAATTCATCCATCACATAAGCTGATTGGTATTTTGGCTTATCGCTATCGTTATAGCCGCGTAAGTCAAGGGCGACGACCTTAAAATATGAAGCAAATTCTGGTATTTGATGCCGCCACGAGTACCAAAATTCAGGAAATCCATGCAACATCAGCATCAAGGGACCTTCCCCTTGAGTGACGTAATGGAGTCTCACACCGTTGGTAGTGATATACTCGTGCTGCCACGAACCTTCTAATACGGACATGATGAATACTCCTAAAGTTATGTAAGAAGTTTAAATCATTAATCATTAATTTATATTTAGAATTGTCAAGCAAGTAAGTTTAACGCAAGTCTAGGGGGGAAGGGTGCTAGGTAAATGAAAAAAATGGAAATACGCGGCGTTTGGCTTACTACCACAGACAGTAAAGTTTTTCATTCCCAGCAACGCATTGCGGAAGCGATGAACTTTCTCGCGGAAACAGGATTTAATGTTGTCTTTCCCGTGGTTTGGAACAAGGCGGCGACGTTGTATCCTAGTCAAATATTGCGGCAGACACTTGGTATAGAAATTGACCCATTCTATCTCGGGCGCGACCCCTTGGCGGAAGTGGTTACCGAGGCGCGGCGTCTCGGGCTAAAGGTCATTCCCTGGTTTGAATACGGATTCGCCAGTTCCTACAATTTGAATGGTGGACCACTGCTGACGAAAAAACCTGAATGGGCTGGTCGTGATTCTCAAGGTCATTTGCTGAAGAAAAACGGCTTTGAGTGGCTGAACGCCCTTGACCCCGAAGTGCAGAACTTCCTGTTAAGCTTAATACTGGAAGTGGTAAAAAATTATGATATTGATGGCATTCAAGGTGATGACCGCCTACCTGCATTACCCAGCGAAGGTGGTTATGAACCAGGGACTGTAGAACGCTATCGTCAGCAGTTTGGTAAGAATCCGCCAAAGAACCCCAAGGACAGGCAATGGTTGCAATGGCGTGCTGATATTCTGACTGAGTTCTTGGCGCGTCTTTATGGGGAAGTCAAAGTTGTGAATCCTAATGTGCTAGTGTCAATGGCTCCTAATATTTATGATTGGGCATTTAAAGAATATCTGCAAGACTCCCCTGCTTGGCTGAAACAGGGATTGGTAGATATCATTCACCCACTCATTTATCGCCGCGATTTCATGAGCTATAAAGGTATAATTGATCGGTTGATAAATGAGCAGTTCACGGATGTGACGCTGCCGAAGTTAGCACCAGGAATTCTTATGAAGCTTGGTTCTTATCGCATGAGTCCAGAGTACCTGTTGCAGGTTATTGAGTACAACCGTACTTGTGGCATTACAGGGGAGGTTTTCTTTTTCTACGAAGGTTTGCGAGAAGATAATAACGCCTTGGCGAAAGTGTTGCGTAAAATTCTCGAGAGTGGGGATAGCCTCTGGTTTTAACCAGAGGGGGGAGTGGGGATATTTCTGCGTCCGATACGTCCGTGTCTGGAGGATCAGAGATAATTATCAGTATTCAACCAGAAATGAGATTGGGAGGCGATCGCATGAAAGATGAATTGCAGATAACAGGGGTCATTGAAACTCTCAAACAGGATTTACCAACTCTTTTTGCAAAAGACATTTCCTACGACATTTATAGCCAGGATATCTACTTTCAAGATCCGGTGAACAAGTTTAAAGGAAAACTGAACTACCGGATTATTTTTTGGACTTTGCGATTTCACGCTCAATTGTTTTTTACGGAAATTTACTTTGATTTACATGACGTGAATAAGTCAGATGAGGACACAATTTTAGCGAAGTGGACAGTGCGCGGTGTTTTGCGTGTTCCCTGGAAAGCTAGAGTGTTTTTCAATGGCTTTTCGACGTACAAACTTAATAAAGACGGTTTAATATACGAGCATATTGATACTTGGGACCGCAAACCAGGGGAGATTTTACAGCAGTTTTTCCGCAAGGGGGAGAGTAAAAGGGATTGAGCCGAGATCCGACCAAAATAGTGCCACTTACATTAGCAGACATGATTTTTAGGGGTTTTGAGCAGCATTAGCAGACAAAAAACCCCTTTTTTGAGCCAATTTACGTCTGCTAATGTCAATTAGCAGATGTAAGAATCCTGAAAAATAGTACAGCGAAAATGTATATAGGGTAAGCCTTTCCGGCGAAGTGGCACTATTTCACACGGATCTCGGCTCGACCCCGTAAGTCAGCAGCAGCACGCAAAAGTACCTGACCACTATCTATATAATATTGATGCATCCACGTTTGTCGGAGAATGTCCACAACGGGTATTTGCCGCAGCCATTGGGGCGTTGTTTCATCTTCGTACAGAGTGATCAATAGCTGCATCCCATCTCTCCCAATGGTTTGGTGCATATTCCTTCCGAGCCGCAATCCCTTTGGGCAAACGATACTCATCTACGGCACGTTCATAGCGGTCAAACCATTCGTCCGGAACCAAAGGTAGTAGCCAATCGGGGGCGACCATAGCCAAAGCGTTAAGCACGGCACGTAACGTCTCTCCTACACCTTCCAGTCGGTTCAAGTTACGAGTAGCAGCCAGCACATGAGTAGAATCAGTGCGCTGCTTTCGGAGCTCTTTAAGCCAACCCCGTTCTTTAAACTGCTTTAAAAGGAAACAGTGCCTGTTGCTCTGCGCCCCCTGCTTTTCCCTCGCGCTCTAAATTCGCATAGCACCGAAAAATCGAAGCCAGGGTCGGTCAACTCTAAACCAAGAACATACTTCCACTTCCCTCCGACTGCGAACTGCAACTGAAGCGCTTGTCTCACTGACAGTTCCTCCATAAATTGCATTACACAAACCAAAGCCAACCTCCAAGGGCATTGTGCGGGTTGCCCATGGGTGGGAAACAGTGCCTCAAAATCTTCGTCGCTGTAGACAGTGCCAATTTCATCCCGCATCGTTATGTAGAGATTACCTTTGTCCAAGGCAGCACGTGCGACACGTGCCGTTTCTTCACCGAACAGAAATCAGGGGTTGAGGTTGAAGCACGACGATTCCTCCTTGTGCCTCTTGTCAGGGTGGGGTGTAATGCTAGGCACGTAAATATTATCCCATGTTTACCCTTTTTGACTTCGCCAACAGTATCCATTACTACTCGCCCCCCTTCATCAGATCAAAAAATCTAGAAATCTATCTACATATCTACGGATTTTTGTCAAGTCCGTTCTGATCAATTTTTAATGCGTTTGCCCTGATCATTACACGCTTTTATTTTTAACCTGCAGCTTGACATAATTCTCATCTCGGTTATAAGTTACTTTCTTATCCTCTCCCACTTCAGCCACTGCTAAAATCGGGTAGTTAAATTCTCGTCCCAAACCCTGGCTAATGACTTTTTGAAAGAAGATGCGAATGGAACCTTCCAAACTACGTTCTCCCTTGCTCACAGCGGCTGGTAATCTTTCCAAATCAATTTCTATTTTGCCATTTGTAGTTGGTTTTCCAGAACCTAAGGGTAAGAAAAATTCACCATCATAACCCACAGGCAGCAGGTATTCATTGTTTGCTAATTGTCCATCAACTAATAATTTTAAAGGTGCATCTGCGGTGACAACTTCATAGTTTGTAACGTCGCTTAGTTCCAATACACTTAATCCTGGGTCTGTACCGCGACTGGTAGTAAATTGGAAGGGTTGAATAATTTCTGGATATATGATGATTTCTGTCAATGCGTAAGTCCTACAATAGTCGGTTCTCGATTTGGCAGGTTAAAGTACAAAATCTTCAGCGAGTAGCCAAATACCGTAGTCAACTGGAGTTAAGCACCGTATTTGTTCACTTTTTCGGCTCCTCTGTAGTCGCTTCCAGTAGCTTTTGAGACGTAGCCTCAACCAGTTGGAACGTAGTGGAGTAGGAACCATTAGGCAGTCTACCCAAGCCTGGTACAATCAAAGTGGGAGGTCGCAAATTCCCGTTCTAGTTTGACTGCACACCTATACCATTGCTGGCTGAACTCGTTTGAGATAGGCTTTCTCTTGTATGTCGTTAGTCTGATACTTTGTATCTGTCCGAAATACAAGATTAGTTCTATGTCGTAGTATCGCTTTTAGCCCAATATTGCGTGCTGCATTCAAGCCAGAGTGAGCAACGTAGCCGTTAACTGTTCCCACGAAGTTTGCTCCTGCTTGATAAGACTGGAAATCAAACAACGTCACTGGGAACTGGTTATCTCGCCAGATAGGATTACCCCAAGGGTCAAGACTCGATGTATGACGAGGATTGACCCTTGTTGTTAGGATGCCGTAGTCTTGGTAGGCAATACGGCTTGAAAGCTGGTACACTCTGGATTTTAACCAGTAAGCTCGTTTCTGGTTTGAACGACGGGAATATTTACCGCGTTTGGGCTTGAGGTTGCCTAGATGCTCGAAGGAAATAACACAGCATCCCCAAGTTTTAGCAAACTCCACAATCTGTCTTGCATATGCTCGACCTGCATCAATTTCACCGTTGTGCAATTTCTCCCACATGGTAGAGCCAAAGCCCTTTTCAACGATTCCCGTTTGTCGCATTTTCAAGGCTATCCGTCC
The DNA here is from genome assembly GCA_016903675.1 of Stigonema ocellatum SAG 48.90 = DSM 106950. Classification (GTDB taxonomy): domain Bacteria; phylum Cyanobacteriota; class Cyanobacteriia; order Cyanobacteriales; family Nostocaceae; genus Stigonema; species Stigonema ocellatum. The sequence continues at coordinate 126,380 of JADQBA010000001.1, read as the reverse complement.
TAGGAGTCGCTTCCTACGCTTTGTATGACTGGTTTGATTGATGAAGTGACGTGCAACCTCAAACACCTCGCCCTTAGCGTTGACATCTAGAATCGAAAGTATAGCGATATGACGATCTAAATCCATATCAACACCCAAGACTCTGAACGAGTCCTGAGCCATGATTGTTTTAATTCCTCCTGTTGCTGGAACGTATTTCTGTAGAGGAAAAACGATATAAGCTACATTCCCTCTCAGGACTATCAAAGGGGAGCATTTTACCCAATCGGCGGCGATACTTGGGGCTTGGTACTGAAACTTGACCCATTTCCACTGCCCTTTAACCAGTATTTTGAGCATGATTTCACTGCCATCGTCCTCCTTCCACACCCCAGCATCAAAACTAGGAGAGAAGTTAAACCGACGCGGTTGTACTGGTGGTCTATGATGCTCTTGCCTTTTGGGACGATTCAACCACCTTTGATAGTTAGTATTCCAGGATTCCCAAGCTCCAATCGCTTTACGTATAGCAGAACGACGAAACTGTGCAGGAAAACCTTCAATTGGGAACGGATACTGAGGATCAACTCCAATTGTTAACTTTTCGTAAAATCTCCAGCCCCCATCCTCTGCAACAGGTATGTCAACACCTTCGGGATGAGTGTTAACTAGTGCAAAGTAAAAAGCAACAACTTCATTAAAAGCTGTCTTGGTTTCAGTTAATTCAAAGCCATTGCGGTCTAGTTTGCACTTGACACTTTTGGTAGCGATATTAAAACCTTTTTTCTTTTTCAGCACTAATTGCCACTTCCTTGAGGTTTCCCTGTTATATTATTAGTATATCTATATGTGATGAATTATGCAACTCAATAAAGGGAAAAAAAGAATAAAAAACCAACCTGTTTTTTATGATGAGATGAAACAGAGACACATGGTAGTTGTTACCCCTACTGCATGGAAGAAATTGCAGGCTTTGGCTATTGATGCAGACCTCAGCGTGAGCGAGTGCTTAGAGCGCATTATTAGAGGTATAGACTCTGATTAACTCCGTTTAACTCCACGATTTGCCTATCTAGTGGCATGACAAAAGCTTGGAAGGAAGCTTTTCGATGTTTATTTTCGCTTTTGTTGCCAGTGTCTTTTTTGTCTGGCTCATTTTACCAAGCGAATTGAATCTCAGCCGACTTGTGCTGCTGGCTTTTGTGGCTACCCTTGCTGAAGGATGTAGTCCACGAGAAGTTGATAACATTTTTATACCGATAGTAGTAATTTTCGCGGCAAATTTTGTCGTTGGATGATATTGTAAAGACTTTTTACCAGCGGATGACAATTTTGCCAAAATGTGCTCCACTTTCTAGATAAGCTAGGGCAACCCTTGCTTCAGTGAATGCAAAGGTGCGGTCTATCACAGGTCGTAGTTTTTGTTGAGCGATCGCTCGATTCATCGCCTCGAACATATCGCGAGAACCAACATAAATACCCTGAACTCTGACATGTTTATGTAAGATAGAAACGGTGCTAACATCACCTGCTGTTCCGGTGAGAACACCAATTAACGCAATCCTACCACCATAGCGAACCGCACGGAGTGATTTAGACAGAGTTTCTGCACCGCCAACTTCAACAACGTGATCCACACCTATTTTATTTGTCAAATTCCAAACCTTTTCCTCCCAGTTTGGGATAGTTTTATAGTTTATCCCTACATCTGCTCCCAACTGTTCGGCTTTCTTTAACTTCTCATCGCTACTGCTGGTGATGATAACTCGCGCCCCCATGATTTTGGCAAATTGCAACGCGAATAGTGACACGCCACCTGTTCCCTGCAACAGCACCGTGTCACCTGCTTTTAGTTGACCCTCGACGATAAGAGCATTCCAGGCTGTCACGGCTGCACATGGTAGTGTTGCAGCTTCTTCATCACAGAGATGTTCTGGAACTTTCACAACCCCCTGTTCGTCAAACACGACATATTCTGCCAACACCCCATCTATCGCCCCACCAAGTGCTGAGTTTGACTTCTCTTGGGTTAATTCACCTGATAAGAATTTTTGCATGAAAATGCCTGCTACGCGATCGCCTACCTGAACCCGCGTGACACCTTCCCCAACGGCAACAACCTCCCCCACACCATCAGATAGAGGAATAATGGGTTTAAACTGTTTAGTACCATAGGCTCCTTTGGTCACCAGTAGGTCACGGTAGTTCAAAGATGCTGCATGTATTTTCACCAAAACTTGTCCTACATTGGGTTTTGGTTCCAATCGCTCCGTGAGGGTGAGAGCGTCTAATCCAGGCTTATCAGTGTGAATCTCATAGACTTTCATAGTATAGTCCTCTGTTTGTGGGTTTCTGTTGTGTTCAAGAACAATTCTATGGTCAAGCTTGACCGAAACCCCACACTCGACACCCCATTTTTGAGTATTATAGTGATAATCTGAAGTGGAAATGGACAGATTTATATGGGCCTGCGTATTATTGCCATGGGATTCGTGATATTTCTGGGTTTAAACGCACCAGTAATGTCTCAATCTCCCTTACCGATTTCACAATCACCCCTAGTTGCTGACTCAACCTTAGGGGAGTTAAGGATTAATCGCCGATTGTGGAACCAGCAAAAAATCTCCAACTATCGTTATACACTAACAAACAGTTGCTTCTGTATACCCGAATTTAGAGGACCAGTCATCATTGAAGTACGTAACGGCATAACGACGAGCATTACAAGTGCGGATACTGGCCAGCCCGTCAATTCAGAACTATTACAAAAATACGACACAATCCCTAAGCTCTTTAATTTAATTCAGGCTACCATCAATCGTGGAGAATCTAGCTTGAGTGTAAAATACAACCGGAAACTCGGCTACCCAACCCAAATTAATATCGGTAATCTAGCTGCCGATGCGGGAATATTTACTACAGTTGAGGATCTCCAAGAGATTGATTGAAGAAGAATTCAGAATTCAGAATTCAGAATTCAGAATTCAGAATTTTCATTGAGTCCCGCTTCCCTGAATGCTTGTTCCATTAAGGTTGCGAAATTTAGCCTTTCAGCCCAGTCTCGCAAGTATTTAAAATCCAGTCTATCAGCTTGCACCTTCATGACACCCAAAACATCACGCCACTGCCTATCTGAAACTTGATTACCCAGACGATACCAGATAAGCTTCTGAAGAATGATATCCTCAGATGATGCTAACCAGGCAGAACGTTCAGGATTTTGAGTAATAACCAATTGCTGACGCCGCTGCATTTCCAACTGTGCTAAAGGCTGTTCAGAAAGAATAAAAATATCCACTTTCTGCATTGTGTCGAGATGGATTACATTAAAAGACGACTGCCGATGAATTGCTTCTTTTACCATCATCTCGTCAATATAGAATTCCCCAATCATTAATGTTATTAAAGGCTCTACATTGTAAATTTGTAAATCCGCTACCATATCAACATCCAAAGTAGCGCGAGGTTCTCCCAAAATCGAACTTGCCACCGAACCACCAATCAGATATTTCACAGCCAGCGTATCAAAAATTTCTGCCACTTTTAACGCCAACTGAATCGATTCTGCATCCACAATTTTACCTAGACTATCCTTATAAAGTTGATTTGCTGTTTCCTTACCCAGCCATCTTATTGCCAACTGAAATCGAATTTCATCGGGGGTTGCATGAGGGTATTGATTGCGAATTCCAATAATTGCCCACTGCTGAATTCCCTTAGTTGCTTCGTTGGTGAGGTGTGCTTTTTTCCAGGGTGGCATTTGGCGAAAAGCCTGCATGAGAAATTTATCAATTTTTGGGTTAGTGTCGAATGATTGGGGTTGATAGCCTAACATTTATTTGGGATTTCAAATTCGATTGTGAAAATTACGATTTTGTAGAGACGCGATTAATCGCGTCTCTACTAGGGTTTGGCTAAATTCAGGAACGCCAAAAATTTTGTTCTCGTTTAGGCGTCCACTTACCAACCCTTTTCATTTATCATCTTAGACTACTGGATACCTACAGATTGAGCAGTCGTACTCAGCATTGAGACAGCTTCAGGAGTAGCGCTCAGCATGGCGGGATCAATGGAAATGCCTAACCCCTCAGCTACACTACGACCATAGGAAACATCTGCCCGGAAGAAGTGGCAAAGTTGACGCATCTGGATGTCCTGCCTTGCCTGACTAAGACTGCCGATGATGTTTTGAACAAGACGCTTCTGCTGATCGGGAGTCAGTAACCGATAGAGATTACCAGCCTGGGTGTAATCGTCGTTTCCTTCACGATGATCGTAACGATCAACGGCGACATCACCCAGAGGGAAGGGTGGTTCTGCATAGGCTGGATTTTGTTTAGGCGTACCCTCGGCACTATTCGGTTCATAGTTAGGAACGCTACCGCCGTTGTTTCCCAACGCCATGAAGCCATCTCGCTGGTGATGCATCACTGGGCATTTAGGCTGGTTGACTGGTAGTTGCTGATAGTTGCCACCTAGGCGATACCGTTGTGCATCTGGGTAAGACATGAGGCGAGCTTGAAGAACTTTGTCTGGAGAGAAACTGACGCCCGGAACCACAGCACTGGGGCTAAAAGCGGATTGCTCAACTTCAGCAAAATAATTCTCAGGGTTACGATTAAGCTCCAGAATTCCGACTTCGATTAAAGGATAGTCTCCTTGCTTCCAAACTTTCGTCAAGTCAAAGGGATTGTCTGGATGTTTTGACGCTTGCTCCGAAGTCATCACTTGAATACACACGCGCCACTTGGGATAGTCTCCACGGGAGATTGCTTCAAACAGATCGCGAGTCGCATGGTCTGGATCTTCTCCCTTCAGCTTGGTCGATTCCTCCGAGGTCAAGGTTTGATGCCCCTGCAAAGTCTTAAAGTGAAATTTGCACCAAACGCGATCGCCCTGAGCATTAATCAAACTGAAGGTATGGCTCCCAAAGCCGTCCATGTGTCGATAGGTTTTCGGAATTCCCCGATCTGAAAACAGGATCGTCACCTGGTGGAGCGATTCTGGACTGAGTGACCAGAAATCCCAGATGGCATTATGGTCTTTGTAATTGGTTTGGGGATTGCGCTTTTGGGTATGGATGAAATCAGGAAACTTGAGCGGGTCGCGAATGAAGAAAACAGGGGTATTGTTGCCGACGATATCCCAGTTGCCCTCTTCAGTGTAAAACTTGATGGCAAAGCCTCTAGGGTCACGTTCGGCATCTGCTGAACCCTTTTCTCCTCCAACTGTAGAAAAGCGTAGGAGGACTTCCGTTTTCTTGCCAATCTCAGAAAAAAGTTTGGCTTTGGTATAGTTCTTGATGTCATGAGTTACTGTAAAAGTACCGTAAGCCGCAGCACCTTTGGCATGGACAACGCGCTCAGGGATCCGTTCCCGATTGAAATGAGCCAGCTTTTCCAGCAGGTGGAAATCCTCTATTAATACAGGTCCACGCGGTCCTGCGGTGAGTGAGTTCTGGTTATCGGCAACGGGGATACCGTCAGCAGTGGTCAATTTTTGGGGTTCAGTCATGGGTAAAGAAGTTCTCCATTAAGTTACTCTGATTGCCCTGCATGACATTTTGGTCAGCAGACAAACGGGGCTCATTGATAGAGCCAACAGAATCGTAGTCATACCGAGTACATATATAAATCATACTCGCTATGACTACGATTTGCAACCAAGTTGTTTTGTATTTTTGGGACCATTTATCGGGCTGAAAGTTTTGGACTTTGGACAAAAGGGCGATGCATAAGCAAAACCCATAGCATTGATCGGCGATCGCATCCATCCAAAGAACAGTTATGAAATTTTCAAGGTTCTGCCTTGATGTTATGTTTTGATTGACCAATCAATCAACTTTTTTTTATGCCTCAACGGGACGAGCAAGGCTTTGAAGGTCGGCGACAAAATGCAAGCAGTGCGTGCCCCTATGGCGTCCCCCCAATATATGAATATTTTAGGCGATCGCACCCCCAACCAGGACCTCAACTTGACCACGCTCCAATTATCGCAGGTAAAAGCGAGATTTGAAAATGAGCACCCTTCGGGCGTCTACGTTACAATAATAATTAGGCTTGAGTGAGGCATTGGCAATGGAAACCAAGGGCGTTTATGGCAACAATAATGCTGCCCCACCATCCAAAAAGGATGAGATAAAAAAACCCAGTTGCATCCCATATTCCGCACTTCAAAAAGTAGTATAAATTAACTACAATTAGGCGAAACCAAAAATTATAACGCTGGTTAAGCCAGCAGCTAAATGCCGTTTAAAGGGCGTTGCTGAATCGGAGTATGAATTGACATTTTTCGAGATGACTAAACAACGATTTTTTGCGCCTTTGCGCCTTTGCGTGAGACTAAATTCATACTCTTAATCAGCAACGCCGTTTAAAGACCGACAAAACCTTCTAAAGGAGCGATCGCATACCTTCCCTTTTCATCCCTCTCAACTAGACCTACAGCCAGTAAATGTTTATCAAGAAACAACGTGGTTGCTTTGCCGCCAGCGTCAATCTTAGCGTTAATTAATTTTGTTGTAGAGCATAAAGTATCATATACCCGCTGAGCATTCATTGCAACTGTTGTCGGTTGGTTTCTACTCATCGACCCACAAAGTTGATAAACACCGTGATTTTGGGACACTTGATAACCATAATGCTTTGCTGCGCGTGGTAAAAAGTATCCAGCAGTAATTGGTTTTTCTCCTGAAGGACGCACACAAGAGTAGGCTGGATGACCAGGTATATCAGCAGCAATACTACCAGGCATAAATCGGAGCATATTTAAATTCAGAAAGTTTGGGTCGCACTCTTCCAATCCAAATCGGATGGCACTCATGTCATCTTCAAAAGTTGTCGGTTCATAACCCAAAATTCCTGTTTTACTTTCGTTCAACTTGACCTTAGGTAGTCCTAAAATTATAAAGTAGCTGCTTGGCAATCCAGCTAGATTCATCTCTCCAAAGACTCTCTTAACCTTTGAAAGGTAATCTTCCGCCTGCTTGAGTTGACTCTCAAAGGAACCCTGAAATTTGTGAATTGCGATCAAGACGAATGGCAGGATATGTTCTACACCAAAAAACATATAGACACAGTTATAATCTACCAGGAAGCGCATCTGGTTGCAAGAACGGGTAACGCTTTATTTGCTCCGTTAAAGCTTCTATGTTTAAGCACCTCTCCAATCAAGATAATTTTCACTCTCTACTCCTCGTAGTCACAACAAGCATGTCAAAATAATTCGTAATTACTACCCCACGGATGAATCCGCTTGCTCTGAAACAAGGAAAAAATTTGTTTTTTTTCATTAACAAATTAATTCGCAAGTACCCTCAATTACGAATTACGAATTATAGCGGTTCTCAGTTGAATCCCATACACGAGGAGTGAGATCGGCCCTCACCCCCAACCCCTCTCCCAAATTGGGAGAGGGGTGCCCGCCAAGGGCGGGGTGAGGGCGTTCTGTATGTACTCTGAGTGAGAACCGCTATAGTAATTATTTGGTCACTACGAGAAATCCCCCTTCCAATCCGAAAGGGTAGAAGCTGACACTTTATCAAAGTAATAACAACCATGTCACCAAGAGAAATTTCGCTTCACGCAATGGAAGTTAAAACCGATAGGGATCTATTTGCTGCACTAAAATCGCCCGTAGTGGCACAGCTAAAAATTATACATCACTGCTTTGATTTTTACATAAAAAACTCGTCAAGAGTTAGCACCTTAATATCAAGATAGTGTGAAGTTGTGATGTAGGTTTGGTCTTTAAATAGATAATTTCCCCTGCATCTGTTGAAACGAGAAAAACGTCGTACAGGTGTTGTGGATATCCATATTGTCATTGACGATATGGTGACCAGGGCTATTTCATTCTATACCAGAGCCTTGAACTCAAGTTCAAGGCTCAAAGCTGAAGTCCGTTGTAACGGACGCTCATTCGGTGAAACTTCTAGTCGGCGGTATGCCGACTTCAGCTATTAGCCTAGGAATTTATTCTTAGGCGTGTGGGCGAAGTAGTACAAAACCTCGGTTTGTAGTATGATAGAACATTATAATCCCAGGTTTGTTGGCGAAGCGATCGCTCTTAAGGTAGTCAATTGGATGGAATCGGTGATGGCGATAATTCGCAAAATGCCAAATCGGACTTCTTTATTCACCATCCATTCCGAAATTGCCGTTGCCTTTAGCGTACTGAATCGCCAATGGCTACGCTACCACTGGTAATAACCTGAGCCAAAACACCCGTCTGTGTATGGTGGAAATGCTTTTGCAGCAGAGAAAGCAGCGCCATATCTTGCTCTCCGGTTTCGGGATTGACATGAATATTTAAGCAGCGATTAATCCGGGCTGTAATAGCAATTCGCGCACTTCCAAGTTGCATTTCTTGCCCCACCCAGTCAAATTCTCCCCAAGGAGGTACACCCTCTAAAACAATATTAGGGCGGAAACGCCGCACATCTACTAGTTTTCCACATAGCTCACTTAAATGGTCAATGGTTGCCTGACTCACGAGGGATATATGCACCGCTTCCCGGTCAGGATAGCGGGTTTGCAGCCCTTCTCCCACAAGTTGCAAGGGTGCGCGGTTCGGGTGTTTAGCAGATTGAGTAGGGTATATTCCTGCTAGGTATCCGGTGAAAAAGGTGGCAATGCGATCGCGCCCAGTAGGACTCAACGTATCGGCAACCAATAATTCTACACCTTTGCGCTTTACTGTCAAAGTACTAGTCGTTTCCTCGTAGGAACAATCTAACGCTGCTAGTCCTGACCAATCGTTTTGCATGGCGAAGTTTTGCTTCTTCATCCACGGCACAGTTGTAGCATCAGGATAGGTGGTGTCTTCCTTGTACATCAGGGCAAAAGCGCGATCGCCTCTTATACCATGTCCAACTTGCAACCTAGCGCCATCGCACTTCTGCGGCGATAACCCTTTCACTGGATAAATAAATAACTCCTGAACGCAAATTTTGCTCATTGTTGATTGGGGAATTGTTGGTTGTTGGTTTGGAAGCAGTCCAAAGGCAATCGAAGGATGAAGGTGCTGCCAAATCCCAATTGGGATTGCACCTCTATACTACCCTGATATGCCTGAACAATTGCTTGGGCGATGGCCAGCCCTAATCCAGAACCGCCAAGGTGCTTCTGAGAAACTCATTACCTCAAATGTAAAGGCTGAAACTACCAAAAAACGTTGACATTTATGAGCTATGGAAAATTGAATGCAAAGCAAAATTGTAAGCGAACCCATATCAACTCGCTTATCCAAAGAAAGGTGAAATTCCCTGACCTGGGCTGGTCAAGTGAGATAATCTTCTGAACGGGATAGTGGCGATGGCGATCGCCACTTCACCAATGTAGTAACCATAAAAGCCCAGAACCACGCTTTCAAACAACCATAAATTTCTTGAACAACTTCACGAGGATTTAAAGAACGAATCGGAGTTTTGCGACCCAACCCTGAGAGTCAAGGACGCATTCTTCATCAAAAATTTATCAAAAACATTGAGTCAAGGACGCATTCTTCATCAAATCTGTACAAGCTTTTTGGAGTGGTTTTAGTCCCAAAGGGTATTGAGGCTAAAACACACCAAAAACCCTTTTCTGTATACTTTTGGGAACGATTCATGTAATTTTCTCCTAGGTGCATAGGCATAACCCCCGTGGGCATTGCATCTCAATTACGCCAAAAAGCTTATGGTGCAGGCTTTTTGGCAACAAAGTGAAATCTGCCCAAATTGGCAGAGGGGGTGGGCAGAAAAACATGGCTCAAACCCAGGACTCGAAGGCTTTTTGGAAGTAGCTAATAAACCCTCTTATTTATATATATAGGCGGGGTTTGTTGGGTAACGCATTGCCTCAACCCAACCTACGAATATTCAAAACCTACGCAGTATTGGCAGCTGTTGTTCTTGCCTTATCTACCAATGCAACATCCGCTTCACCGTAGCTAATAAATGAGCCAATTTTTTCGAGAATTAATGTTAGTAGTGAAAGATTTTCCCAATCTTGCTGACTGTCTTCCCAAAGGTGTAATAATACCCTCCTAAAATTTTTAGTATTTTTTGCTTCTCAGTAACTATATCATACTTAGTAAAAATCCCCTATTCTATCAAGTGTGATCTTGTCAAAAATAGGATTCATGCGAAAGATGAGTCTCCAGCAATTAACCCATGAAACAACTGTTTGCACCAATTTTTACACTCTAACAGCTTGTTATACTCGTACAAGCGTTTTTTGTCAAGATCCCGCTGCGCGAATAGACAAATATCCCCAAGCAGTTTCACAGCTTGAGGAATACTTCAAAAATTATTTCACGTTCATGCCTATCAACTATTCACAGTAATCCAAGTAGGAAGCCCACGAGGGTGAGCGTTGAGCGGGGCGAAATGCTCAACCGTCCTTTAGGCGTGGGGACGCCAGTTGCTTCAAGCCGGGGAACCCGTCCAACGCACTGGCTCAGGAATACGACTCGCCTTTAGGCGAAGTCAAGGTTTAAAGCAAATCCATTTGAGTTTTGGGTGTAGATAGTTTAGTGACTAAATTATGATATCCATAGCCATCTTTTTTGTGGATTGCTTTACAGTATTTATGGGGAACACCATCAACCGATCCTTTGGTGGTTGTGATATCAAAATATCCTTTAGCACGAGCAGCCATCCTACCGATATGTATACCGATATTCTTACCTTTATCTACGACTGCTTTTACGATATCGCCAGTTATGAAACCAAAGTGTACTTTTTTCCTAGAAGAATGTCTAATTGGGAATCCTTGTTTATTCGTTCCACAAGCTTGTCTTGAACCGTGTCCGGTAGCCTTAATTAGAAGCGGGTTAACCCCTTCAGTTTTTAAGTTTTCAGGTGTCGATTTGCCAACACAAGCAGCATCAATCCAGTGAGTTTTCTCGAGGTTCCGAGTTGTTCGGTTGAACTTAGTTAGCCCACCCGATCCAGTTTCAATTGGTAATCCGGTAGCTTTCAACACATCTAACAGTTTGAATCTAGTAGAGTTAACAGCGGCGGCATCCGCTAATCCTTGTTTAGCTTGTGACTGAATTTTCTTGAGTCTTTCAGGGTCTTTTTTGAGAAAGTCCTTGATATCCCGTGTACCTTTCTTGGTGTTACATTTTTCGCAACTTGCAGGTGCCGTGATCTCATGTATTCGATTGGTCGTAGATGCCTATGAAGCAATGGGCGATCGCTTTAAAAGAGCATCAGCTTCGACGGATGAACTTGGCGGCATTCGACTAACATCTGTACGTTCGCTCCTGCATTGAAGGGAGAGAGGAATTAACGCCTTACTGTGTAAGGTTTCAACCTGGTTTTGGATCGGATTAAAACCAAAATCCGCTTTTGTCCTATTTCCCATTTTTGAACTGTTGAAGGACTTATATTCAAAATACGTGCAAAAACAGCTTGACTGACTTGAGATGATTCCCGTATTTCTTTAATTTGATTAGGTTCTAGAGGCTCAATAGGAGGTAGGCATAGATGTTCAAATTCGCGCAATGTAGTTTGATTCATTAGCCCAGCTTTGTGTAGGTCTGTAGCTGTCTCATGAACTGCTTCAAGAATTGCTGATTTTTTCTGACGCATTACAAATCACCTCTATTAAAGCATTACTAATTTTTGCCTGCTCAAGCTCTTCTGGTGTATAAGCAAGTAATTGCTTGGATAACATTTTCAGAGCTTCTTCTTCATCTTTGTCAATGTTACTGCGTTCGTTTTTTGAAAACGTTCGCGCCCTTGAGCGTTACGTCTAATTTTCACGACTATGTCTAGTAATCATTATCGCCCTCAAGATAGCCCTAAACGGGCACCCCTCTCCCAATTTGGGAGAGGGGCTAGGGGTGAGGGCTTTCATTCACAGGTATTGAATTTAAACCGGCGAGAAATCGTCTCTTTCAACTGCGCCAAACGCCTTCAAAGAGGTTTTCTCAGCATCTGTCAGACCAGTAATACCTGTAATGTCCATACGTTCGTAAAGTCTGTCAGACTTGAGTTGCCGCAATCGGCTACATTTGTCAACATCCCAAAGCTGAATATTCTCATCTTCGCTACCACTGGCAAGTAACCGACCATCAGAACTAAACGCTACTGAACGAATAGCTGCTGTATGTCCGCGTGTAAGTGTATCTAAACAGACACCCGCGCTAACTTGCCACAGCTTGATGGTGGTATCGCCACTACCGGTGGCAAGGATTTGTCCATCTGGACTAAATGCCACTGAGTAAACCTGTTTGCTGTGTCCATCAAAGATGTTTTCACATTCACTAGTACTGAGATTCCACAGCCTCACGGTTTGGTCTTCGCTACCACTAGCCAGAAACTGCCCATCGGGACTAAATGCTACCGACCAAACTAAGTCTGTATGGTCTACGAAAGTGTGAATACATTGTCCTGTACGGACATCCCAAAGCTTGACTGTACTGTCAGCACTTCCACTGGCAAGGATCTGACCATCTGGACTAAAAGCAACTGTCCACACCCAGTGGTTATGTCCTCTTAAGACTTGAAGGCACTCACCTGTGTGGATATCCCAGAGGCGAATGGTTTGGTCTTCGCTGCTGCTGGCAAGGGTTTGCCCATCGGGACTGAAAACAACTTTCCACACCCAGTTAGTATGTCCGTCTAATGTTTTAATGCATTTACTTTGGCTAATCTCACTAATCTCCCACAGCTTGATAGTATTGTTAGCACCGCCACTGGCAAGAATTTGCCCATCTGGGCTAAAGGCAACGGAACGAATACGTCCTTGATTTCCTCTTATAGAGTGACATTCACCTGTACGTAAGTCCCAGATCCTGATCATATGATCATCACTGCCACTGGCAAGAATTTCCCTAAGGGGAATAGGACTAAACGCCACTGAATAAACATCACGGGTGTAGCCTTGCAACACATTGAGGCAATTGCCTGTTGCTACATCCCAAAGTCTAGCCGTTTGGTCATCACTGCTGCTGATTAGTGTGCGTCCATCGGGACTAAAGGCGATCGCACACACCTGACTATTATGACCTCGTAAGATTAACAAACATTTACTAGTGTCAATATCCCATAACTTGATTATCCGGTCTTCACCGCAGCTAGCAAGAATTTTTCCATCTGGACTAAAGCGTACAGAGTAAACTTTTTTGCCATCCCCATTCAGGGATTTCCGATATTTTCCGGTGGTCAGATCCCAAAGTTTGATGGTCTGGTCTTCACTGCTACTTGCCAGCATTTGCCCATCTGGACTAAAACTGACAGAGTAAACCCTGCTACTATGCCCCTTCAAGGTTCTCAAGCACTCACCTGTGTTGATATCCCAAAGCTTAATTGTACCGTCAGCACTACTACTGGCTAAGAGCCCATTTTCAGTGGTTGAGAAAATAGGATTGAAAGTGACTGACAAAACCCAATCGGTATGACCATTTAGGGTTTTTAGACAATTTCCTGTGTTAACGTCCCAAAGTTTAATGGTTCTATCTTCACTACCGCTTGCTAACAGTTGACTATTTGGGTGGAATGCGGCACTATAAATTTTATTTGTGTGTTCAGTTAAAGTTTTGAGGCATACCCCTGTGTGTATATCCCACACTTTGATTGTGTAATCTCCACTACCACTCACCAAAAGTTTGTTGTCTGGACTAAAGGCAATAGCCCAAACCCAGTTACTATGTCCTTCAAAAATGCGAAGTTGTCTGAGATCTGAACTCCGCCACAAGCGAACCTCTCCGCTCATTACACCTGTAGCAAAGTATTCTCCATCAGGACTAAATTTAACGGATACCAGACTTGACATTGATTGAGTGAAGACTGAACTAGTCAGATTTGCCATTGCAAAATTTACACGTCGCAAGCTGGCATTGCTAAAATCAGCGCCTTTAATCACAGCACTAGACAGGTCTTTATCTTCCAGCGCAGCTTGATCAACTTTCACTAGCAGGGTTGCCGCATTCCCGCCAACATAATCCACCATTACCTCAGTTTTTCCCTTTGTCTGTTCAATAATCCTCAGAAGAGATTGATGGTTATCTAACATCGGCAACAGCAAATCCATTACTGCCTTTGTTAATAGAGATCGCCCAAATGTTTTTAAAAGCTTGGACAATGGCTCACTTGTAAATGTCCTTAAAGGTGCGATTGCCTTTGGCACTGCCCTTTGGGCAATCGCAACACAACGCCCATTTCCATCTAACTGACGCGCAAAATAACCAGACCAAGTGTAATCAATAGGTGCTGCATTTCCATCCAAACATGACTGTGCTCTTGCCAGTTCGGTAAAATCCTCAGCCAACGCCCCCAACTCTGCTGCAAACTTATAAGCCACAAAGAACTCTAACAGTGATCGATGCGCTGGAGTATAATCACCTTCAGCATTGCGGATCAGCATCGTCTGACCCATCACATCAAAATGCCAGTGGTCTAAGTCCTTTTCCTCCTGCACCATAGAACCAAAGAGGCGACGGATACGGTCAGGAAACAGCCGATAATTTAGGCTCATCTGATCAGTTGAAAGCATTTCCCACGAGAGTTCGCACAAAAAGTAAAGCTTGTCTGCAAACGTTGTAAATGTGCGTTCCGCTTTAATATCTCTCTCCATCTTCCGCCGCACCGCATAAAGATAAACCCGTGACATATCCACTGGTTTACCTATTTCAATATCTGGTAGCGCTTCTAGGATTAACTCGGTCATCACCGGACGACGCGCTAAATCCAACAACTGCGGGTTGCCCATCACCTGCTCTACTGTAGTAGGTTGCGCTTGCAACGATAACACCTGCCGAATTTGGTCGTCGTTAAATTTCTCTAGTTCCAATACTTCAAACTGTGGTGTTTCCCCAGTTAAATTAGCAGTAGACGCAAGCAATTCAGCATTGAGCAGTGATCTCCCTTCTTTAGCTTCTGGAAAATGTTCAGTACGACAAGTCAGGATCACCTTAGCTCCTGGCACGACGACTTTCACTAACTCCCAAAAATTGTTAATCATTTCTTGACGGTCAACTCTAGCTGCCATTTCATCAAAACCATCAAAAATTAGCAGCAGCTTACCCATGCGATTGAGTTGGACAAAGGCATCATAGTGAGGCAAAGGAATTTTATACTGACGAAAGAAAAACTCGGAAAATAGTGACTCTACACTCACAGCCTTGGCATAATCCCGCAATGGAATCACTAAGGGCAAGCGGGGAAGTTCAGTACCACGTTTTTGAGCATCTCGATAGCGTTGCAGTGCAACCCAAGCATAGTGTAAGGCAAACCAAGTCTTGCCAGTCCCAAATTCTCCCAAAACCGAGATATGCTCTTTAGCTGGGTCATCGAGCCAAAGGTCAATGTAACCATCAATCCAGCGATCGCGTTCATCGTAGCGACTGACACCCATTCGATGTTGAGTGACAGGGTCAAACTCTTCTTTAGTACAAGCTAGTGGTACATACTTGGTATCAATTTGCCGACGCTTAACTTCCGCCTCTAACCAGTCAAGATAACCACTAAAATCAGCGTCCTGGTCTATGAGTTCGTCAAAAGTATAGCAAGCAAGGTGACGGTTTTCCTCTTGATCCACCTCATCACGCGCTGCCCTTGAAATTCGCCTGACTGTTACCAACCAGCCCTCATCAGTCCTCTGTGTCTCAACTGAGGAACGCAAAGCCATCAGATCGCCAAGTCCAGCCTCACCCTCAATCCCACGTATAAGAATGCGGTCATAGCGATTACGTCTGACTGGAATATTAATAATCCACTCAAAATGATTGTCTTCCCAGAGTTCATATTTCTCAAAGCGATAGCCCAAGGTTTCAAACCAACCACGCATCTGCTGTGCCAAGGCTATAGCTCGACATTTATTGTCGGTCCTCCCATGTAAGATAGGCAGTGCTGGATAATTTTGTGACTCCAACCGTCCTATTTCTGTACGAATTCCCTCTATGGTTGGCAACCTATCAAGCGTGAGAGTGAGGGTGGCAATTTTTTGGTGTAGAGATGCTATCGCCTGATTTGTCAGAACTTCCGCAGGTGTACGGCTGCGTTTAGCCACCTCTGAAAAGATAATGTAAAATGTAGCAATCTCACGTCTTACCTCTATTCCCAAGGTTTTGATTTCATCACCCAAAGCATAACCCTCAATAAATGTATCAACTTCAGATAAAAGGATTGAAGGGTTGTTATGGTCGAATGCTTTGCGAAAAGCCTGTTTTATCTGTTCGAGGCGAAAAAGTTCCAGTATTGGTCGTGGCTTACCAACGCCGTATTCTACCAAGGCATAGGCGTAAACCCCGCTGAAGTCAGCAGGTGGATGCTCGGGAGCAAGGTTAAATTGCTTTAATAATTTAATGACGATTTCATTGCGCTGAAGCTTATCTTTAATTATGGGGCTGGCGATGCCAGTCATAGCATTAATAATAGATTCCAGGTTGGGTGGGAACACAGAAACCTTCTACCTTCTTGCTAGCTCGTATATTACATTATGTATGCTTTTACTGTAACTTGGCTGGAAAAACTTGCAATCAAGACCCTCGCAATTGTTTCAACCGAAAGCTTTATATGTTATAAATTATACTCGCTTTTCCGAAAAGGTAGTATCCATCATTACTTCAACTCTGGGCGTTGCATAAATGCGGGATGAATTGGCGGTTGAAACCATTGAAAATTCGTTCCAAATTGGGCGAAATCATCCCATGATTCGGCAACGCCCTTCAACTCTGATGTGTTTATTGTAATACAGGTGTTGCAGTTATTGAAGATGTCAACAAAGAGAACGTTACAAAAAATTAATCCGCGATCGCTTGCTAACCTCAAACCAGGAAGTGAACCAGAATATGGTGAAGCGAAAAAAAGAAGAATACAACCTTTGCGTAAACCTAGGTGTTAGGGGTGATTCTATCTGTAGTCACTGATTCTCTGTTAGTCGATGAGTACAACTCCGCCAAAGCCTAAGCTAAAGAACGATCAGTTAAACTTTACTGAGGATGATATCCGCGCCAGGGCTTACGAAATTTGGCTCTCTCGTAATGGCACAAGCGATAATAACAATGGAAACCCAGAAGATGATTGGAAAGCTGCTATAGAGTCTCTCAAGTTAGAACGTTCAAGACTAAGACGAGTAAACGCTTCGTTCCTAAAAATAGTAAGTAGTCCTTGTCGATTGACGCAAAAATTATACAGTGGATTCACAAATCCTAATGATCGGTACTTTGCTCTAGATATGGTAAAAACTTTGATTTCATCTCTTAGTTTAATAGCTACAATTATTGCTGGAGTTAGTCTTTATGTGGGTTATCAAAACGCTTGATTATTTTCCTGGCAATGAATCACTGATTAAAGGGGATTGGGGACTGGGAGGAATTGAGGACGGGGATTTGAAGAAAGCCTCCTGGGACTCAATACTTGGGACTGGGGTTTTTCCCTCGGACCCTCGGATCCAATCCCCAATCCCGTCGCGCCCATTCCTAAGAGACTTGCACTCTTGAGTCGGGGAAGGAAAGGGCGCGACCCGTTGAAGAAATGAATTTGTCTAACGCTCTACTCGCTGCTTTATATTGTGGTGAGGTCGAGGCAAAACTACCCTTGCCTGTAGTTAATGATTTTAGGATGCGCGATGTCTAAGCACAGCCTCATAATCTGGCACAAGTGTTTACAAGCCGGAGAGGTGATTGAAGCACCTTCCGGTTTTTTGCTTAAATTCGTTTTTTGTTCTTAAGGAAGGCTTGATGAAAAACAAGTTATTGATCATTTTGGCGATCGCCAGCGTTGTTACTGTTGGCAGATCCGTTTACCTGAAAAACACTCACCCCAGTCAAGACACCGCCGTTGCTAGTCAACAGCAGCCATTCGTTTATCAATCAAAGGGTTACATCGCGTTAGAAACGAACTCACTCCAAATGAGTGAACTCAGCCAAAACATCCTTGATGGGTTGGCGCGGCGAATAAAAAACCGATGGAGTAGGGTTGATATCGATATCTTTGTGGGAAAGGAGGTGCAAAACCTGTATTCTCAAGCAGCTACACGTCGGGATTTGGAAGCGTTGATCGAACAGGTTAAGTTAACACCATCATCTGACCAAGCTTTGATTAAAGCCATACAGCGCTTTAAAGATGAGGTTTTCCAAAACAAACAGCAACATGTTTACGGATTGATTGTTACCAAGGGAACTGCTAACTCTTCTTCGTTAGCAGCTATTCGTCAAATTTGCCAAAAGCTGGCACAAAATAGCTTGACTAAAATGCATATCGCCATTGTTGGTCTTTCACCGGAAAATCGCTTGCCAATGTCTACTGCTGTTGCAGCGTTGGGTGGTAATGTGCAATTTGCTGGTGCGGCGCAGGAGGAATGGCAGCAGTTGATTAGGTTTTGAGTATGGGGGTTTATCAAAGAGTTAAAAACCGCAGATGTACGCAGATGAACGCAGATGAAGGGACATAGCTTAAGAGGCTCAAAAATGGGATTTTTTAATTGGTTGTTTAACTGGTTCCGGAATTTGATGTCGGATGATAGTCCTCAAATACCCTGGCGCTGGGGAAATTGGGAGGTGGAGAGTTTGTTTGATAATCCTCATACTCAACCATTAGCTGTCTTTTTAGATGCTTTGGAACCTCAACTGTTGGCACAGTGGTATGCGAGTGTCGCCCCAGCATCTTCTGAAGCGAAGAAAGCAGCGATCGCCCTCAATGAAATCTGCCTCGCAAAAAATGAGGTAGCGGCAAAGCTGGCAGATTTGGAAGTTGTGTGTGATGAAGGTGCTAAGAGCAAGAATTTTTTGAAGCGGAACGACATTCATGGAAAAAATGGCTGGGAGTGGCTGCTGACGATTGGTTTATCCCGCATGCTTTTTTTAGGGATTGCAGAACCTTTGCAAATTGATATGGATATGGAAAATTTGAGTTCCGGACATCTGCTTTTATTTAGTTTGGGGTTGTTAGGGGCGATTTGCCTCACGGTTACCAAAGTCGCTTTAAAGGAACTTATGCAAGAGGTTGAAGAACAGAAACGGTTTGTCCAAGACCTGAGAAAACTTGCCCAACAAGAACATCAGCGCTGGGAAACAACTGTCAAGCGGTGCTTTAGGAGATGGTGCAATGCTGATCCTAAACGGTTGGAAAGGTTTAAGCAGTTCTACAGTCAATTGAATGAACAAAGAGGTTCTGTGGAAACTTTGCATAACGTTAGGCAGATAAGTAAGTCGGCGTGAATAAACTTAGGAAGATTTCTAGTTATGAATGACAATCAAGAAGTACCAAATAAACCTCAGATAAATTTTGAGTTACCTACTCAGTTTGGGGGGAAACGAGTTCAACAGCTTGATATTCAGGGTGATAGAACTCATCCAATTGCTGATTTTAACTGGTATATTCTCAATCAACTAGGTGTTCCTTCCAGATTCAGTGATGTGATAGCAGATATATTGCTGTGGGTAGCTGCTAGTTCATTTCTGGCTTCCGTCAGTAAGCAATTGATTCAATTTGCAGGTGTTTCTGTGATCATTGCTGTGATCTCAGTTCTTGCGCTTGCTTTGTCTATTTATATTCTTAAAATTGCTACTGTGCCAAAAGTTCGCTGGTCTCTGGTTTACCGTTGGTTTTTAATTTTCCTTGGAGTATGTTTAGGAGTTCGTTAATGTCTAATATTTATTTAGCTCAACAACAGAAATGGCTTGATGACTATCACCGCTCAGCTAGAGGAGCGATCGCCGGACTAATTGCTGGATGCGGCATTTATCTTATTGGTGTATACAGTAATACACCATTGATCAGGTCAACCTGCTCTCTGCTCACTACCATTTCTGCCTATTCAGTCATGCAAGTCCGATGGATCGCCAGAAGTAATCAAGCAGTCCTAGAAGCAAGTAGAGATATTTCAGCACAGGCTATCCTTGATGATTTATTCTTGGGTACGCGCCCAGAAAATGGGATGTCTCAATCTGCTCAAAGTGTCAATGGCATCACTATATTACCCTTGTCTCCTACTAGAGACAATTAATAGACATCTCCCCCAAATGATGTTGTGGCGTATTGCAATACGCCCCAATAGCGCATTTCGACGAACGTAACAATTTCACTAACTTTTGATAAAACTGAGGGCAACCACAGAAAAGTTCTAGAGGATGGCTCATCAAATTCTCTGTCTCTAAAAAATATAGTTTATTTGTACTATATTGGTAATTTCAAAATGGGAGTTAATACTCTATTTATTTCAAAATGAGAATTGCTGTCCTAAAAAGCACAAATTAGGCTTGGAAAAACTTTTTAGTTGACTAAATGTAGACCTTTTATGTACAATTGGGTTTTAGCAACAAAACATTTATATGTTGTCTAAGTACAGAATTGCACAAGTTCATGGCGAAATGATTTTGGTGTGCCCTCATCCCCAACCCTTCTCCCAAAGAGGGAGAAGGGAGCTAAATTCTGTTCCCTCGGACAGTAGGGAGAGGGTTAGGGTGAGGGTCAATGGGAGCCAAAACGCCACGAATTTATGAAACGCTGTACTAAGCTCAGTCCTGATTCTAGATAACTTTGATGCCACTGCAAAAGACTAGACGCTATCGAGGAGTCATCCTGACTGCACGGGGGTGGAACAAGCTTCAAGATGCCAAAGCACAGGCTGAGTTCAACGAGAATGCTGGGGATCGCTTTACCCTGGAAGAACTTAGTGAGCGCATGGGCTTGTCCCTGAACACAATCGCTAAGGTGTTGGGAGGCTTAGAACCGGTGGACAAGCAATCATTGCAGTGGGCATTCCGAGCTTTTGGACTGGAGTTAAGTAAGAATGACTATGCTCGACCCAGTTCTACAATTGAGAAGGCTTGCGCCCAATGGTCGCAGCAAGAGCGAGATTGGGGCAACAACGCAATCGATACATCTACATTCTGCGGACGTAGTGAAGAACTGGTACTTCTCAAGCAGTGGGTATTGGAGGAACAATGCCGACTAGTCCTGCTACTTGGAATTGGTGGGATTGGCAAAAGCACATTAGCAGCTAAACTGGTGCAGCATATTCAAACCTCTTTTGAGGTGGTGGTGTGGCGATCGCTGCAAAATGCACTGCCGTTTGAAGAATGGTTAGAGATGGTACTGCCCATTCTACTACGGGTACAGGGAGAGGATATCGCTGTGCCTCCTAGCCTGGAGGGGAAACTACTGAAGCTGATGAAGGGTTTGCGTCAAAAGCGCTGTTTGCTAATTCTAGATAATGCCGAGACGATCCTAAGTGCAAGGCAAACCGGACAGTATCGGGCGGGCTATGAGGGATATGGTCAACTGTTCAAGGATATTGGGGAGGTGTCCCATCAGAGTTGCTTGCTGCTCACCAGTCGTGAAAAGCCCAGAGAGATTGTGCAACTTGAAGGTAACAAATCAAGAGTACGAACACTGCTGTTGAAGGGATTGAACCCAGAAGCAGGACGAAAACTATTTCGCTACAAAGGGGAATTCATAGGGAAGGAGTCCGAATGGGAGAAGTTAGTTGAACACTACGACGGCAACCCCTTGGCACTGAAGCTGGTAGCAGCCGCGACTCAAGAACTCTTCAATGGCAGAATTGTCGAGGTATTGAAATATGTACAGCAGGGGTTAGCCGTCTTTGATGATATTCGAGACGTACTGCAGCAACAGTTTGAGCGCTTGTCGGAAATTGAGCAGGAAATGATATTTTGGTTAGCGATCAACCGAGAACCAGTCTCTATTTTCGAGTTGAGTGAGGATGTTATCACCACGGCTCGAGAGCGAAAAATACCAGGCGCGATTCAGTCTTTGTTGCGGCGAGCGATGATTGAGAAGGAGGGTTCTGGCTTCTTTTTGCAGCCCGTGGTGTTAGAGTATGTCACTGATCAACTCGTTCATTACACTTCTAGGGAAGTTGCCACTCAAAAGCCAGAACGACTAAGAATGCATGCGCTCCTCAAAGCACAGGCAAAAGACTACGTCCGAGAGATGCAGAAGCGGCTGATTGCTGAGCCGATCACCGAACAGTTGCTGATCCAGTTTGGCAACCCCCAAGCCATTGAACAGCAGTTGAAAGCCATGCTGGTGCAACAACAGCAGCAAGCGCCGCTCCAACCAAACTATATTGCAGGCAATCTCCTCAACCTGCTGGTGCATCTACGGGCTGATTTGCGAGGCTGTGACTTTTCCGAGCTAACCGTGTGGCAAGCTGATTTGCGGCAGGTCAACCTGGCAGGGGTCAATTTTCGCAAAGCTGATTTGGCAAAATCTGTGTTTACTGAAACTTTAGGTGGCATTATTTCATTAGCTTTTACCCCGGATGGGGAACGATTGGCAACGGGTGATGCAGATGGAAAGCTCCGCTTGTGGCGGGTGGCGGATGGAAAACAGCTTATGACGCTTCAAGGACATGGGAGTTGGGTCTGGTCGGTGAGCTTTAGCCCCGATGGTCAGCAGATCGTCAGTAGCAGCGAGGACTCTGCCATTTGCTTATGGAATGCTACGTCTGGTCAGTGCCTGAAAACCTTACAGGGAAAGACCAATGGCGTACGCTCTGTCAGCTTTAGTCCCGATGGTCAGATTTTAGCCAGTAGCAGCGAGGACTCTACCATTTGCTTATGGGATGTTGCATCTGGTCAGTGTATTAAAACTTTACAGGAGAATACTCAGCGAGCTTTGACGATCAGCTTCAGTCCCGATGGTCAAACTCTCGTCAGTGGTGGTGATGATGCTGCCATTCGCCTGTGGAACGTGCAAAACGGTCAGTGCCTCAACGTGTTACACGGTCATACGGGTTGGATTTGGTCAGTCAGCTTCAGCCCGGATGGTCAGCAGATCGCGAGCAGTGGTGATGATGCTGTTATTCGCTTGTGGAACGTGCAAAACGGTCAATGCCTTAAGGTGTTGCACGGTCATACAGACAGCATTCAGTCAGTCAGCTTCAGCCCGGATGGTCAGCTGCTCGCGAGCAGCGGTGATGATGCTACTATTCGCTTGTGGAACGTGCAAAATGGTCAATGCCTCAAGGTGTTGCATGGCCATAAAGGTCGCATCCGGTCAGTCAGCTTCAACCCGGATGGTCAGACACTAGCTAGTGGTAGCAATGATTTCTCCATCCGTCTGTGGGACGCGCAAAACGGTTTGTGTCTCAAGGTACTACAGGGAAATTCGTGTGGTATCCACTCCATTAGCTTCAGCCCGGATAGTCAGACAGTGGTCAGTGGCGGAGAGGATACTGCCATTCGCCTATGGGATGTGCACAAAGGTCAGTGCTTTAATACGCTGCACGGTCAAACCCGTTGGATTTATTCTGTCAACTTCAGTTCTAATGGTCAATTTTTGGTGAGTGGCAGTACCGATCAAACTGTAGCCTTGTGGAATGTGCATTCGGGTCGGTGTCTAAGAATATTGCATGGTCATACGGGTTGGGTCTGGTCAGTCAGCTTTCACCCTAATGGTCAGCAGATCGCAAGCAGTAGTCAAGATACTACTGTGCGGTTATGGAATGTACAAGAGGGTAAGTGCCTCAAGGTATTGCAGGGTCATAAAGGCTGGGTTCACTCTGTCAGCTTCAGTTCCGATGGTCAGTTTTTGGTGAGTGGCAGTGATGACCGAACCTTGCGATTGTGGAATGTACAAGACGGTCAGTGTTTCCAAGTCATAGACACTTCCAGGGGCATCTGCTCCGTTCGCTTCAGTCCTGACGATCAAACCTTAGTCACTGGACATTTTGATGGTAGTGTCCGCATATGGGATATCCACAGCAGCCAATGTCTCAAGGTGTTGCACGGTCATACGGGTTGTGCCTGGTCGGTCAACTTCAGCCCAGATGGTCAAACTTTAGCAAGCGGTAGTTTCGATGCTTCGATTCGCTTATGGAATGTGCAAAACGGTCAATGCCTCAACATCTTGCAGGGTCACACAGAGGCAGTCTTTGCCATCAGCTTCAGCCCAGATGGTCAAACACTTGCCAGTGGCAGCCACGATGAAACGATTAAGCTTTGGGATGTGAGAACGGGTGAGTGTCTCAAAACGCTGAGATCTGATCGCCTGTATGAGGGTATGAACATTAGAGGTGTTCAAGGATTAACAGCAGCGCAACAAGAAACGCTCTTGGCATTAGGGGCAGTGGAACACTAAAACGCAATTTATTCAGGCGGCTATGATTGCAGAGGGAACAGACGTGACCGAACAGGGATTATAGTTGCGCTCTCGTCTGCCTTACTACCAAATTGCTCGCAGCATTGGGATTACATATGAAGAATGTGTCCGATTGTTCAACCAAATTCAAACCATTGTCACTTATCAGCGAGGTGGTAAGATTTTGGTATTAGACCGATTGACACTAGATGCGATCGCTCTCAGGTGATTGTGATGTCTAGCTTTTGACACTCCCATGCCTAAAGGCGATGGGATTCTTTAAGAGGTTCTGCCGTATCTCTTAAATATCCGACTGTCGGACGACTGGCACTCAGATCTACAAGAGATTCAACTGAAAGCCAGCAGTCTCAAAGGCATGGTTCTCAGTCTCAACCCGCAAGGATTGATGTCTACTGAGCGTAACTTTCCCACAGTCCGTAGGTAGGGTCTTTTTATTTTTTGGGAAGACCATTCCCACTCTTCTAGCTATTGTCCTAGAAGCTTTTGTATCTGCATGGTCTGTATGATGACAGACAGCACAAAGAAACTTTTCACCATCGCGGTTTTTCTTGTCTATATGACCGCATTTAGGGCACTCTTGGGATGTATGTTTAGCCAGAACTAGGATGACAGGCTTGCCATTTTTAACAGCAAGCCATGCAATCTTATTGAAGATATCGCCCCATCCAGCATCTAAAATAACCTTATTCAATCCAGTCTTTTGACTTGCACCATTACGCTTGTAACCGCCTTTACCATCGTGCTTGGGTTTGGCGCGTTTCACCATGTTTTTGATGCGTAGGTCAACTCTTGCTACAACGTCAGCAGTCTTAACTACGACCTTGGCGACTTGCCAGCCATAACCATCACGGTATTGTGCTAGCTTATGCTTTTGTTTAGCGAGTTTCTTGACAGCTTTAATTTTATTTTTAGAACCCTTTTGCTTGCGGCTAATAGCGCGTTGACGCATCGATAAACGCCTAGCGGTTCTAGTGTTTGTAGTGGTTCGCTTATTCTCAGCAAAGCTACCATCAGATAGCGCAACTAGTTTGTTTATCCCAACATCAATTCCAACTATTGATTTACATTTTTCAAGCGGCATGACATCGGGCAATACTTCAGCAATATTAACTAACATGCTGATGTACCAGTTACCGCCTTCACGCTTAACCGTGCATGTTCTCAAGTCTTGAATAAGAGATAAATCACGGCTATTGTGAAACTTGACATCACCTATTCCCGGTAGGTAGGCGGTAGCATAATTCTTTCTAATGTGGCGTAACAGTACACGTCCGGGCTTGTATTCAAAAGAATCTAAGCGCTTAATAAATTGAGGGTAACCTCTCCCAAGTTTAAAAAAGTTTGAGTAAGCTGTATCAAGATTAGCTATATTTCGTTGTAAAACGTCTGAATCAACTATTGCAAAATTGTTCAAATATTTTCTTAATTGTGTGGTAACTTTCATCTGAATACCAGATGCAGAGTCCCATTTTACAACAGTTTTAATAACTTTTTTAGTTTCCTTGTCTTTGACCTTAGACTCTTTAGTGGCTAGTTCTAATTTTTGAGGAACAACACCATGTTTTAGTACTGGACAAGTAAGGGGACAACAAGTACCATATTCAATTCTTGACTCGATCTCACAATATGACCCATAGGCATAAATGATTGAGGAGTCGTTATCCTTGTTGTTAGTTTCAAATCCTACTGTACGTTCTCTTAAAGCGTAGTTACGATGTTTTCGCAATGTAACCAACCAGTCTTCAAGAGTTGCCTCCTGAGATTGGTTAGGCAACAGTTTAAAATTCCATCGAACTTGCATTTATTTTCCTTGATGTCTTATGTGTTATATTTTTATCATAGAGGTTGGAACTAAATATGTCAAGCGAAATAACGAAAATAAAAGGGAAAAAGAGAATGAAAAATCAGCCTGCTTTACATGATGAGATAAAAACAAGCAGGAATGTATTTTTAACTCCGAGTTCTTGGAACAAAGTAAAGGCATGTGCTAAAAAACAAGGGATAAGTGCTAGCGAATTGGTTGAACAATGGGCTAGAAACCTTGACTGCGCCTTTAGGCGCGTCGTATTCCTGAGCCAGTGCGTTGGACGGGTTCCCCGGCTTGAAGCAACTGGCGTCCCCACGCCTAAAGGACGGTTGAGAATTGAGCGGATACTCAACTCTCAACCTCGTGGGCTTCCTACTTCGATGCTGTGATTAAAGAAGCAACGGATTGTGAAATGCGACTTGCGGCTTTAATCAAAGCGGCTGCTTTTTCAGCAATCATAATTGTGGGTGCGTTCGTATGTCCCGTGATTAAAGTTGGCATAATCGATGCGTCAACAACGCGCAACCCCTCAATCCCATAGACGCGAAGTTCAGGATCTACAACTGCCATTGGATCAGTGCCCATTTTGCAGGTACCGATAGGATGAAACACAGTACCGCAAACTTCTCGGACATAAGCTTCGAGTGCTGCATCGCTTTGAATGTCATGACCAGGAGCAACTTCCCTACCTCGAAACTCATCAAAGGCACTAGTATGAAACAATTTGCGTATTAATTTAATCCCGTCAACTAGCTTTTGCACATCGGATTGACTTTGCAGATAGTTCAGCCGAATCATCGGTGCATCTTTGGGATCAGATGATCGCAAACTGATACTGCCAATGTTTTGGGGATGAGTCAAAGCGACTAGCCCCGTAAAGCCCAAACCAGAGTTGGGATAGCCAGGAGGTGCCCACAAAATGGGACCGAAGATCAGCTCTTTATCTGGCGCAGCGTCTATATTCCCCTCGCTATGCAAAAACAATGCAGTTTCCCCGATCCCATTACTAGTAATTGCCGTGTGTAAATCTTGAGTTGCCTCGTATGGCACAGGAACGACAATGTGGTCTTGGAGGTTTTGTCCGACACCTGGTAAATCAACAACGACCGAAATCCCCATGGCTTGTAGGTGTTCTTTATTACCAATCCCGGAAAGCATCAGCAACTTGGGTGAATCGAATGCGCCAGCGCTTAAAATCACTTCTTGGTTGACCTGGGCTTGGTGCAACGTTCCTGAGTGCAGATATTCTACTCCAACGGTGCGGGTTTCCTCAAACAATAACCGAGTCACCAGCGCTCCAGTCATTGTTGTCAAATTGGGACGCTTGAGAATTGGCACCAGGAATGCAGCCGCAGTACTGTGTCGTTTACCGTCCTTGACAGTGAACTGAAAAGGTCCCGCACCTTCCTGCTGCATGGCGTTGAAATCAGGATTGTAGTCATATCCCATTGCCACACATGCATCTACAAATCGTTGGGATATTGCAGATGGGGAAATGACATCGGTCACGCTCAACTCACCATCCACACCGTGGTATTGGTCGGCACCTCGTTGCTGGTTCTCAGATTTTTTGAAATAGGGCAATACATCTTGATAACTCCAACCGGGATTCCCCAATTTCTGCCAATGGTCATAATCGTGATGATTGCCTCGGATATAAAGCAGGAAATTAATCGAACTGCTGCCACCCAAGACTCTGCCACGAGGACAAAAGATTTTGCGATGATTTAGGTATGGTTCTGGTTCAGAGAAATATCCCCAGTCTACCTCAGAACCCAGTAGATTTGCGCATTCCAACGGGATTTGAATCTCCGGTTTCGTATCCGGGTTGCCTGCTTCGAGTAATAACACTGTTGTTTCATTGTCTTGGGTCAGACGGTTGGCGACAACGCAGCCTGCTGAACCCGCACCAATGACAATATAGTCATATTTGTTCATCATCATGATTCTCGTCTGCTCGTGAGGTGGTTTTGACTTCAGAAAGGACTGGCATTGTCGCCATTGTTGGGCAACAATGCCAGCAAATTTTGTGGTGCTGAATGTACCGTAGTAATAGATAAGAACAACTTGAACATTCGTGCATTATCTTTTACCTGTGCGATCGATTACGGAAACACAATTTTAGGATCGGGCGAGTGTCCCAGATAAAGATAAGCAGCTGATCGCAGCACAATTTCGGAATAGAGAATTTTTTGAATCTCTAAACTCGGCACACGTTTTGCTGTAAAGTTGTAAGCCGCGATTTCTCCCTTTAGGCTAAAGTCACTCTTTGTCAAGTAGTGGTCATAATCGTGCATTCCCTGAAAAATAAACCCATAGATCGGATTGGGATACACAGAAGAATCGTAACTATCAGCAGATACCCAAAGCTGCTGAAGTTCAATATCGGCAAACATCTCAAGAGCGTTATCATAACGCATGTAATCTGAAAATTGCAGATTTACAGGCAATTGGTGGAACTCACCCATGAGCCAATCACAGATTTGGGAGATGGTTTCATCAGAAATCTCGGCGGGCTTGCCTTCCAGGTAGAGTTGGGCGAGAGTTTCTACTTGGGATGCAGTTGTGTTTGCTTTTGTAAGAGTCATATCGTTACCCTCATACCCTTGAACTACCTTTACTCTGACAATTTTTCTCAACAATGTCTTTGAGCTAGCTCATAGTTGGAAGAGTTTCCAGCCTAGCCCGAGGTAATGTACTGGCTACTTTATTTCTACTGGCTCTTCTTGTGCCTCTTTTACAACCGATGAATGATTTAGAGCTACTACATTATCTATATTCAAATCTCCTCAATTAGTGTTTTCTTAATGATCGAGAAAGGTAACATTTTTCTCAACGCTCTCACGGCTTGTGTGTAGATGATTAGCGGGGAAATCAGGATCGGAGTAGCCAACGGCTAAGCCACAAATGATCAATAATTCTGGTGGAATGTTCAACTCGTTGCGGATGATTTCGGGATAGCCCGCTAGTGAAACCTGTGCGCAGGTGCCAAGACCACGAGCGGTTAAGCATAAAATTAGTGTTTGTAGATACATTCCCACACTTAAGGCATCCGCAACGCTTAGATCTTGGTGCATACAGATGATACCAACCACTGGTGCGCCAAAAAATTCGTAATTGCGCAGAACCGCTAGCTGTCTATTCGCTTTATCTTCACGAGCGATCCCCATCGCCCCATAAACTTGCGTGCCTAGTTCTTGGCGGTAATGCTGGAAAGCCTCTGGTAGTGGAGGAATGTTAGGCTGCTGCTGCTTTGCTTGGTTTAGCAAAGCCTCTTGGAGACGATCTCGGCGGACGCCTTCAGCAAACACGACTCGCCATGGCTGAATATTTGAATTAGACGGCGCGTGCTGCGCTAAAGTAAGGGCTTCATCGAGCAAAGTTCGTGGTACTGGTTGAGATAAGAATTTGCGTGTTGAATGCCGATTTTTGATAGTTTGGTCGAGATCAAACATATTAAATAAAGTTGAGAGAACTCACATAACCCTCTGTGGTTGCTGTATTGTTTTCAATGTCCATACGCTCATCCCAATCCCCAATCCATCGATAATTAAGGTGAGAATTGCTGTGATTTGGAAAAGCAACCCCCAACCTGTAAAGGCAACCTGAGAAACATGATCAGGACTAATTACAATGAAGTGATGGTAGAGACCAAACAGAATCGCGCCCGTCATTGAACTGAGTAACAGCCAGTTACCAATACGATAGAACTGCGTCCAGAGTAAAGCGGCTGAAATAACTGGACCCAGAAGAATTACCACACTAACAAACCAGATCTGAAGAAGCGAAAGGGGAACAGGGATTTCCGCATGGGCGAAACCGTGTAGAGTATGAGCGATCGCGTGAATAACCACAATCGCGGTTCCAACTTGAGCAACCTTCATCTTGCTTTCCCCTTAAATGATTAATTGGCATGAGCAACGGCGGCGTTAACCATCCATTCCAACGATCGCGGCTGAAAGTTTAATTCGCGTTTTGCCGTAGCATTCGACACACCGCGCATCTGCGTACCGTAATAGACGGTATCTGCACCGCCAATTCGCAAAGCATCCTCAACCGAGACATGGGGTGGCAGTGGCGCATTCAGCCATCGCGCATAAGCTGGAAGCCACTCTCGCACCGCTAAAGGTTGATCATCCGTAATCAGATAAATGCCAGAATTACCCCGTTCGACTGCGGCAACAGTGGCAGCTGCTGCATCTTCAATGTGTAACCACGACCATACACCTGCGCCATTGCCCACAATTGGGAACTGTTGCTGACGCACCTGGTTTGCAACATCGCCATCAGGGGCAAACCAGGTACCAGGTCCGTAGAAGAAGCCATAGCGGAGTGCAATCCCTTCTAGATTGGATGCTGCTAGTAAGCAACGTTCGATTTCAGTCACGATGTGAGCATCGGCGGCAACCGCAGGCGAGGCATCAAACGCTAAGGGCGTTTCTTCATCTGCTAACCCAGTACCAGGAACCGCCCAGAAGGCGATCGACTGTTTCAAGTAACGACGCACACCAGCCATTTGCGCTGCTGCTAGCACATTGGCACCGCCTATCTTACGGACGCGAGTGTTTAGGACTGCTGCCGCACTCATGGACTCACGAGTGTAGGTTTTAGGATAGGAGGTGAGTTGCTCAATTACCACTTCTGGCTGAGCCTGGATGACAGCCGCTTTGACTGCATCCGCATCGAATACATCAGCGATCGCCGGTTCTACGCCCTGTTCCGCTAACATCCTTGCTCTTTCTGGAGAACGAGTCAAAGCAACCACTTCATGTCCTTTCAACAGTAATTGTGTAAGTAGCGGACGACCGATCGCACCCGTTGCCCCGGCTACAAAAATTCTCATCTGTGAACCTCCTGCTGGAACCTGTGAAACAGGCTTATAAGGTATTCTTCGGTGTTTGCCCCATTTACACCACGCAAGTTTCTAAAGATAAGGCTTAAGTTAAATTTAACTTAACTGCCCTGAATTGCGAGCGTGAATCTCCAACAGCACTTGAGAAGACCTACAGAAAGAGAATCAGAAGAGTTTGCCCATGGGCAGAGTGAGTCTAGGTCTGGAAAATGCAATACTATTCCCCAATGCTTAGCTCGACTTTGTCCAAAATTAATAACTCGGCTTTCTTTATCCGGCAAAAACTCTAGCTTTTTGGCCGGAGCACCAACACACGGCGGTTTAGTATTTTTCTGGATATCCCTAATTGGGTTCTATTTACTATTTTTAAGGTGGGTGGGGAAGGGTTTGGGTGTAATTGATACACGCCTAAAACCACAGATTTGCAAAAAACTAGACCTTATAAGCCGTGAGGACTGGAAGCAAACAGTCAGCGCGTGGTTCGAGATGGCAAAACAGCGAGTCTCCAAGGAGACGAGTGAGATTGCCCAGGCTCATAATCTGAGGAGGCGCGATCGCATTCAGGCTGAATTCATCCTTGCAAAAGAAAAACATGAGTTGAAGCGGGGTGACTGGGAAAAGATTAAGGAGGATGAAGGGGAGAAAGAGGATGAGGAGGTGCAAAAATGATTGCAGTGGTCGCTGCTGTTAAACCAATAGAAACTATTGGGGCTTTTGGAACAGGAATATGGGATGGTTACCTAAGTATCTGCACTTTGATAAAGGGGATTTACAGCATCTGAAAAGCTTTGAAGCGATAATTTAACTCATGGCATCTAATTGTTTAATCCACTCAGCAATTTGGACACCTTGATGACCAATAATTTTCTTAGACGCTAATCTAATAGCTTGCCTATTGTAGATTTGCCACAAAGAAGATATCATCTCTATATCGTCGCAGACTGACAAGTCGTTAGCTAAATCTTCGAGATTCTCTTCAGTCAACCATTCTTTGAGTTCTTGCTCATACTGAAATTTCATCTGGTTTAACTTGTCTTTTTCGTTACTTGCCAGTCGGCTCCAGATAATTTTCTTAACATCATTTGGACGAGAAGACATAATTTTCGCAACGTCATCCCAGGTTTTTGCTTTTCTAATTTTAGAACTTAAAACCAACATAAGATAATTAATTATCTGCGATTCCGAGTTGTCCAGTTCCAGCAAATAAACAGCATATTTCAATTCAGCTATATTTAAATCCTGATGAGAAAGAATCCAGGTTTTTAATCCGTCTAGGTAAATTTGAATCTGATGTGTTGTTTTTCTTTTCTGAGACTTTTTTAGTTCAAGAATTGGGCGCAGTAACACTGGACGAACATCAGGCGGAACTTCTTTAAATTCAATCCCAGAGGTGGAGACAATTTGAGTCACACCACCATTGTCTATTCCAGGAGAATCTTCTAATACCCACCGAAAAGCCTTGCCACAGTAGGGACAATCCACTTCATAATGGGTAACAAACGATCGCTTTTTGGGATTAAAATACTCAAGAGTACGAATTAAAGCAGGTATTGGTTTAAAGACATGATGACAGCTAGGACAGCATCTCACCCCTAATGTGTCTGGGTCGCAGGATATTGGGTCAAGACTCCATTCTCTTTTGTCGCAAGGACGACCGAGCCTAAACCAGTTATCAGTCATGTCAAGGATGATAGCATAGTCTTTCCCCGGTGCCGGACGCAATACTCTGCCAATCATTTGCAGCCATAGCGTCACACTAGTAGTTGGTCGGGCGATGACAACAGCAAATGTGTCTGGGCAATCAAATCCTTCGGTGAGGATGGCACAATTAGTGATAATTTTTGTGATGCCACTCTTAAATCTCTCTAGAATTGCTTTACGCTCATCTTGAGGAGTATCCCCATCAAGATGCTCAGCAGGAATACCAGCAGCATAAAATTTCGCTGCGATCGCAACAGAGTGTTGGACATTCACCGCGAAGAGTATTGTTTTCTTACCATCACAAAAATTGCGCCACTGCTTTAACACCTCTTCTGGTTTGTAGTCAGAAGCGACTTGTTCAAGTTCCTTTTTGGTAAAGTCGCGTTTTTGTGGAACGCGGTGCTGAGAATACTTAAAACCTGCTATTAGCTTATAATCTGTCAAGTACCCAAGGGCAATTAATTCCCTGGTTGTTATTGAGCAAATAAGCTTGTCGAATATATCTCGCAGTCCATAACCATCTTCACGCCTGGGTGTACCCGTAACGCCTAAAATAAAAGCATTTGGATAAGCATCCAATAATTTTCGGTAACTGGCAGCTGAAGAATGGTGCGCTTCATCAACAATGACTAACTCTGCCTTTGGGTAGGTTTTGCGACGATAGAGAGTTTGGATACTACCTACCTGAATCAACGAATCAATTGGTTTATATCCTGCTTTAATAATTCCCGGTTGCACTCTCGTGGCCATCGCCAGTTTTTCCCCCGCCTGGAGAATTAATTCCTCCCTATGGGCAACTACCAAAACACCTTCACCCCTACAAGTGAATTCAGATGCCACTGTAGCAAATATAATGGTCTTGCCGCCACCCGTACTAAGTTGCAGCAGCAATTTTCTCATCCCACCAGACCAGGAGGCGAGAACTTTGTTAATTAGGTCCTGTTGATAATCACGTAGAGCAAGCATTCAAAACAATTCAAAATCAAGAAATATTTTTCAATTGTTTTATTTTCTCTCCAAATACGCACCTTTACGTGGCATGTTTAATTTTTAATCTTTAATCTATCTGGCGTTGTGGCAGGCGTTGAGGGAATTGGAGTCCACACTCATTGAATTTGACCTGTTAGAGTCTGAGGTTTGGAATCCAAAAGTAGTTTGGTTCTGCTTGTCAACCGTGGGAACGCTAAACGTATCAAGTTACATCAAACAGGGTTCTGCGCTCGAACCAAGGGAGACGAATGAGTGCGATCGCTTTCGCAGAGTCGCGCTCGTTCCTTGGGATTCGGGCAACGCTTACGCGATCGCGGAATCGAGTTGGCTGGAGATGCTTGCAGGAGTTTGCTGACAGGACTTTTTCCACCTGCGGCCAAAGGCGAGTATTACCATTTCCATTTCATCGTCTGAAGCATTCTCAATTAAACTTACTATGTGGTGTTCTGCTTGTGTAGTTTTTTCTCCTGCAAGTAATTGGCAGAAGTATTGGCGTGAACCGGGCGATAGCTTGTCCATACCTTCTAAAAGTGCCACAAATACTTCTGGACCAACCCACTTCTTACCTGAGCGAAAGTCAGATAGATGATTGGGAGTTATCCCGGCTATCGCTGCAAGGTCTTTTCCCTTCACATCATAACGATCCATCGCCTGTTTGAACAGCTGGTGAACTTGGGCCATTTTTTTTTAAACTTCCTCTTGACTTAAGCCAATAGTGTTATTGTAATATATAAATTAAGCTCTGGGTGCAATTGATTAAGCTCTTGCAGGGACTTACACTCATGAAGGCTCAATGCCTCGTTGGTTATCATACAGCAATTGCGCTATCAAGGGTTTCAGTGGAATTACGTATAAGCGAAGCGCTGCCGCCTACGGCAGATCGCGACCCTATACTTTGCTTCCACTTGCGTCCTATGGCAAAGAGTGCAGCTTCCATTTCATCATCTGATGCCAGCTCAATCATTTGGGTGAGTGCTTGTAACCTTTTTTCATCAGGAAAGTTGTCAACCACTATCCCTAAACTAAGTCTTGCTTTAAGCCTTTGGGCTTCGGGAAGCACACTTAAGATTTTGAAGTAATTTCCCGCTTTTAGGTCATTTTTCCCATCAAGGAACTTGCTGAGTGTGCTTTCATGGACACCTGCTGCTGCTGCAATTTCCCTGGCTGTCATCCCACTATTTTTAATTGCGGTAATCAGTACTTCTTGATGCATTTCCATTTTTTCTTTTAAGGGGACTTGCTTTTTTTCAAGTAATTGAATACTATCAAGTAAAGCTAAAGATTGCAACTAACAAGTTGAATCCAAGCGGGGTATAGGCTTGCCCTGTCGGTTTATTGCTTTGCATCTACACATAACAATTGTGGCATGAAATCAGAGTTCATGTCCATTTGTGCAATATCAGCAGATTGCACGCTCAGTAAGCTTCTCACAAAGAAAAACAGCCCCAGCAAGCTTTGCGGACTGCTGGAGCCTTCTTCAAAGTACTCAAATTTTATGACGAATCAAACAGAAGTACAAGCGTCGAATAACGGATATTCCCATGCACCCAGTGTAGCACATGCAACACTCATAGATAGGACACTTGCTCAAGTCACGTGCTCAGAATTTGGCGTAATTGTCACGATTGAGGAGGTGCAGTGATGACAAAGCTTAAACGCACCACTCATAAAGCGCAAGGCAATGCTTTGGAGCAAGTACAGGCTACTTTCTACTACCTCATTCTCATTCTGCTCTCTCATCAACAATTCAGGAGCTAGATGGATGAGCAGTGAAAGCTTTTACCCCCTGACAGAAAAGACCCTAGAAAAACTCTATCAAGCTAATTTAACTGCTGCTGAGTGGAGGCTGTGGACTTACTTAGCTGTTACCGATCCTTGGGGAGATTGTTACAAAGATTTACCAAACACTTTAACGGTAATGCAAAAAGCAGGAATCAAGAAAAGTACCTTTTACGCTGCGATCGCTAAATTTCAAGAATTTGAACTATTTGATTTTCAAGACAAGGGCTTTGCATTTCGCAATTTACAAGGAGTTCCGAAAGTTCGGAATGTTGTCCAAAAATCTGGACAGCATTCCGAGATTTCGGAAAAATGTCCAAAACCTCGGAAGTTAATCCGAAAAAATGGAACTCTTTCCAAGATTTCGGAACATAAAAGCTCAGAAACCTTACATAGCAACAATTCCAGCCCCCCTCAGACTATTAAGACTTATACAGACTTTAAAAAGACTCTCTCAGATGGGGAGAGAGAGAACTTTTTAAATTTTGTTAGAGAAAAAACAAAGGATTTTAGTCCTCAGATCAACGACATAGAAGGGTGGCTAGCCAAGAAAAATGAGGCGGAACAAAACCGCTGGGAGGTTTACTACGATTTATTCCAGAAATCGCAACCCGAATTGGTACAAGCGACACAAAACGCCAAATGGGAGAACCACCCCCAGCGCGACGAGTGGTTAGAGAAAATCCGCACAATGGGTAACTTTAGCTTCCGTACCGAAAGCGGAAAACTAGACAACGATCGCAATGAATTCTGGCACTGGGTAGTTGATAACGGCTTACTAGGGGAGGAATCATGATGCTACCAGAACTCCCCCCGCTGTCGATGCGCCCTGAAGAGGAGTACCCTGATAAAGAAATATTCTTTCCCCAGTGGCAGTGTTTCTGCTGCCAAGATACAGGGAAAGTACAGCCTTACTTGGTGCGCCGCGTTGTCCGAAACTACAATTACAGCAGCGATCGCCTCCCAGTCTGCCAGAGGGATAACTGTAAAGCGAATGACACTTGGGTTAATTTACCAATTGAGAACCTAGACACACGCTTTACAAGGGACATTTGCAACGAACTCGACTTGCTTGCACGCGATGACTGGGAAGCTACTCGGCAGGCGTGGTTTGAGATGGCAAAGCAGAGGGTTGAACAGTCAACCGGGGAAATCGCCCAGGCGCATAATTTGAGGAGGCGTGATCGCATTCAAGCAGAATTTATCCTGGCAAAGGAGAAACACCATTCGGCGCGGGGAGACTGGGAGGAAATTAAGGACTCTGATGAGGAGGGGCAGGAATGAGCATTTCC
This sequence comes from Stigonema ocellatum SAG 48.90 = DSM 106950, assembly GCA_016903675.1. GTDB lineage: Bacteria > Cyanobacteriota > Cyanobacteriia > Cyanobacteriales > Nostocaceae > Stigonema > Stigonema ocellatum. The sequence goes on along the minus strand of JADQBA010000001.1, from coordinate 89,919 downwards.
TTACCAGAGGGATGTATAGAATGTTCGGTTTCTACCCGAGTTCTAGAGGACGGGACAATTTCTAGAGAAAAAATAGAGGCAGAAACCACCTCTCGTATCCAAGTAACTAAGAGTGCTAGTGGTTCTTTATACCGCTACTTAAAGAATGTCTTGCTAAAATCAGGTGAAATTGCATCTTATCCTCGCATTCAAGGCGATCGCGATCCAGAGAATCTGAAACATTGGTACTGGGGATACAACTACAAAATCTTCGAGGATGGGAATTGGAAGACCAAATCACTCTCACTGACTCGAAATCGAGTCTCTGGTGTGCGATACATGATAGAGAAGAATGCACCTATTACAGCGATTAGAGCCTTCATTAAAGTTCTAGAGGATGATAATGCTGGTTCTCTAGAAAGAGAGTTTGATGAAACTGAGGGTAACCACAGAAAAGTTCTAGAGGATAGCTCATCAAATTCTCTAGAAAGACCGAAAGCCAGTGGCAGCTTGTATCGCTACCTTAAAAATAAAAAGCTCAAGTCAGGGGCAGTAGCCTCCTACCCTGCCGTAGAGGGCGTTCGTGATCCAGATAATCCCAGCCATTGGTATTGGGGGTACTCATATGAAGTTCTAGAGGATGGGGACTTCCAAGGGCGAAGTCTATCTGTTCCTAGACACAAAGTGAGGGGGGTGCAGGCAATGATTGGTAGCCATAGGGCAGTCAATGAAATTAGGGCGTTAATTGAAGGCGAAAAAGTTAACTGTGCGATCCACAAAGGAGCATGACATGACTTTCCAAATACGTTAAATAACGGTAACGCTCTTGTCGTGACAAACTTCTGTTACGAGTTCCCCGTTCCCTGTTCCCTTCTAATCATACCTTGCAGCAGCTAAGGGCTTATGGAATATACTACACAATCACTTGCCAAGCATAGGACAATCACAGAATAATTGTAGCCAAACGATTGTGCAGTCAAGGTTTGGGGGATTTGGCTGGATGCTTAAGGTACAGACCCAGTTACTCCGATCCACTATGAACTACAAGTTGAAAAAGCCTCATTCCCAATCCGCCCTAGAATTAAGCATTGCCCAAGAACGCCTGCGCCAAGCCCGGTACAGTTTCAATCTTGCCCTAATTGCCACTGCATTGTCTGCTGGTATTAGTCTCATAGGAAGTGGACTTCTGCTCAATGGCAAAGTTCCTGAAGGTGCTGTTACCGCCGCCGGGGGGAATGGCTGCAAGCGTAAGATGCATCCGGCTTGCTAAGGATACAAATGATAGGCTGGATAAGATTTTAGCTGAACTGAGGGATGAAGAGTAGGGGGGAGGTATGGTTACGAACTGCAATGGTGGTGAGTTACAGTTGGTGCGATCGCTTCTGCGTTGCGGTAGCGGGTACTCCCGCGCTACTCGCTGCCGCCTCCGGCAGATCGCTTTGAGATGAGTGAACCATATAAGACTCATGTGAGTAGTACCCACCTTAAATGGTCATACGGCGAAGAGCGAGGTTTACTGGTTCAGCAGTTTCACGACTGTGATTTGCAAATATATCGGCAATCACCCGCAAAGCTTCAGCCTGTTCCTCAGGAGGTGCTTGGGCAATAAGCGATCGCAAGCTGTGACCAGGGCTAACACCAAATAACTCTGATAAATACCACATCCTAGCTTCTGCTGGAATGGCCAAAAGCAGTGCTATGAGCTTTGATGCTCCCAAATCCGCTTTCCCCCGCCGAAAGCGAGACAGCATGACTTCTGAGACATCAGCCTTTTCAGCGGTTGCCTTCGCCTCTAAATGGAAGCGCTTCATCATCTCATCGAATAGCTGCTGGTAAAGCTGGGAGTTTTCTGATACAAAACTTTGCATTGCTCGCTTAATTATATTTAAGTTTAATGGTTATACTAAGTGATGACCGAGAAGATAGCAACGATTGTGGATATCTCAATCGTACCAAACTACTTCTAAAAGTGCCTTTTTACGAATTGGGACTTCTTTTGGGGCTAACTGGCTATTAAGCTACATCAATAGTCCAAAGACACTGTTGGGGTGTGTCTGCTTTGTTGTGAAGGCTGTTTTAAATATGGGCTTGTGCTCCTTCAAAAGCTTGAAATCGCAAGCTTTTCTTAAGTGGCGAGTGAACAGCTAAAACTGACAGATGAGAAACACTAGCCCCAGTCTGGAGGGACAGGGGCGTTATGAAATTATCGTACTCTTATTATGACGCAAAATAAGATTCAAGGGAAATTTTACCCAACGAAGCATGAGGAATGGTTAAGAGCATGTAAAGAGCTTACACCTTCCGAGTTTCAAGTTCTTTATTACCTTCGGACCGTTGACCCTTATAGCAATGGTTTTCAAATTACAGCTGCTCAAATTGCTAGGGATTTATCAGCACCATCAAAAAAAGTGCATCGGCAAACCATAAGCCGTGCTTTAAAGGAGCTTGTTTCTAAAGGCTATTTACCTGAAAGTTACCTTCCTAAGTCAACACAAGCTGATGATAAGGAGACACGGATACGCGATCGCCTTCAAATAGAGCTTGGTGGTCAAGTCGAGGTAACAACCGCTGTAGGTCGTATTGACCTGCTCACCAGTTCCGAAGTCATCGAAATTAAGAATATTGACGACTCGAAGGAAGCGCTTGGAAAGATTCTAGCTTACTCTGCCTTTTTCCCAGAACACGGTAAACGTATTCACTTATTTGGGCGACCAGATTTAACAAAACTAGCCCTAGCTCAAACTACCTGCTTTGAATTCGGCATAACTGTAACTTTTGAGACTGAGGGGGTTGGGTAAATGACAAACGCACCTGAGAACAAAATTCGGGTGCCATTCCACCCTCTAACAGCAGAGTTAGCTAAGGAATGGTACTCAAAAGGTTATTTAACAACACCAGGCTACTTGGTTGCAATTAAGAGTATTACCCGCCCACCAGGGATTGAGATGAAAATCGACAATGTTATTGCATTTTGTAAAAAGTGGGAAATTAGCAAGTCTGCCTTTTACCGTGCTGTAGACGCTTTGAAAGATGAATTTGATTGGGAAGCAACGCACGGGATCATCCTCAGAGAGCGCAGCAGCACAGATGAAGTAATTAACTTTCCTAAAATAAAAAGTGTCCCGGATGTGGGACAGGTATCCCACGAGCGGGACGCAAAATCCCGCAAGCGAGACAGCCAGTCCCACAAGCGGGATGCAAAATCCCACAAGCGGGACTCCCAGTCCCACGAGCGAGACAATGAAGCATCGAAACATGCACAGAGCAAGGGTTCCAGCGCCCCTCAAATAGATTCAAATAGATCAGATATACAAACTCTCTCAGATATGCCACCAGACGAGAGAGAAAGTTTTGAAAAATTTGTTAGGGATGAATACCGCAAATCAAGGGGAAGGGAGATAGAAACTACCTTTGCTGCCTTCATGAAACCTGAACACTTTCAAGAATGGTATCAAAAGTATCAAAACCGCCCCGAAGCTTTAAAAGCGACACAAAACACCAAGTGGGAGAACCACAAAGAGCGCGACGAGTGGCTGACTGAAATCGAAAGTACCTCGAATCCTGCCATGTTTGCCGGGTCAGACAAAGAGAAGCAGGCCTTCGTTAAGTGGTGTTGGGAGACAAAACAATTTAGCTGGCTCAAAGAGGAGGGTACTAATGGACTTTGAATTTGAGCAGCTGCCATCTTGGACAGTGCGCCCAGAAGAGGAGCAGGAGAAGGAGATATTCCAACCACAATGGAACTGCTTCTGTTGCAGGGACACAGGTAAAGTACAACCTGAATTGGTTCGGCGCGTCATCAAGAGCTACAACTACGACAAAGATCGCATTCCAATGTGCCAGAACTGTAATGAGGGTCAAACCCGCTGGGCACACCTCAATGAATTGGGTGTTATTGATCAGCGCCTAACTTTCCAGATTTGCAAAAAACTAGACCTTATGAGCCGCGAGGACTGGAAGCAAACAGTCAGCGCGTGGTTTGAGATGGCGAGACTGCGAGTCTCCAAGGAGACGAGTGAGATTGCCCAGGAGCATAATCTGAGGAGACGCGATCGTATCTCTGAAGAATTCATCCTCGCAAAGGAGAAACATGGGAAGGCGCGGGGTGACTGGGAGGTGGTGAAGGAGGATGAAGAGGAGGTGCAGGAATGATTGCAGTGGTCGCAGATATTGAACCAGAAGAACTGACAGAGGAGGAGTCGTGCTTACGTCTTCACCTAGAGCGTCAAGTAGAAAAAGCTTTTTATCTTGCTGGAATTGCCTTACAGGAACTCAGGGACAAACGTTTATATCGTTTCAGTCACAAAACCTTTGAGGAGTATTGTCGTGATAGATTCGGGCATAGTCGGCAGAAGTCTAACTATTTGATTGCCGCTGCGGGTGTCTTCGAGAATTTGACAACAAATTGTTGTCAAAATTTGCCAACTAAGGATTTGACAACAAATAGGTTACAAATCCTTCCAACGAATGAGGGTCAAGTCCGATCCCTGACGAAATTAGAACCAGCACTTCAACGTCAAGTATGGCAGCAGGCAGTCCAAGAAGCAGGTGGTATGCCTTCGGGGCGCATTGTCAAAGATATTGTACAGCGTATCACACAGAGAACCAAAGTACCAAATCCTTATCGAGTGGGGGAAGTTTGTCAGTTTGTTGTCAAAGATAATCCTGACTTGCGGGGTAAAAGTGGGTCTTGGTGCATTGTCAAGCTTGTCAATGAATTTAGTTGTACAGTTATAACCTGGGATGGAGAGTATATCTTGAAAATGGAACACCTGAAATCCTTCGAGTATTCGGATACTGATTGTGAACAGATGCAGCAAGTGTGCTTACGGATCACAAATTTACGCAATAGTGGGAAGTTGGAAGATGCAGCAATGAGTATTCTTAAGCAATTGGGCGAGGTGAAGCGTCCTTATGTAACGCCGTTGGAAGAGAAACTGTTGGGGCTTTTGGAACAGGAGTACGGAATTGCTGCACGAATATCTGGGTTTTAATCCAATTCATGCCAAGTTAGAGAATCATAGTGCAAAGTTAGGCTTGTATATCCAGCAACAAAGTCATAAACACCTGGTAGATGGGCACTCTGTAGATAGGAAGGTGCGAGCCCGAAGGGGCAAGCCACCTTTGGTGGCATCGCCACTACAGCATTCATAGCACAACTGTATCAACGCTGCCGGAATTTTCCTACAGGGAGTGCGATAAGCCCAAGGCTAGACGCTTCGCGTATCGCGTAAAATACTATTATAGGTGAGGTTATTGTTTCACTGGTAACTTGTGCGGAGCGCACACTAACATGATGAAATCGCCCCTGCTGGAATTGTTGAAAGTGATGCCAGTTTACGGGAAATGTTAAACCCTGACGACTTGCGTCGTCAATCTTGGTGTTGCATCGGTATAAACCAGCCCGCGCCCCCGTAGCCGAGTTCAACGAGACGCAGTTGACCGGTTTGCACCCCTATTAGGATGATGGTGGCGTTGTTCAGGTCAAACCACTGCTGACCGAAGCGGATCTGGTAGGCGAGCGGGGCACCGGCAAGGCTATCAGCTCTTTGGGGTCGAGTGCGGACGGTGTCGCTCGACGCCATCGAACCGGGTACTACCCAGTAGCCGAAACCGTTGTAGATGGTCGTCGGGTAAACGGACCACACGACGTCGTGATCCGGTACCACCGAACCGTCGGGAATCGTCTGCTCGGGGTCCAACGGGGTAGACCCGATGTTTCCAACGAGATAGAGGTTGGTGTCCGGGCGAGTCGGTGACGGAGCAAGGGAATTCGGTTCCGTAGGGTTGGGGATTTGGACAAAGTTGCTCACCAGGCTCCCGGCGAACCAAGCCGGGTGAGAGATGTCATAAGGGCACGTGCTAACTAGGGGCGGGCAGACACTGGTAGAGCCTTCGCCATCTAGGCTCTGGGCGGAGGTTGAGCCGACGGGAGCGAGGACTAGGAGCGTAGCGGCGACTGCGTGCGACGCTATGGCTGTAACAAACCATTTAGTGTTTGATCTGCGAATTATTTGCATTTCTTGTATTAAAGAAGCTAAAGTGCAACCATATCTATCAGCTAAAGCCTATAATTACCAATGACTCAAGTGCAATGAATAATCTTTTGGTAGTTTTGTTAATTTTTCCTGATCTTGTCTCTCGAAAAAATTCAACTGGTCGAGAAAAGAGCGATCGCCCTGAACGATGAGGGATGTGCCACAGCTGCTGGAATCTCATACATGGAAGCCCAAATGTGGCGCGATCGCTTTAAGCCGGGAGTGTATAAACTCAGGGGAGCAACGATTGAACAGGTGAGGTTTTTGGAAAGCCTAAAGTTTTCAAACGATAATAATTGAAAAATGACTCCTCATGAATTAGCAAAGCTTTAGTCTAGTAATAGTAATGGTGGTACTCACGCCTCGCCTAGAAGCCACTGGAGAGCGGGACACTGGCGCAGAGTTGTGGTGGGGAGTAGGGAACTTCAAGAGCGCAAGTGGACGTGGATTCAACCGGTTCTAGTCAACAGAGATTAATCTCCCGTAGCATTAGATTTAAATATAGAAAGAGCAACATTAAAGTTGAATCAAATTGCTAATCGCTATAAAATCAAAGGAGATAATATGACCCAAGACCAACCAAATCGCTTAGACAATCTTGAAGCAGCATTGGCGCGATTTGCTGAGATTACAATGCAGAACGTTGTCAGGCACGATGAAGCACTTAGCAGACTAGAGGCAAATGCAGCTTCGCACGATGAAGCACTTAGCAGACTAGAGGCAAATGTGGCTTCGCACGATGAAAACTTTTGACCTATGGAGAGTATGCTTAATGAACTAGTTCGTACTATGGCAGAAATGGCGGTGCAGAGTAATCGCGATCGCTCTGCACACCGAGCAGAAATAGAAGAGATTTGGCGTTATCTGCGGTATGAGCCGAGAAATGGTAATGGCAGGGGAGAGGGGTGATTTGCTTAAGTTTAAGCGATCGCTCTCCCTACTTAAGCAAATTGCACAAGTGGAGAATAATCTCTAACCCGAACTGGGCAATGGTTCTACCTGAAGAGCTTGGTATGTCCGGTTTCTCCACGTTTGCGTTCACGAAGTGGCGGCTTCCGCATCGCTAATCTCCCTACCAAATCTAGGTTTCATCATTTAGCCTTGATTTTTATGTCCCCAGAGTGACAAAAGAGGGTTAAAAATGGTTAAAAATAGTACGAACTTTCAAAGTTTTGCGCAAACCAGCAACCGCCTTGAGTGCTGGATGCCATCCTGGAGCAAACAAAAAGGTGATACCAACCTCACCTACTACTCTTTCTAAGATACAAGGAGGTACGAGATGTCAAAAGCAGTGCGCTTTGATCACTATGGGAATGTTGATGTTCTTAAGGTCGTCGAGGTGGAAAAACCCTCGCCTAGTCCTGGTCGGATTCTGGTTCGCGTCATCACTGCTGGTATTAATCCCGGCGAGATCGCGATCCGGGAAGGTCAACTCGACAAGCAGTTTCCAGCAACGTTTCCGTCGGGTGAGGGGACAGACTTCGCTGGAATAGTTGCTGAACTCGGAGACGGCGTGACCAGTCCTGGTGTGGGCACTGCTGTCATTGGCTGGTCTAATGAGCGCTCCGCCCAGTCCGAGTTTGTTGCCGTCCCTGCTGACCAGCTCGTCGTCAAGCCCGAATCGCTTGACTGGGATGTGGCTGGTGCCCTCTACGTTATCGCATCGACAGCGACGGCTGCCGTCGCCGCTGTTGCCCCCCAACGCAGGGAAACAGTTCTGGTATCTGGCGCGGCAGGCGGAGTGGGGTCACTCGTCACTCAGCTAGTTCTACGCACTGGAGCTTCCGTCGTCGGCATTGCCGGATCGTCGCACCACGACTGGTTGCGATCGCTCGGCGCTCACCCGATCAACTACGAAAACGATTTGCAACAGAGCCTAGGTCGCGTGGCTCCGGGTGGCTTCGATGCTGTAATCGACACGGTAGGTCACGGGTACGTCGATCTGGCGATTAAGCTGGGTGTTGAGCCGAAGCGCATTAATACCATCATCGATTTTGAGGCGGCGGCTCGGCACAAGGTTCACACCGACGGAAGCTCTGCGGGCGAGTCGGGTACTGTTCTTGCTGAGATAGCCAGACTGGTTGCAGACGGTGAGTTGCAGGTTCCGGTGGCAGCCGTGTACGACCTCAAAGACGTGCGTCAGGCATACACTCAGTTAGCGTCGGGGCACACTGGCGGCAAGATCGTGCTTCGGGTCGCAGCACCCTGACTCATGAACTACGCACCAAGCCTTATCTCACATCTTGCACCATTGTCATGTTGCGAAAATCAGAGCAACAAAAAGCTTATATTTTCGTAGAGTGGGCACTGCCCACCAACCCTTATTGAGAAGGTGCAAGATGTCAGTTATCGGGGTAAATAAGCGATCGCTCTGCACATCGAGCATTAATGGGCAAGTTTGGGGGACTTAATAGCACGAAGAGTTGATTTTATTCAGAGTAACGCCTAGGGTCGTAACAGTTATTTTTTGTAAAATACTTTTGTTTATTAATTTTTTCATTGAGTTTGATTCAAGTTTTAGTTGCAAGTAGCCAGTTCTGAAGTTTATGTTACTGATGTGAGGAACTTGTGAGGAAATTTCTGGAATTAAGGGATCAAATGAGCATCCTGAACAGAAAACCGGGATAAGAAAAAAGTCGTGAAAAATTAACCCTCGCGCCATGTATATACATGCTAAAATAAACTTTCCATGTATAACTTGCTCTCGATGGATCAGTACTGAATTAGCAAAAATTCTGATTGCAACTGGTATGCAGTCTTTCATCGATTTTACCCCTTATCCGGGGTGTCGTCTTGTAATTGCAAATGTTAAGAAGTTTGAAGCGCTACCAGTATCAGTCAAGACTGTCGTGCAGTCCCTGTTTGACTTGGTTGCAACTCCCGATCACCAGATGCAGCAAATAAACGATGCGCTGCTGCAAGAGTTGGTAGTTGGTGGGGAGTAGACGAGCGATCGCTCTTACCTGTAAGAACCAAAAGTGATGTAGCGATCGCCATGCATAGCACAAGCGCAAAGCTTTTCGCTACTATTGGAGGGTGGTATATCAAAGGTGCGATCGTACCAAGGCGTGCCGTTATCTATCTTGTGTTGTCAAACTTTAATTCTTCTGCATTAGGCGCATCTCCTCCCGACCCTCTCTGCCTGGATATGCGCTTTTAGGTTGCCATTCCCGCAAGAGGGTAAATTGTTTGGCAAACAGCTGATCCAATTCGCCTACAGTCACACCGTAAGGAGGACCATTCTCAAGGTTTGGTGGATTAAGAAAAAAGATAGCTAGCAACTTTCCATCGGGCTTGAGGGCAACAGCAACTGCCTCAACATAATGGGAGCGCTTTTGGGGATCAATGGCGCAAAAACAAGTGTGCTCCCAGACCCAATCAAATGACGAGTGCAACTCTTTGGGCAAGTGAAAGATATCAGCTAAGAGATAGGTTTCGTTAGCTATGGGTGGTAAAGACTGGGCGAGGGCAATTGCACTTGGAGCAAAATCTACTCCCACTACCTGACCACCATGCTTCGCCAAAGCTCTCACATCATGCCCATAACCACAACCAACTACAAGAATCTTGCCGCTCAAGGGGTGATTTGACAGAAATTCTAGTAGCACGGGAGTTGGCTCACCCTTGTCCCAAGGCGTATTTAGAGCTTGATAACGTTGTTCCCAATCCAATTCCATGCTTGTGGTACTATGTACGTTTTTCACTTTTGACGCAGACGAATCGGCTTAATTCTACATTATATATGCGTAACTTCTGTTAAATGACTAAAATTTCCTACTTGACAAACGATTATTAATATGATATTTGAGTTTTATGGTAGTTGCTCTTGAGTAGGCGATCGCCGCAAATTATTCTTGGTGAGAACAATAAGAATTGCCCAAATCAAAATTATCTAGTCTAATTTCCCGCAAAATATCTGATGCTTTCCAACCGCTATGACTAGTACCGCTGCGCGAAAGTCACGCATTCACGCATTCACGCATTCACGCATTGTTATAAATCAAGGCTTTTGTCTGTTTGGAATGGGTTGTTTATTTACGCCGCACTGTACTAGTGTTATCTGTCATGTTCTATTGGCACTTGCACTAGTCCAAAACTGAAAGGTTTTGTTGCCAATCAAGTGGCTTTCTTCATCATAAATTTGTTTTAAGCATTCGTAAAATGCTTGTGCATAACTTTCACATCCTAATGATACTAAGCATTTTAAAATACGAGTGATACGAAGGTAGTTATGATTGCCAAAATTTATCCATTGTTTCATACGACTTGCATAGTTTTCGTCTTTTATGACAACGTTATAAAAATTCACATTTTTACATTGTAGTCCGTAAAATTTGAGCAGGACAGTTAGGGATTGCAGCAAGTTTTTTTGTAGGCGAGTGTCAGTGTAAAACTTTTGAATGACTTCGTTGTTAAGGGTAGGTGCGTTCAGGTTAAATGAGCTTTTCTCATTTAGTGGAAATAACCATTGAATGTAGTTGTGAGTATATTCCAATTTATCAAAGTCCCACGCCCATATCTCATAAATCATGCGGCTTTCAGTATCTGGCTGTTCTCCCAAATAGAAAGGCACAATCATAGTAGTTAACTGTTTTTCATCTTTCACAATTTATTTAACTCCCAGACACGATCCGCCTTGCAGCAGCGCAACGAGAGGCGCACTACTCCCGTAGCAAATAAGATTTGCATTAAGAGCCAGATTTTAAGGTGATTCCTGGCACTGATTTAACCCATTCACCTATATAAAAAGATAAATCTAGTCCCACCGCCTTAGCCGCTTTCATCAGAGTTTCTATCGGAACACCTTTGGGTTCCTCATTTTCAATCCGGCTGAAATTAGCCCCGCTCATACCAGCACGCTCACCAGCAGCAGCGACGCTCAATCTTGCCGACTCTCGTGCTTTTCTGAGGGCTTGCCCTAAACCTGGAACCTCCACCTCAAAAATAATTCTCATCGCATCCCTTATGACAACTTCTTCAGCCTAACATCACTATATATCTTTACGTAACACTTGATAAGTGTTGCGTAATGCGTAATAATGGAGACACAGAGAAAGGCGAAGTCGCCTGCCAAGCTGTAATCGCCTTCTCTGAAAAACCCTTGAAATTAAGGTTTATTTCTTATGATGACACAAGATGTAACGACAATTTGTGCTGACCAATTGACTGACGGGGACATTATCAGGCATTCGACTGGTGACACTTGGTTGGTTATGACCGAGCCTGAGTACACCACCAGAGGCATTAGGTTTGAAGTGCTGTCAATGTTCGTGGAAGCGCCGAACACGCAAATTGTGTGCTTTGCTCCCCAAGAGAGCTTTGTACTGCTGGATCATCAGAGAACCAGTTCGGAGCGTTCCTGCTTAAATTTTAGGGTTGCTTGTGAGGACGCGATCGCTTCTTAGGAGGAGCTTTAAACAAGGAAGAGCGCCATTCTATCAACGACTTTTACGGTGATTAGGGATTAGGGACTAGTGACCCGTGGATTGGGGATTAGAAAAATTCTCAGTCACCAGTCCCCATTCCCCAGTCACCTGTTAGGGCTGCTGGGATGGTTGGAGGAGTATTATGGGGTTGGTAATCTTGATTCTGATGTGGATCATCGGTCGAACGTGAGATGAATGAAGATTGGACAGTCATCTACTTTGATGGTGCGGCTGAACCTACTAATCCAGGTCCTGCGGCTGCCGCAGCAGTCATTGACTTACCAACAGGGGAATCGTTGACTGTAACAGTAGATTTGGGAGTACAAACGAATAATGTTGCTGAGTATTCAGGTGCAATTGCCGGACTAACAAAAGCTCTGGAACTTGGTTGTAAGCGTATTAATCTATTTGGCGATAGTCAATTGGTTATTTACCAGCTTTCTGGTCGTTATAGTTGTAAGAGTGCTGGTTTAATACCTCTCTACCAACAAGCACGAAAACTGCTACGTCAATTTGAGAAATACTCGTTACATTGGATACCACGCCATAAAAACAGTCGTGCTGATGCAGCAGCAGGTGAGGTGTTAAAAGCTAAGCTGCCTCCCGTCGTAGAAATTCCAGATGGGTTGCCAGTACCATACCCAAAGGAGAGGTTGAGAGACAGAATCTTGGAACTGCGCTCAAAGGGTAAAAAAGCCAGTTTCAAAGAATGGCTGAATTTGAAGTCAGGTAGGGATGAGTTTTCTTCACTTAGGGGAGAAGCCTTGGCTAAAGAGTACCTGATGAAGTCAGAAGTGCCATAACTCAAGCATTACGACCAGACGAGAATGAAGAGTTTGTGGCCAAAGTTTACCGATGGTACTTGCGCGGTCTGCCACCAGCGCTGGCTTTACGTAAGTGTCGGGTTGATGCTGAAGTGGCAGCTAATGTTAGAGGTGGGTAAGGTGGGTGATGTTTTTGAGGATTTGTGGGGATGGAAGATCGTGCGTGGTGCTACCCCAGTGCGCGATCGCATAAAGGAGGTGCTGTTGGGCGATCGCAGTCGCACTCAATGAGTTTACAGTAGAAGTAACTGTACACGATAGTACGTTAATTGTGAAACCAAAAAACCTGAACAAAATCGACTCGCTCTTATGCCCAGCATGAACTACCGCTTCTCCAAGAGAGGATTTGGCGATTGCGCGATCGCGGAATATTGGATCGTGGTGCATATACAGTCCTGGAGTCTTTGGGTCGGCAAACTTACCAGACTCCTGTAGAGGAGGGGCTGCTGCGATGGTTAGAGGAGTATTATGGCGTTGATGACGAAAAGTAGAATAATTAACCTTAAACAAAATAATTATTACCGCTGCTAGGACGTATGAAAATTAAACAAATTGAGAAACTTAAAACTCCTAAATTTATCCAACAAATCGAATCAACCCTAAAACCATTAGAGTTTTTGGAGCGTTGTGCTAAAAATTATGGAGACCTTTTTTTTACTAATCCCTTTGGCAATCTAGAAACTTTAGTTGTTAGTCATCCCCAGGATCTTCAAAAGTTATTTAATCCCACAAATAAAATTCTTGATGCTCCTGGTACTGTCAATGAAATCTTCAAACCTCAACTTGGAGAAAACTCATTAATTGTACAAAATGGAGAACGCCATCAAAAACAGCGCCAGCTAATCATGCCTCCCTTTCATGGGGAACAGATGCTCAATTATGGGCAACAGATTTGTGATATTACCAAACAAGTGACACAACACCTCAAACCAGGTGAAACCTTTATTGCTCGTCATCTAAGTGAAAACATTACCATGACGATTATCTTAAAAGTAGTCTTTGGTATTGATGAGGGATTAAAGTTTGAAAACCTGAAAAATTTAATGGCAACTTGGTTGGGTTTGACAAGTTCACCACTCAGTGCCAGTGTTTTATTGCTTCCGTTTTTACAGAAGGATTTAGGTGCTTGGAGTCCTTGGGGAAAATATCTCCGTTTGCGACAACAAATTGATGAACAATTGATGGCGGAAATATTAGCGCGTCGCCAACAAGTGCAACCCTTGCGTTTCGATGTTCTGAGTTTGCTAATGCAAGCAGAATATGAAAATGGAGAGACGATGAGTGATGCCGAATTAAGAGATAACCTCTTAACTTTACTCAATGCTGGTCACGAAACCACTGCTACTGCCATTGCTTGGGCTTTGTATTGGATTCATCAACAACCAGAAGTCAAGAACAGAGTGTTGCATGAGTTACAAGGTTTAAATACTCCTGACCCAATCAAAATTTCTCAACTTCCTTATCTGACAGCCATTTGTCAAGAAACTTTGCGGATTTACCCTGTAGTTCTTTTCACTTTTCCTAGAATTACTCGTAGCTCTGTTAATTTAAGGGGGTATGACGTTGCTGCTGGGACATATGTTACACCCTGTATTTACCTAACTCATCGTCGAGAAGATTTATATCCCCAACCAGACAAATTTCAACCCGAAAGGTTTATTAATCGTAAATACTCATCTTATGAATTTTGGCCCTTTGGAGGAGGTTCTCGTCAATGTCTGGGTCAAGTATTTGCTTTGTTTGAAATGAAATTAATCCTGGCGACGATTCTGTTAAATTGTCAGTTGAAATTAGAGGAGAAAGCCCCTGTTACTCCAGCACGTCGAGGTTTTCTATTGGGTCCTCTTGGTGGAGTAAAAATGAGCCGGGTGGTGAATACTAGGGTCAGCGCATCTAATTAACTTGATTTTACCTATCGTAGTGTTGGTATATTGTTAAGGGGAGCAGTGCTCCAAACCGTAATCCTTTTTAACTCTGAATTTATAGGTGTGCTTGACACTTCCCCAAGTTACTGAGTCCCCGTGTGAATCTAAAGATTCACACGGGGACTCAGGAGGGTGACTTCCTGGCTTAAGCACCCAGCTAAGGTCCCCTAACCTTTTTTGACGACAATGGTAGTGCAATCATCATTCACCAGTTACAAGTGAAACAAAAAGCTGGCGGGGGACGGATAGCCTGTGGGATAGTATAGATTACTAGGAAATATTCGGCGTTGGTGCAGCTTGAACCTGACTTAATAGACTGTGCAGTTTCTCACCTTCGATCGCTTCTGTTTCTAAAAGTTGAGTCGCGATCACGTCTAGTAAGTCTCGGTTATGCTTGAGTATATCTAAGGCTTGCTGATGAGCGGTTTCCACAATGTCCTTCACTTCACGATCAATTGCCTGTGCTGTTTCCTCACTCATGACCCGGCGGGGACTGGGCATCCCATCCCCCAAAAACATTGGTTGTTGTCCCTGTTGGTATGCCTGCGGACCTAAAATTTTGCTCATCCCGTAGGTAGTCACCATCCGTTCTGCCAGATCCGTTGCCCGCTGCAAATCGTTGGATGCACCAGTGGTAATACTGTTAAACACAATCTCTTCTGCCGATCGCCCACCAAGCAAGGTAGCAATCTGACCTCGAAGTTCTGCTTCGTCCATGAGGAATCGATCTTCTATTGGCAGTTGCAGGGTGTAACCTAGTGCTGCCATACCACGGGAGACGATGGAGATTTTTTCGATCCGACCGCTTCCTGGCATCAGTGAACCGACCAAAGCATGACCAACTTCGTGGTAAGCCACAATCTTCTTCTCCTTGTCGTTGAGAACGCGGCTTTTCTTTTCTAGACCTGCTACCACTCGCTCGATCGCTTCATTAAAGTCCGCCTGTGCCACCGTTTGACGTTGATTGCGGGCTGCTAACAGAGCTGCTTCATTCACTAAATTTGCCAAGTCTGCCCCAGCAAAACCGGGGGTGCGAGTGGCGATCGCCTTGAGATCCACGTCCTCACCCAGCTTGATTTTCCGAGCATGGATTTTGAGAATTGCTTCTCGCCCCGACAGTTCAGGGCGATCGACCAACACTTGACGGTCAAATCGACCAGGACGCAACAAAGCAGGGTCTAATACTTCAGGGCGATTGGTTGCTGCTAAGACAATCACAGTGTCATCGGTAACCGCAAACCCATCCATTTCCGCTAGCAGTTGGTTAAGCGTCTGTTCTCGCTCATCATTGCCGCCGTAGAACCCACCACTGCTGCGAGACTTGCCGATCGCATCCAGTTCATCAATGAACACGATGCAGGGAGCCTGTTTCTTCGCCTGCTCAAATAGATCACGGACTCGTGAAGAACCCACGCCAACAAAAAGTTCCACAAACTCAGACCCAGAGATACTGAAGAACGGCACGCCTGCTTCCCCTGCCACCGCTTTAGCCAGCAACGTTTTACCAGTTCCAGGCGGACCCACCAGCAGCACTCCCTTGGGAATCCGTGCCCCAATCTGGGCGTAGCGCCCTGGACTCTTGAGAAAATCAACAATCTCAACCAATTCAGTCTTGGCTTCCTCTACCCCAGCTACATCTGCAAAGGTCGTTTTGGCAGATTCTCCCTCTACATAAACTTTGGCTTTGCTCTTACCTATCGAGAGAACACCTTGGGGTCCACCACCACCCCGTCTGATAAAAAATTGCCAGATTGCTACAAAAATCAGAGGTGGAATCACCCAGCCCAGAAGACTGGTAAACCAGGCATTCTTGGGGGGAGGAGCAGCAGCAAATTCAACACCCTTCTCTTCTAGCAACTTGGGCAATCCCAAATCAAAGATGGGTGTAGTAAAAAACACTTGTTCAGGCTGGTCATTGACCGATTTCAATTGAAATTGAATCTGGTTTTGGCCAACTTGCACCCGCTCAACTTCCCCTGCCTGAACCTGATGGATGAACAGGCTATAGGGAACACCGGGAATCTGAGGACCGAAGATAAAAGGCAAGATAAAATTGATGATCAGGAACAAAGCTGTCAGCGCCAGAAAAATGTTATTGATCAGCTGGCGACGATTGGGAGTTGGTTGTTCTTTAATCGGCATTGCTATCACTCATCATTATAAAGATCTTTATTTATCGCTCTCGGAAAAATGTAGGGGCGTCTTCTCCATTTGGGGTGCAGTTGTTTTATTTTCCCCCAAACTCCAGACCCCACACCCTACACCCCACACCCCGTTCTTTGTCAATCATTCCTTGGGTAGTTTTACTTAGAGGTGAAATCCAAATCTAATTTCCACTCTTGTTTGAGAATCTCTTGATACATGATTTCCCGAATCATCATGTGCTTATGCTGCAAGATCAAGAACTCTTGAGCTTGCTCGCGGGACATTTGCTGCACAAGATCTGTAAAGTTTCTGAGGCTAAATTCTTGCTCTAAGGTTAGTTCGATATCCTGCATCATGCCTTCCATAACTCAATTAATAGTGTGAAAATTGTCAGTTTGATGTTGCACTAGCGATGTTTTCTGAGTAAATATTTCGTTTTATGATGTTTTATAAATTAAATTTAACACTTTTGTTACAAAAATGCAACATTTCTTGCCAAATAAAATAAATAATGATATTAGATTTTCGTTCTAACTCTGGATAAAATACATCCAAATGGGTTTGACTTTTCCCATCGACTGGGCATCACTAGCTAAGATTCCTGCTGCGGCTATACCGTCATGTTAGAGCCAGCATGAGGGCTAGGGATGCGATCGCCAATCGGAGGGGTGTAAGTCGCCTGGAGACAGCTTTGGAAAAAGAGGTAGGAAGCACGATTTTCAAGTCGGGCGATCGCTAAACTTGTATCCCCCGCGAAACTGTTAAAAGCGATCGCGACGGCTACTCTCAGAAACTTTGACATTAAGTATGATCAGAACTTACACCAACGGCAACCCTTCAATTCCCACGGACAGACGCACTACTCTAGCAGGCTGAATGCCTGTGGGCGGAGGAAAGGACATGCCGCCATTAGTCGTAACGTAAAGGTGGGTACGATCGCCTTCCGATGCTCCAAAGGCAGCGGCTGTTGTGCCTGCCATCCCCTGTTCGGCTTGGGCAATCGTAGTGATACTACCATCCGGGGCAATTTTCACTACGCTGTTAAAGACATGGGTCGTGCCATAAAGATTGCCAGCTTTGTCAAACGCAAAATCATCAATATTGGCATTTCGGACAAAAATTTCCGGCTCACCAGGTTGATGATTTGCCTGAATTGGAATTCGCACAATTTGGGCATTTTGCGTATTCGAGGCATACAGAATATCATCAAAGATTTTGAGTCCATTCACCGCAGGAATCTCATTCTCAGGATTTGCCCGTGCCAGCAGGGGATGTTCCAGCCAGATCCGTGCGCTGCTTTGAACTACGTTCAATTCCCAGATCGTGCCCCGGTAGGAGTCGGCAATC
This sequence comes from Stigonema ocellatum SAG 48.90 = DSM 106950, assembly GCA_016903675.1. GTDB lineage: Bacteria > Cyanobacteriota > Cyanobacteriia > Cyanobacteriales > Nostocaceae > Stigonema > Stigonema ocellatum. The sequence continues at coordinate 72,235 of JADQBA010000001.1, read as the reverse complement.
AGGTAAAGCTGGTCGGTTAGGTGAGTTAGCCCATTCAGAAAGATGGCATCAGGCAGAGATACCAGAATGCTTGCTGCTCCATCTGAAGCGATCTGCGATACCCAAAGGAGAGGTTGAGAGAGCGAATGAAAGGAAATGCGCTCAAAGGGTAAAAAAGCCAGTTTCAAAGAATGGCTGAATTTGAAGTCAGGCAGGGATGAGTTTTCTTTACTTAGGGGAGAAGCCCTGGCTAAAGAGTACCTGATGAAGTCAGAAGTGCCATAAATGAAGCATTACGACCAGACGAGAATGAGGAGTTTGTTGCCAAAGTTTATCGATGGTACTTGCGCGGTCTGCCACCAGCACTGGCTTTACGTAAGTGTCGGGTTGATGCTGAAGTTGCAGAAGACTGTTAGAGGTATTTCTCAGACCAAACCGAAATCACACCAGATGACCATGTAGTTACTTAAAGTCATTTAACTCAGGTGCGCTACTAGTTATGAGCAATTTCCAAAAAAACGACCGCGTGGTTGTGACTGGTGGAGAATACAGCAGTGAACACGGTAAGGTAGTGGATGGGGAATATAAAGGTTTTCTTTTCCACCAAACGTTGATTCAGTTAGATAAATCCGGTCAGATAAATATTCCAGTGGGAGATTTAGAGTATGAAAATTTAAGACCAGATGAAGTGACGGCTGTGATCAAAAACGTTAAAAACCAGGTTGAGCAAGTGGCTTCTCAATTGCCAGGAGAAATGGGAAAAGAACTACCCAATCATGTAGGATATCTAGGCATTGCTATAGTGTCTAATGATAAATTAGCATCTAAGTATGAGTTAGATTACGTTATGAACAACTTGAAAAAAGCAAGTGAAGTTGGGTCTGTAACGCCAGAATGGATGGAAACGACAAGAATTGACTTAGAAAAAATCAATTGGACTGTAAAGCATCTTTCTTGATAATTCATCTTGAAGCTCTAGTCTATTCTCGAACGTGAGGGTGCAATCGCTACTCGCTGCGCTATAAAGCAGATCGCTTCCTTTAGGGTGGCAGAGAATTGTTATACCTTGGGATCAGCATAGCGAGTAGCGATCGCGTTCGCGAAGCGTCTCCCCTTGGGTACGCTGTGATCGCATTGTGAATTTCATCGAGGCGATCGCCATCGCCCTAAACTGGGGTAGTGTCAGGGTCGGTATCACCAATGTACGCCTCCAGGATATTCGTCGTGCTATTGCAGAAGAACGTCCTGAAATTGTGCATTTCTGTGGGCATGAACAAGAAGATGGTAGCTTGGTACTAGAAGATGATGGTGGCAACCATAAGCCTGTATCATCACTTTGGTTAAAATTTGGCGATAGCGAAGCGCAGATCGCGTGAGATGGAGAGTGAAACTTCCCGCCAGAAGATTACCTAAAAAACCGCCAAGACGCTAAGGCTTAAGACCGATAATTTTGTACCGGGAAGGAAATAGTTCACGATTCAGTATTTAAAAGGACTCGAATAAGGATGTCAAGCATTTCTTGCGCTTGTGCGATGTTCAAGTCTCTCATTCCATATTCTCGGACAAATCTTTGAACAAATTCCCAATCTCCCACAGATTGAAGAAACTCTAGCTCTCTGAGTAGCTCTTCTTTTCTATGATTGGATTCAGATTTTCTAAAGTCTAATCCAAGGCTAGATAAATCATTATAATTAGTACTAATATTAAAATAGCAAACTAGAAAATACTTAAAGGAGTTCAAGGGCTGATTGTTTAACATCCTAACAGTTTCCTATGGATCGAGTAAGGGGAATCCAGTGAGAATTCTAAATTTCAGGGGCATTGTCGGATCTTTGACAAGAACTATTCTAGATACACTGATATCATAATTAACAGTCTTTCTGCCTGCCTTAACACCTCTACCTATTCTCATTGGATGTTGAGCATCGCAAGTTTTTCTGTTTGGTGCATTTGTATCCTCAAGCCAAGCAGCAACATCAGCAGCGTTTGTGCGTAAGTTATACCTGACCGCAGCGATAGTACTGCTCTTATTATCAAAGGTAGTGGCATCAACATTTTCTTGATTTGCCCTTTTCACTAATTCCTGATTCGTTCGAGCTACGTGCTCGCGGATTGTATGTCCATCACCACGCCCTTCGCTTTGATCTAGAAAATCATCACCGAGTGAGCGGATCGCATCTGCAAGAGATACTTTAGTTCCTTCTCCTGCTGTGCCACGACTTTCACTGATGTTCTTTGATATTTGTTCCAATGGAATACGAATTATTTTCCCATCGGGAGTAAGAACATCCACTAAAGCTGGGGATGGTTTAACATAGGTTTTTACAGCTTTTGTTCCTGCTTTTCCTGCTTTATGAAGCAGAATTGCTATCGCTACATCAACACCAATCTTAGTAACAGCTATTGCTAAATCCTCACCAGCCGCATCAAGATCCTCGTCGTTTTTTGCGTTGGAAGCTTTCTGTACAAACCCCTTGAGATGTTTTATTATTGTGACTACTTCTGGACCAATCATGACAGCAGAAGCTATAATCAGGGCTATTCCAATTCCATCAGCTACCCATCCTGCAGGGGTTACTTGAGAAGCTATGTATACGCCAGTGAAAGCAGCCATAATTGCAAGGTTTTCACCAGTTAATAGCTCTCTGAGCCTGTTTTTTGCTTCATCTGAGAATTTATCGCTTTCTATTGCCCGACTTATAGCTTTAGAAAATTTCTCTGTTGTACTTAGCTGAGCAACAGGAATTGAGGTAGTAGAAGTTGGTTGATTAGAATTATCTTTGTTATCTTGTAGGCTATTGTCAGAGGCTCCAAGATACCTTAAAATATCTGCAAATTGATCAGGCGGTAAAGACTCAAGGCCCTTCTTGTTGATGTCTAGAAAATCAACTAATACTTTATCGAATTTAGTTTTTACTGCTCTTATTGCAATTACAAGCCTAGGTCCACCAACAGAGCCACCTGCATCTTCATCAGTACGAACCTCAAAAGGTAGAGCTTGTAACTTAGGCAGGAGTTCATACATCGGTAGTCCCTGAATTTCAGCTAAGGCTGCATTGTTTTCTTCTTTGCATTGCAGCATCGGCTGTACCTGCCCGCCATTCTGCTGTACTACATGAGTCAACTCATGAGCAGTTAACGCATCCTTTCCGGGAGCCTTTCCCGCGCCAAAGTAAATGTCCTGCTTGTGCGTAAATGCCTGGGCACTCAACTCCCGGTTCATCTGCACTGCTTCGCTACCTGTATGCACTCGAACTTCTCTGAAATCAGCACCAAAGCGCGGTTCCATGAACGATCGCACCTCATCCGGTAACGCACTCCCCCCACCTTTACTACTATTAAGCCGACTTTCAATATTATCCCCTGCCTGTAAGCCCCCATCAGCAGTCGGTTGTATGGATGGCTTAGTTTGTACTTTGTCTTCTTCCTCCTCACAGGCTATACATTTGCGCTGCAAGGTATCTTCTACAGGATGTACGCTAGGAGCGTTAAATTTATCTGGCACAATCATCCGCATCACCTGATTTGCCACCCGATCCGCTTCCTGCTCATGCTTGTCCCCTGGTTCTCCCATCGTCAGCTTTGTCTGGGGACGACGAAACGATATACGACTAATATCGTGACCACGAGGCCGTTGTTTAATCAATTGTTGTTCCAAGGATTGCTCACCAGCAGACTGAACTTCTTGCTGGTTGGTTGATTCTTTTGTCGCTATTTCGATGACATTATTAGTTGGTAGACCAAAGCCGCGCACTGGATTTGCAAGCGTCGGAATATGTGGTGAGACAAGCGATGGATTTGAAAAAGTTGATGTAGCTGTTTTCTTGCGCCCAAACGTAAAATCGCTCATCTCACCTTGACTCCATTGGTGGGTAAAAGCCTAATTTCGGTTTCAAGACATTATAAATTTTACAATTTTATCAGATGCTTAGGATATAGACTTTAGTCTAATTTTAGAATCTAACATGACGGCTACAGTTTAGAACTTACGCATTGACAGAAATTACCAAATATGTGGTGTCGGTTTGGGGCGTTCAAGGATTGATTTTTCAATGATATTGAGCGCGATCGCCCACTCTTAACTCCGTTCTTTGAGGGTCGCCATACACTGATGTCAATCACATTCCAGATGATGACTTTGGTGATTCGCCTCAGATCTACAGGCTGCAAAATGGGAGAAAAGTGGTAGGTGCTGGTCAGAATAGTGACACTCAGTAATGGCGATCGCGTCCATCGACCTGAGCGAAAACAGTAACACGGTGGGTTATATTAAGCACAATTGGCACGGAGCGCGATCTGCCGGAGGCGGCAGCGCAAGAAATCATGGAAGAAATACATAGCTATAGTGATGGTACTTTTAAGTGGCTGATTTCTGAATTTGGCGAGGACATAATCCCAGATAGAGATTAGCTTTGCATCTGTATAAATCAAAGATGAGTAGGTAGCGATCGCTCTATTACAGGTAATATGATTAGTCTCTTGTAGAAACCACCTGTATAGCGATCGCTTTCATAAACTATTCTCTTTTTACTAAAAGAACTGTCACACTCGTTATAATATTAAAACTCCCATTCGTGGTCAGGATTATCAAGTGCTGCCCGTACAGAAGCTAAGTTAGCAAGTTCTTTAAATGGGCTTGCTTTAGCTATTTCTGTAATGGAGTTTAAAGTCATAGCTAGTTGTTCATTGTTACCGGATGTCAGTGCTTGATCTACCACAGCAAACAAAGTGCGAAAGTTTTCGGCTCGTTCATCAAACGATTGATCAAGATATGCTATTAACAAATCTCTTTGAGCATTAATCTGAGCTATTGTTGTTTTTTCCCAAGCATCGATTTTACGTCTTTGAGTTTTTTCTTGCTCCGCAATTATTTTGTATTCTGTGTAAGCAGAAACTATTTGCTTTAGGCATTCAGCAGGATTGACAAATTCGTTTAAGACAACCTTCTTAATCGCCATTCTTAGCCTGCTCCAAGAGTACGATACTTAGCTTGGATGGTCGCAGTAGCATGATTAAGTTGACCTTTACTATCTAAAACAGGGGTTTTCATGATTTCTGCAAGTGCCTTCATCAACAGTGCTACCTGTTGAAATTTGCTAGCATCTCTTTTTTTGTCAAATGATGGCAACGACTCAAGTTCGTCAAAACTTGCAATAGCAAGGTCATTAAGAGATTCAAGTAACCCCCACAACTCGTCAATTCGTCTTTGTACTTTCTCCATGAAGTTTGAAGCTGCTTCAATTTTCGCGATCGCGACGTTAACTTGAGCTTCGTACTCTCGGGCTTTTGTCAAAGCTTTCTCGCCCTCACCAGCAAGCACAAATCCACCAATCAATACAGCCGGACCAACGGTGATGCCACCTAATACAACAGAACCAAGTGCCATGCCGCCGCCACCAGCTGCAAGTGAACCACCACCCAACCATGCTAAAGTCGCATTCCAAGCCGCAGCACCGCTGAGGCTTCCAATAAGTGTTCCAGTACTCGCCACTCCCACAGAAGTCGCAAGACCCATCGCACCGCCGTATCCTGCTAATGCTGCCTCAGTAGCCTTAACACCACCTGTAAAGAACTGCTCAGCTTCTACTGCCGCAGTTTTGTATTCCCTAATCTGTTCTGGCGTAACACCATCCAGCCCCTCTAAAAACTCCCTTTCGGTCTGTTTATTGTGCTGACCAATACGCTCAATAAAGTTAATGAACTGTCCGATTGTATTCTTTATAACATAAATCTGGAATTGACCATACTCTGCGGCAAATTCATTAGTCGCCTCCCAGTCTGTATTGAGTTGGTCCACAGCAGCCTCGTGGAGTTTTTGAGCGTGTTCTCCAATCTCCTTTGCCTGATTCATGTTACTGATACCTTCAGTAGCTTTTACACCACCAAAAACAGCAGAACCTATGGCAATAGCACCTAATATAAATGGAATAGGCATAAAATCTTCCTCATTTAAAATTAGCGGTTGAAAATTAACCTCTACAAGGTTTTCCGCCTAGGACATAAACACTACCTACATCATCCTTTCTACGTCATCTCAAAATCTTCCGAGTTATTACAGTCTTTGCAAATTTTTGCGAAATCTTGATAACCTGGTATATCTTGGTAAGTAATTTCAATTTAATCCCATTTTCTAAGTATAAAATAGCATAAGCCATTTTCTAGGCGATACCATAGCCCAAGCTCTTACAGAATCCCCTTCCCTTTAGGCATGGGGAGTGTCAAAAGTTGATTGAACGCTATTATCATATGTAGGCTATGTCTCATCCACCAATTGACCAACAAATCACCTTCTTATACACCAAAGACCTTGCTACCTCTGCACAGTTTTACGAAGATAAGCTTGGTAAGCGAGTTGTGGCGCTTACCAAGGAAGCTGCCGGATTTACAGCGTCAGTGGTGCTGGGTACTTAGGAGTATGTCAAGTGAGCGAAACTGCAACTCCCCTGGATGGTAAACAATCTGGCTTTATCTTCACCATAGTTACCCAGCAGGTGGATGAGTGGTATGAATACCTCAAACAGCGTGGTGCAGAGTTTGAAAAGCCACCTGCGTTCAATCTAAAGTATAAAATATACCACTGCTTTTTGCGTGACCCCAATGGTTATTTGATTGAGATTCAACGGTTTGAGAATGATTAAGATTTGCGATTGCCTTCGGCACAATCAGTGCCAATCGCTCTTTCCAAGAATAACAGCAAGTGCGATTGGGCACGAGGGCACTGCGCTTCGTGCAATCGCATCTCCATTTATATGAACATTTTGAGCGCGATCGCACCCCCCACCCTCACACATATCCCTACCAGTAGCCCTAGCTGACAAGCGTGAGTTCACCATTGACTGGATGGTAAAAGAAACCGTGTGGGCGGGCGTTACGGAAAATGGTCAAGCGACTGCTGAAATTGAGGTTATCCACCCGATAAACTTAGAAAGCCCTCCCCCTGCTTTTATACTGCTTGCCTCAACCAAGAAATTCCTTAACCTACGCAGTATTGCCACCAGTCCAACATCACTTGTCTCCTCTGATACCACACTAGGCTTATTTTACTGTAAATCTTGTACCTTGCCTTAAATACGAGTGTGAGCAAGCTTTTCAAGACTTAACAGGAAAAGTCAGAAGCCTAAACTTAGTATTCAGTAATATTGCTTATCGACTATAGGGGTGCTATCCTACTCTGTGACGAATGAAATTTGACGTTCAGATAGAGTTCGTAGATCCGCCAAAAAGTAACAGAATGTAAAAATTGGCTTTTGTAGACCAATGGAGTTGAGTGAGAGCGAAGCAATCGCACACCCAGTGGACCGGAATACAGCAAAGTCTCAAATTAAAAGGCAGAATTATGTTAAATTTTTTGTGTAAAACAGTTCTATCATTAGGTTTGTTGACAAGTTCTATTTTAGTAAGTGTTAAAGCTTATGCTATTACAATTATTCCCAGTGGCTACGAAGTAGAAGAAGTTTCAACGGGAAGTTTTCAGCTAGTACAGCCAGGAGGATTGACTACAGATAATAATGATAACCTTTATATTGCTAGAAATTTCTACAATGGAACAAGCGATATCCTCAAAATTACGACATCTGGTGATGTTTCATCAATAGCTACTTTAAACTCTTTTATTGGAGGATTAGCTTTAAACAATAGAGGAGAATTATTTGGCTCGTTAGAAAACGGCAATGTGTTCCAAGTTGACAAGAATACAGTAAGTATTGTGAGTAACTTTGGTACGACCTTATCCACCCCTGTATTAGAAGGTCTAACTTTTGATAATATGAACAACCTTTTCGTAACACAATTGGGAAGAGGGGGTTTTCAAACTGGTACTGTTTTTGAATTATCAAACGAAGGAACAACGACAATAGTTGCCGACGGACTTATTGGTCCTAGAGATGTGAAATTTGTCAATGGCTCATTATTTATTGCAGATTCATCAAGAATACTTGAGAGAACATCATCTGGTAACATAACAACTTTTTTTGGACAAATCCCAGGTGAAATAATAGATTTTGGGTACGATATTAAATCAAATAGTTTTTTCTTTGGTGGTTTTATAGGTGATAAGGTAGATGTACTCTCAAATGGTCAAGTGAGTACTTTTGCAGAAGGATTTGATGGATTTGCTCGTACATTAACATTTGACTCTCAAGAAAATTTATATGTTGCCGATGCTACAAAACTTTATAGAATTAGAAGAGTTTCTGTTCCTGAGTCTGTTTCTACATTAGGGCTATTAATGTTTGGTGGAATAGGTGCAGTTTTAGCGCTGGTGACCGCTCCTGCACGGAAGAAGTCCCAACTGTACCAGAAAAACCATGTCTCCCCCACCAATTGATCAACAAATCACCTTCTTAGTCTACCATCAATCAGCGTCTGTATACCCCGATCAAGTAATACCGTATTCCTGCTCCAAAACACGCAACAGCTTTTCTTGTAATGGCGTCAGGTAAGACGTTGATAGCTTTCCTATCCCGTTAAGAATCCAGTATGCAGCAGTATCTAAATTTCCTAAGGAGTGAAGCTTCTTTAGACGCAAGCATAGCTGCTGCATATAAGCGCACTCAACTTCAAGGTAGTCAAACGACTTGAGATGTTCCAACTTCAATACGTAGTCAGCATCCCAAGTTTCCACAGTACAACTATAATCACCCACTTGAGTAACAATGCACCAACAACCACTTTTCCCTCTTAACTCAGGATTATCTTTAGCAATGATCTGACAAACTTGCTGTATTCTGTAAGGATTTGGCACTTTGGTTCGTTCCCTAATGCGCTGCACTATATCTTTGACAATCCTACCAGATGGTACTTTACCACCAGCCTCCTCTACGGAAAGCTGCCATGCCTCCGATTGGGACTCTGGTTCTAGCTTAGTCAACGGTCGGACTTGACGTTCATTGGTTGGCAAAATGAGATCCATTGGATCGCATTTTTCTGAAAGATTGTCCACAATAGCAGCAGCCTCTATAAGAAGATCGGGCTGTCGGCGGCTGCTGTAACCAAATCTATCCTTACAGTATTCCTCGAAGGTTTTATGGCTACTTCGATAAAGCTTCTGATCTCTCAACTGTTTCAGAGCTTTGCCTGCCTCATAAAATGATCTCTCGACAACTCGTTCCAGGTGAAGGCGTAAGCGTTGTTCTTCCTCACTCAATTCCAACGGTTCTATAACCTCAACTGGTACAACTTTATTGCCTGCACCAGTGTCTGTGATTTGTGTCATGATATTCATAGTTCCGACCCAATCGGTTTGACTTGAAGGCGATCGCCATTCCGCCAAGAACAGAGCGATCGCCTTCATTATGTCTTATTATATACTTTGAGGTGTTAACACTTCAATGTGTTAACGTAGTTTTAGAGAATTAGCAATTATTGTTTATGACTAAATACGTTGACCTTTCCCGTTACTGGACCTCTGACAAAGATTTATCTATTCAAAAAGCTAAAGAGATAACAGGGTTGGACAAAAGAACCTTGTCATCTGCTAAAAAGGGACAACTTGAGCGTGCTCAGTTTGAGACTCTTTTCAAGCTGAGAGATTTTGCTTCTCAACTTTCTGGTAAACCACTGGCACTAGAGGAAATATTTAAAGATGATTGAAGGCAAAGGGCATCTGTGCAAAGAACTGACAGTTGATTTAACGCTATCATATGTAGGCTATGTCTCATCCGCCGATTGAACAGCAAATTACCTTCTTATACACTCACTCCCTCACCGTTTCAACACGCTTCTACGAAGATAAGCTGGGTTTAGAGTTGTGGCTAGACCAAGGAAGCTGCCGGATTTACAGTGTGGCTTTTGCTGGGTACTTGGGAGTGTGTCAAGTAAGCGAAACTGCAACTCCCCCAGATGGCAAACATAGGAGCGTTATCTTCACCATAGTTACCCAACAGGTGGATGAGTGGTATGAATACCTCAAACAGCGTGGTGTAGAGTTTGAAAAGCCACCTGCGTTTAATGAAAAGTATAATATATACCACTGCTTTTTGCGTGATCCCAATGGTTATCTTATCGAGATTCAACGGTTTGAGAATGATTAAGATTTGCGATTGCCTTCGGCACTGGCGGAGCGAATCGCTATTTCCAAGAATAACAGCAAGTGCGATTGGGCACGAGGGCACTGCGCTTCGCGCAATGGCATCTCCATTTATCAGCGCCTTTTTACCCATCAATTAAAATTTTGGATTCGAGATATTTAGATACAATTTCAAGCGTTCGCCAAAGGAACACTGCGCTTTGCTTGGGTCGCACTCCTCTCATCCCATGCTAATGTACCCCATATTTGGCAACCCAACAGGCTCCAAATCCTGAGCCGACCCAGCCAAACAAAACCATAACCATCATTGTCAGAATCCCTCCACCAATTCCCCCCATTGAGCCTGGCTGGTAATTTTTATCGTGGTCTTTCCAGTACAGTAAATGGCTGATATAAAAGCTACTAATGGACATCAGTATTGCTCCAACCATCGCTCCTGTCGGAATCAAAAGCAAGCGCCAATTAAACCCAACAGTCGCGATCGCCATCGATAAAATGAGTAGCGTCGGACTAATCAGCACCATCAAAGGCAACAAAAATTGAATCATGCTCATCGACTTTTGCAAGAGGTTCAAAATTCACACATGGAGTCCGGAAATTTAACGTTAAAGTAGAGATTATACTACATCTGGTCCATGTCTTCGTAACAACTCAACGCTACATTTGAAGTGAAGTACACGCAGCTACGACCACTGGAGTTGCGGCTTGTCGCGAGACATTGCTTGGTCCATCAGGAACCTCGACCCAAGTTGCCGAATTTGTTCGGACTTGACACGAGATGTTTATGGATTAGCATCTGAACCTTTCAGAGCATTCACCAGTTCTATATGAAGTTGTAGCACAAAATGATAAAAAACGCTTTTCCTTTGACTCTACAGGCACTCTTATTCGAGCTAACCAAGGACACAGCATAGAAATAGACTTACAACTTATACCCGTTGTTCCTCCAGATACACTTTATCACGGCACAGGACATCAAGCTGTCGAGTCAATTGAAAAGACGGGACTGAACAAAATGTCGCGACATCATGTTCATTTATCAAAGGATATAGCCACAGCAAAAACTGTTGGTGCAAGGCATGGAAAACCAGTGGTCTTTGCTGTGGATGCTGCGGCAATGTACTTGGCGGACCGTTATGAGTTTTACTGTTCTGACAATGGTGTTTGGTTAGTGGAGCATGTACCACCAGAGTATCTGCAACAGATATAATCGTCCTATTGTTAGGCGTATTTGTATTTGTTTATAAGCTGCTTGTTAGGTGACTTGTGAAGAGTGCGATCGCGCTCGAAGCAAAATATACGGCGTTACGGTAGTAAGCACGACACTTTAAGGTACGGAGTGTGGGTTAAATTGGCGATCGCACCTCTTTATTATTCTCTCTTTATAGTACACATATACTGTTTTACCCTTCAGTTGCCCATAGCTGATAGTATGTGACACTTCAGGATGCAGAATGTGGGTTCTATGAATCCGCAAGCCCACTTTGCTCAAAACTACTAAAAGATTAGTAGTCAATAGAAAATATACTGAAAATTTTATTTTTTTAAAAAATTACAACAAGAGAGCCTTTTTTTACGAGTCTCGTATATCAACGGATTACGAGTCAGCTTTTCCGTGAATAAGATGTAGCAAATAACATATAACACTTGGTGCTAAACGCTCTTTAAATTGGTTACTAGCATATAAGCAAATAAAAAATAAAAAATAAAAAAGGCGTATAAAAATACTCCTTCAAAACTTCTTTCCCTTAGATATAAAAACCATATCTGGCGATAAATTGATGAATATCTCTGACTCAGAACTGAATTTAGCGTCACTCCTTTCTAGGATAGAACAGTTAGAAGCTGAACAAAATCTTCGCAAGCAGAATATTATATGGCTCAAACGCTATCTAGATAAGTTTAAAGAAGAATTTAATACCAGACCTGAATTACAGCAAATTGAAAGTTTGCAGCAAGGGATGGCGCAGTTATCCGTACAAGTAACCAATTTACAACAGTGTCTCGATCTGCCTACTTTGAGTAACAGTTTAGATAACACCCAGATTACCAGCGCACTAAGTGAAGAAGCGAATTTTGATAATGCTGAAAGCACAATGTTTAACGAACGACGAGTACGTAGAAGTTCAATCCTTCCATCACCATTAATACAACAGGGTACAAAAGCACTAGTACAAACGGTTGCTATTCCTGTGAATACGGATGCTGCTAAAAATGAACAACACATTGATGCAGAAGAACAGCAAACATTCACAGCGTTGAGTGATGAAGAATTCAAGGTAGAAAGAATGATATTTTTGTTGGATATATTTTATGTAATTGAGGAAGAAAATCGGCGAAAAATCGTCAGTGCTGAAGATTTTTTAAGTCGATATAATGCAGGGGAACGAGATTTTTCAGGGATTAATCTAGCTGGAGTCAATCTGAGCGGAAAATCTTTCTTCAATCTAAATCTGAGCAAAGCAAACCTTAAACAAACGAACTTTAGGAAAAGCAACCTGAATGGATTAAATCTATGTCAGGCTAATCTTAATGAATCCAATCTTAGTGGAGCAGATTTGGTGGGAGGGGTAAACCTCAGTGAAGCAAATCTTAGGAGAGCGAATTTAAGCGGAGCAAATATGGAGCAAGCTATATTGATAGGGGCAGATTTAAGTAATGCCAATCTTAGTAAAGTAAGATTGACTAAAGCCAATTTGGAAAAAGCAAATCTTAATGCAGTCGATCTTCAGCATAGCTATTACGACGAAGATACTATTTTTCCTATAAATTTTGACACGGCTTCAGCAGGAGCATATTTGATTGCTCCTAATGCGTCACTAAAAAATGCTAATTTGGCAGGTGCTATTTTAAAAAATGTCAACCTAATTGGAGCAGATCTGCAAGGAGCTAACTTAAGTCAAGCCAAGCTACAATCTGTTAACCTAATTGGGGCAAATTTGCAAGGAGCTAACTTAAGTCAGGCATACCTAGAGTCTGTTAACCTAACTGGAGCACAATTGAGTAAAGCAAATTTGAACCAGACAACATTAAGATACACAATTTTAAGCGGCGCTAATCTGACAGGTGTAACTCTGCTAGGTGCGAGCTTTTACCGTGAAACAATGAGTGGGGTAAATTTGAGTGAAGCTAATCTTTGTGGAGTAAACCTAGCCAACCAAGATTTGAATGGAGGGAATTTAACTTCAGCAGATTTGCGTGGGGTAAACCTGTGTCATGCAAAATTACAAAAAGCAAACCTAAAAAATGCCCAACTGGGTGGAGCGAACTTGGAACATACAAAGCTAAGTGGGGCTATCATGCCCGATGGTACAATTCACGAGTAGACTTTGCCAGAGTGCGATAGGCGTTGCCACTGCCCTTCGGGCAATCGCTCTTTTTATCGGTTTGACAATGATTGAGATTTGCGATCGCTATTTCCAAATAAGTAATGTCCGTCTCATCCTCTAGAACTTATTCACGCAGAATGCGCTCCTTCAAGAAGCCGCAGCTAAAAAGGCTAAGAAGTCTACGGCGGACGATGCTCTCTGAAGGCGAAACAGCAAGATGTAGGGCATTGCTGAATCGGAGTATGAATTGATATTTTTCGACATGATTAAACAACGATTCAAAGCGCGGCAGTTCAGATCGCCCACCGAAGTTCTGATCGCCGGAGGCCGGCGCTCAGACTTCTCGGAGGCCGGCGCTCTGCCTGCCTTGTCTTTGCGTCTTTGCGTAGTCCTGTCATACTTTAAATCAGCAACGCCGAAATCGGAGCTATTCAGCAGAGTTTAGTTAAGCACTTTGGAGACATCGCGCCCCTAAAGAAACTCTTCGCTATCACCTGCTCTCTTTAGTCACTACTCCTAACTTTGCAGCAATGCGTTTTGCAGTCGTCAACCGAGCTTCTGTAATCTCTCGATTCGCCGAGAGGGCAGCTGCTAAAATCTCAGGCGGTGCACTTGCTGGCGTACCACTGTTAAAAGGTGGTTCAGGCGCATATTGAATGTGCAGTTGAATCTCCTGAGCCACTTGATCGCCTCGCAGGAGCGCAGCAACGCGCAAAGCTCCGTCAATTCCGGCAGTAACACCTCCTGCACTCACAAAAGAGCCATCGATCACCACCCGTTCATCAATGGGGATCGCACCAAAATACTCGAGCAGATGAAAGGCTGACCAATGCGTTGTCGCCCGCACACCTTTGAGTAGACCAGCCGCTCCGCAGAGTAATGCTCCAGTGCAGACTGAAAACACGTATTTGGCATTGACTGCTTGCTCCCGAATGAAAGAAAGGACAGTCTCGTCTTCCATCAATGCCTCCTGTCCATAGCCACCGGGTACCAGAAGCAGATCGAGCGGCGGTGACTCAAAGAGAGTTTTCTCTGGTGTCAAAATCAATCCTCTGACATCCTGCACGGGTATCTTCTCCTTCCAAAGAATATGGAAAGTAGAATTAGGGAGCCGCGACAGGACTTCAAATGGAGCGGTAAAGTCGGTCTGATCTAGACGTGGAAAGATAATAGCACCAATATTGAGGTGAATTTCCTTTGGGATGTTAGTCATTAGTGAAAAACACTTAACTATCTATTAGACCTTAAAGCATAACAAGCATGATGAAAATTTTGAAATCTCCAATATTATTAATAAATGTAAATATTTTCTTGATTATTGCGTAAATTCTCGAACTAAACCTGAACAATAAATGTGGTTCACACCCTAACTAGACGTAGGTGAATGTGCAAATGAATACTAAACACAAGAGTTGGAATTGGCAGCTATGGTTAACAAGTTTTATAGCAACTAGTGGAGTATGTACTTATTTTGGGAGTAGTGCATTTGCCCAAAATGCAGGAACGATAACAGTTGATACGAGCAATTTGATAATTCTTGGCGGCAACTCCACCTCTATTAGCTCCTCTCCAGGAGCGATCGCAGGTGGTAGCATCATTAACCCTGGTTCTATACTAAATCCTAGCGGTTCCGTGGGTGGAGCGAGTAGTAGTGGGAGTGCTGGTAACATCACCATTAGTGCTACGCCTCTCATTCTAACTCGTCCTGTGCCTGAACAAACTTCTACATTAGGTTTACTGACTTTTGCTGCTTTTAGTGCAGCTTTGGTCCTATGTAAACAGAAAAATAGGCAGATTCATATCAATTGATAACCGTTCAGAGGGGTAGGAACTTCCATTGCCACGAAGTTCCCATTCTATGCTGTGCTGGTTTGGCTTGCTGGGTCTTCTTCATTTGCTTTATTGAAACCAGTAGACCTGTTACTCCAAGTACGGCAAATGTAATCTGTAGAATCCGGGCTGCTGCGATGGTTGGAAGAGTATTTAACTAATCTTGAAGCTCAATTCTATCCTCATTTATATTTATGTGCAATAGACATCTCCGAAAATGAATTATGCGTTACCACCAAACCCTTGGTAGAAACGCGATTAATCGCGTCTCTACGTTTGTTTTTTCCACCTTATGTCTAATGATGTATAAAATATAGTCATGCACAGCAAAGCTCTATAGGGAGAAAGGTATTATATAGAGTCTTGCTGTGTCTTCACCTCAAACCATTATCCTGTATACCTTTCAGCCGTTAGTTTTTGAAAAAATTCTCAATAATTTTGAAAAATGTACTTGCTGTATGGTGTATCTGACTATTGGCGGAGGTAGAGCAATGGGAAGATGGGGAGAATTAGCCTATCCCTCGTGCCTGATTATGCCAACCCAAGAAAATCAACAAGCCGTGATTAACCAGTCTGATGCTGTCAGTGAAGCACTTGCACCCTTTCTCAAGGACTTACATCTCAAGTACAAGCCACTGCGTGACGGTGCAGTAGCAAACTATATCCCTGAACTAGCTCATGTTGACCCGGACTTGTTTGGCATCTGCGTCATGACAGTGGATGGTCAGGTTTACAAGGTTGGCAATTACGATCACCTATTCACAATTCAGTCAATTTCAAAACTCTTCGTGTATGGACTCGCTCTCGAGGAGCATGGACGCGATTACGTTTTGACCAAGGTTGGTGTTGAACCGACGGGAGACGCATTTAACGCGATTATACTCGATCAGCGCTCAAAGCGACCCTATAACCCAATGGTCAATGCTGGAGCAATTGCAACGACAAGCCTAATTAAGGGTTCAGGTCCAACCGAACGGCTTAACCGGATGCTCAATATGTTCCAGCGCTACATTGGTCGTGATGATATTTTCGTTGACATCTCAACGTTTATGTCAGAGCGAACAACCGGACATCGTAATCGAGCCATTGCACACCTGATGCGCAATTTTGGCATGATTGACGAAAAAATTGACGAAGCCCTTGACCTCTACTTCCAGCAGTGTTCGATCATGGTCAACTGCGAAGACTTGGCAGTGATGGCAGCAACGCTTGCAAATAAAGGTTTCAACTTCAAGACCAAAAAGCAGGCGATCGATAAGAGTTATATCAAAGACATTCTCAGTGTAATGTACACCTGTGGCATGTACAATTTTGCAGGTGAGTGGGTGTACAAAGTCGGTCTTCCAGCAAAAAGTGGTGTCTGTGGTGGCATTATCGTTGTTGTCCCAAATCTCATGGGCATCGGGGTGTTCTCGCCGCCGCTTGATGCAAATGGTAATAGTGTCCGGGGAATTAAGGTCTGTGAAGAACTTTCTCAAAAGTTTGGGCTACACTTGTTCGATTGTTCGATAAATGACTCTTGCTTACGTAATCAAGTTGAATAATATTATTAATTAATAATAAAATAAAATTCTATCGCTCCTATATGTGGTCTTGCGATGAAATTACAAAAGCTGAAACCATTGAAAGAAGCCGACACTACTAAACAAAGCCAACATCAAATTCTCTCTAGACAACAAATAAATGTTTTGAACGAACGTTCTAACTATTTGGGCACGATCCAACTAGGGGTGCATTTGGCGATCGCTGGATGTAGTGGCTACTTGTACGCCTCAAATTTTGGTAATTGGTTGGTGGCAATACCAGCGCAAGTCGTTTACGGGTTTAGTATTGCTTCAATGTTTGCACCAATGCACGAAGCCGTTCACAGAACAGCCTTTGCCAACAATCGCTTAAATAATATTATCGCTTGGGTTGCAGGTCTGCTCTCGTATTACAACAGTACTTTTTTTCGTTACTACCATAAGTGGCATCATCTTTATACGCGCATTCCGGGTAAAGACCCAGAACTAACCGATATAACACCCAAAAATTGGGCTGAATACATACTGGTGATAAGTGGTTTGCCTTGGTGGTTCGCTCATGTTAACGGGCATTTTCGGGTTGCATTAGGTTTACTTGATGATTGCCCATTTGTTCCTTTATCTGCGCGTGCCCAAGTTATTCGTTCCACTCGATTCCAATTAGCTGTTTACTTCTGTGCGATCGCTGTTTCAATTTTATTTGGTCAACCTTGGTTTTTTCTTTATTGGCTACTGCCGCTCATGGTTGGTCAACCAATTCTGCGCTTCATTTTGCTGGCAGAACATACGGGTTGTACTTTAGACAATAATCTTTTAACAAATACGCGCACAACGCTGACACTTTTACCCGTGCGCTTATTAATGTGGAATATGTCATTTCATGCCGAACACCATTTATACCCATCAATTCCTTTCCATGCATTACCAAAAGCGCATCAGCAGTTAAATTCTCACTTTACTTACGTTGATAAAGGTTATACAAAAGTTAACCGATATATTACTAGTAAATTAGGACAACTACCCAGTTAATCTTTCCCAAATTGTTGCCCCCAGAAATGATGGGTAGAGAGCGACGCGGAGAACTCTATCTTATACCAATTCGTAATTCGTAATGACGCTCGTGCCTCGCTAACGCTGCGCTAACGTAATTCGTAATTAATGAATTCAGGTTTCATTACTTGTTTTCGGGTCTGAATCTGTTGCCAGATTTTAGAGAATTGGTATTACAGACATCGCCGTGGCGACCTGTCTCCGTGTTTATTTTTTATACCAGACTTGTCGCCACTGCTTCATTTGTTTAATTTCTTTCTGTTGAGAGGTGATAATATCTTGAGCCAGTTTCTTGATCTCAGGGCGCTTGGACTTACTTAAAGCATCTTGAGCCATTGTGACAGCCCCTTCATGGTGAGGAATCATGGCGTTGATAAAACGCAGATCGAATTCATTATCGGCTGCACCTAAGTCCATGCTCATCATCATGCCTTTCATTTGGTCTGATGACATTTCCATCATATGACCCATCTGAGCATCATAAGCTACTGGCTTATCTCCTGCCTTGGGATACCAAGTTTGTCGCCACTGTTTTAACTCAGCGATTTCTTGGTTTTGTGCTTTAATGATATCGTTTGCTAGGTTTTTGATCTGTGGGCGTTGAGATTTCTCTTGGGCAACTTTAGCCATGGACACTCCCCCTTGATGGTGCGGTGTCATCGCATCAATGAACCGCAAATCGTAGTTAGCATCGGCTGGACCTAAATCCATTGCCATGTTGTGATTCATCATGCCACCATGATCCATCTGCTTGTCACCAACATTGGTGGCGGTGGCGTTTCCAACTTGGTTTTGGCTCTGTGCTGAATTAGAACACGCTGTAACAACACCACCAAGGGAAGCGATCGCCATAAGGGTAAACGCCAAAAAGCCATTTCTCAAACCCAGGATTTGCATAACTATCATCTAAAAATTTCCTGATTTCATTTTAAACACTCTAGTCAACTAGAGACTCAACACATCAAGTGATTTACACAAGTTTTTTGTTATAAAAGCACTCGAATAGCTAGATGTTTACAGCGCCATTGCTGCACTTACTACTTAGCTTTGCTCCTAGAAATGAAATTAGGATGAAATCTTTGTAATCTCAACAAAAAATAAAACAGTTACGTGTATACAAATGAAACATATAGTAATCCTCCGCAGATTTTTGAAATACACGTAGGGTGGGCACTGCCCACCAAAACCAGGATATGGTGGGCAGTGCCCACCCTACACCACTTAAGATTTTTCACAAATGATTTAGGATTCCTATACATGTAGTGCAAGGCTAGAAGAAATAGTCGCAACGACTGCGAGGCACTTCGCGCTTGCTCTACGCTATCGCACCCCAGTTACTTTTTGAAATCATTGAAAAGAATTTGCCCTCCCTCCCTTGACTCTCTAGTTGACTGGAGAGTTTAAGATAAATTTAAGACTAAACACAGTAAATAAAGACTGTGTTGCAAGCGATTTACACCCATCCTTTCATTCTTCAACTAAACATCAGTTATTTAAGCTTATGGCACTCCAACTAAAAGTCCCCAACATGGCTTGTTCTGCCTGTTCTGGAACAATTACCAAAGCAATCAAGGCAATCGATCCTAACGCCACTGTTCAAGCCGATCCCAAAACCAAGATTGTGTTAGTGGACACACAGGAATCTGAAATAGCAATTAAGGAGGTAATCACCTCTGCTGGCTATTCACCAGCCTAATCGTTAACATCCACACAACTGGTATTCAAGGGATTTATGTCACATGGATACACTCACACTGAAACTCCGAGGCATGAGTTGTGCCTCTTGCGGTCACAATATTGAAGAAGCGATTCAGTCTGTTCCAGGCGTTGCTGAATGCAATGTTAACTTTGGCGCGGAGCAAGCTACAGTTGAATATGACTCTCGAAAAACCAACTTAGAAAAAATCCAAGATGCTGTGGAAGCAGCAGGGTACTCAGCCTACTCCCTCCAAGGGCAAGAAATGGTAACGGGAGAAGATGATGTACATATTGCTGCCCGCAAAGCCGAATCACGAAACCTGACTCGTAAAATTGTGGTTGGGGGTATCATTAGTGTCCTGCTAGTTATTGGGTCACTATCTGCCATGACTGGACTAAAGTTGCCCTTGATTCCAGCATGGCTATCTAACCAATGGTTTCAGTTGGTGCTGACTGCACCTGTGCAGTTCTGGTGTGGTTATGGATTTTACATCAACACCTGGAAATCGCTCAAACACCATGCAGCGACAATGGATACACTTGTTGCTCTAGGTACAAGTGCGGCTTACTTCTATTCTGTATTTGCCACCCTTTTTCCAGGATTCTTCATCAATCAGGGCTTGATGCCTGAGGTGTATTATGAAACCGCTGCAATTGTCATCACTTTAATTCTACTAGGACGGCTGTTTGAGAATCGTGCTAGAGGACAAACCTCGGAGGCTATTCGCCAGCTTATTGGTCTGCAAGCACGAGATGCCAGAGTCATCCGCAATGGGCGAGAAATTGATGTTCCCATACTTGAGGTTCAAATCGGTGACGTGATTTTAGTGCGTCCAGGCGAAAAAATTCCCGTAGACGGAGAAGTGATCTCGGGGGAATCCAACGTTGACGAAGCAATGGTGACAGGGGAAAGTTTACCAGTTAAAAAGCAGCCTGGTGATGAGGTCATTGGAGCTACGATTAACAAAACAGGTGCATTCAAATTTCAGGCGACGCGAGTTGGGAAAGATATGTTTTTATCCCAAATCGTTAAGTTAGTGCAACAAGCGCAAGGAAGCAAAGCACCAATTCAGCGATTAGCAGATCAAGTCACGGGATGGTTTGTGCCAGTGGTCATTGCTAGTGCGATCGCCACCTTTATCATTTGGTTTGACGTTATGGGTAACTTAACTTTAGCCCTGATGACCACAGTTGGTGTGCTAGTCATTGCTTGTCCCTGTGCCTTGGGTTTAGCTACCCCCACCTCAGTGATGGTAGGTACGGGTAAAGGGGCAGAAAACGGTATATTAATTAAAGGGGCAGAAAGTTTAGAAATCGCCCATAAAATCCAGACAATTGTCTTGGATAAAACCGGGACGCTGACTGAGGGTAAACCCACTGTTACCAACTTTGTGACTGTCAACGGCACAGCTCATAGCAATGAGTTAAAACTCTTGCGGTTAGCAGCATCAGTTGAGAGAAATTCTGAGCATCCTTTAGCAGAAGCAATTGTCAGGTATGCTCAATCGCAGCAGGTCGATTTGGTTAACGTCCAGAAATTTGAAGCGATCGCAGGTAGCGGTGTGCAAGGTATTGTTGAGGATAGGCTTGTACAAATTGGCACACAACGCTGGCTCTCAGAACTAAGTATCGACACCCACGCACTTGAGGAGAGCAAAGTCACCTTGGAGACAGCTGGTAAAACCGCTGTTTGGATTACAGTGGATGGGAAAATAGAAGGGCTAATGGGAATTGCCGATGCTCTTAAACCATCTTCAGCCGCTGCTGTAAGAGCATTACGCAAGTTAGGTTTAGAGGTAATTATGCTAACGGGGGATAATCGTTCCTCAGCAGTTGCGATCGCAAATGAAGTTGGCATAACCCGCGTCTTTGCCGAAGTCCGACCTGACCAAAAAGTCCAAACGGTGCAACAGTTACAAGCAGAGGGTAAACTTGTGGCAATGGTGGGCGATGGCATTAATGATGCTCCAGCATTGGCTCAAGCAGACGTAGGGATTGCCATTGGCACAGGGACAGATGTGGCGATCGCTGCTAGTGATATTACCCTAATTTCTGGAGACTTGCAAGGCATTGTCACCGCAATTCAACTCAGCCGTGCCACTATGAGAAATATCCGCCAAAATCTCTTCTTTGCCTTTATTTACAATGTCGCTGGAATTCCCATTGCAGCAGGAATCTTGTTCCCAATATTCGGCTGGTTACTCAACCCGATTATTGCTGGAGGAGCAATGGCATTTAGTTCTGTCTCTGTCGTAACCAATGCCCTGCGCCTGCGTAACTTTAAACCCAAAGTCACCTCATAATCCCTCAAAGAAGCGCCCCACAGGTCGCTTACGCAACCCGTTATCAATGGAACAAACATCCCCATTCCCCCTCTTCCCCCCCTCTCCCCCTCCCCCCCTCCCCCCCTCCTCCAACTCGTGTTTCTTGAAAGTTTAGCCAATGTTCAGCAAAAAAAAGATTTTTGGCAGCCTTGCTGGTCTGGGATTCTTACTTAGCGTTACTTCAAAATATATAGCAATCCTAAATGATTTATAAACACCTCTGCCTTGTCCTCAAAGTCCCCCAAGTCCCCCAAGTCTTCAAAGTCCCCCCTGTTGATATCTCAAATAGGATTGCTATAGCAGTAGCCCAAATGCCACATGGAAAGTTACCTAATTCTTCACAAGAGCAAACCACTCAATTTCGCCTGATTGAGCAACCTTTGGGGTTAAAAGTTGGTGTTACTGCCGGTGGCATAGCATTGATTGGGCTAGAGTTATGGTGGTTTCTCTGGAGTAAAACTAAGTCCCGGCTGGTTCAAACCAATCGAGGGATACAGGAGATGACTATCACAGTAGACGGTGGCTATGAACCGAGTCGTGTAGTTGTGAAAGCAGGTTCACCTGTAAGACTTAATTTCTTGCGCCGCGACCCTAGTAGTTGTCTAGAAAAAATATTGTTACCTGATTTTCAAATTGCACAAGAGTTAGATCTTAATCAGGTTACCGCAGTTGAATTCACACCAGAAAAACCAGGGGAATATCCTTTCACCTGCGGTATGAATATGTATCGTGGGCTAGTGTTCGTCCAACCCCATGATTCATAAACAATTTGACAATCTTCCATTCTCTTCAGACGCTCAATCAATCTTATTTCAACAATTTCGTCGAACCATCTCTGCTGAGGATCAAACAGGATGGGGGTTAGGATTATTTTTAGCAAAGAGTATTATTGAGGCGCATCAGGGGACAATTGAAGTTGAAAGTGCGGAGGGCAAGGGGACAAGCTTTATCGTTAAGTTGCCTAATCGGCAAAGTTGGGATTAATTTTGAAGTTTTATAAACCTGAGTTCGACGTAAGAAAAAGACTGAAAAGTAGACAGAGTAAACCTGAGTTCGACGTAAAAATGAGGCTCAAAAGTAGACACAGTAAACCTTGTAGGAAGGTAAACGTTCACAGGGGTACAAGGTTACTCAAATCCCGTGAAATCCAATGTGTGAAGTAGTTACAGCAATTAAACCCACAAGCTGAACCATGTGGGGTACGAGTAAATAACCTGATAAGACAGATAATATCTCAGCAATATTTATTACTTACTCCGCTTTTGTCACTCTGGAGAGATAAAAATCGAGGCAAGGGAAAGGAATTGGGAGTACGTATTGGTGTTAGTAGCTGTTGCAAATGCACACACCTCTTAGTATTCCATTGAGAAATGAAATTAGGATGAAATCGCACTGTCACCCTAAAAGTTTCCTTATTCCAGTTTGAACTCTCTAGTCGGCTAGAGTGTCAACACATCAAGTGATGTACCTGAGTCTCACGACATTTTGGTTTAGTGACGAGGAGGAAAGTTAACCAATTGGCAGCTTTTCTAGCTTTGTGTTTTTTGAGCATTTTGAGTGTCAAAAGGCGTGATGCTGCGGAGATAGAGAGTTCCGATGGTCAGTAAAAACCCAAGATATGCCACTGCTTGCACAAGATAGAGATTTTCCCTGTAGCCCAACAAAGATTTAAAAACTATACCAGGGAACTGTTTTTCTGGTAAGATACTAGATGTATTCCAAACCATTGGACCCAAAATGCAAGAGTGGATTTTGGTAAACTGATCGTAGTAGAAGCAAAGGCTCTGTGAGGTGCCATTACTTAGAGCAAGGTTAGCAATAGCCACGTCAAAATTTTTCAAGGCTGTAACTACCAACCCAGCAACAATCAACACTAAGAAAACGCCCATGACTTGGAAAAATTGGCGAATGTTAATTTTGACACCCAATTTAAATAAAAGCACACCGATGACAGATGCTCCTGCAAGACCAGCAAGAGCGCCAACGATAGGGATTAGCCCCTCTTGAAAATTAGCAGCGATAAACAGAACAGTTTCAAAGCCTTCGCGCACAACAGCAATCAAAATTAAAGTAAAAACCCCCCAACCAGCATTTGAGTCCTGTTTTAACGCATCTGTCAGTGTTCCCTCAACTTGAGCTTTCATAAATTTGGCTTGTTGGGTCATCCAGATGAGCATCCAACTCAGCATGGCGATCGCTAACACGCTGAACACACCTTCCAAAGTTGGCTTAATCACGGATGTATATTGGGGATTAACTGCGCTCAGTGTTTGAATCAACCAACTGAACAACCAACCAACCAAGACACTAACAGCAATACCAACGCCGACACCAGCATAGACCCAAGGGTTGAGGCGAGATTGTTGAGCTTTTTTTAGCAAAGCCAGCACAATCCCGACGACAAGGGCTGCTTCTACTCCTTCTCGGAGTGTAATTACAAAAGTGGGTAAGGCAGTACTAAAATTCATCACTCATCCTTTGTCCTTAGTACAAGATTGCACAAGTTCGTGACAATCAGGAAAATAACGCCTATCGTTCGTAGCTTGCGTTGAGCGCTCAACGCACCAAGCTACGAACCAAAACGCCACGAATTTATGAAACACTCGACTTAGCATAGATGACTCATATGTTAAGCAACATCGGGGTGTAGGAGAAAAATTTCTTTGCTTACGATGTTGACTGAGACTTTCAAGAAACCCGAGTTGGAGGAGGGGGGGAGGGGAGGAGGGGGAGAGTTAGGGTATTCGTGTTTCTTTCATTCATTGAGGAAATCTGCAATAAAAACCCTTTTCTAGTTTTCACATCGATGAACCACCCATTCAGGGACGAACGGCTGGAAAGCCGGTATCTGGGAGATACCGGCTTTCTTTATCTCATATCAAGTCCGTTTAATTGCTCATCATACAAATCTCTGGTGCGAAGGAGTGTGTCTCCCACTCTCCGTGTCAGCCCTAATGATGAGTATTCAACCAAAGATGATATCACGACCGGGTTTCTTTATCTGACAAATGATTTAGGAATGCTATAGCAATCATTTTTACCCAATATAATGATTCACGATTGCTATACAGGCAATGCCATGTTTACTAAAACTTATACATTTTGTATGGTTTGTTCTCCAGCTATTTCAGTATAAATACTTTTGATGGTAAAAATCAACTATGCAAAAATTCATTTATTTAAATAAAACATGGTGATAATATTTTCTTATGAAATTTCATAAAAAAATATTATAGCTTCATTACTTTTATTCAAAAATAGTTTTATTAATAATAAAACACAAAATTTTCCGGACGAAAATAATCACCAAAATATATTGATTTACCTCTAAAAAGTATTGATTTTATTTTTTTTGATTGCTATGTTGTGTTATAGGTAGTAAATTAACTACATATTGGTACTGAAAAACCAATAAAAGTTTGAAAATTTGAGGATTCTCGCAATGACACTGACTAACACAAACAACCTAGAAGTTCTTTTTCAAGACCTTTGCGATGAAGATATAGCTAGCATTTCAGGTGCGAGTACTACTATCAGCGCTTCGGTTTCGACTTCAGGAGATGGGACTTCTTCCACGGCTACAGCTCTAGTAAAAACTAGCAGCCCTATTGTTGCTACCACACCAGGTAAGGTCGCACTCTTCAATTCTAGCGTTCCTTTATTTCAAGGAGACATAGCACCTAATCAGAAAATATCTTTAAATTTCGCATTCAACTAAGATCTAACAACGAGTCACTCGCTACCGTAGTTTGAAACAGTGGAAGTAGTCTGAAAATCTGAGCGGCCACCGAAGTTCTTTCCGCCGGAAGCCGGCGCAACAGACGAATCGGAAGCCCTTCGTGCGCTATCGAAGTCCCCTCTGTAGGGGCTGTCTCACCGTCGCTCAGATTTTCCTTTTATGTATAATTGTCTTTCTCAAAGCTTCAGTCTTCCTTTTCTGTAAGCCTGATTTATTGTGGCGCAGGCATTCAACAATATGTGATATATAGCAATCCTTTGCAGATTTGTGAAAATTCAAAGTGCAAGAAACCCGGTTTCGTAAAGAAACCGGGTTTCTCCGCGTTCACAAATAATTTAGGACTACTATATTCTACAGCAAATTTAGATGCTTTTATCCTGAGCAAAAGATTCGCTTATTGCTTCATAGCTTCAAAAAGCATTCAGTTATAAAGTTTGCTATTTTGGCATTTCTAAACCTGATTATTAGCATAGCATGTGCAGCATAACATGTATTTTTTATCTAGATAATTTAAATCATTAACCCATATATTACTTAATGTCTATACTTTTTTTAAAAAAAATCACTATATAAAGAAATTGTATAAAAAACATGAAGCTGTTTTAAATAAATGATGAATGCAGAATAAATATGTAAATTTTCCGGAAAAATAAAATGGATAAAATGACTTTTTTTTGAGAAATATATTGACGTTTACTATTAGATTTGTTATTCTATTTTCAGGTAGAAAGACTACCGAAAAATTGGTTTCAACAAACCAAAACAATTGAAAATTTGAGGATTCTCGTAATGACAAATACTAACGCAAACAACCTGGAAGTTCTCTTTCACGACCTTTCTCAAGAAGAAACAGCTTGCATTTCAGGCGGAGAGTCGGTTGTTACCTTTGCTAATGCTGATGCAAGCTTTACAAACAATACCGGAGGTATAGCTTTGACATCAGCAATAACAAAAGCATTAGATCAAGGCACTCATACAGGAAGTTCTAAATCATCGTCTTTGTCCGTTGCTTACAACGACACCAACAACGCGCCAAGAGTCGGCGGTAACGGGCAAGCACTCAATCTTGACCAATTCGTGAACGGCTTACTTGCTCCGTGAAGCAACGAATGTAGATAGTGTTTAGGAAAAATTGCTGAAAGCAGAATCACTCATAGATTAAAAAGCTTTTCAGTAATGTTTCCACAGTAAACAAAACCGCCCTAACAAGAGTATGGCGGTTTTGTTTATTAACCATCCAAAATTGGGGCGTAGCTGAATTTGGGAATGAATTGTGTTTGTCAACAGATTTTTATTTCTCTAAATCTCTCTACAAAATCGTAATTTTCGCGCATTCATATCTTGATTCAGCAGCTCCTGGTGCAATGATGTGGGGGCGTATTGCAATACGCCCCTACCAAGGGTTTGGTGGTAACGCATAATTAATTTTCACGACTATGTCTAATTGGCGTGTGCGGGAGCAAAGATCCAAAGAATCTTTGTTTATAGCGGTTTTCAATAGACATAGTCGTGAAAATTAACTATGCATTACCGTCCACCCTTGTAGAACGCGGGGCGTTCTACATTCTTTTTCACGACTATGTCTAATAGACATAGTCGTGAAATGATGTAGGGGCAAACAGCCGATATACCCAAAAGCAGATTTCAACGAACGCATAATTAATTTTTGGAGATATCGGCGTTGCTTTACTGAAGTATGAACCTTTCAGCCAAGACCTCACCCGGCTCAGTTAATATCTGTACGGAATCGCACATATACTAAGGTTGTCTGTAGCGATACCCAAAATCGCCATAAAGCTTGACCAAAAGCGTAGAGTATGATTCTGCGGTAAAACAAGACTAACTGGCTGAAGTACGGTAAATGCTAAATGCCCAGTGTATACAGTCACTACCTTTACCAGTAATGCCCCAAAACCGTGAATTGTTCCCATCCATCGATGCCAAGGACTAGGATGTAATAGGTTAAAGATGGGCAAAAACCGAAATATTACCGCAAACAAAATATTTAATCGGTACAAAATACTTAATCCGTAGACAGCAACTTTGGCGATATCTGACTGTTTTGGAAACTCCCCAGAAGCTAAATCAACACGTGAATCTCTTACCATAACAAACCTCTGTTAGTGTTCAAGAAACAACTATTGATGATGGGAAAACTTTTAGTTAGGAAGTTCTTTCCCATTAGGTAAATCTGAAGCCCTGATAATGCAGAGAACTTTTTCTAAAACTCATGTCACATCCATGAGTTTTTATCCGCTTCCTAGAGAATACACGTTTTCTGGGTAAAAATCTACCTCTAAAAAATGGATACTCTTATTTCTCTAGAAAAAGGTGATAAACATTACTTATGAATGCCCAAAATTCCTCTGCCAGAACGTCTGTTTACTTAATTCTAAGCGCTCCTGTTTTTTTTGCTTTTGAGTCATGTGGTTAAAAATATTCTTCACTTGCTCAACACCGAGGTGTTGTTGATTACTAACTTCCTCAAAGTTAGATTTTTTTACCTGGAAGTAAATTCTTTCCTCAAATCTTTGCGTGTATTTCCTACGCAAATCAATAAACTTCAATCGCTCTGTGATGTAACGCTGGCATACTTTACAGTAAAACTGACGACGTGGTAACTTCAAGTAAACATCTTTACCATTGGCTGGTAAATCTCTGACTATAATTGGTCGGGTTTGATGTAGTTCTTCCGTAAAATTACGGCAATGCGGGCACTGAATTTTTTTGGCTAAAATAGTTAACTGGAAAAAAATTGAATCCTCCGAAGAATTACAAGATTCTATCGCTACGCCAGGTAAATTCAGGAAATGTGTCAAATGTAAATTCATCGTCAAAATTTTACTGGTAACTAGCTGGTGCTGGAATATTCAGGAATTGCAACAAAGAGGTGTGACAGGAATTTCTTGAAAACCTGTAACCTGCCGTGTTGAGTTGATGCTGATGTTTTAATGGACAAGCTCTAATTCCAAATTTTATGTTACGATGCACGACGCTGCTGTTATTCCTGTGTCTTTTGCATCCCTGGCAAATATCAAGTAAAAATCTATTTTGGTAATGGTGGAGTTCTTGATATGCTACAACAAGTTTTACCACAAAATGCACCAACAATTCACTTTCATAAATGAACTAAATTTTTTTTGACACGAGTATATGCCAGAAGCCCTCATCAGCATATTTTAAATGCTGATTAGCTTACTTACGGAGTACATTGCTCCTCTATGCGTAAATTGGCACAGGTAAACCGGACTATACTCTGTAAAGAAATGTTAAAATGCTTTTTCTTGACTAACCATTTGGTAATTGGATTATGGGTAAAAAATGAACCACGTTTTTTTGTCTCACGCATAAAGTGCGTCTTCTTCTAGGGAAGGGGCAAAAAAGAGCGCAAGAGTAGCGTATTCGGCTATGATACTGAATCCGCTATCATCTGAATAGTTACACTCAGATATTGCTCCTCTCAGTATAATCCTGGACTTAGTCAAAAGCATCTCAATAAAGTTACATCAATTTTCTTGACCTTTATCTGTATATCCCACATTCCGTACCCTAAAGTGTTACACAACGAAATTTGGACGTTTCAAGATTTGGGATTAGCGTACTAAGAGGGAGCGGGGGGCACGCAGGCATCGCTACCCAAAACTTCTCATTGATTGTATAAAATATAGCCTTGATAGGAGTAAAAAATCCGAAAAAACCATTAAAAAAACACTCTTTCCCCCTACACCCGAATGGTACGAAGCACTTGTGCAGAGGAGCACCTTGTGCAGGGGAGAAGAATTTACATCGGTAATCTTACAGCCCAAAGGGAGTAAACCGACAACAGGGGGACGCGGGGACACGGGGACGCGGGGCCTTCGTGTGAAAATTCATTCAAAAATATCTCCGCGTCCCCCTTTCTCCCCCTATGCAGCGTCAGTCTCAACCCTTAAAGCGTGCCATTCACCCCTACACCCCTACACCTGCTGTAAGCACCAGCCGAAAAACCCGGCTTCTTCAAGAAACCGGGTTTCGATGACCTCACCACTTACCTACCAACCGTATTAGACATAGTCGTGAAAATTAATTATGCGTTCGTTAAAACCCTTGTTCGGGGCGTATGGCAATACGCCCCTACGCCCGGAAAGCCCCTACATCATTTCACGACTATTAACCAATGAGTAAAGCTACAGGAAAATGTTTCAGGACGTTGCCAATGAACAGATTACCATCAGCTTGAACTATCTGGTCAGTTATTGCATCTTTCCAAGATGATGGTGCCTCTGGTGGTAAATGAAGACAAGTATCATCCCAAACTTGGTTTCCTAGCGGATACTCTCCAGGCTGAATCAAGTTCGTGAGAAAGCGGGGGGCAATGGTGACAATCATCCTATGACCATCGCTTCTGGCAAAGGCAACAATATGTTCTTTAAATTTGCCACTCACCTCCAGAGGCAAATAGCTGCCTTCCTGAAAAACATCTTTATACTCACATCTTACCTTTAAAGCTTGGACAATGAGAAATAGCTTGATTCTCGCATCTTCCCTAGTGGCAAGTAACTCAGAAATCAGCTTGAGAATATCTGTCTCGGCTTGCTTCTTAATCGCTTTGAGCGAGGATTGCCGCGTTTCAAAGTCAACGGGACGGCGATTATCAGGATCAACCAGACTAAAATCCCAAAATTCGCTTCCTTGATAAAAATCTGGAACTCCAGGAGAGGCAATTTTCAGTAGGGTTTGCGAGAGGGAGTTGAAAATACCATAATATGCAACCCACTTCTGAAAAGGTAGAAATTCTTTTAAGAAGGGATTGTCTTCCAAAGGTTCTAGAACTGCTGTGACAAAATCAGTAAAGGCATTTTCATAAGTGCTGTTCTCTCGGAGCCAAGCAGTGTAAACTTTGGCTTCTCTGATAGCTTTTAGCACAAAATCTTTCACGCGCTCAATACAGCTACCGTACTCATGCTCAAAAAATGGAAACACCCCAACCAGCGTCTGGTAGAAAAGATATTCATCGTTCCTGTCTGGCATAGTTAAACGCTTAGCCCGCTTTTTATGGGAACGATTAATTTCACTCCAAGTGCGGACTTGTTTTTGCCATTCATCAGGGATTTCTGAGAGGACATTGAGCCTTGCCCTCGTATCTTCACCCCTCTTGGTATCATGGGTTGAGGTCGCACTCATTGCATGAGGCCAACGAGTTTGTCGTTTTTGATTGAAGTCATGAAACTCGGAAACACTAATGCCAAAAGTACCAGGTTCACCACCAACTTCGTTTAAGGAAATCAGGCGATTATAAACGTAGAAAGCAGTATCTTCAACTCCTTTCGCCATCAATGGCCCTGTATACTGTTGCATTCTCATAACAAAGTAAAGCCACTGGTCTTTTTCAGCTTGAGTCAGAGAATCTTCGTATTCCAGCAACAGCAACTTTTCGATAAAATTCAATTCATTTTGCAACAATGGCGTGTAAGCCCTGGTGCCTTCTATCACTTCCTGGATATAGGAGCGATCGCCTTCAGATATACCACCCTCCTGACTGATATAAGTTCGGTATACAGGAAACCGAGAGAGTATTTCCGCCAGCGCCCGCTTCAAACCATTAATTGTAAAGTCATTGCCATGGCGGTACATACCCGCTATTTTCTTTAAGAGAAAAGTCAGGTTCTCAATATCGCCTGCCAAATTTCGCTCTATTATCAGATGTTTTTTCTCAGCTACAATTTCCTCAAATGGTATTTTACTTCCTGTGATATCCCAGTAGATTTGAGTAAACCTATCTTGGTTTTCCGCTTGACAAAAAACACCATTGACATAATTTAAATAATCGTAGCCAGAAGTCCCTTCAATTGACCAGTTACTAGGTAACTCTTCTCCTAACTGCAAAATCTTTTCAACAGTGATATACGTATCACCTATTTTTTCTTTCAACCTCTCTAAATATTGTGTAGGATCGTAAAGACCATCAATATGGTCAATTCGCAAACCAGTAAACTTACCCTCTTCCACGAGCCGACAAATGAGAGAATGGGTATTATTAAATACCTTTAACTCTTCCACCTTAACTGATATCAACTCATTGACAGTAAAAAATCTTCGGTAATTAATCTCTTCAGCGCCAACTTTCCAGTAAGAAAGACGGTAAAACTGTTCCGAAAGTACACTATCTAAAAGATTAAAACTTTCGGGCTTTCCTTTTTCACCATTAAAGAGTTGCAAATTATCATCAATAAATGTTTTGATTTCTGAGTTATCTGTATAAAGTTCCCACAGAAGCCCCTTAACAAAATTTGTCTGGTCGCGTCTTTGCTGAATCGTTGCCTCTGAAGGAATATTTTTGACGCTATAAAGGATACCAAGCAACCTGACAAAAGTGGGATGCTTTCTCCCTAAATTTGTGACTAATTTACCCAAATTCCGATTTAAAAAATTGGCATAAGATTCTAGTTTGAGTGGCAGAGTTAAATTGTAATACTTAACACTCAGTCCATTTTCATTATACTGGAGTTGAATTTCACTATTTTCTAAACAAGCTCCATAAAAGTTTCCCAGCAGTGGTGCCAAAATAGGCTCTAGGGTACTAGAAAAAGGAGAATTCCAGGCAATATCAAAGTACTCAACATAGGATGAATCAGGACCATTTTCCAGCACATCCATCAGATACTTATTTTCAGTATCATAAGCCATATGGTTAGGTACAATATCCTGCACCCAACCTATATTATGCTGTTTTAATTCCTGAACTAAAGCTTCAAAAGCTTCCTGATCTCCTAACTCTGGATTTAACTGCGTAGGGTCAACAACATCATACCCGTGGGGACTTCCTGCTCTTGCCTTAAAAATAGGAGAAGCATAGAGATCAGAAATTCCCAACTCTGCCAGATAGCTTGTAATAGCTTTTGCTGCGTCAAAACCAAATGCCGAATTGAACTGAATTCGATAAGTTGCCTTTGGAATTCGCATATAAATTTTATTTCTCCTCAAATTTCTCTGTGTTCTTGGCTTCTACAGCCCTACCCTTCCAGAACGGCTTCGCAGAACGGGCCTGCGCTTCTCTTTCGTCGTTAGACGTGGCGTCAGCTAGGGCGGTTTTTAGATACAATAAGGTGGGCAGTGCCCACCCTACAGATGTGGCTCGTGAAATTGCTTTAATTAAAAGCTTTCGTAAAGTGCAAAACTTTGCGATCGCAGCGTTAATTCCTGCCCAGAATTAATTTTCTCTGGCAAAAGCGATCCAGAACCTTGCCACTGTTCATCAGCAGAATCTAAAAGCTTTTTCCAGCCACTACTGGTTAAATTTGGCTGAAAAGTTATATCACTTTGGTTGAAATTCATCAGGCAAAGTATCTGGTTATCATCACTCCACCTGCGCCACCAAACTAACTTTTCAGCTTCCTGAAACCCAACTTCTAAATTTTGGCGTTCTCGCTTCACTAAAGCCGGAATTGTGTTACGCAATTGGATGAGATGTTGATAAAAAGACCACAGAACAAAGTGTTTACCTTCTTTACGTTTCTCCCAATTTAACTTACACTTTAGAAAAGTTTCTGAAGACTCCGGATCGGGCGGTTCTCCTGCCACGTGAAAAGCTGCAAACTCTGCCTTTCTTCCTTGCCTAACTGCCTTAATTAAATCAGCATCGGCGTGACTAACAAAGTAAGTAAAAGGCACTTCTTCACCATATTCCTCACCCATAAATAACAAAGGAATGTAAGGAGAGAGTAAAACTGCACCAGCAGCCAGTTTCAGAGCATCAAACGATACAAGTTGAGATAAACGCTCACCCAGTAATTGATTTCCTATTTGGTCATGATTCTGGATGCAGACGACAAATTGAGTTAGTCCGCGATCGCCAGCAGAATTCCCATGAAATCTTCGGCGATGAGGCGCATATTGCCAGTCATACACAAAGGTATCTTGGTAGGCTTTTGCCAAGTGTTCGCACTTGCCAAAATCCTCATAATACCCATTATTGTCTCCTGTCAGCAACGAATGCAGCGCGTGATGAAAGTCATCACTCCACTGAGCATCAATTCCGTATCCTCCTAACTCAGCAGGACGAATAATCCGGGCATTATTCAAGTCACTTTCAGCAATAAGATAAAGTTTTCGTCCTTGTTCCTTAGAAAGAGCAGCAACATTTTCTGTTAGTTCTTCTAAAAAATGTTTAGCCCCTAAATCATAGATAGCATGAACTGCATCTAGGCGTAAAGCATCAATGTGATATTCTTCCAACCAGTACAGAGCATTTTGAATAAAAAAGCTACGTACATGATGGCTGAGGGCATCATCAAAGTTAATAGCACTACCCCAAGGGGTGCGATAAGTTTCTGTAAAGTAAGGTCCAAAGAGGCTGATGTAATTGCCCTCCGGCCCAAAGTGGTTATACACCACATCCAGAACCACAGCAATTCCCTCTTGGTGACAAGCCTCAACTAACCGCTTCAACCCCAATGGACCCCCGTAGGAGTTTTGGACAGCAAACAGATAAACACCATCGTAACCCCAGTTGCGATAGGCATGTGGATTCTCAGTAGGTTGATCCCCTGGAAATTGAGCAATTGGCATCAGTTCAATTGCCGTAACCCCTAACTCCCGTAAATCCCTGAGTCGGGGAATGATCGCTTCAAAAGTCCCGGACGGGGTGAAAGTTCCAACATGCAGCTCATATATAATCATCGCCTCTAAAGGAACGCCAGACCAATTGCCGTCATTCCACGTAAAGCTTTGGTCAATTACTTGAGAAGCTTTATGAACACCCTCCGGTTGAAAATACGATGCAGGGTCAGGTCGGGCTTCACCATTATTTAATTGATATAAATAGAGTGTTCCCGGCTCAATATCTGTAGCAGTTACTTGCCAGTAGCCGCCAGGATGCTGCTGCATGGGAATCTGACGCGAATGGGGAGAGACTATTTGTACTGCTACAGCATCTGAATTCGGTGCCCAAACTGTAAATTCACAACGACCATCACCTAGATAACGAGTGCCTGTTTTCATAAGAAGTGGGGAATGGGGAATGGGGAGTGGGGAATGGGGGAGTGGGGGAGTGGGGGAGTGGGGGAGGGGGGGAGTGGGGGAGTGGGGGAGTGGGGGAATGGGGGAGTGGGGGAGTGGGGGAGTGGGAGTGGGGGAGTGGGGGAGTGGGAGTGGGGAATAATTAAAAAGGCAAAAATAGAAATTATTCATTTCTATTTTTAATTCCCTACTTCCTATAGCAATCCGTGGAGGAACTACAAACACCTCTCCCAAGTCTCCCTTGTCCCCCAAGTCCTCCAAGTCCCCTTTGTTCAGATCTCAAATAGGATTGCTATACTCCCCACTCCCCATTCCCCACTCCCTACCCTATACGGCGTAGCACCACTAGCGATCGCGCTACAACTGGGACGGCTTGAGTACCTGTGTAAAGTCTCTCGTCTTGGACGAAGCGAGGTTCCTTGGTGTCAATGACAACATGCCATTTCTTATTTTCTAGTTCAGCTAGTCCAGTTGGTAAGGTAAACTCAATGGTTTCATAGTGGGCGTTAAATAACAGGAGCAAACTATCATCGCTGATGCGCTCCCCTTTGGGACCAACGCTGGGAATCTGGTTCCCATCCAAGAAAACCCCAATTGCCTTGGCATAACCAACTGCCCACTGCTCCTGAGTCATCTCAGTACCATCGGGGTTAAACCAAGCGATATCACTGATGCCCTGTCCGTAGATTGGTCTGCCTTGGAACCACTTGCGCCGCCGAAATACCGGGTGCTGAAGGCGGAAGTAGATGAGTTCGCGGGCAAAATTTACGAGATCCTCATTTCCCTTTTGCAAGTCCCAATTGAACCAGGAAATTTCATTGTCTTGGCAGTAGGCATTATTGTTGCCCTTCTGAGTCCGCCCGATTTCATCTCCCCCTAGCAACATGGGGATACCTTGCGACAGCATCAGAGTTGTGAGGAAATTCCGCCGCAGTTGTTCCCGCAATTGCAGCACTTCCGGGTCATCCGTTTCACCTTCAGCCCCACAATTCCAAGAGCGGTTGTGGCTTTCCCCGTCCCGGTTGTCTTCCCCGTTAGCGTCGTTGTGTTTCTCGTTATAGCTAACCAAATCGTTCAAGCTGAAGCCATCGTGGGCGGTGATAAAGTTGACACTCGCATTTGGTCGCCGCCCATTTAGGGCATAGAGGTCAGGGCTACCAGTAAAACAGTAAGCAAATTGCCCTAATGTACTATCTTCACCACGCCAGAAATCCCGCACGGTATCGCGATACCTGCCATTCCACTCAGACCAGAGAACTGGGAATTGACCGACTTGATAGCCACCATCTCCAAGATCCCAAGGTTCGGCAATCAGCTTCACATCAGCTAGCACTGGGTCTTGGTGAATGATGTCAAAGAAAGCTGCCAGACTATTGACTTCATATAGCTCACGTGCTAGTGCCGAGGCTAGGTCGAAGCGAAAGCCATCTACGTGCATTTCCAAAACCCAATACCGCAGGCTATCCATGATTAACTTCAGAACTTGCGGCTGGCGCACATACAGAGAATTACCGCAGCCTGTGTAGTCCATATAGTAACGGGGATCGCTTTCTACCAAACGGTAATATACTGTATTGTCAATGCCTCGTAACGATAGAGTCGGACCCTTCTGATTGCCTTCTCCTGTATGGTTGTAGACCACATCCAGAATCACCTCAATTCCGGCACGATGCAGCGCCTTGACCATTTCTTTGAACTCGGTGACCTGCCCTCCCAGAGTTCCGCTTGCACTGTAGCCGGAGTAGGGAGCAAAATAGTTAATAGAGTCGTAGCCCCAGTAATTCTTTAACCCCTTGTCAGCTAGATGTCCGGTTCGGGAAACAAAGTGATGCACGGGCATCAGTTCAACTGCTGTGATCCCAAGCCTTTGCAGGTGTTCTACGGCTGCTGGATGTGTCAGCCCTGCATAAGTACCGCGCAATTCTTCTGGGATATCTGGATGCAGCTTGGTAAAGCCCTTGACGTGGGTTTCATAAATCACAGTTTCGTGCCACGGGGTTCGCAGTAGGTCATCCCCTTCCCAATCAAAGGACTGATCGACCACAACAGACTTGGGGATCAGATGGGCGCTATCTAGTTCTGAGAAAGATAGGTCTTCTTCAGGCGAGTCCCAAGAGTAGCCAAAGATTTCTGGACCATTGCCAATTTCACCATCAATCGCTTTGGCGTATGGGTCAATTAGCAGTTTATTAGGGTTAAAGCGATGACCCTCACTAGGTGTATAGGGACCATGCACTCGGAATCCATACCTTTGACCTGGTCCGACTCCTGGCACATAGCCGTGCCAGACAAAGTTGTTGACCTCAGTCAGGTTCAGGCGTGTCTCTTGATCTTCTCGATCAAATAAACAAAGCTCGACGCCTGTTGCGTTTTCTGAGAACAGAGCGAAGTTTGTACCTTTGCCATCCCAACTGGCTCCCAAGGGATAGACGTTACCGGGCCATAGCGCTAGGAACATAGATAAATCATGGATAAAAAATCTAAGTTGTAAAAAGATTTTGAGGCGCAGCTTTGTTAATTATTTGTCACCAAGAGTTTTTTTCGAGCCTACCGTAAGGAGGATGTTGGCGGGATGTTTGAAAATGAAATTTCTAACTTTAGAAAGCGATGGAGTATACATCTTTATTATTGTTTCATAGAATAAGCCTCTAACGGCGG
Organism: Stigonema ocellatum SAG 48.90 = DSM 106950; assembly: GCA_016903675.1. Lineage (GTDB taxonomy): Bacteria > Cyanobacteriota > Cyanobacteriia > Cyanobacteriales > Nostocaceae > Stigonema > Stigonema ocellatum. Next base: position 35,081 of record JADQBA010000001.1, on the reverse strand, counting down.
TCTTATTCTCGTTTCCTGTCTCACACAAAATACACAATTCTGGAAGCTACGCCTCCCTCTTTTGGTAGAAAAATGAGTGTTATTTTGAGCAGTCCACACAGACGGCATTCCCTGGGAGAGCCTGAGAATGAGAGGAAGCCCGCCGTGGGATTCATCAAGTATAGAAACCCGGTTTCGTAGTAGGGGCGTATTGCAATACGCCCCTACGAAACCGGGTTTCTGGCACCTCACTGGCACCTCAACAATTCAAAACCTACGCAGTATTGAGTATTGACCAACAGCTTTTACTTATCCAATTGGAGAATCAATCGGAGTGGAATGTCTACCCAATCGATGTGGTGGTTAAGTTCATCGCCCAATGCGCTGATGACTTTCTCCAAAAAATAAAAATCCAGAAGCAGATACAGATCAGCTTTTGTGTTTGGTAAAAAGGAGTTATGAGCAGCAGTTTCTAGATAACTATTCAGGAAAGTCACGCTGACCCATTTATACCAAAACTGACTCCAAGCTTCCATCAGAGGGAGATTCTCAGGGCGGATCATGCCTTTTTCTATTTCATTGCGTAGCGCCTGAGTAACAGCGTAGTTGAACGATAACAGCATTCCAGCTACATCTCGCAGAGGCGATCGCTTCATCCGTCGTTCACTCAAACGGCGAGCCTCTCTACCCTCAAAGTCAAAGACAACGAAGTCCTTCCCTGTGTAAAGCACTCGTCCCAGATGGTAATCCCCATGATAACGAGTACGCATGGCAGTGATTTTTTGGTTGATGATTGACTGGAAGTGTCCCAAAATCTGCTCTTGGCGGTTGAGGACAGCCTTGGACAGTACTTGGGTGTTGGGTGGCAAAAAGACCAGTTGGTCTCTCAACAACAGAAAGACTTGACCTGTGAGGTTGCGGGCATATTGGTAGATAGAGCGCTGGTATAAAGATGAGAAAGGTTCTGGAACTAAGTCGGAATTATCTTGAGCAGAAGCCAGGGCAATATGGAGTTTTGCCGTACATTCACCCAATAGTTGGACGCTAACCAGGTAGGAACCAATGGTTTGGGTAGCTAATTCGGGAATCTCAACCCCGTGTAATTCTAACAGGGAATTGGAGGGAATGGGCACTTCGGTAATATCTGCTTGCTGCGTGGTCACCAGTTGAAAGTAGTCCTGCAAGCTATCGAGGGTATAGTCCCAGCCACTCCGGGTTTCTGGGATAAACTCTTGCAATATCCCTACAGTTATATACCCAACCCCTGTCTTACTTGGGTGGCGATACTCTAGTGCTCCAGCTATGGGGGCGAAGTGTTTTAAGTCTTTTTTCTCGCTGAGGAAACGCCGAATCTCCAAATCGGGGTGGATACCATCCTCAACTTTGCGGAAGAATTTCAGGAACAGGCGATCGCCATATATGACATAAGTATTCATTTGTTCCCCCTTCAGCACAGCAGGCTCGAGCTCTGAAGCATCTCCGCTTAACTTGGAAAATAGATCAGTTGCTGTAGCAACTAGTTCTCCTGCCATTCCTTTATAGGAATGATGATGAGCAATGGCATGGAGTGGGAAGTCAAGAAAGTCTTTGTCTGCTATGGCATCAATTAAAATCCCCTCTTGAAGGCGAGCAACCACAGCTTGAGGCGTTTCTGTCAAAAGCTGCATAGCTTGCTCACCTTCTGCATAAGCTAATAGTAGCAGGTAAGTTTCAGGGTTTCCCCGGATGTACTCTAAGCGCAGCCAAACCATCAAAGCCTCTGCGGGAGCTGGGGAACACCTCTCCATTGTCTCCTGATCGCACTCCACTTTGTCGTAGGGTAGGACCATCGCCTCTGTAATTTTTGCCGATTGAATAGTCTGGGTTTTGCCGCCAAACCAGCTACAGGTATACAGGTAATCAGACAGAATGGATTCTAGTTGAGACACGAAATTTCGTGTTTCTAAAGACTGTGGTTGAGAAAAAACTTTTTGCCACTGACCACTGATAGCTAGGGTGGGTAACTCTGCTTGAGGTTTGGGCGGTTGGGTCAAGGTAAGTTTACGTTGTAGAGTAAACCAGTAGAACCCGTAGGGGCTAAGGCTAAGGAAGTAGGGTAACTCCCCAATAGGTGGGAACTCTGTGTAACCAAAAATTTCTACTGGTTCTAACCCATTAAAGGCTGATAGGTCTAATTCAACGGTTTGCACAAAGCGGGATAAATTTGCTACTACCAGAATGTGTTTTCCTTCGTAGGTGCGGGTAAAGGCAAGAACTTTGCGGTTATTCGGGCGCAGCAATTCAAAGCTTCCTCGACCCAATGCCTGGAAACGGTTACGGGTAGCAATCAAGCGTTTCATTGCATACCAGAGGGAGTTGGGGTTAGCCCGTTGTGCTTCAACGTTGACTGCCTCATAGTGATATTCTGAATCAACGATGACGGGTAAATACAACCGTTGGGGGTTAGCGCGACTGAAACCCGCGTTCCGGTCGGAACTCCAATGCATCGGCGTGCGCACACCATTGCGATCGCCCACATAAACGTTATCTCCCATACCAATTTCATCGCCGTAGTAAAGCACGGGAGTTCCAGGTAGAGACAACAGCAAACTATTAAGTAACTCAATTTGACGGCGGTCATTTCCCAACAGGGGTGCTAACCTGCGACGGATTCCTAAATTAACTCTCATCACAGGGTCTTGTGCATAAACCCGATACATGTAGTCCCGGTCTTCATCTGTCACCATCTCCAGGGTGAGTTCATCGTGGTTACGGAGGAACAGTGCCCACTGGCAGTTATCGGGAATGGATGGAGTCTGCTGGAGGATATCTACAATAGGGAAGTTATCTTCCATCCGCAATGCCATAAATAAGCGAGGCATCAGGGGAAAGTGAAAGTTCATCTGGCACTCATCCCCAGCCCCGTAATATTGTGCAGCATCCTCAGGCCATTGATTCGCCTCAGCTAGAAGCATTCGGTTGGGGAATTTTGCGTCTATGTGCGCTCTGAGATCCTTGAGGAAAGCATGGGTTTGTGGTAAATTCTCGCAGTTAGTCCCTTCGCGTTCATACAGATAAGGCACCGCATCCAAGCGAAGCCCATCTACCCCCATCTCTAACCAAAAATCAAGGACATCGAACACCGCCTCGCGCATCTGGGGATTATCATAATTGAGATCCGGCTGATGAGAGTAGAAGCGATGCCAGTAATAAGCTTTGGCGATCGGGTCCCAAGCCCAGTTAGAAGACTCAAAATCTTGGAAAATAATTCGAGCCTCTTGGTATTTTTCCGGCGTATCACTCCAAACGTAAAAATCTCGTTCCTGACTGCCCTTAGGCGCACGACGTGCCCGTTGAAACCAAGGATGCTGGTCAGATGTGTGGTTAACAATTAACTCGATAATTACGCGAATGCCTCGCTGATGGGCAGATGCCAAAAACTCCTTAAAGTGTTCTAGTGTACCATAGATTGGATTGACACTGGTGTAATCAGCAATATCGTAACCATCATCCTTCAGTGGGGAGGGGAAAAACGGCAGCAACCAGACTGCGGTAACACCTAAGTCTTGTAAGTAATCTAATTTTTCTGTCAACCCTCGAAAGTCGCCAATCCCGTCCCCGTTGCTGTCAGCAAAGGCACGAACGGGCACTTCATAGATAATGGCGTTCTTATACCACAAGGGGTCATCTTTCAAAATTGAATTTTGCATTTTACCTTTCAACCTTTTCTAAGAGATCATCAGCAAGAGTTAATTTACCGCTGTTTGTTGTTGAATAATTTAAGCCTCCGAAATATTTCTCACTAAATTTACATTCACATGAATTAACCAAAAAGCTTTTTGGTTTAAATCTCCCCACTAAATAAATACTGCTCCCATACGGTTCTGATAAGATAATCTACGTACCGATAATTCCTGTAGAACGCTGAGTGTTCTACACGTTTTCAATTCTCATCAAAAACCTTTAAAAAAACCGTATTGAATACTGCTCTTTTAAGGAAATCTGGTGGTTGAAACCCTTGAAATATCGTTGTCTGTAGTGTCCGAAAAGGGCAAAATCTGTGCAGTATTGCCCCACTAATTGATTCTGAATTCTCAATTATGTTTTTTTTTAATTAAGGAAAATAAGGATTCTTATAAATTAATAAAAAGTTCTTAGCTTTACTATCTAGCCTAGGTAGTAAAAATACTTAAATTTATAGTAAATTCACAAATATATTCCGGCTTAAGCAACCCCCCAACAGCCTAGGAATTTATTCCTAGGCTAATATCTGAAGTAGAGGCGTAACATGCTACGTCTCTACTATACTTTGCACGGTCATAAGCTGAATGTTTACATAAATGAACAACACCGTTTGTAGGGGCGAATGGCCGAGATCCCCTACTTGGTTTCAAAAGCGCAATTTGTACCCATGGGAGGTATATTTGACTATATAGCAATCCTATTTAAGAGCCAAACTAGGGGGAGAAGGGGGAGAAGGGGGACAAGGGGGACAAGGGGGACAAGGGGGACAAGGGGGACAAGGGGGACAAGGGGGACAAGCCGTTGCGCGAAAATTCAAAATTTAAAATATTTTTGACTTTTGACTTTTGACGAACCCAAAGGGGCGGGGGGTGTTTGTAATTCCTGCACTGATTGCTATACAGAATCGAACTATAGGAATCCTCCGCAGATTTTTGAAACACACGTAGTTCGGGCTAAAGCCCACCATGTGTGGGTTTTGTAGGGCATAGCCCCACCTACACTACTTAAGATTTTTCACAAATGATTTAGGATTCCTATATTGTTATCTACGTGATCCAGATAGCAATTTGACACAGATCTGGAATTATCGGAACTCCCACCAAAACTTCTGAATCATTGAGTACTATTATTAGGATTTTATTGGTGGTAGGTTGTCAATGTCTGTTTGGCGTAAATATATCATTATTGCTCCTGTTACCCTGAGCATCGCTTTTTTAGTTACTGCTTGCAATGACAGCAAATCAGCCCAGTGCGAGCGATTGATTACGGTGGTTAACAAAGGAACTGATCTGATCGATAATAGTAAAGGGCAGCAGGTGGTAACAAGCTTGAAACTGGCTCACGATTTAGAAGCTGTTACCAAAGAGCTCAAGGACCTCAAATTTAAAGACCCTAAGCTAAAAGAATTTCAAAATCGTTTTATGAATGTGTTTGAGACTTTTAGTCAATCGATCTCCAAGGCTGCTATGGCTCTTTACTCAGCAAAGACAGCAAAAGCCTCATTCGATGGTAGGGTAATCATCGAAAAGGCAAGAGGAGAAATTGACACAGCGCTGACCCCAGCTACTACTGCTGCACAGCAATCAGATGCTTTAGCATCTCAGGTGAATAAGCACTGTAGCAGCAAGTCAGAATGATGCATCTGAGCTTTAGTAGGGGGTAAACTAAATCTGATTAAATCTATGCAGACGCAAGAGAAGTGTCTTTGATTGCTGCTGTCATTTAATCTGGTCGTGGCTGTAGCACGTTGGCGACAATGGGCTTGAGTCTCCCAGATCAAAGCTTAAGCGTACCCGCCACCCCTGCGGGTAATATTTACTCTCATATTCCAATGCAGTGGTCTTAAACTTAGATGGCAGCAATCCAAGGTCTAACGCGGCTGCAACAGAATAGCCGATTGAGTGCAAATATTGAACAGTACGACCCACAAGAATCGTTTGCACCTCACTAGATCGCATATACCTAGTAATTTGCTTGTCCTGCCCTCGAATGCGAATATTTATCGACGCATTCCAATCAGCCTGAATTACATCCCCCGTATAACGGATAAAGCGATCTCCTTCCCTGCGACCTAAAAGCGTCCCTGTTGGGTTATCGACTTGCGATGTATAAGCAGGATTAACCACTGATATTGTCGATCCTGTCTCCAATGATATTTTCTCGATTGAAGCTTGTAACTCACCCTTCATCCATTGGTTAAGCTTGCGATTAATTTGTTTAGCTTGTTGTTTACCTTTAATGGGTTGGGTGAGGTCTTCGCAGAAGATTTCAACTGGTGAAGTGATATTCAGTCTTAAATCTCTACGAATGAAATTCTGTATGGTCGCCTTCTCTCGCTGTAAACGACGTTTCTTGGTTTTATAGCCTAAATTATTTTTTCGGATAGTTCCTGACTTAGCTGGATTATTTCGTGCATGGGCAAACAGTCTGTAACGATTACGATTAGTTTTACTAATCCTGTTGGTTTTTGCCGTCAGAAGCTTCCCTAAACCATCAGCAATTTTAGTACCTTCTGATGTGTAATACCCCTCGGTATAACCTTTGTCAATTCCTAACTTTTTCGGAGATTTACCTGGTGGCAGGATTAAAGTTTTTGTGCGAGTGCAATGAATTTCTAGAAGACCGTGTTCGTTGCTCCTTAGTCTAATTTGACCTTGAATAATGTGACGACAACGCAGTTTTAAAGTAACGCGTTTGCCTTTAATTAACCCGGCTACTTCTAGCTGTATAGTATTTCTCGTTATCCGTTTACAAGAGTATCCTGCCCCCTGATAAACAATTTGATTTCTGACAAATGTATGACCTCGAAGATACTGTTTTCTAAATTGGCGATGTAGCCACTTATCTTGAGCTGGGTTTTTATCTAACAACTCAAGCAACCTGTTTCTTTCTATTTCAACAGTGCAGGGTGGAAATAATTCTAGAGATTGCAGCTTAAGAACTTTAAGTTCTTCTCCTTTCTTATTTTCTTTGTTTATCTCTATCCACTTGATGCGTTGCTGCTGACTGGGTTGTATAGGATATTTACGCCATATTTCACGAGAGAGAAATACCTTTGCCGCTTCCTGTTGAGCAGTGATAGCTTTCATCGTGTCATTTACTGACCACTCCCACAGCTTACTAGGAAGACCTATATCCTCTGGTTTTAAGATGGTTCTAATTATGGGATCTGCTTTTTTCCAGTCAAGTCCCCAGCCTTGTAAAGAGCCTAGTTTATTGTAGGTTAAAGCTCTTGGGATACCACACAGGTGCATAATTTGGTTTATCTGTGTTTCATCTGAACAACAAACAACAGGAATAACCTGAGTGTAGGTATATTCAGTTTTCTGCTGCTTGTTTTTTCCCATAGGATTAACTCAACAAATCTCTTTTTTAAGCTAACATACAAAGATTTGACATGTCAACTCTCAGCAGTTATGATTTGTTCTGCGCATTCGTGCATTGCTTGCATTGCCTTGAGGTTACGTTTAGAACGCGAACCATACAAACGAGCGGACATAACTGTAATCACAGCTAAGACACCCTCCACCAATTCTTGCTCAGGTTCTACTAAAACCGGTTTGTTAAGAATAATCACTTCAGTTCCATTATTCTCACATAGAGCAAAAACCAATTCAGATCCAAACCTGAGCAAACGATCAAAGGTCCGTAATGACTAAACGCTCCACTTCATTGCGTTGCAATAACTCTATGAGTTTTAATAACCCCCGTTTTCTGTAGTTCAGTCCTGACCCAATATCTTTGATAGTGTAAACCCCTTCATATAGAATGCTGCTGACAGTAAAGTTCTAGAACACCTATCTGACGAGCCAAATCCTCTTTTTTATCTGGGGTGCTAACTCGACCATAAATAACTGTATGCCGTAGGCTGGGATTATCAACTTTAAGCAAGTCTGCCACACGATAGCGGCGATGCCCTCCCTCTGTTCTTACAGCTTGAATTCTTCCTGTTTTCTCCCAACGCCGCAGAGTGTCAATACTTACACCTCTAAGCTTTGCGGCATCTCCAATCTGCAACAAGTCTTCTAATCTGTGCATATTACTTCTCTGCTAACTTATGCACAGATTAGCACAGATTCAAGGTCATCTACTCAACCGCTACCGCGCTATTAAAGCTCAGATGGATGATCAAGAAACACAGGGGTATAGGGGTGTGAGGGTGTAGGGGTGTAAAAAGTTAAAACATTTTTGACTTTTGACTTTTGACGAACCCTTTGGGGTGTGGGGGTGTGGGGGAAAAATGTGTTTCTTTTATGTGTTGCGACTGCGCTCTTTGCGCGATCATAAGAGTATCATATTTTACACAAATGTGTTAATACTTAAATAATACGTTTTATTAAGCACGTTTAATTTAAGCCAAATGAAAAATTAACGCTTGCAAGCCTGCATAGGGAGGCGCTAACAGCGGCTCTGCCGATCTTGTTGGGACTGCCGTTCACCCTTGTAGGGTGTAGGTGCAAGCTCTTGGTTACTCTATTAAAATAGCTTAAAACTATAAAGGAAACTCAAAATAATTTAGACATCTTCTGAGTAAGCGCTATGAAAGCAGAAACAATTCAATTGATTACTAGAGTTATACAGGTCTTAAAAATCAATATAGGTTGGATGCCTTGGAATTTATTTCTGGCCTTCATCCCGTTTGCTTTAAGTATTTGGCTGTTTCGCACTAGGCGCGGAGGCTCTTTGATTTGGTGGTTAGGATTTTTGGTGTTCTACGCTTTTCTGCCGAATGCGCCTTATTTGTTAACTGATGTAATTCATCTCATAAATGATATCCGTACAATTCAATCGGTGTGGATTATTACCCTGATATTAATTCCCGTGTATTTACTAGTTATTATATCGGGATTTGAAGCTTACGTAATATCTTTAATTAATTTGGGTTACTACTTACGTCGTATCGGCAAGAGCCAATGGATTTTGTGGGTTGAACTGATTACCCATGCTCTCTGTGCCGTTGGTATTTATTGGGGGAGATTCTTACGTTTCAATAGTTGGGATTTCATTACTCAACCGGATGCTGTGCTTACCAAAGGTGTGGAGGAAATTCTGGGTAAACAGCCCTTAGTGATTATTACTATCACTTTTGCCATACTTACGGGCTTGTACTGGATAATCAAACGACTGACTCTAGGTTTAGTGAGGCAACGGCGCGATCGTGTAGCCATGAAGTCACAAAGTATCAATTAAAACATTACTAATGGGGGAGTGGGGGAGTGGGGGAGTGGGGGAGTGGGGGAGTGGGGGAGTGGGGGAGTGGGGGAGTGGGGGAGTGGGGGAGAGAAAGAATCACCCCCCTGCCCCCCTGCCCCCCTGCCCCCCTCCCCCCCTCCTCCCCTCCTCTTGCCTATCAAAAGAAAGATGAAATTCTACTCTTGTTGTCGTGAAATGAAGTGAGCGTAAACCGTTTTGGTTTAAGGGTTGACCGTTGGAGACGTATCAACGGTTTCTTTTGGCATTTCCTGCCATTTTTTAATAGGAGGGTTACTTAATGGATTTAATTTCAACAGAGAAAATAAAAACACTGCTAGAACAGCCAAAACAAAATTCTGTTTCAATTTATATGCCAATGCAGATAGCCGGACCAGAAGTCCGACAAAACGCAATTCGCTTTAAGAATCTTATTAAAGAAGCAGAGGCTCGCTTAATTGATGGAGGTCTTGAGCAGAACGAAGCGATGGAATTGCTAGTAAAAGCTCATCAACTGGATCAACCACCTTTCTGGGAGGAAAGAGGAGAGCAAGGACTGGCAATCTTTATTTCTAAAGATATTTTCCAGTACTATAGCTTGCCTCTGGATTTTGAGGAGTTGGTTGTGGTGACAGATCGCTTCCACATTAAGCCGCTGCTACAAATTTTAAATGGCAATGGACGTTTTTATCTCCTAACACTCAGTCAAAAGGATGTGAGGTTATTTGAAGGAACACGCTACACCGTCAAGGAGGTGGAGGTAGAAAATTTGCCTAACAGTCTGGATGAAGCTCTCGGCTATGACGACACAGCCAAAGAGGGTGAGTTCCGAATTGCAACATCTAACGGGGGAACATCCAATCCCTTTTCACAGTCACAGCCTGGTACGTTTCACGGTCAAGGGAGTCCTGACAGGAATGAACACCAGAAAGACATCCTCCAATTCTTTCAGATAATTGATGGCGTATTGCAGGAGAAACTGCGAAATCAACAAGCGCCTTTGGTGCTGGCTGGAGTAGAGTATTTGTTACCTGTGTATCGAGAGGCAAATACTTATAAGCACTTAATGGCAGAAAGTATTACAGGTAACACAAAAATTGAGAGTGCCCAGGAGTTGCACCATCAAGCTTGGTCAATTGTTGAGGCTAACTTCAAAAAGTCCCAACAAGAGGTTGTGGAACTATTCCACGAATTGTTTGGCTCCGGGTCTGGCAAAGCATCCAACAATATCAAAGAAATCACCTCAGCCGCTTATTATCAACGAGTGGATTCATTGTTAGTTGCAGTTGGTGAGCAGCGATGGGGTTTGTTTGACCCAACGTCGGAAACGGTTTATTTACACCAGGAAGAAGAAACAGGCGATGAGGATTTACTGGATTTCGCCGCTGCTCATACTTTATTAAATGGTGGTACGGTTTATGCTGTAGAGCCAGAACAAGTGCCATATAGCTCACCTATTGTGGCCATTTTCCGATATTAACTGTCGCGCCGCTTGTAGAATTAGTTTTTGTTCAGCACGGAAGATTGCTTCATATGTTCGATCAAGTGCTTCTGGTTCAACAGAAATGGAAGTAATGCCCCATTGCACGAGGTGTTCAATGATTTCCGGATACAGCGCTGGTGCTTGACCACAGATAGAGCAAGGAATCCCTGCACTTGTTGCCATATGGATGAGTTGGGCGATCGCTCCCATAACCGCTGGATGAAGTTCATTAAATGCTGTTGCTAGATGTCCTTGCTCTCGATCCACTCCTAGTAGTAATTGGGTGAGGTCATTGGTACCAATTGAAATCCCCTGCACACCTGCTTTCACGTATTCTGGTAGCAAAAACAGTATTGAAGGCACCTCAGCCATAATCCACAGTTGAAACTGTGGCACATGGTTTAACATCGCTTGCTCAACTTTTTGGCGACAAAAGGAAAACTCTTCCACAGTGCGCACAAAAGGTAACATTAGCTGGATATTGCTGTAGCCAGCTTTCTGTACAGCAGCAATGGCTGCTAGTTCCAACTCAAAAAGCGCCGGATTTCCGATATAGCTGAAGGTGCCCCGTTCTCCCAGCATTGCTTGTGGGGAAGATTTTAGACTATGGTCACTAGATGGCAGTTCGTGCGATCGCCAATCCAAAGACCGATAAAAAACTGGTCGTGGTGCAAAAGCCCGAGCAAACTGCATAATCTGCTCGCACCAACGCTCCAGTAATTGTGTTTTGCGCCCTTCCCCAAGCCAAATGTTGGGGTGTTGTCCCTCCAGAATGGATAACACCATGAGTTCTGAGCGCAATAATCCCACACCATCCACAGGCAAGTTCTGCACTTGTTCGATTAAGCTGGGCTGGCTCAAGTTAACCAGTAACTGGGTTGCAATCATGGGCAAAGGATTTTGGATTTTGGATTTTGGCGCAGATGGACGAGGCAGTGCGTTGGTCAGGTCGTCCAGTCTTGGGGAGCCTGTGCGTTGGTGAGGCAGTCCGGTCTTGGGGAGCCTGTGCGGTGAAAAGAGCGCTCTTGGCGACAGGCGTTCCCGAAAGGGTGTTGGGGAGCCTGTGCGGTCTTGGGGTTTTCCCAAGGGTCGCAACTGGCGTGTTTCCCCCAGAAGGAACTGCCGAAAGGGTTCCCCGTCCACCGCAGTAGCTCCCCATGAGGAACTGCCGAAAGGGTTCCCCGGCTTGAAGCATGTGTCCGGTGAGCCAACACGGTCTTGGGGAGCCATTACTGCGTCCAGGTCTCCCGACCCAGGTAACTGGCGTTGGTTTCCCCCAGAAGGAACTGCCGAAAGGCTCCCCTGGCTTGAAGCAACTGCTCTGCGGATATTTGTTTTTCCTATCTGCGTGTATTCACTTATATTGGCAGTTACAATTTTTGATTTGAACTCCTCTGCTACCCCCATTCCCCTTGTGACACGATAAACTTCTCCCTTGTCGCCATCGACAACCAGTCGTTCGCCATTTTGAATGATAGCTGTAGCATCTATCACATTCACCACTGCTGGGATACTCAATTCTCTAGCCAGAATTGCTCCATGGCTAGTCAACCCCCCCTGTTCAGTAATAATACCACCAGCTTGATGCAGTAGCGGATACCAATCAGGCGCAATAACGGGTGCTACTAAAATGACTCCTTTGTGTAGTTGTTGTGGTTTTTGTTTTAAATTCCTGATGACATAAGCACTCCCCACCACACGTCCTGCTGACGCCGCCAGTCCTTGGAGCAAGTGCAAATTCGACATGACACCAAAGGAGGTGTTCACTTGCGTAATTGTGAGCGTCCCAGTTCCAGTTTCCACAGAGATAGTCCACTCTACGGTAAAATTTGTACCGACTTCTCTGACAAGTTGATTTGCCAGCCCAATGAGTTGTGACAAATATTCTTCTGGGAGAGCATATTGTTTTTGTTGGGCTTCCGATAGGAGATAGGCAACAAGACTGATGTTATCTGGTGCAAGCACATGTTGAACAGCCGCAACAGGTGCTGCATCATCAAAACCATAAGCCAGCGTTTTATCGCCCAGTTGTCGCTCCTGTACAGCACCAGTTTCCGGTTGGATGTAGTACACATCTGGTAGTACTTCGCCTCTCGAGATCGCTATTCCCAATCCCCAAGTAGCTTGAATTTCCCATCGGTCGGAATTGGCATGAAGTATTCCACTGGCAATAGCATTCCTGAAGGGTTGCACCAAAACTGCTAAATTAATTTGTTGCAGGTCAATTCCTAAGCGCTGCCAATGTAGTAGACTTCTGGCACGAAACAACTCGCTCCAAGTGCGCTTCAATGCCTTAGCGATCGCTTGTTCATTACACCAGCAAAACTGGGACTCCAGTAAACCAGATATATTCCCCACACCGTACTTTGCAGTTGGTACAGCAACAGTTGGGCGAAAAATCAAACATGCAGATTCCCACTTTATTAAGTCACTGTGTTGGTGAGAGTCAGATATCAAAGGGTTCCCCGACCTAGGCGACTCGCGATTAGGTTCCTCTTTGCCAATCAACTGCTGTGCTGCTTTCAGGATTGTATTCAAAATACCCTCAGGCACAGTGGCGTTGATAATTTCCTGACGCAAGCGACCAGCCACCTGCTGAAGTTGACGCCAATTACCTACATCCAGGTACAAGGAAGAATGGGGTAAGTCAGCGATTAATCCCTCTGAACTGTTGAGAGTTTCGAGAAATTCTCGCAAAACTTCCGCCGAAATAACAAAACCAGGCACTACTGGATAGCCACGCTGGATAATTCTGCTCAAATGGAATGCTTTGTCACCTACTTTAGCGCGGTCTTGGGGTTGAATTTGATCAAGCCAGTAGAGTTTGTCCACTCAATTAGTCTGTTGTTGGTTGTTGGTTGTCTGTTGTTGGTTGTTTGTTGTTTGTGGTAAGGGTTGACAACTTACAAGTAACAACTAACAACTAACAACTAATGGCGCTAACTTGGCCACAGATGGGATTTATCTATCTTATCTTCCTTCTGGCTCTATCATTTGTGTGTTGCTAATAAACACAGTATAGTGTATATTGTTCGCCCCTCTTACTGCTTTCACCTAGACATCCTTTCTTCCTAGGCAGTCCCCCAATACGGTTCGGATAAGTTGGGGAAGATGAAGAAGATGGGGAAGATGGGGAAGATGAGGAAGAATAATTGTTTACTCCCCCATCTCCCCATCTCCCCACTCCCCATTCCCCACTCCCCAGTCCCCACTCCCCATCTCCCCACTCAAGTAAGTTGCTAATTAAACAGTGCCAGTGCCTTAGCAAAAGTTGCTTCTTCTGCCCTAGTTTGGAGAATTGATTTCGCTAAATTAATAAATTCCCAATCAATTATATTATCATTATCAATTATTTTACTAGCAGGATAAAGAGTGATATCATCACTCTTTAATTCATTAGTAATACCTGTTTGCCATCCTTTTGTTTTACTATCCCAAGAAAGAGATTTACCCCGTAAAGTAAATTGAAACCATATTATTTCATCATTTTTGAATTCAAAGAATATATCAAAATAAGGTTCCGCTCCTTGGAGCCAAATTCTAGTTTTACCTTGCCCATCGCCTTGTTTGAGAAGCTTTTGCTCAATTTTTCGCAATGATGCACCTAATGAGGCAATTTCATTTTTATTTAAAACATGATGATTTTTATGCATATTTGAATTGTCCTTTGTTGGTTGTTGGTTGTTGGTTGTTGGTTGTTGGTTGTTGGTTGTAACTAATAACAACTAATAACCAACTAACAACCATTGGGCAATATTTCTCCTGCTTTAACGCAAAGAATTTGGGAGGAATTCAACCACTGGGAATCAAAAGAACCCAAATGAGTGGTAGTAATCAGGGTCTGGAAGCGGTCTTGAATGGCATCAAGTAATTGATTTTGACGGGATGAGTCAAGCTCAGCCAAGACATCATCAAGCAATAGTAGGGGTGGTTCTCCGACAACTTCTTCAATGAGTTGCAATTCTGCTAGTTTCAGGGCTAGTACTAGGGTTCGCTGCTGACCTTGAGAACCGTACTGACGAGCGGGTGTATGGTTAATTGTTAATTCTACTTCGTCGCGGTGGGGACCGACAAGGGTCGTACCTCGGTGCAACTCAGCAATAGATCTTTGCTGAATTTTTGCCAAAAAAGTTTGTTGAACTTGTTCGGTATGGTTTTGCTCTAAAGGGACATTGGGCAAGTAGGTGACTTGTAGAATTTCTGTACTGCCACTGATGCTGGAGTGCCAAGCGGTGGCGATGGGAGCCAATCGCTTGATGGCGCGATCGCGTCGTCTAATCACCCGTGTACCGGTTATTGCTAACTGTGCATCCCACACAGCCAATTCTGAGTGTAGAGACGTTGCATCTGGGGTTTGGACATGGCGTTTCATAAAAGCATTACGCTGCCGCAAAACCTGGTTATACTGCTGCAAAATATGAGCGTAAACGGGTTCGAGTTGGATTAAGAGTGTATCCAGCCAATTACGGCGACCTTCAGGAGCACCGCGCACAAGTTCTAAATCCAAACTGGAAAACTGTACTGCATTGAGAACACCAAGAAAGTCCGTCTGACGCCGAAGATTTTCACTATTGAGAGCAACAGTGCGGCGACCGTTACGGCGTAGGGTTAAAGCCAGATCGCTAACGCCAGCTTGTCGCGCCACAGTAGCACGAAGTGTGGCGATCGCTTCCCCTTCTCGAATTAAATCACGATCGCCGAAGATCCGGTGCGATCGCAATGTTGCCAGCAATTCCACCGCCTCCAACAAATTGGACTTTCCCTGAGCGTTATTGCCTACCAAAATCGTCTTAGGAGCAGTAAAGTCAACCTGCTGCTCTTGATAGTTGCGAAACTCTCGCAGGAGAAGGGTTTGGAGGAACATAGGAAAAAAGTTAGGAGTTAGGAGGCGCGGAGTTAGGAATAAAGAATTATGAATTAACTCATAACTCATAACTCATAACTCTTAACTCTTAACGAAGAAAGTGGTCCAAATCAACATGACGGATACTACGGACATGAGAGCAAGTGTAAAATAGCCCACGATGTTAGACCAGATGTTGTTGGTGAATCGACCCATAATGCGTGGATTATTGCAGATGTTCATGATGTAGAAGATGCTGGGTGGAACAGTTATCCCGTACACGGAGGCCGAAAATATCAGCGCCTGCACGGCACCAATGCCAGTGAAATTAATCATCAGGCTGAAGAGTACGGAGAGGAAAATCACCCCATAAAACACCCAGGCCTCGGGCAATTTCTTATCCATCCCTCTGGGATAGCCGAAGGCTTCAGCGGCAATATAACCGCAAGTGCCAGCCAGGACAGGAACCGCTAGAAAACCCGAAGCCAGAATCCCGGTGGCAAAGAGGAAGTAGGCAGCATCCCCAGCAATGGGTCTGAGTGCTTCTGCTGCCTGGTTTACGGTGTTGATATCCGTGATGCCTTGGGGATAGAGAGTACTACCACAGGCCCAAAGGACAAAAAACATGATGGTTCCGGCGATCGCCATCCCAAAAGCATTGTCCTTTTGCATGGTCTTGACTTCTCGCCTCATATCTGGTAATTGCGCTTCTGGGTCATTGAACAAGTGACCATACTTATGCTCCTGATCGTCCACCACCATAGAGGATTCCCAGAAAAATAAATAGGCGGAGATGTTGGTTCCAAGGATTGTCCCAACCGTTTTTAAGAATCCTGTGTCAAACAGTACGTGCGGCGTGACTAATGAACGCAGCACCAGCCCCCAGTCCTGTCGGACAAAAAAAGGGACCAAAAAATACACGCTTAAGACCAAAGCCGCCCATTTCAGCACTGACGCTACTCTAGGGTAATTGAATAGGAACAACAACGCCAAAACCAGGATGCCTGCAATCACGCTGAATATCTCGGTTGACACCCGAGGCAGCAGCATATGGGAGACTGCTCCCATTGCCAACAGGTCAGACCCGACGTTAATCATCACGGCGGGAATAGTGATCAGCCCAACCAGCCACAGCACATAGGGTGGATACTCTTCTTTCAGGATGGTGATGATGCCTCGACGAGTCACCAGACCAATACGAGCACTCATTTCCTGAATGCAGACCATCATGGGAAAGACAAATGGAGATAGCCACAGAAGTGTCAGCCCATATTTGGCTCCTGCTTGGGAAAAAGTAGCAATCCCTGAAGGGTCATCGTCTGCGGATCCAGTAACGAAACCAGGACCGAGAAAGTTGAAAAATCTTTTCACCTTGTTCACGACTTGGCGAATCCGTGACGCCTGACGCTTCTGTTGCCGGACATTAGACATGCTTAATCCTTAAAATTGAATACATGATTTCGGACCCAAGGGTGTGACAAAGAGGGTAAAAGGACCAACCGCCTCCTTGGCTTCACCAGAGGCTTGCACTCGCACAGTATAAGTGTCAGACTTGGGAATGCTAACAATCAGCAGGGAGTTGGTAGTGCCATCAGGACCATCATCGTTTTCGCCCACAGTGCTGCCATCAGAGGCTAACAGGGAGACAAAAGTATCAAACCTCTCAGATTTCAATTCAATCACCACTTGGTCACCGACGCTCAAATTCACTATGTAATCGCGGGCAAATCCTCCCTGTCCCAGAGGAATATCCAGAGATGAAAGCATATCCGAAATTGGCTTGCTAATGGGCAAAGGAATGGGATCGTAGACTCGGGTTATCGCCGCCGCTGTACTCAGTGTCTCGTCGAAATTAACAGCGGTTGGCGCAGTATTGAGTCGAAACAACTTTTCCAAAGCTTGAGTGCGTCGGTGTCGGACGACCACACGATAAGTATGGTACATTGCTAATGAGAACGTAATCAGAAGGTAGAGGAAAAACAGCAATCCAACCCTTTGGAGAGCGAGGTCTGGAGGTGTTTGGGCTTGACAGAGATTATGGCTGTGTTCAATCAAGCATTGCTGCCTAGGGTGAAGCGTTTGTGGCTGACCAGAATCGGAGTTTGACATAGTCTTGGTAAGGAATAAGCTGACACTGGCAACTAAAGCCTTAAAGGGGGTTAAAAGCTCTGGGGGAAAGCCTAAGAATCGCTAAACCTGCTACTCCTCAAGATACCCTATTCCTCGCCCTAACTCTCACAACTTGGTTGTAACGCATGAGTAAGCTATGCCAAACGGTGATTGAATCTGGAGCGCGAATTAGCAGACATTTTGTAGGTACATAGAGGTTTTGGGAATTCGATTATAGTTTAGCGCTAGCTGGAAAATCATCAAATAAAGTTACACCCTCTGTTACAACTGTTTATTTTCCGGTAGTGGTAGGATAAATAGCAGTGTCTATGTTAGTAGTGAGTGTATCACAATCAACCATTGACAACCAACAACCAACAACTCACAATTTTCTCCTCCAGAGAGGATTACTCCCGAACCGCGCTTAAGAATACCTAATTTAATGAACCGCCAAGACGCCAAGGACGCCAAGAAAATCAAAAAGAAGATAGGTAATCTTACATCGTTTCGGGAGTAAGTGTTACTACTTAAGAAGAATTTCATAACACAAAATATTGATCAGATTTTGACAGGTTTTACTGGATTAAATGGTATCCGTTGAGTAAATAAGTTTAATATGACTTCTGCAATCCTTAGTTTTCCTGAGCGCCAGATGTTTGCCCAAAAGACAATTCGACCCCTGAGTGCGGCTGCCTTAGGTGGGATCGCTTTCATCAAAGATACACTCATCGCTATTGACACAGTCAAAGGGCATCTATTGCAAATTGATCCCGACTCTGACAACACCAAAATTCTCAATATCCACCAAGTAAAAGAGTTTACGGATGTCACGGGTTTGGCAATATGGAAAGACACTCTCTGGGTGACGCGGGGTAACTGTGTTTATTCGTGCAATCTAACGTCTTTAGGTCTGGAGCATTTTGTCACCTTGCCTTACCCGGCTAACGGTATTGCTGTTTGGGAATCAACAATCTACGTCAGTAGCCAAAAGCAGGGAAGCATTTTGATTTTTGATAGCGATACGCGAAAACAAATTACCAAGTTTTATGCCCCTGGAGTTGGGGTAGAAAATTTGGCAGTCAGCGAGGAAACCCTTTGGGTTTGCGACACAGTTGAACAAACAGTTTACTGCATCGATAGGGCAACAGGGGAAGTTCAATTCAGTGTGCTGACTCCGTTTGAATCTCCCACAGGGATAGCAATACATAAAAATGCAGATACAGGCAAAGAAACTCTCTACGTCGCTTATGCCTCTGTTGAGCCTTATATCCGGGATAACCCAAACGCTGATCCTAATCATGAACTAACCTACCGCGATCGCACCTTCATTCACGCGCTCCAATATTATTGCGATCAAGATAAACGCTACGCCCTCTCTAATGGCTATCTCATTGAAATGTCCTATGTTGAGGAAATTTCGCCTTTAGAAGAGGTGTATTTAACAGAGGTAGAATGGCGCATCGCCCTACCGTCGGAAACTGATCGCCAAAAGGTGAAGCACGTTGAACCTATTGGTCTGCCTTTTACAGAAGAAATCGTAGATGGGCAACATGTGGCGGTGTTTAAATTTGATGCCCTCACCCCAGGCGAACGACATTTGTTTGGGTGGAAAGCAGTTTTAGAAGTCAGAGGAATTAAATATCGTCTCAGCCCTAGAGATGTGGAAAACATAGACGAAGTACCACCAGAATTTCAATCTCGCTACCTAGTGGATGATGACGATTTGGCAATGGATACAACCATTGTCCGTCGTGCTGCTGATGAAGCCATTGGGACTGAAACCAATTTGCTGCGGAAAATGTATAGCATCCGTAACTACGTCTATGACGAGTTGTCCTATGGCATTAAACCTCATATTGACACGCCAGATATCGTTTTAGAAAGGGGTGTGGGTTCTTGTGGTGAGTATGTGGGCGTCTTGCTTGCCCTGTGCCGTTTAAATGGTATCCCCTGTCGCACCGCAGGACGCTACAAATGTCCCCCCTATGCCGAACACCAGCATGTTCCTCTGCAACCAGACTTTAACCATGTTTGGCTGGAGTTTTACATCCCTGGTTTTGGCTGGTTCCCAATGGAATCGAATCCTGATGATGTTGGCTATGGTGGACCTTATCCCACGCGGTTTTTTATGGGTTTATGCTGGTATCACATTGAAATTGGCAAAGGTATTCCCTTTGAAATCCTGGTCAGTAAAGGTGAACGGCTCACAAAAGAAGATATCTCAATTGGTGAGTTGGCAATTAATCACATTCGGTTTACGATTCTTCAAGAATTAGAGCCTTTGTAATTAAAAATTCGTAGTTTGTAATTCATAATTCGTAATTATTTTTCATACGGGGATTTAAACCCCGACTGAAAAATGACCACCTGTAGACGTGGGGGTATTAAATCGGGTAGGGGCTTTCCGACCATTCGCCCCTACGTTGTAGGCGTAAGTAGGTCGGCGTGAATAATTAAAGGTTTGTAGTAGCGCAGAGGGCGCTCATATCTAGGGCGCTGAAGCGCAACTACGAGCCAATACATAAATTCATATAGTTCGGTTTTTCTGCGCCGATCTACTTACTTCATCCGGTTGAAATTCGCGCTATAGCTAAATAGGCGTTGAACGAGACTTAAAACCAGAAAAATCGCAAATGGAATTAAATGGGCAAAAGCGGCAGTGATGTCCTGGGTTGGGTGGAAAAATTTTGCTAAAATCACTGTAGCTTTGCTGGTATTTTTGCAAATCTTGCTGGTGCTTTTGGGCAATATTAGCTAACTCAAATTCTAGAGAGTTTAATTCGCTTTTTGTGACGCTAATTAAATCAGATTTTTTGGATAATTCGAGATTATAAAATGAGGCGATCGCTTGATGTTTAGGGTAAAGATAACGAGCAGCTAACAGATAAACTAACGCTTGTCGTTTGTCAAAATTGGATTTGCCAGTTTTAAAATCTAAAATATGCAATGTGCTATCGGTCTCTGTGAACACACAGTCCATAGCTGCATATAAGCGGAAGTAATAATCCTCATGTTGAATCAAAATCGGTTTGGGAAAGCCTTCATCCCCCCGAGTTAAGAGAATGATGCGTTTACCCAAAAGTAATGGAGCATTATGATAATTTTTCAAAATTTGCAGTACGCGCTGCTGAACTTCATCAGTTGAGTTGCTTAATTTCAGTAACTGTGCAATTTTTTCTGCACCGTCTGGTTGATTCAACAGATGTCTATGATGATGAAACTCATAAACACCCTTTTGTGCCAGTAAGCCAATGCGTTGGGAAGCAGTGGCTTTCGCCAAAAGCGCTTTGACTTGTGGTTCGTGTTGCCGCGCTTTAATATATCCCCTTCTCATCTGGCAATGCCAACGTTGTTGCTCTGCCGCTGGGACAACTAAAGACCAAAGGTGATAACTGGCGAAAGGCGAGTCAGGGGTTGACATTGCTCAGAACCGGTGCGAAAAAATAAGCAGGGGACAACTATCAGAGGCGGAACCTGCCGGTGGAGTGAACTTCGCTTCATAGTTGGGTCTAGCTACGCTTTGCAGATCTGCTGAAACGTTGATGTTGACTGCCAACCATAATCCAGCACAGTCATGCAGGATTGTGTCTCCCCTCCAAAATCGCGGTTCTGCCAATCCAAAAATTACTGATACTATTGTGGCAAATATTGAAGGAGGCGCGTCGGATGCTATTCTTCTTCCCCCCTACATCCTTACCCCCCTACCCCCCTACACCCTTTCTTCTCAAGACACTACGATGAAAACACTTGCTAATCTTCTGATATCAATAGTTGTAGCTTTCTGGGTGGTGGCGATCGCTATCCTCTCAGTACAAAACGCTGATTCAGTAACTTTAAAATTTCTGACTTTCCAGTCAATACAAATTCCAGTAGGTTTAGTACTGGCTTTTAGTGCTGGTGTGGGGATAATTGGTATGGCACTCCTGCAACCTCTTTGGGGTCTTGCTGGTTCAGGGCAAAGTAATTTAAAGTCAGAGGACGATACTGAATTTTTTGTTGATGACGAAAATTTTTAAGAATCGAGAGAGGCGATGTGATGGCATCGTCCATGCTTCTCCACCCACAAAATGACTAGTACAGCACCCCGATACTCCTTGTCCCTCTAATAGCAGGGGTTTTTTCTAGGTATTTTTTACCCCTAGAATGGTGGCTTTTAGTGCAACAATGACCCGATAACAACAAAAAATCCTGAAATCTATATAAATTAATGGTTTCATCTATCCACATCAGGCTACGACACCTTAGAATGATTCATTGAAAAGTCGAACTGATGAGAGTTACAGGCATTTTAAGCATAAATACTCAGATTAGGTCGCTTTTGTAAATCTCTAAAAAGAGATTTAAGTAAAGATGCACCAAAATAGCCTCTTTACTTAAATCTCAAGTAAACCTTAAGGAGTTTGACATGAACAAAGGTGAATTGGTTGATAAGATAGCGGAAAACGCTAGTGTTACCAAAAAACAAGCTGATGCAGTCTTGACTGCTGCTTTAGAGGCTATCATCGAAGCTGTTTCCTCTGGCGATAAGGTAACGCTGGTTGGATTCGGCTCATTTGAATCAAGGGAACGAAAAGCCCGTGAAGGTCGCAACCCGAAAACAAATGAAAAGATGGAAATTCCGGCGACGAAGGTTCCAGCCTTCTCCGCTGGAAAGCTTTTTAGAGAAAAGGTAGCACCCCCAAAATCAAATTAAGTTCTCTGTTAAGTCAGCCTTTTTTGATGCCGCAACCTGTACATGGGGGAAATTTAGTTTGGGCAGCAGCACTGGCTGGCTGTCCCCCAAGTGCCATTCTGGATTTTTCTGCCAGCATTAGCCCGTTGGGACCACCAAACAGCGCTTTAGCAGCAATTGGCTCCCA
Organism: Stigonema ocellatum SAG 48.90 = DSM 106950; assembly: GCA_016903675.1. Lineage (GTDB taxonomy): Bacteria > Cyanobacteriota > Cyanobacteriia > Cyanobacteriales > Nostocaceae > Stigonema > Stigonema ocellatum. The sequence goes on along the minus strand of JADQBA010000001.1, from coordinate 12,895 downwards.
ATTGGTGAATCTCAGGCACTATCCAGACCCTGATTACCGTGAACTGAGACTCGCCCTGGGTGACTTCCATCAACTACCGCCTGAATGGATTCTGCCAGGTAATGGCTCGGCAGAATTACTTAGCTTGGCAGGTAGAGAGTTAGCACAATTAGCTGCAACAGCCTTAATAACTCCAGCCTTTGGAGATTACTACCGTGCGCTGGCGGCATACAACGCTCTTGTGCTGGAGTTTCCTCTAGATTTAGTCACATTAGTCATGAGTGATTTGTCATGGATTTTTGACAAAATCCAAAATCCAAAGGACTTTGGACTATTGCTGAATAACCCCCACAATCCAACAGGAAAGTTATTTGCGCGGTCAGCAATTTTGCCGTATCTAGAGGAATTCGCTTTAGTAGTGGTAGATGAAGCGTTTATGGATTTTCTGCCCCAAGACAAGGAACAAAGCCTGATCGAGGTTGTGCAAGAATATCCAAACTTGGTGATTTTGCGATCGCTGACCAAATTCTACAGTCTCCCTGGGCTGCGACTAGGATATGCGATCGCTCACCCCTCCCGTCTGCGACAATGGCAATTGTGGCGCGACCCCTGGCCTGTAAATACCCTGGCAGCAGCAGCCGCTATCGCTGCACTCCAGGATAGAGAGTTTCAGATGCAAACCTGGGTGTGGCTACCACCAGTACGAAACCAACTCTTTGAGGGCTTAGCCTCTTTCTCCGGATTACAACCCTTCCACAGCGCTGCTAACTTTTTACTAGTTGAATCACAGCAGTCTAGTTCGCAGTTGCAGCACAAATTACTCAAGCATCACCAAATCTTAATTCGTGATTGCCTGAGTTTTCCTGAACTGGGCGATCGCTACTTTCGGGTAGCTGTACTCACAGACTCTGATAACCAGCGCTTACTAAAAGCCATAGCCAAGAGTCTGTCAGAAAGTTAGGAGTTAGGAGTTAGGAGTTAGGAATAAAATGAGGATTTAGGAGTGGGGAATAAAGTTAGGAGTTAGGAATAAAGTTAGGAGTTAGGAGTTAGGAGTTAGGAATAAAAATTTATAACTCCCCACTCCCCATGCCCCTAATCCCCACTCCCCACTCCCCATTCCCCATTCCCCACTCCCCCCCTCTAAAATTCACGTGACCCTTGACTACGATGTCGTAATTATTGGCGGCAGTCTTGCAGGACGCTATGCCGCCCTTACTGCCACTCAACTAAAAGCCAAGGTCGCCTTGGTAGAACCCAAAGCAAACGGTGCGCTAACCGAGGATATCGCACCCTATGGGTTAATTTATCACCAAGCTCTCAACGAAGTTGGCAACCTGGTCCAACATCTGGGAGAGGCTGCGCAATTTGGTCTTCATGCCTTATGTGCCGATACCACAGAGAAATGCCAAATATCTGTGGATGCACCCCAAGCAATGCTGTATGCTCGTGCTGTCGTCTCTAATCTCCAAGAGCAGCATTCACCCAGTCTGCTAGCTGCCAAAGGAGTGGACATGATCTTGGGCAGTGGTAAATTTCAATCATCACCCCATGTGGCGTTTGCTGTTAATGAACGCTTGCTACGTGCACGCACCTATTTGCTTGCTACTTCTGTGCGAGTCCTTCCAGAAATCGAAGGACTACAAAAAGCTGGCTTCCTGACCTTGTCTGAGATTTGGCAGTCTCTAAGTAGTCCTACACCACCCAAAAACTGGGTAATTATTGGCGGGGTTCCCCAAAGCATCGAACTGGCACAAACTTTAGTCCAGTTGGGTTGCAGCGTGACCTTGATAGTAGATCGCCCCTATATTCTTTCCCATGTTGACCCGGAGATAGCCCATCTGCTTTGCAGCCACTTGGAAGCCCAAGGTGTGCGTGTCCTTACCGAAACATCAGTCACTCAGGTAAGACGAATTGATGATAAAAAATGGCTCCAGGCGGGAGACAAGGCAATTGAAGCTGATGAAATTTTAGTGGCCATTGGACAGCAGCCGAATATTGAATCCCTAAATTTGGCAGCGGTAGGTGTTAAATGGAATCAGCGTCGTCTGCTGGTGAATGACAAACTGCAAACCACTAACCACCGGATTTATGCTTGTGGTGATGTCATTGGTGGCTATGACTGTCCCAACATTGCTAATTATGAAGCGAGAATCGCCCTGCAAAATGCTCTCTTTTGCCCTAGGTTCAAAGTCAATTATCTATGTATTCCTTGGGCTATATTTACCAATCCCACGCTAGCGCAAGTTGGCTTAACAGAAGCACAGGCAAAACGCCGATACGGTGATGATGAAGTTATTGTTCTGCGGCAGTCTTTTAAAACACTTGTCTTTGCCCAACTCAGGGATAAAATCACAGGTATCTGTAAATTAAATATCCTCCGCAATGGGGAAATTTTAGGAGCCTCAGTCTTAGGGGCAGAAGCTGCTGAGTTAATTAATATTATTGCTCTAGCTATCGCCCAAAAAATCAAAGTCAATAGCCTCGCCACTTTATCTCCCGTCTATCCCAGCTTCACAGAAATTTTAGAGCAAACTGCAACGGAATGGACTCAGCAAAGACTCAGTAGTAATCTTGCTTTCCAAAATTTTCTCGAAAGCTTTTTCCACGAACGCCGTAATTGGAATATATGAGCTTCTAACTATCGCGCAAAGAGCACAATCGCAATATCCTGTAGAAACACTGTCTTTTCCCCCTACACCCCCACACCCCTAGGGGGAAGTCAAAAGCTAAGGTAATAAGTCAAAAGGTTTTGAATTGTGAATGCGTGAATGCGTGAATTTGAGCGCAGCGAGTCATTCCCCCCACTCCCCCACTCCCCCACTCCCCCACTCCCCCCTCCCCACTCCCCACTCCCCACTCCCCACTCAAGAGTTAGATTTTATTCCAGCCAATACCTTGAAGAATACCACGAGCAATCAAACCAAGACCTCGACCAATGACTTGGGTGAGAATAAAGATAAAACCATTGCCTAGGAAAGATAATAGTGATTGTAAAGGAGGCGCGATCGCATCACGAAATTCTAGCATTAGGGTCACCATTAGCGGAATCCCAGAAAGTTGCGCTAACTCCTCACCACGTGGAGCATAAATCGAAACCGTAGCAATACCACGAGGTGCAAATACAAATAGTTCATAACGGCTTTCAAAAATTGCCATTGGCTCAGTTATATAATTTTTTATACGATATTTCCAAGACAAATTATTTCTAAACCGTTCAATTTCCCGTGTGGAAATCATTTGACGGTTATAAAAACTTTGCTTGATCTCTTCTACATCTGCCAACCTGTTTAGTAGTGGCTGCACTACACCATTTGCTACCTGAATCAACAAATTCTCTAAGAGCATTAACCCTTGCTCCTTTGCTTCAACGCTACCTACTAGGTATAAGGTATTATCCACGCGCAAATCAGTTTGAAATAGTAGATAAGAAAGTAACTCATTAGTCAAAGGAATTCTATTCAAAATCTCTGTTTGCACTACCTCAGCCTCTTGCCGCAAAAAAGTCACAATTTCTAATTGACTATCACCCACTTTTAGTCTAGAGAATTTCCCAAAAAATTCTGTAGTAGCTGCTATCCATACATCAAACAATATGCTTTTTTTAAATGTATATAATTGCTCAATTTTTATTTGAGAATTTTCTACTTCCTCTAATATAATAGCTAGTTTTTTCAGTATAATATACAGTAATTCTCGTTTTTTATCTATTCGTAAAATATCAATTTCTAAAGGGATATCTGTGACATTTTTTAAATTGAATTGAAGCTTATTAATACAAGATGCAAATAATCCCGCTTGCAGCGCTCCAGAACTAAGTAGAGAAGAAGAATTCTGCGTTTTAGGATCTGAGTTAGGAATAACACTACTAAGGGAAGAATTGGTAGGCGGCGGCAAATGTAGAGACGTGAAATTTCCCGTTTCTACCTCCTGTCGCTTTTGGTTTGGTGAAGCTAACAACCGATTAAGGAGCCAACGAGCCGTCAGCAATTCTCGTTGCTTTCCAGCCAAAATAGCCCGTTCTAGGACTGGTAGTCCGGGAACTTGCAATTTTGCCTTCACTTGCGCCAAAGAGGCGTTAATGTAACTAATTCCTGACAAACGCAGATTATTTTGGCTAGAGTTTCGGAGTTGGGAACTTTTTGAGACAGGGGGGTTGGGGGGCAGGGGGGCAGGGGGGCAGGGGGGCAGGGGGGCAGGGGACATTCTTTCTCTCCTCCGCTCCTCCGCTCCTCCGCTCCTCCGCTCCTCCGCTCCTCCCCTCCTCTGCCCCCCTGTCTCCCCTACTTCCCCAAACCAATAAGAACGACCCGCTACTACTTCTTCCATGGCGGTGACTAATTCGGAAATGGGAGTGCCTTTAGGGCAGTAACCATGTACCCCAGCAGCTTTTGCTGCCAAAAGCAGCCCTTGTTCTTGGACGGAACTAAGGAGTAATATCCCCAGGTTGGGGTACTGGGTTTTCAGTTGCTGACAGAGTTGTAAACCTAGCTGCTGGCTGGAAGTGGAGTGAGCGCTGCCTAGTTCTAAAATAACCAAATTGACGCTGGTGGGGTCTTGTTGGGCTTCTGCTAAAATCTGTAAGGCAGCGGTGTATGTTTCTGCCGACCATACCACTTGTAAGTTAGGGAATTCTTCCAGAGCTACCCGTAACCCTAAACGGAAGATGGGGTCTTGGTCAACTAACAGTAATTTTATCGGGCGATCGCTCATCGTCACCATGGCGCACAACTACAAATCAACTAGCTTTCAGGTGGTTTGCGGTAGCCATAAAAGTTAATACTGTAGTCAGTAATCCTCACTCCTGTTTGTTCTTCAACCAGACGGATGACCTCTTCTGGTAGCTGCACATGAACATCTAGAATTTGATTTGTATCGAGACAGTTTACATGACTATGAGGGTCGCTGATGTTGCCGTATAAACGCCCGTCGCAGCGTTCAACACACTCAATAATACCCTGAGTGGATAAAGCTTCTAAATTTTGATAGACAGAAGTATGACCGATTTCTTTACCTTGGTGGTTCAAGCGATCATAAATGTCTCTGGCGGAAAGATGCTCGTTTGCTTGCCAAAGTAGTTCCAGAATAAAGCGGCGCTGACGACTAACGCGCATACCCAGCAATTGACAGCGCTCAAGCGCATCTTCCAGGGAACGAATTGGTTTTATAGATACTGCTTGTTTTTGCATATTATATTTAACTTTTTTAACTTTTGGGCTAAGTTTCCCTTGTAAATTTTTGTTTGTTATTTTTTATATCCAAAGATTTTGCACCCCGTGCTTGTTCATCTACCTGTGTTTTCGCCTTTGACTGTTGCGGAAATCACTGGTTGGTGCGAGGAATTTTTGTATTGCTTGATGGTTGCTTTGTCTCACTCTAACCTAAAACAAACTCATTACAACTTTAGCTTAAAATAGCTGCCAACGTCCACCTCTCTCTCTGAGGCTTGCCTTGAGTCATTAGTTTCCCTCACAGCCCCTACCCCAGAGGGAACCCCTACTCACTCCCCTATCCCTGCTTACTCCCGAACCGCAGGGCGCGATTACCTATTTGAATGAACCGCAAAGACGCGAAGTACACGAAGAAAGAAGAGAAGAACATCGGTAATCTTGTAGCGGTTCGGGAGTATGTACCAAATTTTCCTCCAGAAGACCCGATCTCTGCCTTTAAAAGAGCGATCGCGTCTTTATTTTGCTTTTGATTGCACTGGGTGTAGCGTCAATGACCCAAAGCTGCTACTCTGGATTCTCGGTCTTACTGTTGAGCAGAATCGGCTGCTGAGTCCATGACAATCACGATCGCACTCAATACTGACAATATCAACAATTTGGATCTCTCCCCTGTAGCAACAGTGATTGAAAAACTGCTGCAAGAGGGGGCGATCGCATCCCAAGAGCAGCAGCTGCGCTTTGAGATTAACTATATTTTGGAACAGGACGATCCACGGGAACTCTCAGAAATCCCAGAAGTGCGGCTGTGGTTTATCCGCCTGGATACACGAATACCCTGGTTACCATTTTTACTAGATTGGAAAGCTGGAGAATTTGTCCGTTATGCTGCTATGCTCGTACCTCACTCCTTTAGTATCAAAGAAGGAATTCAGTACAATCCTGAAGCCTTAGAAATCTTTTTAATGCACAAACTCTTTGTTTTAACCGATTGGTTACAACAGCAGGCTATCCCCAGTAAATCTCGCCTCCAGTCCATGGCTCAACTACTGGGTTATGAGTTAGATGATGCTTTATTTGAGATGCTTTGAAAAATTATGAATTATGAATTATGAATTATGAATTATGCATTTGACTGTAATTCATAATTCAGCATTCATAATTCATTTAATCATTTATTGATGGGGTTCCCCCACACCCCCACACCCCTACACCCCTACACCCCTACACCCCTTTTTAAAATCCATTCAACGGCTGCGGGTAAATCTTTAGCGATGTAATCTGGTTTTGTGTGGTGCTGGTACTCACCAGCTAAGACGCGATCGCCGAATCCAGTTTGCACCAAAATACCCATGCAACCAGCATTGTGAGCCATATCCACATCCGTCGCTTTATCCCCTACCATGAAACTGCGACCCAAATCCAAATCATGTTCCCAAGCCGCTGCTACCAACATTCCCGTATTGGGTTTACGCCAAGTAGACCAGCGAGTGTATGCTGGGTCTTTACCCCCTTCTGGGGGACTGAGGTAGGGACAGTAGTACAGCGCATCTAACTTTGCAAGCGCATCCTTTGCCAAGAGGTAGCAAAGTCGCTGATGTAAAGCTTGAACATGGCTGTCTGGGTAATAACCTCTAGCAGGTCCAGATTGATTAGAAACCAGACAGCAAAATAAATGGTAGTCATTTAACTGGCGCACAGACTTGGCAACACCGGGTATCAGGTGTAAATCTTCTACCTGGTGAATGTAGCCAGCTTCGACATTTAACACGCCATCGCGGTCAAGGAAAACTGCTGGTCTAGCCACCCCAGATTTTCTCCAACACAGCTTTGGGTGAAATATCGCTCATTTTGCCTGTGGGGGATTTAATGGCAAGGAATTTATCGCTATGAGGTAACAACTTTGCCGGTTCTGTGGGACCAAATAAAGCTATAGTGTACGTCTGTACTGCTACACTTAAATGCATCGGTGCACTATCGGTACACAACATCAAGTTTGCCCCAGCTATCATCGCCGCCAACTTACCAATATCTTCTGGAGAAGTGATTTTAATGTCGGGTGCAGTTTGCTTGAGACTACGTACAAACTCTTGATCGTCCGGTCCTTGGATGACAACTATAGGCATATCCGGTTGCTTGTGCTGAAGGTCTTGAATAATTTGCTGCCAATTCTCCACTGGGTAGATTTTATCCAGACCCTTAAGTTTGGCTAATTCACTAGAACCACCATGAATCAAAATGTATCCAGTTTCCTTGATTGCTAACCGTTTTTGTTCCTTGTCTGCCCATTCAATATCTGGTTTTGGTACATTGAGTGCTAACTCCGGAGTTGGGGACTTAATGCCCAACCCTTGGAGTAGGTCATGATACATAGCAGCAGCATACTGCTGTGTTTTCAACGGTACTGGGTTGGTGAGAAAAGCAGATCCTTTGCCTTTGTAACCAATGCGTATGGGAACTCCAGTTAACCAGAGTAAAAAACCCACTAGCCAGCTTTGCCCCAAAGCAAGGGCGACATCGTACTCGCGATCGCGAATTTTGCCCACCAGATTCGCCCAATCTGCCAAACTGTTACGGTCTTTGAAATCAAATACCAGTACCTCGTGAACAGACTTGCTCACCCGGTAAGCAGTTTTTGACCGAGGTTCCACAACGACATCTATCTGAGCGTTAGGGTAATAGCGCTTCAGGTCATCTAGAGTAGGAAAGAAGAGAATTTGGTCACCTATTCCGCCAGGGACAAGAGCTACTACTCGCATAATATTTTATTTACGCTTACTCGCTCCCTATTTTAGGGGAAGATATGCTTTGTTAGTCGGTGATTGTTAGTTGTTGGTTGAGTGTTGTTGGTTGAGTGTTGGTTGGCACTCCGTAACCATTCACCAAACACCAAACACCAAACACCAAACCACTACCCATTATCCAATATTGAGGAAGACTGTGCATTTATTGATTCCAGCAGCAGGAATGGGACGAAGAATGGGGAGTAACCGCAATAAACTCCTGCTAACAGTGCGATCGCAACCGATTATTAGCTGGACTCTCAAAGCCGCCCAAGCTTCGCGTTGTATCACTTGGATCGGGATTGTTTCCCAACCAACAGACTGGTTCGACTTAAACGAAATTCTCGCCCAAGAGAAGTTGACTAAGCCAGTGGAGTTAATTCGGGGAGGTGCCACCCGACAAGAATCAGTCTACAATGGCTTGCAGGCGTTGCCAGATGCCGCAAAGCAAGTGTTGATTCACGATGGCGCTAGATGTCTTGCCACATCTGATTTATTTGACGAATGTGCCGAAGCATTGCGCCACTGTTCTGGTTTGATTGCCGCAGTACCTGTCAAGGACACGATCAAAGTCGTAGATGACAATGGCATAATTCAAAGTACACCCGACCGACGACAACTTTGGGCAGCACAAACTCCCCAAGGATTTGATGTCCAGTTGTTAAAGCAGTGCCATGAGTCAGGTATCCGTCAGGGTTGGGAAGTGACTGATGACGCTGCTTTGTTTGAAAAGTGCGGCTTGTGTGTACAAATTGTTAAAGGCGAGGAGACGAATTTGAAGATCACCACTCCCCAAGATTTAGCGATCGCGGAATTCATCCTCAGAACTAGAGAGGGAATAGGAGTGGGGAGTGGGGAATAGGGAGTGGGGAGTGGGGAATAGGGAATGGGGAGTGGGGAATAGGGAGTGGGGAGTGGGGAATAGGGAGTGGGGAGGGGGGGAGATGGGGAGAAAAGGTAATTATTGAATCTTGACTTACATCTAAGATTATGATACTAATCCTTACATTTGTCATTTGTCCCATTCCCCACTCCCCATTCCCCCCTTCCCCCCTTCCCCCCTTCCCCCCTTCCCCCCTTCCCCCCTTCCCCCACTCCCCCACTCCCCATTCCCCACTCCCCATTCCCCACTCCCCACTCCCCATGAACAATGAATGCAGCGACTAAAATAGAAGCGATTCTCTACTTAAAGGGTAAGCCCCTGTCGATCAGCGAAATTGCTGAGTATGCCACCTGCGATCGTGCTACTGTTGAGGAAGGCATAATTGAATTAATTGACGAGTATGCCCACCGAGATAGCGCTCTTGAAGTTGTAGAAACCCCAGATGGTTACAGTCTGCAACTGCGGTCTGACTTTCATGACTTAGTGCAAACTCTGATTCCGGTGGAGTTGGGTGTGGGTGCGTTACGGACTTTAGCGGCGATCGCTCTCCATAGCCCCACACTCCAAAGTGACTTAATTAACCTGCGCGGTTCTGGAGCATATCAACACGTCCAAGAACTAGTGGAACTAGGTTTTGTCAAGAAACGCCGCGACAGTGACTCTCGCTCCTACTCTCTACAAGTCACGCCCAAATTTCATCAGTATTTCCAAATTCAGCAACTTCCTCAACCATTTTCCTCCACCCAAAAGCAGCGACAACTAGAACTAGAACTACAATCAGAACCAACGCTAGAAGAGTAGGGGGGGAAAGGGAGAGAGGAGGCTCTTGAGGCTCTTGAGGCTCTTGAGGTAGGGGAGGTAGGGGAGGTAGGGGAGGAAAAAGAGTTATTGAGTTATTGAGTTATTGAGCAATAATTCTTGCTCCCCCTGCTCCCCCTGCTCCCCCTGCTCCCCCCCCTCCCCCTGCTCCCCACTCCCCACTCCCCACTCCCCACTCCCCCCCTTACCCTCCTAGTATGGTTTACAGTAGGATTAGCCACTCAGCTAAAAAAACTGCAAATGGTGTTTGATCCTGACTTTCTGAATGACAACCCTGAAGAACACCCCAATCAGCTTGTGAATGATAACTTTGAGGATTTTCCCAATCAGCTACTCAAATATCTACAGCATCAGCCTCCTGAGGTTTTAGCGCGTGTTGCCCAGTCCGTCAGCCCTGAAATTAAACAAATCATTTCGCAAAACGTCCAAGGGCTTGTTGGGATGCTACCTACAGAAAATTTCAATGTCCAAATTACAACAGATCGAGACAACCTAGCTGGTCTTTTAGCCTCAGCTATGATGACGGGATATTTTCTCCGGCAAATGGAACAGCGGATGCAGTTAGATCACTTGAATAATAGTCATTAGTCATTGCTTGGTGGATAGTTGTTAGTAGTTAGTGGTTAGTAGAACAACTATCAACTAACAAACAACAACTAACTATGGACTAATGACTAATTTTGGGGATAAGCCCCTAAATGCAGTGCTAAAGTTTGATTTTTTCCGTCGCGGTTGACTTCGACTTGCATGGTGTCGCCTACTGAACTCGAATCTACCAGCTTCTGTAATTGGGCTGCTGTTTTGACTTCCCTACCGTTAATTTTTTGCACAATGTCCCCAAGACGCAGTCCAGCCTCCTTTGCTGGTGATTTGTCCAAGACGGACTTAATGACCACGCCATTATCCTGCTTAATGTTAAGATTATTTTCTTGATTTATTTGCTGTTTTTTGGTAGGAGAAAGGTCTACCATTTCAATGCCTAAGAAGGGATGTTCCACATGCCCTTTAGTAAACAGTTCATTAGCAATGCGAGCTGCAACGTCAATGGGGATGGCAAAACCGAGTCCTTTAGCATCAGGGCGGATAGCTGTGTTTATACCGATTACCTCGCCTTGAGCGTTTAACAAAGGTCCACCAGAGTTACCAGGGTTAATTGCGGCGTCGGTTTGGATAAAGCTGACTCGCTTATCTGGTACACCAACTTGAGAACTGGTGCGATCAGTAGCGCTGATGATCCCAATGGTCACGGTGTTGTCTAAGCCTAGAGGATTACCAATAGCGATCGCCCACTGTCCGGGCACTAAGTTTTGTGAATTTCCCAGATTAACAGTAGGCAATTTATTAACTGGAATTTTTACCACTGCTACATCTGTCACTGTATCGACTCCCACCACCTTACCCTCAAAAGTCCGACCATCCTTGAGGGTAACTTGTACTGTATCTGTATCTGCTACCACATGAGCGTTGGTTAGTAATCGTCCATCTTCGCTCAAAATAAATCCAGACCCTGTACCGCGCTCAATTCGTTCTTGGGGAATTGGTTGCTCATTCTCCCCAAAGAATCGTCGTAAGAGGGGATTTTTTAAAGCGTCAGAAATTGGATTTGCCACTTTGCGGGTCGCATTAATTCGTACCACCGCCGGTCCTGTTTTTTGCACAGCGGCGGCAATAAAATTTATGTTATTGCCTCCAAGAACCCCAACCTGTCCTCCACCTGCATTAGGGACAGCGGTTTCTGAAGGCAAAGCTACTGTGACATTTCTTAACTGCTGAAAGGGGCGATTTTGTGGCGAGAGATAGGGACTGCCTAATAAACCTGCACCGCCGCCAATCGCCAGTAAAGAGAGATAAACCGTTAGTTGCTTTAAAGATAACTTCATAATCACTACATTTAACGACAGCAATGCAGATGCGCTGTTTCTAAGTTTAATCAAGCAAACGGCAAGTTAACAGAGGAATTTAATACTTAGGGCACATAGTTTAACATGAGTAAAGAGGGATTGTTGATTGTTGCTGGTTAGTTGTTGGTGGTTAGTTGTTAGTGGTTGGTGGTTGGTGGTTGTCCTATTAACTCACCACTCCCCACTCCCCACTCCCCCTCTCTCCCCCTCCCCCCTCCCCACTCAGTTGTATACATGAATTTTCGCAATCGTGTACTCTTTATTTGTAGCGTCCTCAGCGTCTTTGACCTAGTATTTACAAGGACAAACTTAGCCATAGCACAGGTTTCTGGGGTGAGTTGCCCAACTTCAGCCCTTGAACGCTTCGGGCGTCATACAGTTGCACCAGGCGAAACTCTTGAGAGTATAGCGCAACGCTACAATCTCAATGCAGTAAGTATTATTACTATGAATCCAGCTTTGCAAAAGGGGAGGGTTGCTGTTGGTAGCGAACTGCAAATTCCTCCCTATGATGGGATTGTGGTTGAAGTATCGCCCGGTCAAACTTGGCGACAAGTGGCGACAAAATATAAAATCCGTCCGGATGTACTGTTTGAGGTAAATGGCTGTCAAAAAAATCCCACACTCGTGTTTGTTCCTAAGATAAATGGATCGCGGAATCGTCTTTTCACTGCTGCTTCCACTCCAACTCCAACTCCTAGTAAATTAGCTGGATATCCTTTTTCGGAAATAGCAAAAGAGGCGTTACCTTATGGCTGGCAGATTAACCCGAATACAGGCAAAGTTTTCTTCCATAGCGGTGTAAATTTATTAGCAACAAAGGGAACGCCTGTACAAGCGATCGGTGCAGGAATAGTAGCTTTTGCAGGTGAGAAAGGTAGTTATGGCAAGCTAGTCATAATTAATCACACTGGAGGTTTACAAAGCCGCTACACCCAACTTGACACTATTAAAGTTTCCGTGGGTCAGCAAGTGAACAAGGGAGACTTGGTGGGAACCGTCGGTAGAACTGGAACACCTATTTTGAGTCAACCCTATCTCCATTTTGAAGTGCGTTCTAGCTCATCCCTAGGTTGGGTTGCCCAAGATCCTAAAACCTATCTTCAGCGATGAGGGGAGTGGGGAGTGGGGAGTGGGGAGTGGGGAGTGGGGAGTGGGGAGATAGGGGAGATAGGGGAGATAGGGGGGATAGGGGGGATAGGGGGGATAGGGGAGTAAACAATTATTCTCCCTCATCTCCCTCATCTCCCTCATCTCCCTCATCTCCCTCATCTCCCTCATCTCCCTCATCTCCCTCATCTCCCTCATCTCCCTCATCTCCCTCATCTCCCTCATCTCCCTCATCTCCCTCATCTCCCTCAT
>JADQBA010000147.1 GCA_016903675.1 Stigonema ocellatum SAG 48.90 = DSM 106950 | reverse complement strand
GCAAGATGTCAGCTAACAGGTTGTTTGAAAAGTTGTTGGCGGTATCGAAGCACTTATTGATCGGAACTAACCCGAATTAAAAAGGGGGGAGGTGGAATCAAAGTCCCCCTTTTTAAGGGGGATTTAGTTCTATCTAAAAGTATTTGATACATCACGCTTGGACTTTGAAAACATCCTCTAATCCACATCTGATGATTTCTGTCAATGTGTAAGTCCTAATTTTTTGATTGTTATGACATTTTTTGGCTTTTCTGAATAAAGAATTCATAAATATATAATTGAAGACTAATGAAGGTTGAATATAAATACATAAAGAAGTATTATTGACAACGAATTATTTCATGAACAGGATAAATTTCTGTATCTTGGGAGCATCCCCTGATCGCGAATAGCCATCAGACTGTTCATCTGGCGGCTTGTCAAACAAAGCTCGGAAGTTTCCAGGGAGCAGGAAACTCGCCAACTCCAGCAAAGACACTACGCGAACAGAACTTCTCTCTGCCGCCGCAGGGTTTATATAAGTCCGCGTAGGCGGTGAGTCCAGTCCAGAAGGCGAGTGCGTCTTTGCTGGAGTTGGCCCAAGAGTTCTTGCTTGGAGGGACTTTGTGAAAGTGCTGCGACTTTAGTCGTCAGGTATTTTTTCACGCATTGGGATACACCCTGTATCTTCTTCTAGAAAGCCTGAAATTAACTCAAAAAAATATGAATGGAATTTTGCAAGAAATAACCACAAGTCTGCACTTTAGTCATGTAGGAATTATGGGGCAGCAGATACTAGCTCAAGCAGAAGGGGCTATGCAACCAAGGCAAGCTGTTGATGCCTCTGTGAACTATTTGGGACAACTGATTACACAGTTGATTAGTTTTATTCCCACTTTGCTTGCCGCACTGGCGATTTTGGTGGTGGGTTTGGTGATTGCGTCCATCGCTTCTGGCATCGTGCGGGGAATTCTCAACCGCACTAATATAGATAACCGCATTGCTACCGGAGTAATGGGAGGTGCAGATAATAGAGACTTGCCCCAAGTAGAGAACGTCATTTCTGGCTTTGTTTATTGGATCATCGTCCTATTTACCGTAGTTGCCGTTTTACAGGCACTAAATTTGCGAGCAGTTTCTGGTCCCCTGGACACTTTCCTCAATCAAGTCGTTGGGTTTATACCCAAGTTGGTGGGTGCGGGAATTCTGTTTGCAGTCGCTTGGTTGATAGCAACAGTTGTCAAGCTGCTGACAACACGGGGACTGCGCTTCTTGAGGATTGATGAAAGGTTAAATCAGCAACCTGATGTTACCAGAGCGCCTGCAATAAACCAATTGTCTCTAGCTGATACCATTGGCAATGCCCTTTATTGGTTCATCTTTTTACTGTTTTTGTTGCCGATTCTCAATGCCCTAGAGCTCAATCAGGCACTACTACCTGTACAGACTCTGATTACACAAATTCTCTCAATTCTGCCGAACATCCTAGCAGCGGTGCTGATTGCAGCAGCAGGCTGGCTACTGGCTACCATAGTCCGGCGGATTGTGACCAATTTGTTGGCATCGGCGGGGAGCGATCGCCTAGGTGCTCGCTTCGGTTTGCGACAAACAACCTCTGGGCAATCGCTTTCGGGAATTATTGGCACTGTTGTCTATGTTTTGATTTTGATTCCTGTAGCCATCTCCGCACTCAATGCTTTGCGGATTGATGCGATTTCCGTGCCGGCGATCTCCATGCTGCAGCAAATCCTCAACGCCCTCCCCGCCATTTTCACAGCGGCGTTGGTGTTGATTGTGGCTTACTTCCTCGGAAGGTTTGTAGCGGATCTCGTTACTAACATACTCTCTAGTCTTGGCTTTAACAACATTTTTGCTGTCCTTGGTTTACCACAAAGAATAAGACCCAGAACACCGCCACAGGATGCAGCCACAGCAACGGCGACAAGCCGCACACCTTCAGAAATTGCGGGCATTGTGGTACTGGTGGGTATCATGCTCTTTGCCACCGTCGCTGCTATTGATATCTTGAATATTGCGGCGTTAACTGCATTAGTTAGCGGTATTGTAGTGATTTTTGGTCGGATTTTGGCTGGATTGATCGTGTTTGCTGTGGGACTGTTCCTAGCAAATCTGGCGTTTAACATCATTACCAGTTCTGGCGATCGCCAAGCCCAAATTCTAGGACAAATCGCACGGATAGCAATTATTGCTTTTGTCTCGGCAATGGCACTGCAACAAATTGGTGTTGCCAGCAGTATTGTTAACTTGGCGTTTGGATTGTTGTTGGGTGCGATCGCTGTAGCAATTGCCCTCGCTTTTGGTTTAGGCGGACGCGATATTGCCGCAGAACAAGTGCGAGAATTACTTGCTTCTTTTAAAGGCAATCGCAACGAACCACCGAGATTTTAATTCTGTGGTACTAGCCTAGGAACAAGTTAGTGCAACATAACCCCTGTAGAGCCCGTAAATTTATGGGTTCTACACAGTTGTCTACAACCCTTGGTAGGGGCGTATTGCAATACGCCCCTACATCATTTGGGGGAGATGTCTATTGAAAATGGGGATTCTTAAACTTAATTTAAAAGTTAATTTAACCTAACACCTCTATCTTTGATATTGTGTCTTGAGAAATTTTTTCTCGTCAAAAAGATTACTTTGGAAAACTGCTCAGCGTGCAACAGTGTCACCAGATATCTATGCCAGATATCTATGTCAGTGGTAATAATTAAAAATTACACTAGACATGATAAGTACTCATGCAAAAAAATATACATTTTTTGTTGCAATAAATCGATTGCAACAAGCTTATAGCAAGGGTTTCAGCTTAATCAAGCATCATTGAAAATGTATAAATATTTTTGCATAGGTACTTATCAGTTGCCATCTCGTAGCAAATTACGGGGCGTTGCTGAATCCATGTATGAAAATCATAACGCGTACTATTTTAGACCAGTATCGGCAAGCTCACCCTGAGCGAGAACTCTTCTCGTACGTTCGCAGTGGCTATAGTGGCTCGGCTGGGTTCGAGGCAGGGAATTTCCCAGGGGATGAAACCGCCGACTTCTCCCGCTCGTCGGGGCTGGCTAGTTTGACCACCGACATGCTCAATCGGGGTATCGGCGGTGCATATGGCTTTACAACCGATATCGGCGGCTATTTAAACTATCCCAATAGAACCGACAAGGAACTCTATCTGCGCTGGACTGCTTGGTCTGCTCTTACCCCATTCTTTCGGGTTCACAACAGCGGACTGTCAAGTACCGTCATGCCGTACGACTTCGACAACGACACATTGGATAGCTTCGCTAAACTAGCTGCATTACACCAGCAAGCAATCCCCTTGATCAAGCGTCTCTGGCAAGAAGCTCGTACAACAGGCATACCTATCACGCGTCCCCTTTGGCTGGTTTATCCTAATGATACCCAGGCAGCAGCACAGGATCAGGAGTGGCTGCTTGGCGAAGATGTCCTTGTTGCTCCCGTAGTGAGTCAAGGCAAAACCTCAAGAGAGGTATATATCCCAGCAGGCTGCTGGCACGAGCAGAACACTGCCGTAAACTACCATGGACCGAAGACCATAATGGTGGACTCTCCTGTCGGTACTCTTCCCTACTTCTTCCGGTGTGGAACGAACCCATTTATTGAGCGGTCAAAGGAGAGAACACGATGATTTGTTCGTAGTAGTCCTGGGTCCTCCTATTTTTGAGAACCCAGGACTACTACAAACCCATCAAAGTTAACTAGCCAGAGTACTAGCCCAGGAACAAGTTAGTGCAACATAACCCCTGTAGAACGCCGTGCCTTCTACAGGGTTTAAATTTTCACCAACAACCTTTAACCAAACAGTATTGGGATGACACCCGCAAGTAAACAGAAGTAAAATTGCGACAGCATCTGAACTAGAAAATTAAATATGGCAGAGTTAATTGGAGATAATGTTGCTGTCTGGGCCGCTGATAAGGCTCGTAGTTGCGCTTCAGCGCCCCAGATAAGAGCGCTGAAGCGCAACTACAAACCAATTTCATCTGCGTTCATCCGCGTTCATCTGCGGTTCCCTAAATCTTTAACGTATAGCACCCAATTGAAAAGCAGTATATTTATTGGCTCACAATAGCCGATCGCAGTTGTTCAACCCAACTGTGCAAATTACCAGTATTCAAACGATAACTCAGGGGATGGGCAATTAACCGCGCCGTACTTTCAAACAAGATTTCAATCTCAGTCAAACCATTCTCGCGCAACGTCCGCCCTGTGGAAACCAAATCCACGATCGCTTCCGACATACCAGTAATCGGTCCTAGCTCCACTGAACCATACAGAGGTACAATTTCTACAGGTAGATCGAGACTGTGGAAAAATTCCCATGCGCAATTGACATACTTAGAAGCAACTCGACCATGAGGAGGTAATTCCAATGCTAAACGGTAAGAACTAGATTCCTTAACCGCCACCGACATTCGACAATGCCCAAACTGTAAATCAACCAACTGGGCAACTTGTGGCTTTTTCTCTCGTAGCACATCGTAACCGACAATACCCAGTTGTGCCTGACCATATTCTACATAAACCGGCACATCCTGCGTCCGCACCAGCAGCCCTTTTGCTTTCCCACTAGCATCGGGAATCTGTAGCTGGCGGTTCCCTGAATCCAAAAAAGCACTAAAGTCCAATCCCACAGCTTGTAGCAGGCGGATGCTATTTTTGAGAAGTTCCCCTTTCGGTAATGCAACAGTAAGCATATTGCGAATTTTGGTAGTTGATGATGAAATTGAACTAACCGATCCCTTGAGTCGTGTACTAACTCGTGAGGGATACAGTGTCGATGTTGCCTATGATGGGACAAGTGGCAATCAACTTGCACAAGCAGGCAGTTATGACCTACTCATTTTAGATTGGATGTTGCCAGTAAAAACGGGGTTGGAAATTTGTCAGGAATTGCGACGCCAAGGCAAAAGCACACCTGTGTTATTTCTCACTGCCAAAGATACTTTAAATGACCGAGTAGAAGGTTTAGATGCTGGTGCGGACGACTATTTAGTTAAACCTTTTGAACTGCGGGAGTTACTAGCACGAGTTCGTGCTTTGTTGCGTCGTTCAGGTTCCCAGACTTATGGTACTCTTACCCAGAGACTGACTGTAGCTGATTTAGAACTTGATTGCGACAACCAAGTGGCCTATCGCCAAGGACGCATAATAGAACTATCAGAAAAAGAAAGCCAGTTGCTGCAATACTTTATGGAACACTCAGGACAGCTACTGACTCATATGCAGATTCTGCAACATCTGTGGAAAGAAGGTGAACAACCTAGTAGCAATGTCATAGCAGCATTAATTCGTCTACTACGCCGCAAGATAGAGATAGCGGGTGAAATACCATTGATTTACACCGTATATGGCAAAGGCTACCGTTTCGGCAGTTCTTCATCTGAATTATGAATTATGAGTAAGTCCTAGACCTCTCCCAAGCCCACCATAACCCGGATGTGGTGGGCAGTGCCCACCCTACGTATATTTCAAAAATCTGCGGAGGAGTATCTGTCACCTTATTTTAAATGCATATTTACGCAAATTTGTCCACAATCTTTGATGTATTTCTCAGGTATTTTTAAAAAAAATCTTTTGTTTCTTTAACTAAACTTAATCAATACTGGTAAATTTATTTATTTATTAGCAATGTATTTTGGTATTCTTTTTGTAGAATTCAATTTAGTATTTGTGCCTTCCAAGTAGAAGTCACTAGCTCATAAATACCATTCAGTCCCTCGAATACGCGAAATTACTGTTCGGAGATTTAATGTCTTCGAGATATAGCAATAGTCAAAAAAGTTAGGACAGGGTGCAAGGGTCGATCTCCTGGCTAGGAGCTAAGTTCTACCGTCCCCTTGTCTTAACCAAGCTGACCAACGATATAAAGCAGTCCTAAATGATTTGTAAATATCAATTTTTTCGCTTTATTTTATCTCTAAAAGAGTAGATTACCAACATCATGTTCAACTTACTTAAGCGTACGAGCGTCCTGAATTTAATTGGCGGGATATCGGCAGGTCTTTTGCTGCTCAACCAGCCCGCCAAGGCTTCCAACTTCCAACATGTCTTAATTCTGTCTGTTGATGGCTTGCGTAGTGCAGATATTTTAGACCCAGCACTGCAACCCTACTTAACCAACATCAACAGCCTCCGCTCAATAGGGGTGACTTACCCTAACGCCTTTACCACCAGCCCATCCGATTCTTTCCCAGGAACTCTGTCTTACCTCACTGGTGCAGGTCCTGCGACCACTGGCGTTTACTACGATGATACTTATGCCCGCAATCTGACCGCACCGATAGCACCGATTAACGGCGATCCCAGCGGCAATATCGACAGCCCCAAGGGGACTGAAGCAACCTACTTTGAAGCGATTGATTATTCCATTCCCGCCGATCCAAACAATCCCGATCCGACCAATGTCGTTTGGAGACTTGACGGTGGTGGATACGTCAGCGGCGATCCAACCAAACCATTCGTTCAAGGCAACTATGGTGCCGGGAGTATCGACCCAACCCGATTGCCCCAAAATTGCAACAGCGGAACCTGTCAGCCGGTTTATCCCTGGCAATATCTCAAGCACGGCGTCAATACGATTTTCAATGTGGCTCATAATGCTGGGCTATACACTGCTTTCTCCGATAAACACGCAGGTGCCTACAACATCGTTCAAGGACCTGGTGGTAACTCGATTAACGACTACTACTCACCTGAGATTAATGCGAGCGTCATCTTCGATTCAAACGGCAACTTGGTAGATGCTGTTTCCTTCGACGCAAATGGTAAGCCGGTAATTGATCCAAACGCTCGCGTCGTCACAGACAACACCACCTTTACTAAGGCTTACGACGACTTGAAAGTCAACGCCATTCTTAATGAGATCAATGGGAAGAACTCTTTAGGAACCAAAGATGCGCCCGTGCCTAACATCTTTGAGATGAACTTCCAAGCCGTGAGCGTTGGGCAAAAAGCACTTGCTGGTGGAATCGATAATAGCGGTAATCCGACCAACAATCCGAAAGCAACAGGGGCGACTCCTTCCACAGGACCATCCAGCGTTTTGACTGATGCCCTGCAGCATACTGACGAGAGTATCGGTAAAATTCTGACCGCGATCCGCAGTAATCCACTTCTAGCTAACAATACCCTGGTCATTCTGGTCGCTAAACATGGTCAAGACCCCCGTAACGGTGTCGGGACTCTGCTCAAAGATAACCTGATTCCGAATGCGATCAGCTTCCACCTGGGAGATCCCAAATCAGTAAGTCAGGCTACTCAGGATGATGTCTCTCTGGTTTGGCTCAAAGATCAAAGCAAGATTAGCGATGTCACCGAATATCTCAACGGTTTGAGAGAACTCCCCTTATGTACAGGTACTTCATCAGGGTCTCTTACTTCAGCACCCACCTGTAATCCTGGCATTGCCAACGTTTACTCTGGGGCTAAAGCCTATGAGCTTGGTCTAGCTAAGAGTCCTAACCCAGACAACCGCACGCCTGATCTGTTCGTCCAAGAGCTGCCTGGCTATATCTTTGTTGGTAATCCTTCAAATGGTAAGAAGATTAGTGAACATGGTGCTTTGTTTACTGCGGATGCGACCAACATCGCTCTAGTTTTAGGTGGTGCTGGTTTATCGCCTAAGGTTAAGGGCAGAACTGTAAATGATAAGGTTCAGACAACTCAAATTGCTGTAACTGTTTTGAATGCTCTGGGTCTTGATGCTAATCTTTTAAAAGGTGTACGAATTGAAGGAACTAAGGCACTGCCTAGAACTGGAATTAACGTTTCCAAGGAACAACAGCGGCAACCGCACCAGAAACCCGAATAATGTCATGTTCGGTTGAATACTTATTATGAGGACTGACACGGGGACGCGGAAACACGGGGACGCACCAGAGGTTTTTATGATAAGTAATTAACCGAACCTGATATAAGAACGGGGCTGGGGAATGAGTCTAGAGGCTTGAGCTATCCATTGATATTTGAAATATACGTAGGGTGGGCACTGCCCACCAGATCCGGGTTGTGGTGGGCAGTGCCCACCCTACACTACTTGGGCGTGGCTGGAATTATTTCAAGGCGTTAATTATTTTCGTCGAGCGCTAGGTTTGGTCGTGTTGATTGGTGTGATCGCGTCAAGAATTGTGGGTATTGATGCACTTGGCTCTTTGGGTTTTTCATGCAAGGGGCGATCGCATCAAAGAAATGCGCGTGGGATAGCGGCCCACGTTGGGTCTTGCGATCGCCTAAAAACGCGCTTATGTAACCCATATATCTGAGCGCACCTTTTCCATCATCCATATAATATCCTGTCAACTAACCAAAAGTCAACCTATGAATTATGAAATTAATGCAAATTCATAATTCATAATTCATAATTCATAATTCAGAAGCGGATACCAGCTTGTTTAAATCTGTGCAAAGCTTCACCCAAGCGATCGCACTCAGCAATCAAACTGATGCGCACATATCCCTCACCCCCAACTCCAAAGGCATTACCTGGAGTTACCACGACCCCAGTTTTCTGCAATACATCGAGGGCAAAATCCGTGGAACTGATGCCAACTGGACAGGGTATCCACAGATACATGGTTGCCTTACTTTTGTTGACATTCCAACCTAAGTGTGCTAGACCCTCAATCATAAAATCACGGCGGGTACGGTAGCGTTCTTGTACTTCTTGTAAATAAACATCTGGCAGTTGCAAAGCAGTTTCCGCTGCTGTTTGCAAAGCTGCAAAAATCCCATAATCCAAATTAGTTTTTAGTGTTCGTAAACCCTGAATGACATGGCGGTTCCCCACCACAAAGCCGACTCGCCAACCTGCCATATTATAGGTTTTAGACATAGTGTGAAACTCAACACCAATGTCTTTTGCACCTCTAATTTCTAACAAGCTTGTTGGTTGATAGCCATCAAAAGCTAACTCAGCATAACACAGGTCATGAACGAGCAAAATTTCGTATTTGCGAGCGAAGGCAACAATTTCTGTAAAAAATTCCCTCGGTGCAGTAGCAGTGGTAGGATTACTGGGATAATTGAAATAGAGCATCTTTGCTTGTTGGGCAACGGCTTCGGGAATTGTTGCCAAATCAATTAACCAGTCATTTTCTGGTTTCAAAATGAGACTGTGAACCTTACCACCAGCAATAGCCGGACCTCGAAAATGAGCCGGATAAGCAGGAGACGGAACCAAAACTAAGTCTCCAGGATTGATGTAGGCTAGCGCTAAATGGGTCAATCCTTCTTTGGAACCAAGTAGGGGCAATGCTTCGCTATCTGGTGAGAGTTCAACTCCGTAGCGACGATGATACCAGTTAGTAATGGCACGACGGAAACTCGCCGTGCCCTCAAAAGGAGGATAGCCGTGATTGGCGGGATTTTGCAAAGCTTTGATTGCAGCTTCTACCACTGGCTGTGGAGTGGGACCATCGGGGTTCCCCATGCCCAAATCAATTAAATCCAACCCTTGCTCCCTCGCCTTAGCTTTGAGTTCATCCAGACGGGCGAATACATAAGGTGGTAGTTTCTGGATGCGTTCAGCTGGGACTATCCAATCCTGACTCATTGTTCAACCTCTTCGCTGATTCCCCGATTGGTGACGCGATTCACCGTGTCTCTGTTATCTACTGGTGCAGTGGTAGAAACCATAGCTGCCATTAACTGTTCAAGTACAACTTTAAATGGTAGCCTGTGGATGTCAGAATTAGGAGCTAGGGCAATTTCAGCAGCCCGTTGTAATTCGCTCAGAGTCATATTGTCTAAGCCTAAATCACCCAACGTATTTGGTAATCCTATCTCTGCATAGAACTTCAATAACTGTTGCCGTGCAGCAGCTGCTAGCTGATTGCCTAGTATCATCTCTTCTAAACGCAGTTGTACCAAGATTCCATAGGCGACTTTTTCGCCATGAATACTGCGACCTCCAGAAATTTGTGTTAACCCATTATGCACGGCATGGGCAGCAACAGTGCGACACTGTGCCCCGCCCAGTCCCCCAATGACACCAGCAAGTAAAACTGTGGCGTCTACCACTTCTCGCCAAACCTCGCTACCAGGTTCTTTAAGAGCTGCGGCAGATTTCTGGAAGAGGATATCTCGCAGAACTCGCGCTTGTTGCACTGCGGCAATAATTAAGGTTTCTTCCGAGTGTCCACTGCTAACTGAGGCTTCGTACCATTTGGCGATCGCATCTCCAATTCCAGCCACCAGGGTACGTTGGGGAGCGGTTTTAATCAAGTCGTAGTCTAGTATCAGTAAATCGGGACAGCCAGAAAGCGACACATCATAGAGAAACGCCCCTTGATCAGAATACACATTCGAGAGGGCAGTCCAAGCAGCACACGTAGCCGCTGAGGTTGGAATTGTCACCACCGGCAACTGCAACTGCTGGGCGACTAATTTAGCCGTATCCAGTGCTTTACCGCCACCTACACCAATAATGACATCGGCTTGATGTTCTTTTGCTGCCGCCCTTAAAGCTTTTAAGCTGGTTTCACTACAATCAGGGGCATAAGAAGCTTGAGTAAAATGTAACTGTTGCTGTTCTAGAACTGGTTGCAGGTTCTGTTGGGTAACAGCAAGGGTGCGATTTCCCGACACAATCAAGGGACGATTTCCCAACCTGGCAATGGATTGGGATGCCTCTGTTAAAATTTGGGAACCACGGATGACTTTTGCCGGAGCTACCGTGAGAGCAGATAATGAACGAGGCGCTTGAGTAGACAACTTTTCCGCAGATTGATTAGGCATATCACTTATTTAGTAGCACTTCCAGATATTTTAAAAAACTTATTATAAACAACTAGGTAATTGGTTATTAGCAGGTAGTTCTTACTCTAATAACTTTGGACTATTAACTTTCGCTCAGTAACTTTTATCACTAATCTATATCTTAACAAAAGATAACAACAATTGTATCTCTATAATAAGAAAATCTACCATACTACTAAGTACAAGATTCCACAAGTTCGTGACGCTCACGAAAATATTGTTCGTAGTTGCGCTTCAGCGCTCATATCTAGGGCGCTGAAGCGCAACTACGAACCTTTATTTATTTGTGCCGACCGACACTCCCCATTCCCCACTCCCCATTCCCCACTCTTTAAGCAGCTGTTTTTGGTAGTTGGGCAAATTTTTCCTGGTAAAGTTCGAGTGACATTTGTGGATCTTCACGTGTGGTAAGCGATCGCTTGACCTGACCCAAGTAAAATGGGACAGAAAGCCCTGGTTCTGGGTGGATAACCGTACGTGCTCGAATGGTTAACTGGTTATCTCCCCGTGTACCTAGACGACCATAAGAATAAAGGTCGCTGGCTGCTTGACGTAGAGTGGCTTCTAATTGTGAAGGAGAAATCTGGGGTGGGGTAGTAATCACCGTTTGCGTTGACCCATTGTCATAAAGTAGGGTGTACCGCACCGCACCAGGAATGACAGTGCGAGACAAGGGTGCTAAAGACAGAGCAAATAAACCACCCGTCACCACCAGTGTAAAGCCAGTTACACCTACCAACCGAAAACGAATGCCCCATTTCAAAATAAAACCCAACAGTGTCACGGCAGCAAATACCAAAGTGGCAATACCCGACCATTGGGTGTACTGGAGAAAGTCAGTTGTTGTGAGCATAAGATTTGGCAACTTTTTGTGAAGTATTTACTGATTATCCTGACTTTTCACCTTGCAGGAGCGTCTCAATCAGCACATCCTATCATATTGTTCACCCTGTCGTCTTTGTCTGGTATAATTGTAAAAGATGCTGACCATTGAAATGGATCAGGTGTGTTGCATCTTCAGCCACCCAGACATCTGTTTCCCAAGAAATTTCTGCCAGATACTCGACTATTGCCTTCCGACTGAGGAAGGTTGTCACCATGACAAGGGGGATTTTTGCGCCCATGAAAAGGGTTTCAAGTTCTTTCTTCCGCTTGGGATTGATTGGACCGTGCGACGTTACAGCCTCAATCAGCACCAACCAGTCATTTGCCGTAAAGTGAATGATGACATCTGGCATTTTGCCGTGAGAATCGATAATGACCCCCAAATCTGCTAGTGCTGCCTCATTGAAGTGAATAAATTTTTCATCCGCATCACCCACATAAATCAGCTTTCCATGAGGGGTGAAACGGGGGGCAAACTCATTGATGATTTTCTCAATTAGGACATTTTGACCACCAGGGGAGAGAGTCTTGACCTGTCCTTCAATCACCACGGGAATACGTGACATTTCACGCTCCTGAGCATATCTTTTTTTCAACAATTCCAGCCAGGATTCCCCTTCTTCTTAATCCGGGGAGGAATGGCGAGGGAAAAGTGTTGCGTCCTCGAACCATGTCTTTGGTGCAACCAAGGGAGGGAGGAGGACAGCGACACTTTTCCCCATATCTCATCGGGAAACACATAGCTTAGAACTCCTTTGAAGTAAACGGACATTTTTAGGATCAAACTGCCCAATACGCGACCAATTGTGGTCATAGACCGACACATTTTTTTGTTTTTGGGTATCAGTCCATCCACCTATCCATCCTTGAATAACCTCTCCTTTTCGAGATGTTTGAACATAATCACCGCTTCTGAAACCAAAAGGTGTAATAGTTCCACCCTGACGTTTAAGGATGCCACCCTTGGAGTAGTTTTCTTGGTAGAGCTTCCGACGAAACAGTTTAGGGCGAGTCAATACAATGAATGGCGCAGGTGTGATAGTGCATTCCCCCACCCACTCGTGTCCGTGGGTGTTGGCTGTGCTGAACGCTCTATACTGAATGAAAGCAGTCGCGGCTATAGCTATAGCATCATTAGCATGAGTTTCAGCCTGTTGCTTTGACTTGTCTTTTCTCTCCTTCACAAGTCCTAATCGGTCACGATATTTGCCCGTATCCAGTGAGTCTACAACGACCTCAGGTGCAATCAGTGATGCTTGCTTCCTAAACCATTCTTGACCAACTGTTACAGGTGAAATTCCAAAACCGTTTTTCTTGGTGTTACCCCCACAAGCCTCATCCCTGATTTCTGAGATTGGCAACAGTTTCGCCATTTCATTTAATATCCGTAGTTCCATTTCTCGGTTAGATCTCACGCTTGGGGGGAGTTTCTTTTTGCGTCGGTTGCCGAACCGTTTCTGTCTATGGTTTCTTTGTTTAAAAGCAACTTTTCTGTTGATTCGTTGACCTCTGCGAGTCCGTCTTAGCTCCGCTCGTTTTGCCATTTTCCCTGTCACAGATTGACGGTCTAGAGTTTTATTTTTCTTGGACAAGTTTTTAGATTTGTAGAACCCAGGTAAGCAAGCGTGGAACAGTGCGATTGTTGCTAACTTGGTTTGAAATGCAATACCAGTAAAACATTTGCCTCTGTCAGTTCCAGCCACTATTTTTTGTGTCTCATGACCGGATGGTTTTTGGGTTAACTGAACATAGAAGACACCTAGTTTATTGCGCTTACCTAGCGCCTTCCCGAAGGCAATCCACTTCCTTGCTCTAGCTGGTGTGGTAGGCATTAATGGCTTACCATCTGGGTCTATTACTGGTACACGAGTTACTTTTAAGTTTTGGTTGTTCATGGAGATAATCCAATCCCTTGCGAGTTTGTGTTTAGGCATCGTTGCCAGTCCCTTAGCGCAATGCCCTAAGCGTGTCTCTCATTCACGAATGAGCCAGACAGAGGTACAAATGAGGGAAATGTTTGTACGTGTCACCTCACGGCATCTCAGAACTTGGTATACGAGTGCGGAGACTCTCCCAAGTGTGCTAACCAACTTTTGCTTTGCGTATCGCAAGCCTAGCCTAGACTAGGTTTTCCGCAAGCCCCGTCCTCACGAAGTAGGGCGGGGTAGTTGACCGGAAGCTAGGTAAGTGCGGATACTCTTGTCCCATTCACAAGTGCCGTAAGTCCGCAGTAACTTTAGCACACTTTCCTCAATTTGGTAAACCGTTTTTGGGCTGTTGATAGGACGTTCTGGATCGTCGGGATTAGTAACAATCAAGGCGGCATCTAGGAATTGATGAACTGTCTGACGTCTTACTGTTTCCCGCGTGTTAGCCTTATACGCTTTACCATAATACTGAGCCATAAACTCCATCATTGGCGTAATGCCCATTAAAGGCGCTGCTGCTAATTCCCAGGAATCAGTTGACTTTAGGTTAACCAGGGCAAGGAGGGTTAATGCTGACCGTTCGTTAAGTTGTGCCCGTGGGAAGCCAAGTTGCACCAGCACTTGCATTGCTTCATCAATGCGGGACTTGATTGCAACAGGGTTATTTCCTGACTGGTTTGTCATACTCAGCAACTCTTCTTTTATCAGATCATCAATCTCTGCTTGGTCGGGGAACTGTTCCCCGATCCGCGATCCCAGAGATAATAGCTGATCTAATGTGGGGTATTTCAAACTTCGCAAATCAGTGGCATTAACCTGAGTATGCCCATTGAATAGCCGAAAGAATGAATCAACCAAACTGGAATTTAGATAAGTGGCAAGCCCACGTGCCAGGATGAGATCGAGTCCCCGTCCATTGATGTGGAAGTAATTTAGGTGATTTTCAAAGCCAACCCAAGCACAATCAATACGGTTAGCATCATAAACAACGGCTACAATCCGTTTTTTCTCTTCTTTGGATGAGAAACGCTTGATCAGAACGTAGTGTTCATTTGGCACCAAAAGGCTGGCTGTTTCTTCCACATGCACTAAAGCCTGGGGTTTTTTGGTTGTTTTTGGATGATCAACGTAGCCGTGGTCGAAATTTACCGGATAAATCAAGGGCACGGTTTTTTCTCCTGGATTTAACCTTAGGTAATCTTTTGCACGGAAATCTACCACACGTCCAGTGGAGACTGTCAATCCCAAGTCTTTTAAAATACTCTTAAAGTAAGACATTTGCTCAACAACCTGCTGGCTGAGAGTGTCCGGCAGGATGCGGATGAACTGTTCTGGGTCATTTGGATGTACCACGTGTGTGTACGGCAAGCTATTGGACATGATCAGGTCATCCTGCACACCACAGCTTGTATTTATTAAGACGGTTTCGGCTTTTTCTTTTTGTTTGATCCCATGGATGATGATTGTTTCCTGCAGAACTTGATCATCACTAAATACTTCTTGCCTGGATTCAAAAAGATGTACCTGGCGTAACGCCATCATTCCTAAGAACATCCTGCGAAAATCCCGGAAATAGGTGCCATTGCAGAAACTGCGTGGTGTAATGGCAACCAGTTCCCCTCCAGATTGAAGCATCTGGGCAGTCGCCGCCATAAATCCAGTGTAAAGATTGCTGGTTTCCAGACCTATGGAACGTAGCAGGGTACGAACCTTGGAATGGGCGCTGATTTTTGAATAAGGAGGATTGAGGATAGCATGGGTGAACCATGTATCGTTTGATTGGTCAAACAAACTAGGTTGAAGAAGCCTAACAGCATCCTCGATAAAATCTACTTTACGGATTTCGTAACCAAAGGAGATCCCAGCAAATTTACATTCTGTTGCACAGAAATCTAGTGTTTGATGCAAGTACCCAATCAAAACCGGGTCAATCTCGTAAGCGACAATTCGTAAATTCTGTGTATGTTCTTGGTGCTGGCATAGCATAGAGACAAACGCTGCCAATAGCGAACCGACACCTGCACCAGCATCAAGCAGGGATATTTGTGGCAGGTCAAGCTGATAAAACATATCAGCCATCAATTCTGCCACAGGGGAAGGCGTCAAAAACTGACCCATTTTCCCCCTCTGGTTTTGTTCCAGCTGCTGGCTTGCGACAATCCGCAAGAGGTCAACTTCAGCAAGAAGATGCCCTGATCCCATATTGAAGCTCAATGTCTGGGGGTCACTCACCATATCATGCCTCTGCCATTCACGTTACAGCTA
The DNA here is from genome assembly GCA_016903675.1 of Stigonema ocellatum SAG 48.90 = DSM 106950. Taxonomy (GTDB): domain Bacteria; phylum Cyanobacteriota; class Cyanobacteriia; order Cyanobacteriales; family Nostocaceae; genus Stigonema; species Stigonema ocellatum. Next base: position 5,279 of record JADQBA010000147.1, on the reverse strand, counting down.
TACAAACAAAGTTCACATATGTAGGCTAATAGGTTTGTAGTTGCGCTTCAGCGCAAAAAAACCGGCGTTGCTGAATGGTCGTAGAACCAGCCCTTTCAAGGTGCAAGTCGTAAGACTTGGATTTCCTTCGTGTTCTTCGCGTCTTCGTGGTTCAAAAAGATTTTTAAACCGCGAAGACACGAAGAACACGAAGATCAAATGTTGAAAATCGGGCATAATTTTCCAGATTTTTGGTTCACATTGAAAGGGCTAGTCCTACGACCATTCAGCAACGCCAAAAAACCGCGATTTAACCGGCGCTAAAGCGCTACTACGAACTAAAAAGTAATACTACCTCAAACTCTGACAACTAATAGATTGATTACCATCCTTTGAGACAGAAACATATATCATATATTCTGCCGGGCAGGGTTGAACTGAATTACCTGTTCTAATTTGTATGGTATTGGACAACTGGCAGCTTTGGAACTGTCCATCTTCTAGAAAGAGAATATAATTTTTTGCTTTACAAGGGAAATTAGATATACCTGCTTGAGGATTGTTTAACTGAACCTGAGTTTCATTGCTCAGTATACAGCTTGCTAGCGAACCATTCTGAAAATGATTAATGGTGTTAGGTTCACAGGCAATTGCTGCTTTTGCAGGTTCAGAAAAAGTAAAATTGATAGTAAATAAACTAAATGTAAATATTAAAGGTTTTAAAGATTTAGAGTGAATTTTCATGAAAAAATTCCTAAGAGGTTGTTTGAAAAGTTGTTGCCGGTATCGAAGCACTTATTGATACCCCCTAACCCCCCTTAAAAAGGGGGGAACTGGAATCAAAGTCCCCCTTTTTAAGGGGGATTTAGTTCTATCTAAAAGTATTTGATACATCACTAAGGACTTTGAAAACATCCTCTAATGTGTATTGCAAAATGACACAAAAGATTAATAAGGGCATCTACAAGAGATGCCCGTCATGCAGGAAAACACCTAAAAGGGGAATTCCTACACCTTCCCAACAATCAGCAACAGTGAATGATGTGGAGTTATCCACTTACAATCACATGTGATAACAGTAATTTTATTAACTAAAGAATCGATATACAGCAGTGTATACACTGAAAAATTTTTTCTTCATTTCTTCTTAATTTCCGTGATTCTAGCAATCATCATTTAGGGCTAATTTTGATGATCTGCAAGCAATTCATGTCTGTTATAGCGATACACTGCTCCACAAATAGCAGATAGCAGTAACCAGGAAAGCGAATTCAACCGCAAATCATATAAGCTGACATCCACTGTATTAAATAGCACTAAGGCGACAAAAACCAAAAGATAACTGAACAATATTAATTTGTCTTTTGTCTCTATATTTGACTTTTGAAGGAGTTGGACACCCGCAATAAATATCCCACCGACTAAGCTACAAAATAACAGAGTAGCCGGAAGTCCAGTTTCGGAGGATAGCATTAAAAACAAGTTATGAGGATGACCTAACCACTCATGAGTGTGTGCTAAGTAGAGTGGAGTAAAATTGCGTAAACCCCAACCAGTCCAAGGACGCTGCTGAGTCAAAGACCAAGCAAATTCCCACTGAGTTGTGCGGAGTGACGCCACTGCTCTATGAGGATAGAGTTGATCATTGAGCCGCGCCCAAAAGAAAGCAGGAACGACCTTGCGAAAAATTAGTGCAACTGGTAAGGGGGCGAAAGCTGCCAAAAGCACACTTGCAGCGACACCAGCGACGCCAGCTACAAGAATATGCCAGCGTTGGTACACTGCATAAACCAAACAGGCAAAAATAGCGATCGCCCAAGCATTGCGCGAGTCAGTCAGAATCAAAGCCACGAAATTAGCAATCACCACCACCGTCAAGAAGAGGAACGTCCGAGGGGAAGTAGGACCAGATGCGGGATTATTCCCCCTCATCCCTCTTAACTGCTCATAACTCTTGAACCATAACCCTAACCCAAGGATAAAAACTATCAGCAGATAACCAGCCAAGGTGTTAGCGTACATGAACACAGAAGCCATGCGATTGGGTGGGTTTCCTCCTGGTGTGATCACCAAACCAAAAATACCCAAAACAGTTTCCCATTGCTTTGAAGTAGCCCAGCCCAAAAACAACTGTCCCAAGCCAATGAAGATGACTGGTACAGAAGTTATCACCAAAATCCAAGACAGTTGGCGCAATTGTGCCATTGTCTGAATCAAGACGCTGTAGGCGGCGAAAACTAAAAAGTATGGTAAGAAATTAAATAAACCGAGAAAAGCCGCCGCTTTGTCATAGGCAAAGCCGGCGGTGATGATTAGTAACACACTGAGGATCCCAAATCCCCAGTTTTCGCGGCGGCGGATAATTGTGCTGTATTGTCGCCGCCAAGTGACTAATACTGCTGAAATTAAACCCACGAGTCCCAACAACGGACTCAATGGCAACATGAGCAGCCCCAGTTGAATAAGATTCCACGGGAGTTGCAAACGAGGATTGGGATGGGGAAAAGCAATTTTCAAGCAGGCTCCCAACATTCGGCACGGGTGAGGCGAATTTGAGCTAGAGCAAAGATGGTTGGTATGATCCGACTGTAATTAGTGGCGATCGCTCTCCATCCTAAATCCGCAAAAAACCAAGTCCACATCACTGGTCCTAAAAAGGCAAACACACTGCGAGTTACCCCATAACGAGCCGCCGATACAGCCATACCCCGTCGTGCCATCTGCAACGCTACATAGTTTTGAAACTGTGCTGTAGCAGCTGCACCACCTTGGATTACCGCTTCTTTAGCGACTTGATAGGTAGCAAAATGTATCGCAAATTGACGAGCGATTTGTTTGAGCAACAGTGGCTGAAGCACAGAGGTGATAGCTAGGGCACTACCGCCTTTAACAAGTAACGCTAAGGGGTCGCGCTGCAATGAAAGTGGTAGCGGTTCTTTTAGTTCCGATTTGGCAAGCCCACTTTTTACCTGCACGTTCAATTTTTGCTTATCCTTTTCTGGCAATTTTTTCCAGACCCGTCCCAGCAGGTGCAAAAACACCTCTGCTTCTAAATCAACGGTGGAGAGAGCATTAGAATAGGGAATTTTGAGATAATGACATACTTGAATGAGTGCTTGACGGTAAGTGACCTGGTTTGTGCGCCCCCGCAATACCGTCACCCCATCTGCCGCCAAAAAGCGAAAGCGCTCCTCTATTGCGTCTAGCCAAGCTTCGCGCCCTTGGCTTTGTACTTCTATTGGTTCAGGCGTTTGAACATAGTCTAGGGGATTAAACTTACGACTAAACAGAATTGCCGTGAGATCTTGCAATTCTTCTTCAGTTGCTAGTTCCAGTCCCGCCCTCAGTTCATCCAATTTCCCTTCCTCCCTTCCATGCAGCTTTGTCTGTACCCTATTCTACTATTAGCGCTTAAGAGTCATGAGTAATCATTTTGTCTATTAGATGTAAGGGCGCAATGCCTTGCGCCCCTACCAGGGCTTTCGGGCAACGCAGCATTAATTTTCACGACTATGTCTATTAGACATCTCCAGAAATGATGTAGGGGCGTATTGCAATACGCCCCTACCAAGGGTTGTAGACAACGCATAATTAATTTCCACGACTATGTCTATTGAAGACCAACGTTCAAAGTAGATACTGGCGCGGGTTTTAACCAGCCCCCAGATAGAATCCGGAGCAATACGGTTCGGATAAGCACCAGCCGACCAAAACCCGGTTTCTTGAAGAAACCGGGTTTCTCTAGTAACTCCTGCCGTCAACTACCCTTAACCGAACCGTATTGGAATCCGGAGGCTTTCGGCATAGTTCCGGTAGCTGGGCAAAATTATCCTGATTGCTGCGATTTAGCCTGTATATATTATGTTTGCTTATAAGCTAATATGGTTCAGTTAGGGCTTCTAGGTGGGAGTTCCTGGTGTGTAGAAACTAGCAAGTGCAACGTCTCTACCCGATCACTATTTATTGAGCTAAAAAAAGATTTTTTCGTCCATTAGATAAAAAAAACTTATGTATTTTTGCTCAATATTTTCTTCTATGCTTTCGTTCAAAGATATGTATTGCATACTACTCAATGAAATTTTTGGTTATATTTAACACATTATAATAAGTTATACATTGTAAAGTATTAATGTATAAAATAAATTAAGTATTTAATAAAATTAAGTACTGGAGTTTAGACTAAACTAGATATTTCGGAACTTTTAGAGCTTAGAGAAATATATAATCCAAACAATATGAGTATATTTTTTTACGTTATATTGCAATTTAAAAATATTTTTTTGTTGATATCTTCACACAGCTTTACTGATTTTTTATACTTAAGACTGTTAGATTACATATGTCTGCAGCAGGAGACAATACAAATGAATTCTGGGCGGACTAAGTAAATCTACACACAAGGAAACTAACAACATGGAAAGCACATTGTTTACAGAACTCACCGTCAGCGAACAAGCTATCGTATCTGGTGGTTATCAATACGCTAGCTCCGGGGCTGGGGCTGGAGCTTCTGGTCCTACTTTCAACTTCAGTGTCCCTACACAAGTAGCGGTTAATGCTGGTAACTTTGGCGGAAGCAACGGAATTGCTCAGGGTATTTCTTCAAACCAACAAGGTGCTACAGCTACTGCTACAGCTCTAGCCGACTCAAGTAAAAATATTTACCCCAGCTTTTTCCAATTCTAACCTGCTTAGCAGATTGTTTGTAAACCGACTTGTAATGTGTCTAGATGGACAAAGATAAAAGTAAAGAATCGCTGGAACGAGTCTTTACTAGCCTACTAATATCTTTTATTAGATGTTAGCGACATTATACTTCTCATAGTCTAGTATAAGTTTCTTGAGCCGTCAACTTCACTTTTACAAGTTTTCGCATTTGACAGGGACTTTTTAGTCTCTGTCAAATGCCTTTGGTAGTAGTTTTGCCTGTTCAGGCACTCCCCTTTGAGTGGTTGAACAGGCAAAACTACTCATATTTTGAGATACCAACTTTTTAACCATACAGGGATAAAGCCCTGTTATTTTTTTGTGTTTTGCTACTATGTTATGGGTTTGACCACAGGGTAAGGGCAGGGTTACACCAATTCTCTAAAATCTGGCAACAGATTCAGACCCGAAAACAAGTAATGAAACCTGAATTTATTAATTACGAATTACGAATTACGAATTACGAATTGGTATTACCCCGCCCCTACGGTCAGATTGTGGTCTAGCCACGTTCCCCAATCCCCAGCTACTCAAACTCCTACATTTGAGAGCAGCCTTGCTTTTCTAAGCAGAAATGTCAGTACCGTCTCTTC
>JADQBA010000361.1 GCA_016903675.1 Stigonema ocellatum SAG 48.90 = DSM 106950 | reverse complement strand
ACCACGTTATGGTCAGCCGGGGGATCGCTCCCCCGACTGCCAGTTCAGAACCGTGCATGAGACTTTCACCTCACACGGCTCCTCGTTGTGTACCGCTACCGCGAGCCTCCATACTACCATCACGCGCCGTTTTCTGATGATGACAATGACGATGAAGCAACTGACAGTTCGCCAACTCTTTACCCCCACCCCGTACTTTAGGTAGCTGGTGGTCTTCTTCCAATAAGTCAGTCACCGTAAACGGCAGACCACAGTGGCCACAACGTCCCCTTTGCCTCTTTAGCAATAGACATTGACGTCGTGATAGACCGCTGTGATGACTTAGCCGTTTACCCCAATACACCCAATCCCCATCGAACGGACTACGAGTGCCCAAGACTTTTACGTGGCGTACAATCGCTGTGTAACTGTGGTAACGTAGCTTAACTCCTTGTGGGGTGTCAAACTTCCAGCTACCCTGTTCCAGCCGCCAGTATTTGCGTACGACACGTTGGCGGTGTTTGTCTCCATGCCGACGTAACGCCCAGCGACGAAGACTGTTGTACAACAAAAAGTCCATCCGCGAAAAGGCATCTTTGGCCACCACCCCAGCATAGTACGCGCACCAGCCTCGAATAATGGGATTCAGTTCCCGAATCAGGGCTTCCTGTGGTGAGGAACACTGCCGACGGACCACTTCCCGAAGGCGTTGCCAATGACGGGCCTGGGCCGTTTTTGAGGGCTTGATGATCGTCTTAAAGCCTAGTGGATGTCCCCGCTGATCCTTACCCGTGTGTAGACGACCCACCTTGAACTGCCGAACGGTCATACCTAAGAAGTCAAAGCCAGCATCGGGTTGATCCCCTGAGTGAAGCGTATGAACCAGCCGAGTTTTACTAGGCTTCATCGCTAGCCCCCAGCCGGATAACCACTCCGTCAGCATGGACTGACACTGGTCGAGTACCACCTTGTCTTCATGGATAACCACGAAGTCGTCGGCGTACCGAATCAGTGTAATCTTAGGACTGAGCCGAGACGGACTAATGCGGCGTTGGCGAAACTGCTGCTGCACATACTGCTCCATCCCATGCAGCGCAATGTTGGCCAACAGCGGAGAGATAACACCTCCCTGCGGAGTACCCGCTTGGGTAGGCGAGAAAATCTCTCCTTCCAGCACGCCCGCTTTCAACCAGCCTTTCAGCACTCGTCGAAACACGGGAATCGTATCCACTTTGGTCAGTAAGCGTTGGTGGTCAATCCGGTCAAAACACTTCTCGATGTCGGCATCCAACACCCATTTAGCCCGTTGGTTAATGCAATTGTAGATGGCACTAATCGCATCATGCGCCGAGCGTCCAGGCCGGAAGCCGTAGCTATTGGGTTCGAACCGTGCTTCCCATTCAGGCTCCAGTACCAGCTTAAGGAGGGCTTGCAGAGCCCGATCCTGCATAACAGGTATCCCTAACGGTCTTTTCTCGGTTGAACCGGGTTTGGGTATCCAAACCCGACGAAGGGGTTTGGCCCGTTGGCTCAGATGAAGTGCTTTACTGAGACGCAGGCGTTGTTTGGCGGTTAGTGACTTCACCCCATCTATGCCTGCGGTTTGTTTGCCTTGATTGTCCTGGGTGACTTTTCGCACCGCCAGTAAGCGGGCGCAACGTGACTTACTAAGAAGTTTTTGGAGTTGGCGTACTTGTCGGGTGTCTCCCCGCAAGGTGGCCTGATAAATTCGCTTTTGCAGTCTGAAGACCATCCGCTGGATGCGTTTCCAGGGTAAGCTCTTCCATTCATCCATCGGTTTTGGAACCGTGTCCATCGTCTTGACTGTGACTAACTCATCTATCAATACATAACGGGAGCAAGTGGGCGTATCCGACCGGCTTTCCCGGTGGCCTTTGCTTTTTGCTCCATCCTGCCCCGGTTTGGTTTATAGCTGGCTGCCCACTGCCGAAGCAGAACCAGATCGGGGTTACCTTGTTCCAATGGTCAGTTTTACGAAAGGGTAGCGTCCCACTAGTTTCACCGGGTTGTCCTGTGAATGAGCGACGAGGGCCGGTCAAACAATGCCGTCGTCCGACAACCAATCCCTTTTTTGGGCAAGCCTATTATCCTGGGTAGGCTTGTTCAACGTAACGATGATTGGTGGATTCAGTTTTCTTACGCCTACTTTCACACTTGCAGGGATGACCGGCCAGACTCCGGCGAACCCGCTTTCTTCCCCGCTTCACCGACTTGGCTTGCCAGTTCAAGGCAGTGGGGGAAGTGTTTTCGCCCGCTCATCAAGGCGGTCGAGAATCACACTCGACACCAGACCATTAGTTATCGTTCAACCGGAGCCAAACGACACCCGTTTAGTGAGTTCACGGGTAACAAGTCGCACG
>JADQBA010000382.1 GCA_016903675.1 Stigonema ocellatum SAG 48.90 = DSM 106950 | reverse complement strand
TCATAGAAATACCTGGTAAGCGGGAAACGAGCGTGTCTTTAGACCTGAGAGGAAAGCGACTCAAGTGACTTTAGTCACCGTGGCATTTTCCTCTCTTTTTTTAATCGTCGGATAATAATTTAGTGACTAAATTATGATACCCATATCCATCACAATGGTGAATATTTTTACAACACTTGTGTGATCCTCCTTCAATTAAACCTTTGATGGTTGAGATATTAAAGCTACCACTAACACGAATAGCCACTCTACCAATGTGTGTACCAATCTTTTTTCCTTTCTCAACTACTGCTTTAACGATGTCTCCAGTTTGAAAGCCGAAATGCACTTTTTCTCTTGGAACATAAGATTTAGGGAATCCGAATTTATCAGTGCGACAGGATTGTCTAGAACCGTGTCCGGTTGCCTTAATCAATAGAGGGTTTATTCCTTTGATATTTAATTTTTCAGGTGTCGATGTACCAACACAAGCGGCATCAATCCAATGAGTTTTATCTAAGTTCCTAGTTGAACGATTGAACTTAGTTAAACCCGATGTACCAGTTTCAACGGGTAATCCTGTAGACTTCAGCACCTCCGCGCATTTGAACTTAGTTGAATTAACTGCCGCTGCATCTGCTAATCCTTGTTTGGCAAGTGATTGGATTTTTTTGAGTCTGGTAGGGTCTTTCTTCAAAAATTCCTGAATGTCTCTAGTACCTTTCTTGATATTGCACTTCTCACAACTTAAAGTTAGGTTAGATATCCGATTAGAACCGCCTTTGGCTCGTGGGTGTATGTGTTCCACTTGAAAGGGTACATTTTCGAGATCGCAGTAAGCACATTTTCTACCCCATTTTTCAAGTAAGTACTCCCTAGTTTCGTAACCCTTGAGTGTACCTTGTTGGTACTCCTTACCAGTTATTTCAGGATTTTCCATGATCTGAGTATCGAACCTAACCAATTCTTGTGATATGGCGGTAATTGGCGCGTACTTCTGAAGTCTCTTAACCCAAGTTTCGATATTATGAACCCGACTCAAAAGACTTGGTGCTAACCATCCATCTCTACGTTGTTTAGGACAGGGTTGATGTTTACCTTTTCTAAACCAATTGGTGTTAGGCGGCTGACGATAACGGGTTTTTCTACTACGTCTAAAACGTCTTAACTCCCGTCTAGTTTTCAATTTACCTTTAATCGCTAGTCCTCTGTGTTCAATTTCTCCAGCCCATACAACCTCGTAGATTGAGTTAGACTGTTTTTCTAACTCTACTAGTTGATCACAGAACTCTCTAGCAACATCTATATCAAATCTTTCAAAAACTTCTTCAATTTTATTGTCTAATGCTTCTTCATCTCCATCACTAGCAAACTTGATTGAAAGTTCCTGAATGGTTTGACTGTATGAAGCTACATGAAAAACTTTATTGATTTCCTTTACAATTTTTTGTTTTGGTTCCAAAGTTACATCTTCTTCTACCAATGCTAAGCCCGTTGTTCTAGAACCTGGATCAATCTTGATTCTTAATGGCTTAATCGTGGAGTCTGGACGCACTTCTTTCAAAATAATTGTAAATGGGTACTGTCTAAAAATTGCTGCTTTTTTGTTCCGTAATAATTGTCTCGCTTGTGCTGGATGAATCGGATTTCTCGGTTTTTTGTCGATGTCAATTACAAATACTTTAGACATAAAGTCTCTCCTTACGGGTAAAGTTAGCCTTGGCAATGTTATCAGTCGGTACTTTCCAGATGACACTAGTGTTAACTCAATATACTTGTTTAATCACCTGGTTCTAGTGGCTCTGAGACTGGCTGGGTATCTCAAGGTAGGTACATTAACTCTTACTGATAACGTAGTACTAATCCGTAATAGTACTGAGCCGGGTCAGCTAGTGTGGCTTCCGTCTGATACTCCTAGTTTGCTAGAAGCGAGCGTGTCAAGAGACCTGAGTTGCTGACA
>JADQBA010000039.1 GCA_016903675.1 Stigonema ocellatum SAG 48.90 = DSM 106950 | reverse complement strand
CTGATAATTTAACAGTGCGGAGAATTTTGTGATTGGTGCCTTGGCGACATCCATTTACTTCTCGGTTCTGACGCAGAAGTTTTATGCCGAACCCGCCCTAACTTTATAAAAGTTCATCGTTTGGTATGTAACGCACTTTTTGACAAGCTCGGTTATATGGGAAAGAGTTTATTGTAAAGTTTTGTAAATATTTGGCAGGTTTTGTATAAACCGAGTGTGCAAGCTACAGAGAAGTAGGTAGAAGTTGTCTTCAAAAACGAGGAGCCATATGCGTATTAGTCGTCTATCTAAGCTTTTCCAGGTTCTAGGTTTAACAGCCGCACTGCGAATAAGCGCGAGTCTCCTCATGATATCAATGGGGAAAGCTCAAGCATTCAGCACAAATACCCCACCTAAATGTATATATGAGTGAGGTATCTACTAACAATAACCAACGGCTCAACTAGAAAATTCAAATGCCCCAATATCGGTTCTACCATCGCTTGCTCGACGAGGCAAACCACGCTGGTCGGTTGTGGGGTCAGTTGGCAGTATAGTTGGGTCGCCTGCACCAATTGCTGGACTGTCTGGGAGTAGGGCGATTGTCTGTGTGGGGCCACCATTAAAGTCCAAGGGAGCAAGTCTTGGGTTAATGTGGTTGTCACTTTTACCTACTATGTCTCCTGTGACGCCAAATCCGATACTGCCTGTGCTGTCGCTGGCGTCAGATCCTTAATCGCCTGAGATCGAGGGCATCAGGTCAATTTGCTTAAGAAAAGAGGTTAAGTCCCAGTAATCGGAATTACGCCTAATCTTTTGCAATTGCAGTTCGATGATCGTAGCGCCACGAATGGAGAACGCCTTGTTCGTAGCTGGCATTCCATGTAAGTCGCCCTTGTGTGTTCCTGAGATCACCCACTCCATCGCCGCCCAATCGCCAGCAACGAAACGGGCTGTCAACTCAATCTTTAAATCGGGGAAAGCGGCAAAGATGCCATCGGCAAATGCTTTGAGTGCTGCTTTACCGTGGTTGACGACTCCGAAGGTTACGTCCTCATAAAGGCAATCGTCCGTGAACAGAGAAAGCAGGTGATCCACATCATGGGATGACCAGTCCGCAGCCCAAGCATCGAGTGTCGTTTCCACATCAGCATTGATCATATATTTTTCCTCTCTGGGCTAGACGCCTCTATATCTTTGCTTGACTAGTCCCGGCCTAACTATAAATATTGTTACGTTGCGGTGGCCATTGGGGTTTTATGGAAGCTAAGTAGGTAGGCGGGAAAAAACCCAACTATGTTAAGATAAATAAATACGGAAAATGTAAATACGGAAAATGTACTTACCGAGGTGACGAATATTATGGGCGCTCGCTTAAGGGTATTCCTCACTTCTTGAGCAAGACCAAAAGAAAGTTAAACCTGAGAACTGTGGATGTACCACAGAAAGTTAAAGACGCCCGCAGAGACAATCAGATTAAACGCGCATGGTTGGTACGTAGAAAAAATAGCTGCTCACTAAAACTTACCTGCACAAACAGTCAGAGAAGTTTTACATAAATGGCAAAAACTGGGTGTGTCAGGACTTTGGGAATTACCAGGTCATTGACAAAAGCGATTTAATTTTAACTTATCACGAATGCTTCCACCGTGATAAAGCATCTAGGTCCATGACCAGTTGCTCAAGTCTTGACACTGGTGTAAGGGGCAGTTGTGAGAATAAATCAAGCTGCTTGCCTGTCATGGGAACTCCTCATCCAACAAGAGTGATGATACTGGATGGGGTGAGTTGTGCTCTAAATCGAACGTTAATGCCTGAAAATGCGTATCCCAAAATACCCACGCCGATCTGCAAAAAGTGCATAAGTTGAAAAAACTTGCAACTATTAATTTGAAGACCCATTTCAGAGGAACAGTATGCGCTTATCACTGGTTATTAGCATCTTCTTAAGTCTATTGCTCTGTTGGAATGCACCTGTTATGGCTCTTCCCCTAACATTCGCACAAGTACAACCTGTACAAACACTCTTAAACTCCAACCAAGAAAATGTAGTTGAAAATTTTACCAAATCCACAAATTTTACTGAAGCCAATTCTTTTGAACTTAGTGGTGGCGAGGTTCAGGTGAGTTACTCTTCAACAAGCTTTTCAGGAGTCCCACTATTAAATTACCGTGACAATAATATCAATCTCAACTTCTCTGGTCAGCAAATTAGAGTCCTAGAGACAGAGCTTGGTCAGTTAATTACAGTCACCTTGGAAGAAGTGAGCGATGAGAGCACAGTCACATTTACTTTAATCCTTCCATTGGTCAACCTGAACACTGGGTCTGAAACTATTCGGATCAAAGTCCCTGGTATCAAGACCACAACTCGTACCACTATTGCAGGCCCAGGACCTGGTGCAGAGAAAACCTATACTACAGTCAACCTCAGAGGAACGGCTAAATTTATTCTGTCCTAGCTCAAGGGAGGTGTCGATAAGCAAGATTGCTAAAGCAGAGCGTATCGCTATGCTTGATCTGAGGTACGGGAAGTCATAAGCAAGACTGCTTGACGCAGAGCGTATCGCCCGAACGCTGATGCCTGCTTTTAAGGATGAGGTGATCGTCTTCAGATGCGTTCGCGATCGCCTATTCATCCAATCTCAATATAAAGTATAGGACTTACGCACTATACAAATTAAGCATCATGTGTATGACAAAATTCGGTCGTTTCAGACTATAGAGCGATCGCTCTCAAACAGAATTGACCACATTGTAAGGGCGGGGTCACCCCGCCCTTACGGTCATATTGTGGTCTACCCCAATGAAAGAAAGCGCTCATTGCATACTTGAGTATTTATGTCAATGCGTAAGTCCTAATCATATTACTGGAAAAGTACAGTGCACCAGATCTCGTCGTCATCGCCAATACCACAGTTGGCAATCTCATTATCGCGAATCTTTGTCCAAACGCCTGTCTCCTTCCTTGGTGGCATACTACGCTTGGGTGGAATTGTTACCCCACACGAGAGAGAAAGTTTTTGGTCAGCTTGTTGCTGGGTAGAGTCGATGGGGAGTATTACCCAAGTGTCAGCACGATGTATCTCCACGTCACCCACCATGACAACCCAAGGTTGAGTCACGAAGTCGGCGCAGTCATGGGTGATGGTGGCGATGGTTTGTCCTGCTAGTTGTGCCTCATAGTTGTAGAAGCAATCCTTGTCGATGAACTGAATTTCTGGTTCTGGTGCTATCTTTTGGGCTTGTTGGTCGATGTATGCAGAAAGCTCGGCTTGCTCCTGGGTGAAGAATTTCTAGGAGAAACACCAAACAAACGAAGTTCAATTGCTTCAAACATGTCTACGGCATTGACAGCTATTTTATACAAGTAATACCTACCAGATCGGGATAGTCAATGTAATCCTGCCAGAACTCAAAACCAAATTTCTGTATGCCTTCAGGAGAGATTGTTGGTTGGTGCCAGCAAATCTCTTTAAAACCAGCACTCATCAACGCCCATTCATAAGTCGCTTTGCTGAGGTAGTAGTTGTCAAAACTGACACTAATAGACTCACCGTCATCGGGCATTGTTAGTGTTAAAGTTATGGGAGTACCTTCTTTGAGCGGCTGGGCACATTTTCTAGAAATGCCATATTTCTCATGTTTATGATAAAACTCTGTTGGCAGTCTAAAAAATTCGCGCTCGCTTTGTCCTACCGCTTGATGTTGAGTGTTAAACCTAAAATAAATATGTGACATCAAATTTTTATGACGGAATAAGGAAGTAAAAGTATTATGATTAACCGAGAATTTGCAGATGGTATGGATTATGGTGTAGGCTACGACTCCTTGTCTGGTCAAGTACGCGGTGATTGGGTTGAAACTACTGAACCAAAACCACCTATAGGAGGAGCGGGGCAAGAAATTTTCTTCCAACTTCATCAAGTTAATTCAACCCAAGAACTTGCTCAATATCTAGATATTTCGGCTTCTGCAAATATCACGTCAACTGGGGACAAAGACTTAGGGAATACATTCCAATCAGAGGAAGAGTACAAAAATTGTCCGGTTTTGAAGGAGAGGTAGAGATGGTAACATCTCTATCGACTCTAACCACCAAAGGAAGAAAGCAGTTTAGCTTACACACCCCCAAACCTCACCTCAACACCCAATCCTCTCCCTGGATAATTTGTAGGAGCGATTCTGTTCTCGTAAATACAACGCGAACACACTCGGCTTTACTTTACCCCTTATTTCCCAAAACCTACGCAGTATTGGATTGTAGATAACTGAAACATTTTGCATAATTAGCACAGAACGCGGGAAGCATCCACAAAACCGCCATAACGACGCACAACGTCTGCAACCTCGGCGTACATACCCCCAACTTTACCAGCTTGTTGCGTAAACAAATCATGACAACCCACAATCACCAATAACTCTTGAGCACGGGAAAAAGCAACATTCACCCGTTCCGGCTTCTTGGCAAATCCTACATCCCCATTGCCATTATTCCGAACCATGCTCACAATCACAACCGGACGTTCCATACCTTGAAATCTGTCTACTGTACCAGTGCGAATTTGCAGCGACGGGAAAAGTTCCGATTGAAGACGCTCATCAATTTTTCTGAGTTGAGCACCATAAAATGTTATCACAGCAATTTCCTTTTTCGGTTCACCATTGGCTACCCGAGAAGCCCAAGCACTTTCCATCTGCTGACACAAAACTTCAATCACATCAATTTCTTGAATATTAAACAAAGAAGTTCCTTCTCGTTGTTCTTCAAGCTCATCCTCTCGAGGGGTTGTTAACCAAATAATATGATGATGCTCTTGGATAATTTTACCTGCTAGATGATGTGCGCGTTTCCTGTCAGGTTCCAAAATCCCACATTCTAATTTACCGTCGTAAAACTGATTGATTGCCCCCATAATCATGGGATGCATTCTATACTGTGTATTGAGCATCTGTTTGATGCTTTCATTAGCAGCTTCAAACTGACTTTTGAACAACGATTCTTCTAAGAATGGTAGTTGCTCTCTCGTACTGCCAATTTCTTGGGCAACTTCTTCTAAAGTGCGCGTATCTAGCATGGGTGGTAATTGACGATGGTCCCCTACCATGACCAATTTTTTCCCTTTTAAAGCCGGGATAACTAACTCAGGAGGAGTACACTTACTCACCTCATCAATAATTACCACATCAAAGGATTTAAATTCTTCCGAAAAACCGCGATTTGCTGCTTGAACACAGGTAATACCGATGACATTGGCGTTATCTAGATAAATTCGCCTCAAATCATTGCGATCGCCTTCCGAGGGATTGCGTAGTTTATCAATCCAATCTTGGACAAAGTGCTGATATCGCTGGAGATAAGTTTCTTCCTGTGCTAATTCCCGTTGCCAAGAATCAAATTCAGCCTTTATTTTGCGTAAATATTCCAGAGCAAACAAACCTGTAGCAGGAATATCAGGCTTAAACTTCTCAGGTATTCCTTGCCATATTTCCTGCCACCAATTCCGTTCATTCATTAAATCTTCTGATGGCTGTGTTTGTAGTCTCTTCTCTATTTCGCTTAATTTATTTTTGGATTCTTCGAGTTGTTTTATTGTATTTTCACTTTCTTCTTCTCTCTTCAAAAGTTGCTCACGTAAACTATTTTTGATACTTTCCAACACAGCAAAAGGTTCTAATGATTCAATCAAACCTTCCAACCCAATTGGACGACTTTTCCATAAATTGACTTGCGTTGAGAATTCTTGGGGTTGCTCCCATATATATGATTGGTTAGCGAGATATTGTTCAGCCAGAATACTTAATTGTTTGGGTAGATTTATTTGTCGAGTCAGTTCTTGCAAAAGACTAATCACTCGGCTAAGCTTTCTGTCAGCCTCTTTCTGCACTCTTTCTACCTCAGCTTGTGCAGCGGATATTTGCTGCTGGTTGGTTCCCGTTTTCTGAAGTTCGTTGAACTCAGCTTGTACCTGCTGAAGCTGTTGTTCGGTTTGAGCCTTCACAGGCATTACACATTGACGCGCATTTGTCAAGATGTTATCTAGCAATTCTTGTGCAATACGGCTGAGGGTAGACTCAATGTGATTTGGTTCCCATGATGCGCCATACACCTGTTGCATATTGGTTAAGAATTGCTGGGTATTTTTCACCAGAACTTGGCGTTGGCTTGTATAGAGTTGGGGATACTGAGTAAACTTTGCTGCAAATTCCTGCCATTGTTGGCGATCGCTTGTGGACAGCACCATAGGAATCTGAGTCAAACTCATGTGTAAAAACTGACCAAACTTGTACTGCTTCCCCTGTAAGTCAACAAAACCTCCCTCCACCTCAAAAGACAAAGCTTTTTTCAACTTCTCCCAATCTGGCAGATAATCGATACTGTTAACCTTGTAAATTGCTGGCACAAGTGGTAAATTTGAAGAACTCGCAACAGCCAGCAACTCTGATGGTAACTGCACTCCTTTGTCTGTCAAGAGTTGACCACTTTGCCGAGTACTATTCAAAACTTGATACAGCGTAGAACTTGCCGTAGACTTCCATTCCTTAAC
This sequence comes from Stigonema ocellatum SAG 48.90 = DSM 106950, assembly GCA_016903675.1. Lineage (GTDB taxonomy): Bacteria > Cyanobacteriota > Cyanobacteriia > Cyanobacteriales > Nostocaceae > Stigonema > Stigonema ocellatum. The sequence goes on along the minus strand of JADQBA010000039.1, from coordinate 58,845 downwards.
TGCTGCGATAATAAAATCAATTTCCCGTTTGCGTTTTTCCCAATCATGGATTGCTTGCTTTAGACTTTGCTGCTTACTCAGGAATTGCTGATTATCTTTTTCTAGCTGACTCAAAGACGCAGAGTTCTGCCTAAAAACCTGCACCAAAGCTGCAACCTCACACATGGTGTTCATCGCATCCTCAGCACAACCCAAACCTGACCTAAACTCAGACAATCCAGTCGCCACAGTCTCACGCAACCAAACCGCCAACCCAAACGCACCATAATTCGGGCGAACAAAACCAAGTTCAGCAGCATCCTTAATAGCTTTACTCACATTTGCCACAAAACTTTCAACTAAACTGTTATCCTTGGTATAGGGTTTAAGATGCGGCAAAAAATTGACAACTGCTGGGTCTTCCCAATTTACATTGGGTGCAGCATTTAACAGATTCTCCAAACCAGCGACAAGAAACTCCACCTCAGTTTTCTGTGCTAAACTGACCTTATAGACTGTCTCTAGCTCTTTACAGGTTTCCTTCAGACTTGCCTTACTCTTCTGTAATTGCTTTTGCTTCTTCTGGAACTTTTCCTCAACTTCAAAGTAAGCGGTAAATCTCTCTAACGGGGTCAGCAATTGACGGAGAAATTGCACATTTTCCTGACGCTTTAACAGACCCTGATCGCAGTCATTAGCAGTATTTTGTAACCATGTCCGAATCACATTATCTTCCAAAAAAGGCTGTCCTTCCTCCCCAACCTTCTCAGCGCGTCCCTTTCGCACAGCACGAATGACTGGATTGTGAACCAATCGACTGAGGGCGTTATCAACTGCTAAATTAGCTTGAGAGGCAATGAGAGTACGTCCACCCCGAAGAGCAACTTGATAGCAAATCTCAGCAATCACGGTAGTTTTGCCTGTCCCTGGTGGACCTTGGATAAGAACAAGATCCTGTGCTGCAAGGACTGTCTCCACCGCTGCTTTCTGACCTGGATTAGCAGAGGGTAACAACAAATTCTCTGGTTGAAGTTGGACAGTTTTCTGAATAGGTCTTGCTTGGGAAGCGTCAAATAAGAAAGCGCCCAAACAGGGATTTTGGGTATACCCCTGCTTTAATTGTTCCAAAGCTTCTTTTTTGCGCCGAATTTGTTGAATGTCACCAGCAGCCTCAAAAAATAAGAATCCGGTGGCAGGCAGATCATAACGCCTAGATGCTATGTATTCAACTAAGTCGCGCTCTAGCCTCATACGTATAATACAACCATTGGGGTCAACTTCTTCAATAGACCCCAGTTGACGACTGCTTCGCCAATTTCTCACCGTGGGAGGAGACTCGAAAAGCTTTATTTCTTCATTTCTTGACCGTTTGACCCGTTCCCAGAAGTTTTCGGACTCTAAGGGGTTTTCAAGAGAACCATCCAGGGTAGCTGATGCTACATCAACCTCGAAGGCAATCCTCCTTGCGCCCGAACCATAGTTGTGTTCTAGGAAACGCACACAAAACTGACGTGCTTTGGCGATGTTTTCCTCTATCTGCAAAAACGCTTTCCAAGCTTTGAGTTGGTCTTCTGTAGGCGCATAATTTCTACGGACTGGCATTGCCGTCCGGGGTGCTTTAGTTTTAATGTTCCTGACTTTGCCGTTGTTCATCTATTATAAAGTTCGTAGTTGCGCTTTAGCGCTAAGGCGCAACTAGGAGCTATTTATTTTATAAGTAATTACTCGACTTCGATATTAACATTCCTGTAGCGGTTTGTATTGGGTGGAGTTGATTAAAGATTTAAAACCGCAGATGGACGCAGATGAACGCAGATGAATTGATATTATAGTCTGTATTGCTGATAAACTTGACTAGCAGCACGGTGCAGCAGGGAGTGACGCCAAACGAGGGATTTCAAGTCATCAGCGTAACCGCCACCGATAACGCAGGCGATGGGGTAGCCAGCAGCAATGCAGGTACTCAGAACTTGCATTTCTCGGCGGAAGATACCAGTATCGGTTAAGGCTAATTTTCCTAGGCGATCGCCTACGTGGGGGTCAACTCCTGCATCATATAATACTAAATCTGGCTTGACTTGTGACAATAAATCTGGTAGGTATATAGCTAAGGTTTGGAGATAAGCATCATCTTCCATGCCTATTGGTAATGGGACATCTAAATCGCTTTTTTGCTTGGTGCCTGGAAAGTTGACTTCGCAGTGCATGGAGAAGGTGAAGACGCTGTGGTCTGCTTGGAAGATAAGGGCAGTGCCGTCTCCTTGATGAACGTCCAAGTCTACAATCAGGATTTTGTGAACAAGACCAAGTTTTTGCAAGACGCGGGAGGCGATCGCTAAATCGTTGAAAATGCAAAAACCAGACCCATAATTGGGGAAGGCGTGATGGGTACCACCAGCAGTGTTGCAAGCCAAACCGTGAGTGAGTGCTAGTTGGGCAGTTAGAATAGTACCACCAACCGCTACACAGGTACGATTTACCAGTGCGGGACTCCACGGTAACCCTATGCGCCGCTGCGCTTTGGTGTCGAGGGTTCCGTCACAGTAACCTTGTACGTAGTCTGGGGTGTGAACTAACTCTATCAAATCTTGTGCTGGGCGTGAGGGTGTGTGAATTTGTTCTGGTTGGGCGACGCCATCAGCTAAGAGGAGTTCGTAAAGTTGTCGAAATTTGGGCATGGGGAAGCGATGTCCTTCTGGTAGTGGGGCGACGTAGTTGGGGTGGTAAATTATTGGTAGGTTCATGTATTTATTTTTAACCGCAGATGGACGCAGATAAACGCAGATATGACAGACCATTATCTGCGTTTATCCGCGTTCATCTGCGGTTACAATACTAAATCAAACATTTAAAATTATGATGTTGATTCTACCATTTGAATTGATTCTGCCACTTGTCTTTGTTATCGCCGGCTTACTGGGTGGAGTCGTTAGTGAGAGAGTTATTGTCACAAGACTGAAAGCATTTGTTGCCAAGAAAAAGATTCCGGGGGGTGAAATAATATTTCGCTCCCTGCATCGCATGACTTTCGTTTGGTTTGTGCTTGCTGGTTTTTTTGGGGCAATTGTTAGTTACCATCCTGAGCCGGAAATTACTGATGCCGTTAAAAAAATTATTACCATTGCTTTTCTGTATTCAGTAACTATCGTCTTTTCTAGACTGACTGCTGGATTTGTGAATCTATATCTTCGGAGAAGTGAAGGGCTTTCAGCATCACTACTTTCTAATGTTGCTAAAATTATTGTTTTAGTTTTTGGAACATTAGTTTTGTTACAAACCATAGGGGTTCAAATTACTCCAATCATAACCACTTTAGGTGTGGGCGGTATTGTGGTTGGTTTGGCACTACAAGAAACATTGGCAAATTTATTTTCTGGTTTTTATCTAATTTTTTCTAACCAAGTTAGAACAGGGGATTATGTGAGACTTGATGGTAGTCATGAAGGTTATGTGACAGATATTACTTGGCGAAATACCACTATAAGAGATTTGACAAATAATATCATAATTGTCCCGAATTCTAAGTTGGCAACGGCTATTTTTACTAATTACCATTTGCCTGTTAAGGAAATTACATTGATGATGAATGTAGGGGTTGGCTATGATAGTGACCTTGAGCAAGTTGAACGAGTGACTGTCGAGGTGGCTAAGGAGGTTATGCGAGAAGTAGCACCCGAGTTAATGGTGAATGAACCGTTTCTTAGATTTGAGAACTTTGGTGATTCTAGTATAAATTTCACCCTCTATATGCGTTTGAATGAGTTTTTTGACCAACGCATGGCTAGACATTTATTGATTAAGAAGTTACACAAATGTTATCAGCAAGAAGGTATTAAGATTCCCTTCCCCACAAGGGAGATTTACGTAAAGTTCGTTTGTAGTTGCGCTTTAGCGCTCTCTTCGTTGGGAGTTATGTAATTTAGAGGTGGAACCTAAATTGTTAATTTAACGAACCGCCAAGACGCCAAGGACGCCAAGAAGAAGAACAGGGGTCAACTCCTGCATCGTATAATACTAAGTCGGGCTTGACTTGTAAGAATAAATCTGGTAAGTATATAGCTAAGGTTTGTAGATAAGCATCATCCCAAGAGAATGAAGTAAAGCCAGAAGTGTTTTTTTGCAACACTTAGAGGTTATAGTTTGATCAGATTTGAAGAATGATCAAACCTGAAAAAACACTCTAAAGGAGTAACGATGACGCAAAAACAACTCGTTGAATATTCTCTGGCTGATGGCACCACGTTCTTAATAGAGGTAGATGAGCCAGACAGAACTACTGCTGTGGAGCGAGTTGCTTTGCCCTCGGGTCAGCTAGTCCTAAAAGCACAACAGTCATTTGAAGAGGCACTGGACAAGGTTAAACCCGTAGCCTCTACCATCGTTTCTAAATTGCGTAGCCTCAATACTCCGGCTGATGCCGTGGAAGTAAAGTTTGGGCTGAAGTTGACGGCTGAGGCTGGTGCAATCTTTTCTTCTGTGGGTGGTGAGGTCACTTACGAAATTACGTTGAAATGGAATCAGAATCAGGTTAAGTGAGGCTATGGTTAGCAAACCTAATGATTATTTCACAGCCTTTAAAGCTTCCATTACCCGGATATCCCATAGGAATGGAGTAGTGGTTGGGGCAGGTTTTCTCGTATCTCCTCAATGTGTAATCACCTGTGCTCATGTAGTTACAGAAGCGCTGGGTATTCCGCAAAATACTACACAAGCCCCTACAAGTTCAATTAATTTGGATTTTCCCTTGATTGCAGCAGGACAGAAAATTCAGGCACAGGTGGTCTTTTGGCAACCAGTTAATCCTTCGGAAGTTGGAGAAGATATTGCTGTACTGAAGTTAGAGCATGAACCTCCAGATACTGTGCAGCCTGTGCGTTTGGTAACAGCAGAAGATTGGTGGGAACATCCCTTGCGAGTCTTTGGCTTTCCTAGTGGTCACAACGATGGAGTCTGGGCAACTGGGGTACTGCGTGGAGAGCAAGGCAATGGTTGGGTACAAATGGAGGCGGTAAATGTTCCTGGTTATCAAGTGGAGCCAGGTTTCAGTGGTGCGCCTGTTTGGGACGAAAAGTTAGCAGGTGTTGTTGGGATGGCTGTGGCGGCGGAAAGGCAACGAGAGAATGTGAAAGCTGCTTTTATGATTCCTACCAAGGTGCTGTGTCAGGCTTGGTCTGAATTAGGTCAGTATGTTATTGACAGTGAGCAGACTTCTTCAACAGAGTTTCGTTCAACTGTATCATCCTTCCGCCAAGCCAAAATTGAGTCTTTACAGCAAACCTTATCAGACTGGATTGCTGACTATCAAGGATTGCATAACCAGCTAAATAATTCCTTGAGTAAATTGGAGCGCGATCGCTTGACAAGACAGCTTACAACCCTAGAGGAGGAAATCAACCAAGTCGAAACTGAACTTAAATCATTAATGGGTTGAAAAGGATTCATTTGTAGATTGACTATGTCATTCACCGATACCAAAATTCAAGAGATTCAAACGGACATAGAAGTCTTGAAGTCGGGATATAAGGCTTTGAAGCAGCAGTCTAGAAATGCCATAGACACTTTAGAGCGTCAGCGTCTAGACAGAAAAGCTAACGATATTGAGGTTGAGGCTTTAGTAAAAGAAGAAGAGCTAAAAGAACTGAAAGCCTCACAAGGACAAAACAGTCATAATCGAAACTACCTAAATTTAGAGCAAGAATTATCAAAGTTTGACTTTACAGAAGCTGTCAAAATTTTTGAAGATATCATTGATAAATTTCCTCCAAATGGAGGAGGCGCACTTTTTCTATTACAAAATAGCTTTTCAATGGGCGGAGAACGTTGTTGCGTCAGGTTGAGAGAGTTACTGAGAAGTCGAACTAGAGAAGGTAACTTTAAGCATTATCCAACTAAACTATCATATTCTGAACCGAACGAAGTTGGACTATTGCGCCGTCTAGCAGGCTATTTGAACGTTAAATCCCAGCCAGAATATCGAGAGCAATGTGCCCAAGAGATTATCCGTAAAATTCATAACTCAGTCCCTGAATCTGGTCATATTATTTTTATCGAGGTTACAGAATATGATTATCTTTTTGAACAAGAGCATATTTTACCTTGGTTTCTAGAAAACTTTTGGGTTCCCTTAGTACAGGAGTTATCAAATACCGCGAAAAATTATCGCCGAGTTCAGTTTGTGGGATTGATCGTTGCGGATAGCACGATTCCTTCCAAATGTCTTCCTACGTCTATTTGCTGTACCACGCAAGAATTTAGCTACGAAAAAATAATTGAATTGCCTTTGAAAAAATGTACGTATGATGAAATTGAAAAGTGGTTAGATTTGCTTTCAGGACGACCTACCGATGAAGTTAACCGTATGACCAAAGTCATCTACGATGCCTCTGAAAAAGGTAAACCAGACTTGGTATATCGAAAATTGATACAATCTCTGTCTTAATTCTGCAATTATGACTCATACATCGTATAAATTTCGGGGAGACCCAAAACATAGACTTGAAAATCCCCATCCTGACTCGCCCAAAGAGCCTGAGCCTTATGTTGCTGAACCTGATTTGATTACGGCAGTGAACCTGGCAATTTATCTTAGACGACCCTTGTTACTAGAAGGGGAAGCGGGATGTGGTAAAACGCGATTAGCTCGTGCTGTTGCTTATCAACTGGGTCTGCCTTTTTATCGCTGGGATGTGCGCTCCACAAGTAAAGCCCAGGATGGTTTATACCAGTATGATGCCATTTTGCGCCTGCATGATGTTCAAACCCAGAAGCTAGAGCAGCCATCAGACCGTGACCCCAGCAACCCAAAATGTTATCGCGAATTTGGTGCATTGGGCCTTGCCTTTGAAGTCGAAGATCGTCCTGCTGTTGTCTTGATTGATGAAATTGATAAAGCTGACATTGATTTCCCTAATGATTTGTTGAGCGTTCTGGATGAACCGTGGGAATTTAAAATTCCTGAAACTGGCGAAACAATCAAGGCAAAGCATCAACCGATTGTCATTATCACCAGTAACAAAGAAAAAGGGAATCTGCCAGCCCCGTTTCTGCGACGTTGCATATACTATTTTGTTGAATTTCCAAAAAAAGACCGCTTAAAAGAAATTGTAGATATTCATTACCAGTTTAAGAAAACGTCTCCCCCTCTAGGAGAGTTAGTTGAGGCGGCGCTTGAGCGGTTTCTGAACGTGCGCCAAGAGGGAACGCTGTTTAAAAACCCTGGAACCAGCGAGTTTTTGGACTGGTTGGAAGCACTAGGAAATTTTGAGCAAACTCCTTACCAAGCCTCACAACTGACTCAGGAACATCCTATTCCCTACCGGGAACTGTTGTTCAAACTCCGGGCTGACTGGCAAAAATATGCAAAAGCCTCATGAGCAAGTTTGACCCTCAGCCGATATTGCTCCGCGTCTTTAACCGCTTGCGTCAAAACGGTTTCAGCTTAGGTGTGAGTGAATACTTGGCGGCGTTAGAGGCGGTTGAGGGAGAATGGGGAACTACTCAGGAAGAACTGAAAGAAGTGTTGCGGTTGCTGTGGAGTCATTCCCGGACAGAACAAAACGAGTTTGATCTGATTTGGGATTCAGTTACATCAGACACCTCGAAAGCCGACTCTCAACAATTGCCCTCAAAGCCTGCGCCTGAACCACCACCAGAACGAACAGAAGAACCGCTACTATCCACATCCCCTGATCAAACAGATACGGTTCAACCACAACCCGCTTTTGAGTTAGCTCCTTTACCTATCCGTGCTCCCTTTACCTCAACTGAGACGGACAATACCCCAGCACTCCAGACCTATTGGCCTGTTTCTCACCGTTCAATGGTCTATATTTGGCGTTATCTGCGCCGTCCGGTTCCTGATGGACCAAAGGATATTTTGGATGTGAAGGCGACTGTTGAACAAGCGGTGCGTCAGGGCTTTTTTCTAGCTCCAGTGTACCGTAGACGGGAATCCAACCACGCGCATCTACTTCTGCTAATCGACCAAGATGGGTCGATGACTCCATTCCATCGCTTCACCCGTGACTTGGTGGAAACTGCCCAATATGAAAGCACAATTGAACAAGTTGATGTCTGCTACTTTCATAATGTTCCCGCTAACAGTGTCTACCGTGACTTTTACCTGACTGACCCAGTCTTATTGAAGCAAGTGTTAGCAGGTTGTGATAGTGATACAAGTGTTCTAGTGGTGAGTGATGCGGGAGCAGCACGCGGTTATCGCCGATTGGAGCGCATCCGAGCAACTACGGAGTTTTTATTTCAACTCAAACAACATACTAATCTCATTGCTTGGTTGAACCCGATGCCACAAGAGCGTTGGGTTAGCACTTCTGCTCAAATCATTGCCCATCTTGTGCCAATGTATCAGATGGATAATGATGGACTGAGTAACGCGATTGACATTGTGCGTGGACAACAGTTGCAGCATAATCGTTAAGAGTTTAAATAAACCCGGTAACTCCTGCGAAACCGAGTTTATGAGCCAAGGACATTTGTTGCAGCATTATCTTTAAAGGTGCTTATGGATACCACAGGACTAACCGACCAAGAAAAAGAATTGGCAAGACAGAGGGTAGACCAATTTGTTCGCCGCTTTGAGGAATCTTATCGGCGATTGGCATATCATGCAGCTCTACCGTTAGTCTTAACGCCTGAACTCCTCAACTATCTACGCAATCAATTTCTCCGAGGACAGGTTCCGTGGGTGGCAGAAGTAGATTTGCTGCTCTCTGACTTGTGTAGTCCAGTAGGGTACGAACTCTACGCAATGGATACAGCAGTACGAGCTTATTTGCTCGAGGAGATGAAGCAAGAATTAGGCGAAAAGCGGATGCAAGATGTTGCTCGTCTTTTGATTAGCTATGTAAGGCAGCTGGCGAGAACTAACCCATTTATTGGCAAGCAAGAGTTGCAGGTGCAGCAGTGGTCAGCAATGCTGTGTTTAGAGGAACACTCAGAGACGGCAGTTCGTGAAATGGCTCAGGCTTTTGTTACTACTGCGAAACGGCTAGTTAACCCTGCCGAGATGGCTCGTCTAGCACGAATTATCAAGGAACTCGCTCCCCAGCTAAGTGCTTATCAGGTTTTCGTTGACTATGCAAAAGTGACGAGCCAGATGTTAATTGATCCCTCATCTGTGGATCAGCAAGCATTGAGTCGTTCTTATCACATACTACCAGATTTGGAACTGTTTGTGCCATCACAAACCCAGTTTCTCAAGACCTTTACATTTGATGTGGTGACCGTAGATGCTCAAGGTAGAGAACATAGTCGTAGTCGCCATCAAGCCCAATACTTTACAGAAGACCTCGGTAAGGGTGTCACTCTGGAAATGGTCTCTATCCCAGGGGGTACCTTCACAATGGGTGCACCCAAAACTGAAAAGGAAAGTACTGACGACGAACGACCCCAGCACGAAGTAACTGTTCCACCCTTTTTCATGGGCAAATACCCCATCACTCAAGCACAATGGCAAGCTGTTGCTGCTCTTCCTCAAGTTAACCGAGAACTCGACCCCGATCCATCTTCTTTTAAAGGATCTGACCGACCTGTAGAAAATGTATCTTGGTATGATGCAGATGAATTTTGTGCTAGACTATCAAAAGCAACGGGACGCGACTACCGATTGCCCAGCGAAGCTGAGTGGGAATATGCCTGCCGTGCTGGAACGACTACCCCGTTCCACTTTGGTGAGACTATTACTCCTGAGTTAGCAAATTACAATGGCAAGTATACTTATGGTGCAGGTTCTAAAGGCGAGTACCGTCAAGAAACTACACCCGTAGGTAAGTTTCAGGTGACTAATGCCTTTGGTCTTTCTGATATGCACGGTAATGTGTGGGAATGGTGTGCAGATCACTGGCACGAAAACTATGAATCATCCCCGCCATTAGATGGTAGTGCATGGTTGGAAACTACTGAGAATAATGAGAATGATAATCATCTGCGGCTGCTGCGCGGTGGTTCGTGGCTCAACAATCCTGAGTACTGCCGTTCTGCCTACCGCAACGGGAGCGCGCCGGACAACGACAACGGCCTCATCGGGTTCCGGGTCGTGTGCGTTCCCCCGTCAAGGTCTTAGTTCTTTACACTTTTTCTCTTTTCTTTCTACCCTTTTTCTTCTCTTTTCTTAACCCCTCCGCCTCTGGCGGAAAAATTATTTTTCTTGATTTTCGAGCGACTAGTGCTAATTATGGCACAAAGCCTAGAATCTTGTCAAGACAGTAGACATTTTTTCTTTCAAATCCAAAAACCCACTTCTTCGCTCAGATCACAATTGTATCTGTACGTACTCTTTTTTGCTTTGCAACATGCACGACCTGCCAATCATCCAAAAAACCTACGTTCTCATTCAGTGGTATGTGCCGATTTTGAATCGCCTGCCCAAAAAACACAAATTTATCCTAGGAGAGAGGATAATCGATGGACTTTACGACCTGCTCCAATGTCTTATTCTAGCACGATATGCCAAAGAAAAGTTAGCTCAGTTAGAACTATTAAATGCTAAATTAGATGTTCTCCGTCATCAAACTCCGTACTTAGAAACCCGGTTTCTCAAAAAAACCGGGTTTCTGAACTGTTCGTGTACTTAGAAACCGGGTTTCTCAAAGAAACCCGGTTTCTGAAAATGATCATTAGTCAAAATAATGGCTAATTCGTAATTCGTAATTCGTCATTAAAAAATTAAGTGGAATTATAAGCGCACTTTGACAGAAATCCGGGTTACGGGTTTAATGAACGTTCCCGTTTTCCTTGATGCTCAAGTTCACGAGCTTGGTGTTCTCGTTTACGGGCTTGATGATAAAAGTCTGATCCCGTTAGTGCGAAGCTAACTCCCGCTCTAACACGCTGTTCTTTTTCTGATGATGCAAACTTCCACTTCTTTTTGACTGTTTCAAGGACCGTTTGATCGAGCTTGTCGTAACCAGTAGATTTGACAATTTCTACATTGCTCACGTTGCCATCTTTTTCAACATTAATGACAACCACTGCTCTAGCTTCTAAATTTTCTGCTCCTGGTGGATATTCTGGTGGAGGACAATGGCGGCAAACCACACCATCAGAGTTTGACCCGATTGAAGAGCCGTTACCATTTCCAGGGCCTGTAGCTACCTGAGAGCCATTTCCAGAACTTGTCCCCAAGTTGCTGCCAGATCCATTGCTGTGTCCTAAGGCACCAGTGCCAGTACCTCCACTTGAGTTACGGCTTTCTCTGTTTGCGGAACCAATAGCAACGTTCTTGCGATTCCCCCCTTGATCGCGAGTATCTGGTGGGTGGGTAATATTTTCAGCAATTGCTTGTGGTTGAGGCGACGAGATGGGAACAGAGAGATTCGTAGTTGATGTTGGTTTTGGAGTGGCGGTTAGGCTAGGTGTTGGCACTAACTCGTGCTTTGTCGGCTGAATCTGGGCTAGTTTGGGTGTGAGAGTGGTAATAGGCTTTGGCACCGGTTTGGTAGCTTCAACGAGTTTAGGTGGTAAGGTCGCAATATTCGTTGGCGTTGATGTCTGTGCTGATTCTGGCAACGGAGTAGGAAACGACGAGGGTAGAGCCTCTGCTAAGTTGGGGGTTTCCACTGGTTGAGGCGGTAGAGTGGTAAGCGATCGCGATACCAGTTTCGGTTTTTCAACCAATTGGGGTGGCTTGTTGACTATCGGTTTGTGTGTGGTAGCTTTTTTGGTCGGCTGGGACAGTTTTTTAGAAACAACCAGTGGCTGAAGAGGGGCGATCGCTGATTGAGAAGCTGTTGATTGAGATGATGGCGCAGAGCTTTTACCGATTATTCCACCTTTGTGAGAGACACTACTCGCTCCGGATGCCGCAATTGTTTTGATCGATTGATGAGTGTCAGACCTGCGTTCATTAACTATTGGCACTATTTTGTCTTTTGGTTTTGGTTTTGCTGCTTTAAGAGTGGGTGGATCAACAATTATCACATCAATCGGCTTTTCTGCAAATTTAGGTGTTCTAAACCAAAGACTGCTGAGGGTAAGTACCAGAATATGCAGCACTAGTGAACCCATGAAACTGAAGACCAGAAAAGATCTCAGAACCTTCTGTTCTTTTTCTCGCAGATCTGGCACCTTGCTGTCCAAGCTCATCAGATCTATTCTCCTCTACCTTGTAATTCTCTCAAGAGCCGGATTTTTGAACGTAACGGTGAACACGGTAATTGCGAGTAGAAAGACTGACAATGGCGTTTTCAATGGGGCTGTTTTCTTCAAGACAGACCTACAGAAATAACACTCATCACTTGTCATTTTTAATGAGATTCTAGTTAGTGTCAAAAGACAAGCTGTCAAACTTTGCTTTATTCACATCTTGCATCAGCGGCAGTACATCAAAAAAATAACTCAGTAGTACTTAGCTCTGTTGCGATTACACCACATGAAAAAGCTAGTGATTGACAGTGCAGAGGGAACAAGACCAACTAGGACATACAGACACCGCAGCCCAAGTCCACCATAGCCACCATTATGCAGAGAGAGTAGTGCATTGCTTATTCTTGAAGCTAGGGGTGCTTTTAAGGCATTGTCTACCTGCAACACTTTTCCACTGTACTGATCAATATAGACTTGACTGCGACCATAAACATCTGTATCTTGCGGCAACTTCTTAGACACCTCAAAAACATCATTTGGTTGATGAGGTAGGACAACAAGGGTGGTTTGTCCCTCTGGTAAGGCGGCGTCTGCTGTCAGCAGGATCTCCTCCAACCGCAGAGGGACTTGATCTACTACAGCCGTTGAGACAGGTGGTGTTAGTTTAGGGGTGTGAGTCAGCCAATAAGTTACGCTTTCAAACTGGCTACTAAATACCATTGCTGCTCCAGTTGAAGCAATGAGGAGCAGAAATACTGCGGACAAAAAACCTGCCACTTTGTGGAGATCGTAGGTGAGCAAGGGAACTGGGGCTTTCCAGCGAATCCAAAAGCCTAGGCTTGGCTTTCGCCATCCCGGCCAAACAGCTAACCCACTCACAACCAGCACCAAAAGCAACAAACCACAGACCCCGACAAACTGGTCACCCACTTCTTTAACTAGCAGAGAGTTGTGAATGGTATAAATGAAGCTCATCAGGGTATGTCCCCATTGCTGTGATCCCAATATAACTCCGCTATAGGGATTAACAAATACATCAATCAACTCATCGCTGTTAGAGCTTAACCCCACCTTATAAACTCCCTCAGAGGTGCGAGGGAGGATGATGGTATTCAGCTTCATATCAGGAAAGGTAGTGCGAACGGTGTTCAACACAACTTCTGGTGAGAGGCGCTTTCCTTGAGCCACGACTTGCATCAGTTGAGGATTGAGCAACTGATCAAGCTCTCGATAAAAGACCAAGGTACTGCCTGTTAAGCCAATCACCAAAAGCACCAAACCAAGCACAACTCCAATTGAGCGATGGATAGTTAGTACCGAGGTTCGTAATTTCATGGTCATGCTCTCCGTTTAAGCTCTACCTTTTGGTAGGGTTGACTTTTCAAACAATCAAAACTGAATAGACATTGTTCCCAGCACTGTCAACGGCGCTCCAGGCAACAGACCATCTCCGCCAACTTCGTAATACTTAACACCCAACAGATTCTTAATATTCAAAGCAACCCTATAATTATCTCTTCGATAGAAGACCGCAGCATCAGTCCTTATATAATTAGGCAGTCTGAAAGTATTGGGCAGTGTTGCTTCTCGCTCTCCTACATAGTATAACCCTGCGCCAAATCCCAACCCTTGCAAACTGCCTTTCTGGATTTCATACGTTGTCCATAAACTAGCGCTGTGTTGCGGTGCATTATCCAATCGGTTACCAATGGGAATAGTGTTGTCTTTAGTCACAAAAGCATCTGTGTAAGCGTAGGTGGCGATAATTTTCCATCCGGGTAATATTAGACCTGCGATGTCTAGTTCAATGCCACGGCTTCTCTGTTCGCCCGTCTGAATGCTGAATTTGCGATCGCTTGGGTCTGGTGTTAGCACATTCTGGCGGGTCAGCTGGTAGAATGCCAGCGTTCCTGAGAGCCGATTGTTGAGAAATTCCTGCTTAACCCCAACCTCAAATTGCTCCCCTGTTTCCGGTTTAAATTGTTCATTCGTGCGATTCATGCCACGGAACTGAGGGTTGAAAGAGTTCGACCAGCTGAAATACACTGATGTGGTCTCCCTTGGTTGATAAACTAGACCTACTCGGGGTGAGAAATGAGTGTTCGATTGCTCATTGATTGTTTGGTTAGTTAGGAGATTGACATAAGATGAATCATTTAAGTCAAGACGACCACCACCAAGAAGTTTGAGATTGGGTAGAAGATCAATTAAATCTTGAAAGTAGATGCCAAGATTGTCAGAGCCATACTTCTCATAAGAATCTTGCTGAAATTGTCCGATATTTGCATTATACTTTGGGTTAAAGATATTAATTGAATCTACTGTTGCAGTGAAAAAATCGTAACTGGATTTGTAACGAGCTAGCTCTACTCCTACCAAGACATTATGGCTTAAGTCTCCCGTCTTAAACTTGCCAAAGATTTCATTCTGTAGAGAGTAGTTTTCTTGTTCTTCATGGGATTTATCTGCCTCGCGATTAAGGGTTTGCCTGTCGCTCTCTAGATCCTTCAAGTATATCGCTCGGATATCCCCACTCGCTACGATCGCGTTAAAACCCTGCCTGAAACGCCAGCTATCACTGAATTCATGCTCCAAGTTGTAAGTGATTGATTTCCCGTCAACGTCCGCATGATTAAAGCCTGGTACTCCCAGAAATCTATTTCTAGGGAGTTTCAAAGATTCAGGTTCAAATGGAAATCCAAAATCAGAGACAAATTGGTCGTGTTGATATTCAAATTCAGTGGTCAGTTTGGTTCTGGAATCAATTTTCCAAGTCAGTGCTGGTGCAACAAAGATATTTTCGTTGCTATTGAAATCACGGAAACTGCCTCCATTTTCATAGGCAACATTGAAGCGATATAACAGGGAGCCATCAGATACTAGTGGTCCAGTAAAATCAATTGTCGGGCGATAGAAGTCGTAATTGCCGAGGGTCAGGTTCGCTTGATAGCCTGGTTGGTCGAGCGGCTTTTTAGTCACTGTGTTGACAACTCCACCCACACCCAAGACACCACCACCATATAAGACTGAGCCAGGACCTTTGAGAAACTCAACTCGCTCGACATTCGCTACCTCACGAGGACTGAGAAAACCTAAGTCTCGGAACCCGTTGCGGAAGTTTTCGGTTCTTTGATTAAACCCGCGAATGTAGAAACCGACTGAAGATAAGCCGCCGTAACCAGGTCTAGGCAGGACACCACTCACATTTTCGCCTACCTCAGAAACACGTTCCACCTGCCGATCCTCAATGATCTGACGTGGAATGACCTGTATCGACTGAGGAATGTCGCGCAGTGGCACTTCTATCTTTGTTGCCGTGCTGGCACTTGGTACACTGTATCCTCTTTCCCCTCTTTCTCGCTCACCCGTCACCACTACTTCAATGGGTTCATTAGTTTCATCCGATGGTTTAGCTTGCGGTTGCTGCTGTTGCTGTGTGGTGGATGCAACGGTTGTTACCCCGAAAATTAGACCATCATTGCTGTCAAACAACCTGACAGTCGGTACACCCTCTTTACCCGTCACTGTTACCCGGATACTATTTTGATCCTGATTAATTACCGTTATCGTAGTTATTCCAGTGGCTGGGTTGTCTTGACGGAAGGAATTGCCACTAGTTAGGCGCACTTGAGCGTTAGAAATGTCTGCAACAAAGTTATTACCCTCTTTTGTGATTTTGGTTTGCAGCTTGTCAGATCTTCGAGTTTCTAAGATAACTTCCAAACCACTCTTCGTTCGGTTCAGGCGCACCCCTGTGACTTGAGTAACTTCATTGTGCTGTTCCTGCGCCAACAAGTCTTTGGCACTGGTGTGGGGGCGCGGGATGTCACTGATTTGGGGAATCTCAGTAATGGATACTTGAGTTTTTGCCCCTGTCCCTCTTGGGGCAGTGACCTGATCAGCCTTCAAAGACCCGACTTCAGGAGAGTTTGCTCTTGGCTGTATATCCCTTGCTAGTGTATTCACCTGGGCCAATAATTCTTCCACCTCTGCCCTTGCAGGCAGCATTGTTAGCACACTGATAACTCCTACAATGCCGACAAAATAACCGATTTGCTCTAGTTTCAACATCTCCCTCCATACCACAGCCGACTAACAGGGCGCAACCCCTATTAGGTATGAACTTTTAAGCTCAAATTACCCCGAACTTAGTCTTGTAGCCGCAAATACGTTGGCGTAGTCAGCCAACCAATATATAAGAGTTTCAGATTCAGGACAATCCTGTCAAATGACGAGCTGTCAAACTTCTCCCAATACGGTTCGGATAAGCACCCAGACAGAAACCCGGTTTCGCAGAAGTTACCGGGTTTCTTCGTCCGCCAACTACCCTTAACCGAACTGTATTGAAACTTCTCCTACCCAAATGAAAGAAAGCGCTCATTGCCTGACTTATGCCACTCCATACAAGACTATTTCTGTCAATATGATTAGCCCTTTCAAGGTGAGCAGCGGAAATACGTACAACACACACAAAACATTGGTTATGTCAATAGCATTTGAGATGCGCTTGCTCTGATTTATAAGCTTTTTAAAATTTGACATGATGTCAAATTTGTTTTAACTTATTTGACAAGAATACAGGATTTTTAGAAATAAGATTCATTAAGGGCTTTTTTGATAGATAATCGCTAAATTTATGAAAATATGTAGCGAATTTATGAATAAGATACCTTTACTTTGTTATCAATAATAAGGTAATATATTTAAATATTACCTTGGGAAAATTTATATTTTTTACATCCCATTTATTCTCAGCAAAATGCTTGACAAGTAGAGCGACACCCTTATAATTAACAACAGAATGCGAATATAACCAATCAACGATGATATTTAAGCAGAGGCATTCAAAGCTACTCAGGGAAACCCATTGGGAGAGGTAAAATTTCCCGCACTTTTTGGAAACTCAACTCAGAGTCTTAACTTTATTTTTGTCACTTTCCGTGGGGAGACGAAATGGGAAATACTTACGAGGCAAGATTTTCACGCTTTATATTCTTTTTTTCAATCCGGTTCGAGCGCGAATTTGCCCAAGTGTTTACAAGGAAAGAATTTCCGCGATTTGCCTTTTCCCAGTCGGACAAAAGAAAGTTAGTAATGCATGACCTTTACCCCATATAAATTAAGTAATTGCACAAATGGGCAAACACTTTTCCCAGCTACCGATGGAGTTCTCCACGTTGATAGAAATTCTCCGTTGGAGAGCGCTCCAACAGCCGGAACAGAAGGCTTATTCTTTTCTACAAGATGGAGAGGTAGAAGGGGATAGTTTGACTTATGGGGAACTCGATTGTCAAGCTCGAGCCATTGCTGCCTTACTTCAAAGCCAGGGAGTCAGTGGAGAGCGTGCCTTACTGCTCTACCCGCCAGGGTTAGAATTCATTGCCGCCTTTTTCGGATGCCTGTACGCCGGAGTCGTTGCCGTACCCGCTTATCCACCTCGGTTGAACCGACCCATGCCTCGCCTCCAAGCCATTGTAGCGGATGCCCAAGCAACTGTGGTGCTGACAACTACAACGATTTTGACCCAGATAGAGCGTCAGTTACTCCTAGCTCCAAACCTCAAGATTATGCAATGGCTGACCACTGATAGTATTCCAAGTGGTCTTGAAGGCACATGGCAGGAGATGGCGGTAAATAGCGATACTTTGGCTTTTCTACAATACACATCAGGTTCCACGGCAGCACCAAAGGGCGTAATGGTGAGCCATGGCAACATACTACATAACGAAAGCATCATCCAAAAAGCTATGCAGCACACGGAGAAAACTATCTTCGTGGGTTGGCTCCCTCTGTTTCATGACATGGGTCTGATTGGGAATATGCTTCAGCCCTTGTACTTGGGTATCCCATGTATCCTCATGTCTCCAGTGGCTTTTCTACAAAGCCCCCTGCGCTGGCTACAAGCAATTTCTCGTTATAAAGCAACCACCAGTGGTGGACCCAACTTTGCCTACGACCTATGCGTGAGCAAGATTACCGAAGAACAGCGGGCGACTCTCGACCTAAGTAGTTGGGAGGTTGCTTTTAATGGATCTGAACCTATCCGTGCCCAGACTATTGAGCGGTTTACAGCAGTCTTTACCCAGTGTGGCTTCCGTCGCGAGGCTTTCTACCCGTGTTACGGCATGGCTGAAACAACCCTAATTGTTTCTGGTGGCTTGAAAGCGGCTCCACCAGTCCTTCTGTGTGTCCAACAATCAGCACTGGGGCAAAATCAGGTAGTGGGCGCTCCTTCAGAGGAGGTAGATGCCCAGACGCTGGTGGGTTGCGGTCAACCCCTGCAAGACCTACAGATTGTTATTGCTCATCCCGAAACTGCAACCCGATGCGCCCCTCATGAGGTGGGTGAAATTTGGGTTAAAGGACTCAGCGTGGCTGTCGGCTATTGGAACCGAACTGAGCAAACAAAGCAGACTTTCCAGGCATACCTAGCAGACAGTGAGGAAGGTCCGTTTCTACGCACTGGAGATTTGGGTTTTTTGCGGGGGGACGAACTGTTCATTACTGGTCGCCTTAAAGACCTAATCGTCATTCGGGGTCGCAACCATTATCCGCAGGATATTGAAAAAACAGTGGAACAAAGCCACCCAGCACTGCAACTGAGTAGTAGTGCGGCATTTTCAATTGAGGCTGCTCTTGAAGAGCGGTTGGTGGTAGCCATAGAAGTGAAGCGCACTTATCTCCGGAATCTGGACATTGGTGAAGTGATTGGAGCCATCCGTAAGGCGGTGGTGGAAGAACACGAGCTACAAGTTTATGGGGTGTTGCTGCTAAAGACTGGGAGCATCCCGAAAACTTCCAGTGGCAAGATTCAGCGGTATGCCTGTAAGGCTGGCTTTCTGAATGAAAACTTGGATATTGTAGGAAGCAGTATCCTCGAAGACTCATATACCCCAGTTCGCGAAGCGACGCTAACCCAAAAAGCCCTCCTAGAGTTGAAGCCGCAAGAGCGTCACTTAAAGCTAGCGTCTTATCTTCAGGAGCAGGTGGCTCAGGTTTTCAAGGTAGCCCCGTCTCAGTTGGACGAACAGCAGCCCTTGAGTACTGTGGGACTCGATTCCCTAATGGCTATTGAACTTCAAAACCGCATCGAAACTAACCTGGGTGTGGTCTTGCCAATGGCGAGATTTCTAGAGGGTTCTAGTATCGACCAGCTTGCAGGCGAGGTACTTGCCCAGTTAACAGCATCTCCCATTCCAAGGGAAACGACTCTCGCTTCAGCCTTGTCAGCGAATATTGAAAATGCCCTCTCCTATGGTCAACAAGCCTTGTACTTTCTGCACCAGTTGGCACCAGAAAGCCCAGCCTACAATATTGTGGGTGCAGCCCGCCTTCAAGGAGAGTTAGACATTTCGGCATTGGGTCGTGGGTTTCAAAGCTTGGTGGAACGCCATCCAACGTTACGAACCACCTTCACCAACCTAGATGGGCAACCCATTCAGCAGATTCACGAACACAAGTCAGTTTGTTTCCAGCACGAAGACGTTTCAACCTGGAGCGAGGCATCTTTGAACGATCGCCTAGTGGCAGAAGCCCATCGTCCCTTTAATCTAGAGCAGGGTCCCTTACTACGGGTTAGCTTATTCACGCGATACGCGCAGCGTCAAGCCTCCGGCTTATCGCCACAGGAACACACTCTCCTGCTGGTTGTGCATCATATTATCGCCGACTTCTGGTCTGGTGCAGTGCTGATCCATGAGCTAGGAATACTTTACCAGATGCATAAAGCTGGTACAAAAGCAACCCTGAGTCCACTAGCACTCTTGTATACCGACTATGTTCGTACTTCAGCAGCAATGCTGGCAAGTCCAGAAGGTGAACGGCTATGGGCATACTGGCAGAAGCAACTAGCTGGAGAATTGCCAGTGCTGAATCTGCCCACTGATCGCCCTCGACCACCCATCCAAACCTATAGAGGAGCTTCCCAGCCCTTGAAGTTGAGCGCAAATCTGACTCAAAGGCTCAAAACCCTCAGTCACGCCCACAGAGCCACTCTCTACATGACCTTGCTAGCAGCCTTTCAAGTGTTACTTTACCGCTACACAGGACAAGAGGATCTGCTGGTGGGTTCCCCAACAATTGGCAGAAGTCGAGCTGATTTGGCAGGGGTAGTGGGCTATTTCGTCAACCCGGTAGTATGCCGTGGGAATCTTTCCGGAAACCCCACATTTGAGGCGTTTCTTAGCCAAGTGCGCTCTTCTGTACTGGATGCCTTAGCTCACCAAGATTACCCCTTCCCACAGTTGGTCGAGCAACTACAGCCAATGCGGGACTCTAGTCGGTCTCCGCTTTTCCAAGTGATGTTTGTTTTGCAGAAAGCTCACCTCATCAACGAAGAAGGTTTGGCAGCTTTTGCTTTAGGGGAAGCAGGAGTAAGGATAAAACTAGGGGAGCTTGAACTGGAGTCACTGAGCTTGGAGAGGCGAATCGCTCAGTTCGAGCTAACTTTGATGATGGCTGAGGTGGATGGAGCCTTGTCTGCTGCTTGGCAGTATAACACAGACCTGTTCGATGCTGCCACAATTGCTCGGATGGCAAACCATTTTCAGACCTTGCTCGAAGGTATAGTCGCACTACCACAGCAGTCAGTCTCAAATCTGCCGCTCCTCACCGACTCTGAACAGCAGCAACTACTGCTGGAGTGGAATGCTACTTTGGCAGATTATAATAGGGAATCCTGTCTTCATAAAGAGTTTGAAACCCAGGTGAAGCAGACACCAAATGCAGTAGCAGTGGTGTTTGAAGAAGAACAAATTACCTACCAGGAACTAAACCAGCGAGCCAATCAGTTGGCGCACCATCTGCAAGTTCTGGGGGTGGAACCGGAAGTCTTAGTTGGCATCTACCTAGAGCGCTCCCTAGAGATGGTGGTGAGTCTGTTGGCGGTTCTCAAAGCTGGTGGGGCTTACGTCCCTCTAGATCCAACCTATCCCAAGGAGCGTCTGGCTTTTATGCTGTCAGATGCTCAGATTTCAGTGTTGTTGACTCAAGAGAAGTTTCTCGAAAAGTTACCTGAGCACAAGGCACGCGTAGTCTGCCTGGACAAAGACGGTGAGGTTCTACGTCGCCAGAGTGTGGAAAACCCAGTTAGTAAGGTAACAGCCAGCAATCTAGCTTACGCGATCTACACTTCTGGCTCGACTGGCAAGCCCAAAGGGGTAATGAACACCCACAAAGGCATCTGCAATCGTTTATTCTGGATGCAAGATACCTATCAACTGACAACACTAGATCGGGTGTTGCAGAAAACCCCCTTTAGCTTTGATGTCTCGATTTGGGAATTCTTCTGGCCGCTGATGACGGGAGCACGTCTGGTAGTAGCGCGACCAGGAGGGCATCAAGATGGTGCATACTTAGTCAAGCTCATACAACAGCAGCAAATCACCACGCTTCATTTTGTCCCCTCCATGCTGCAAGTGTTTCTAGAGGAACCGAGTCTTGAGACTTGTCAAAACATCAGGCAGGTTATGTGCAGTGGGGAAGCGCTACCATTCAAACTTCAAGAGCGCTTTTTTGCTCGTCTAAATGCAGATTTACATAATTTGTACGGACCGACGGAAGCTGCCGTTGATGTCACATTCTGGGCAAGTGAGCGTCATAGCCATAAACACATTGTCCCCATTGGTCGCCCCATTGCCAACACGCAGATTTATCTGCTGGATACTCACTTACAGCCAGTTCCCGTTGGTGTGCCTGGGGAATTGCATATCGGTGGTGTAGGTCTGGCGCGGGGTTATCTCAACCAAGCCGAACTGACTGCTCTTAAATTTATTCCCAATCCCTTTAGTAACTCCCCAGGAGCACGCCTGTACAAAACTGGTGACTTGGCACGCTATCAACCGGACGGCAGCATCGAGTATCTCGGACGAGCAGACTACCAAGTCAAGCTTCGAGGCTTCCGCATCGAGCTTGACGAGATTGAGGCGGTGCTAAGTCAACATCCGGCTGTGCGGGAAGTCGTTGTTTTAGTGCGAGACACCAACAGAAACGAAAAGCGTCGGGACTTCACGCCTTTCACTGACGTGGAAAATCCATCCAATATCACTGGCTTGCGTCGCCTACTGAAGGGAGAAATAGCTGAATTGCAAGCAGAGTATGGGAAGGAACGATTAGTTGCCTATTTCGTCACCCGCTCGAAGCCTGCGCCTACTGTTACCGAACTACGCCGCTTTCTCTTGGAGAAACTCCCTAATTACATGGTTCCAGCAGCTTTTGTCATGCTGGATGCATTGCCCTTGATGCCAAATGGAAAAATAGATCGGCGATCGCTCCCAGATCCAGGTAAAGCCAGACCTGATTTGGAAAAAGCTTTTGTAGCCCCTCGAACTCAGGTAGAGGAGGTATTAGCAGAGGTTTGGGCAGAGATGCTGAACATTGAACAGGTGGGTATTCACGACAACTTTTTTGAATTAGGTGGAGATTCTATCCGTAGCATCCAAGTGCTTGCCAAAGCCCAGGCAAGAAATTTAAGTTTCTCACTTCAGCAGCTTTTCCAGCATCAGACCATTGACACACTGGCACAAGAAGTTACATTCGCTGAACCCAGTTCTTTATCAACTTTAAAAACAGAGGCGTTTAGCCTGCTCTGTGATCAAGATCGGCAAAAGCTACCCAAAGGAGTAGAAGATGCTTATCCTTTGGCAAGAGTCCAAGCAGGGGTGATTTTTCACACTCAGTCCATGCCTGACTCACCAATGTATCATGACATTTTTCTTTACAATCTGCAAGTTCACTTCGACACTCACATCTTTCAAGCATGTGTGCAGCAAGTTGTGGATCGCCACCCCATTTTGCGGACTTCATTTGATCTGACTAATTTTAGCGAACCCCTACAATTAGTCCATCAAACTGTCGCTGCTCCCTTTCAGGTCGAGGATCTGCGCGGTCTATCACCAGAAGAACAACAACAAGTGCTTTTTAGCTGGATAGAAGCTGAAAAAAGACGAAATTTTGATTGGTCTTGCCCGCCATTCATTCGCTTTTTTATTCATCGTCTCACAGATCAGTCCTTCTATCTCACCTTTAGCTGCCACACTTCTATTCTTGACGGCTGGAGTAAAGCCTGTTTACTTACAGAATTGCTGCATCGTTATCATGCTCTTCTCAATGGAGAAGTCTCTGCAATTGAGCCAACCCCGACTATTGCATACCGAGATTTCATCGCCTTAGAGCGTTCCATACTGAAATCAAAGGAGTGTCAGGACTATTGGACTCAAAAATTGGCAGGTTGTGTGACAACAAAACTACCCCAAAGTCATCAGACTCACCGTAGGACAGATGCCCCTCAAATTGGATTTTTGGATGTCCCCATTTCCCCAGAAATTTCCGACGGACTGAAGAAATTGGCACGGAGAGCAGAAGTTCCACTTAAAAGCGTTTTGCTAGCTGCACACTTGAAAGTGATGAGTTTGCTAAGTGGTGACATCGATATCCTCACAGGGCTTGAGTCTAACGGTCGATTGGAAGAAGCTGACGGTGAGAAAACCCTTGGAATCCATTTGAACACAGTTCCTTTTCGCTTCAAGCTGACGGTCGGAACTTGGATCGATTTAGTGCAGCAGGTTTTTGCAGCTGAGCGAGAGTTATTGCCCTTCAGGCGTTATCCTTACGCCGATTTACACCAGCTTGTTGGTCGTCAGGCTCTACAGCCGTTGGTTGATACTGTTTTTAACTACACACACTTTCATGTTTATCAGCATCTTCAAGCTTTGAAAGATTTGGCAGTTTTAGGGGCTAGAGGTTTTGGTGAAACTCATTTTACTTTGAGGTCTGAGTTTAATCTTAATCATGCTTCAGATTGTATACAACTTGATTTAGAATGCAACCTGACCCAGATAGGTGATGCACAGCTAGAAACCATTGGCAATTATTTCACCCAGACGCTAACGGCAATGTCCACACAGCCGTTTGAACATCACGAGTCTCAATGTCTTTTACCAGAACAAGAACGGCTCACTCTGTTGATGGAGTGGAATAACACTGCTACTAGATATCCCCAAAACTGTTGTATCCATCAACAAATTGAGGCGACTGCTGCACGAAACCCTGATGCGATCGCTGTGGTTTTCGATGAACATCTACTCACTTACCAAGAATTGAACACTCGCGCCAATGCACTTGCTCATTACCTACAGCGTCTAGGAGTTCGTCCCAACGTTCGGGTAGCCCTGTGTGTGGAACGTTCATTAGAGATGATAGTAGGAATTTTAGGTATACTTAAGGCAGGTGGAGCCTACGTACCCTTAGATCCTACTTATCCGCAAGAGCGCCTTGCTTTTATGCTGGAGGATGCTCAAGTGCCAGTTATACTCACCCAAACACGGCTAGTGGCGCGACTCCCCAAGCATCAAACTGCTGTCCTATGTCTAGACTCCCACTGGGACATCTTGGTGACAGAAAGCACACAAAACCCTATCAGCACAAGCACGCTAGAAAATTTAGCTTACGTCATCTACACCTCAGGCTCCACAGGTCAACCAAAGGGAGTGCTGGTTACTCACCAAAACTTAGCCCACTCAACCAATGCTCGGATAGCTTACTACCCTGAACCCTTTACCAGTTTTTTATTAGTTTCCTCGTTCGCCTTCGATAGCTCAGTTGCTAGCATTTTTTGGACACTTTGTCAAGATAAAATCTTAGTGTTGCCTAGGGAGGGTTTACAGAGAGATATTTGGCAGTTGGCTCATCTAATCGCTCAGCATCAAGTCTCACACTGGTTAAGTATTCCTTCCCTTTACAGCGCTCTCCTAGAACATACAGAGTCTACTCAGTTGATTTCTCTTCGCACCGTCATTGTTGCGGGAGAGTCTTGTTCAACAGAATTAGTGGAACGTCATTACCAGCAACTACCAAATACCTCTTTATTTAATGAATATGGTCCAACGGAAGCAACAGTCTGGTGTAGTGTCTACAATTGTCAAAATCATGACTTGAGAAATCCTGTACCTATCGGTCGCCCAATTGCTAACACTCAAATCTATTTGCTGAATTCTTACCTACAACCTGTACCAATTGGAGTCAGGGGTGAAATCCATATTGGAGGCAACGGTGTGGCTAGGGGATATCATAACCGTCCTGAATTAACCGCAGACAAATTTATTCCCAACCCCTTAAACCAAGAACCCGGAACCCGCCTTTACAAAACTGGAGATTTAGGGCGTTATTTACCTGATGGAAACATCGAGTTTCTAGGACGAATTGACTCTCAGGTTAAGCTGAGGGGATACCGTATTGAACTGACGGCAATTGAGGTAGTGCTGCAACAGCACTCAGATGTTCTGGAGGCTGTTGTCTCGGTTTGGGAAGATGAGTCGCTTAACAAACGCCTAGTTGGGTACGTGGTGCTAGAACCAGGATCTGCAACTACAACCAATGAATTGCAAAGGTTTTTGCGGCAGCATCTGCCAGAATACATGATCCCTTCTGTCTGGGTCAGACTAGATGCTTTGCCCTTGAATGCCAACGGTAAGGTAGATCGCCAAAGCTTGCCTGCACCTGACCAAGTACTTAACAGCACAGAGCAAGCGGAGGGTACAGAGTTAGAAGCAGATCCTCGTACACCAGTTGAAGAGATGCTGGTTAACCTCTGGACTCAGGCGCTTGGGCTTGATCGGGTAGGCATTTACGACAACTTTTTTGAGTTGGGTGGGGATTCAATTCAGAGTATTCAAATTGTAGCTAAAGCAAATCACGCAGGGCTGCTGCTGAGTAGCAATCAACTCTTTGAGCATCCAACTATTGCAGAGTTAGCAACGGTTATTGGCAAAATCAAGCCTCGTCAGGCGCAACAGGAGCCAGTACAAGGTCCGGTGGCTTTAACCCCTATCCAACATTGGTTTTTTGAGCAAAATTTTCCAGAACCTCATTATTGGAACCAAGCAGTTCTACTAGAGGTACAACCAGATCAAGATCCCTCCTTGCTAGAGGCAGCTTTTCAACAGTTGCTCATCCACCACGATGCACTACGCCTTCGGTTTGAACAAACACAGGAACACTGGCTGCAAACCAACCACGGTCCATTTGAGAAAGTCTGCTTCTCTCAATTTGATCTCTCAAATATCCCTATGCCAGAACAGGAGTCTGCCATTGAAAGAATTGCAACAGAATTACAGAGTCGTTTAAACTTATCCGCAGGACCACTGCTGAAAGTGGCTTTCTTCTGTTTTGGCGATCGCAAACCAAGCCGCTTGTTGCTGATTTTGCATCATTTGGTAGTGGATGGAGTTTCCTTCCGCATACTACTAGAAGACTTGCAGACAGCTTATCAACAGCTTAGTCATGGAGAGGCAATTAGTTTGCCGCCAAAGACAACATCCTTTCAGCAGTGGTCTGGGCTACTTCAGGAGTACGCGCAGTCACCACAACTTCAGCAAGAATTAGCGTACTGGTTAGTAGAACCTAAGGCACAGGTCATGCCTCTGCCAGTAGACTACCCAGAAGGGTCTAATATTGAAGGCTCGAACTGCATTGTCTCGGTATCATTGACACCAGAAGAAACTCGTGCCCTGCTTCAGGAAGTTCCAGCAACCTATCACACTGAAATTAATGAGGTCTTGCTGACAGCTTTAGTTCAGACCACTTCTCAATGGACAGGAACGCCCAATCTCCTGATTGACCTAGAAGGTCATGGGCGCGAAGAGATTTTTGCCGGGGTAGATTTATCCCGCACGGTAGGCTGGTTTACCTCCGTCTTTCCTGTACAGTTAAACTTGGACAAAGCTGAAACTCCGGTTGAAGCGTTAATGTCTGTCAAAGAACAAATGCGCCGCATCCCGAAGCGGGGCATTGGTTACGGCTTGCTGCGTTATTGCTCTGAGGAGCAAGAAATCATTGAGAAACTGCGGAATCAACCCCAAGCTGAACTGATTTTCAATTACCTGGGGCAGTTTGATCGGGTTCTTCATAAGTCTTCTCCACTGAGATTAACCAACGAATCTCATGGAAAAATTAAAAGTGCTTACGGCACCCGCTCATACTTGCTGCGGGTGAGTGGGAAAGTCGTGGAAGGTCAATTCCAAATGATTTGGGCATATA
Organism: Stigonema ocellatum SAG 48.90 = DSM 106950; assembly: GCA_016903675.1. Classification (GTDB taxonomy): domain Bacteria; phylum Cyanobacteriota; class Cyanobacteriia; order Cyanobacteriales; family Nostocaceae; genus Stigonema; species Stigonema ocellatum. Next base: position 31,731 of record JADQBA010000039.1, on the reverse strand, counting down.
GTGAAAATCTTCATCGTCAAGCCACTGTAGAAATGCTGGCTCAGGGTTTTGTAGCCGAGTTGCGCTTACTGATTGCTCACTGCCAATCCACTGATGCTGTAAGCTTCATACCATCAGATTTTCCGGAGGCTGAGTTAAGTGAGGAAGAACTCAGTAATATACTGGCTAATTATATATAAAATTATACATTTATGGAAGCTAAAAATATTCAGGACATCTACACACTCTCCCCCACACAACAGGGCATACTCTTTCACATCCTGTCTGCTCCTAATTCTGGCATCTATCTTGAGCAAACGCTATGTACATTGCACGGGAATCTCAATGTCTCTATATTTGAGCAGTCCTGGCAGCAAGTGGTAGATCGGCATCCCAGCCTGAGAACAGCTTTTATTTGGGAAAACCTTGATAAGCCAGTTCAGGTGGTGCATCGGCAAGTCAAACTCCTAACACAGCAATTTGACTGGCGTGGGCGATCAACTACTGAGCAGGAAGAGCAATTACAAGCCTACCTACAAGCAGACCAAAGACATGGCTTTGAGCTTTCTAAACCTCCGTTGATGCGGTTGGCTCTGATCAGGATCGGCGAGGACACGTATCAATTTATCTGGAGCGCTTACCATCTTGTGCTGGATGCTTGGTGTCTTAATATACTCCTTAAGGAATTCTTTTCCATCTACGAGGCGCTGAGCCAAGGACGGAGTGTTAACTTAGAACCAAGCCGTCCCTATCGAGACTACATTGCTTGGCTGAAGCAGCAGAATCTATCGGAGGCAGAGGCATTCTGGCGGCAAGTTCTTCAAGACTTTAGATCGCCGACCCCTGTGCCAGCAGACGGTCATACTGATGGTTTGCCCAGTCAGGAGGCAAGTTTTGGTCAAGAGTATATTCTTGTGTCATCAGCTACCACGGTAGCACTGAAGTCTCTAGCGAAACAGCATCATTTGACAGTAAACACTCTGGTGTTGGCAGCCTGGGCTTTACTTTTGAGTCACTATAGCGGTCAAGAAGATGTGCTCTTTGGAACAGTTGTGTCCGGTCGCCCAGTGACCCTGCCTGGTGTTGAGTCTATGGTAGGACTTTTTATCAACACTTTACCAGTGCGGGTGCAGGTAACTCCAGTTGATTCGCTCTTACCTTGGCTGAAGAATCTACAATCTCAGCAAATCAAGCTACGCCAGTATGAACACAGTCCTTTAGCACAAGTTCGGAGTTGGAGTGATGTGCCCAGAGGGTTGCCTTTGTTTGAAAGCATTTTAGTGTTTCAAAATTCGGTAGTCGATCTTTCTGGGCTGTCAACAGGAAATTTAGAGATTGACAATGTTCGTTCTTTTGCAAGTTCTAACTATCCCATTGCTTTTGTGGTAGTACCTGGTTCACAGCTACGGCTGGAAGTCCGTTATGATTTGCGCCGCTTTCAGCCCGTTACTGTGACAAGAATACTGCGGCAGATTGAAGTAATCATAAACAGTATAGTTGCAGAGCCTAATGTTCAATTAGGTACTTTAATAGGCGTTGCTGAATCACGGTATGAATTTGCCTCACGCAAAGTCGCAAAGGCGCAGAGAGAAAGAGTTTTAAAATACCCGATTTTTTCATTTCATACTTCAATTCAGCAACGCCCTTTAATAGATATAGTTCATGAACTTGAGAGAAAAGAAAAAGCCAACCCCAAAGAGTTAATTGGTGAGTTGGAGATTCGTGGTGATGCTAAACAACAACAACAATTAGTAGTGGAGTTCAATGACACAAGGATTGACCATCAAGTTAAGCAGACCGATTTCAGTCAGTCTCATTTAGCTAAAAACTTTGTCCCACCCCACACCTCTACTGAAAAAGTTATAGCTGATATCTGGGCTAAAGTCCTCCAGTTGGAAAAGGTAGGTATTTATGACAACTTCTTTGATCTTGGTGGTGATTCGCTCTTGACGATTCCGGTTTGTAGCAAGATGCGAGAAACTTTAAACATTGATATCTCAGTAGTTGACTTATTTACATATCCAACTGTAAGCGCATTTGCACAGTATATAGCCCAGAAAAATGAGGTTGAACAACCTGTGTTTTCCCACCAGAGCCGTGCCAGCAGAAAAAAAGAGGCAATCAAACTGATGAAGGAAAGGAGGAAAGCAAATGGCTAAAAGGGAAACAGATGATTCTTTAGAATCCATAGCAATAATCGGCATGGCTGGGCGCTTTCCGGGAGCCAAAACTATTGAGCAGTTTTGGCAGAATCTGTGTGATGGTCGGGAATCCATTTCATTCTTCACTGATGAAGAATTAGTTGCTTCAGGCGTAGATCCAACTTTGCTGAATGACCCGAACTATGTCAAAGCAAGTCCTGTGCTGGAAGATATTGAGATGTTTGATGCTTCATTCTTTGGCTTTACACCCAGAGAAGCTGAAGTCATGGACCCCCAGCATCGTCTTTTTTTAGAGTGTGCCTGGGAAGCCCTTGAGAATGCTGGCTATAATTCTGACACTTATGAAGGTCTGATTGGTGTTTACGCTGGTGCTGCTCTAAATACCTACTTGCTAAGAAATCTCATTTCACACCCAGAAATCTTCAACTTGGTGAGTTCTGCTCAAATTTTGATTGGTAATGATCAAAACTTTGTACCCACACGAGTTTCCTACAAGTTGAATTTGAAGGGACCGAGTGTCAATGTTGGCACTGCCTGTTCTACATCATTGGTGGCAGTTCAAATGGGGTGTCAAAGCTTGCTGAATTACCAGTGTGATATGGTACTGGCTGGTGGTGTGACGATCGCTGCTCGAAAGGAAGGTTATTTGTATCAAGAGGGTGGGATTGCTGCACCTGATGGACACTGCCGAGCGTTTGATGCCAAGGCACAGGGAACAGTTGGTGGTAACGGTGTGGGCATTGTTGTATTGAAGAGACTAGAGGACGCCTTGGCAGACAATGACTGTATTTATGCGGTTATTAAAGGTGCTGAAATTAACAATGATGGTTCGTTGAAAGCAGGATACACAGCACCTAGTACTGAGGGTCAAGCTAAGGTTATTGCCGAAGCAATGGCGATCGCCTCTGTTGCACCTGAGACAATTACCTATATCGAAACCCACGGAACTGGTACAAATCTCGGCGATCCCATTGAAATCGCGGCGCTGACCAAAGTGTTTCGTGCCAGCACGAACAAAAAGGGTTTCTGTGCGATCGGTTCAGTCAAAACCAACATCGGTCATTTAGGTACAGCAGCAGGTGTGGCAGGTCTCATCAAGACTGTCTTGGCGCTGAAACATCAAATGATTCCACCAAGCTTGCACTTTGAGCAGCCCAATCCTAAGATTGATTTTGCCAACAGCCCATTCTACGTCAATACCAAGTTGCGCAAGTGGGAAACCGATGGGATTCCCCGGCGAGCAGGAGTCAGTTCCTTTGGGATTGGAGGAACTAACGCACATATCGTTTTGGAAGAGGCTCCTGTTTTAGGGGAGCAGGGGGGCAGGGGGGAAGGGGGGCAGGGGGGAAGGGGGGCAGGGGAGCAAGGGAGAAAGTTTCAACTATTGGTGGTTTCGGCTAAAACAGATTCGGCACTGGAAGCGGCGACGACCAATTTAGTTGAGTATCTCGAACAGCATCCTGAAACGAACTTAGCTGATGCTGCGTATACGTTGCAGGTTGGGCGCTGGGCTTTTAGTTATCGACGGATGCTAGTTTGCCAGGATTTAAAGGAGGCTATTATAGCATTGAAATCCCCAGATTGTCAACGAGTTTTCACTCAATTCCTCGAACCCAAGAAGCGATCTATTGCCTTTATGTTTCCTGGGCAGGGGGCGCAGTATGTGAATATGAGTTGGGAACTTTACCAAACTGAGCCGATATTTCGCGATCTCGTTGATCTTTGCTGTAAACAACTCAAGCCACACCTTCGTTTAGATTTACGCTATGCACTTTACCCAGGTGAAGAACAGGAGCAACAAGTAGCAGAGCAACTAAAACAAACTTATATTAGCCAGAGCGCACTATTTGTCACCGAGTATGCGCTAGCCAAGTTGTGGATGGCATGGGGTGTGTGTCCTCAGGTGATGATTGGTCACAGCATAGGGGAGTATGTCGCTGCGTGTCTAGCTGGAGTTTTTTCCCTGGAAGAAGCCTTGGTGCTAGTAGCAACCCGAGGACGGCTCATGCAGCAACTGCCACATGGAAGTATGCTGAGTGTATCACTACCAGAGAAGGAAATCATCCCACTGCTAGGTGAGAAACTTTCCTTAGCAGCGAACAATGCTTCATCTTTATGTGTGGTTTCGGGAACCACTGACGCAATCAATGATTTGCAAAACCGCCTGTTGGCGCAAGGTGTGGACTGTCGCCGTCTACAGACTTCCCATGCCTTTCATTCTGAAATGATGAATCCCATCTTGGAGGAATTCACTCTCGCCGTCAAAAGAGTCAACCTCAAACCCCCAGAAATTCCCTTTGTGTCTAACTTGACTGGCACTTGGATTACACTAGAGCAAGCAACGTCTGCAAATTATTGGGCTGAGCATTTGCGTTCCTCGGTGCGTTTTAGCGAGGGAATCACCGAGTTGCTTAAAGATACAGAGCGAATTCTGCTAGAAGTCGGTCCTGGACGAACGTTAAGCACCTTCACTATGCGGCATCAGATCGAGGCGCAGGTGGTACTCTCTTCAATACGCCATCCTCAAGATCAACAGTCGGATGTAGCTTTCTTGTTGAACACCTTGGGGCGACTCTGGCTAGCGGGAGTACAAGTCGATTGGTCAGAATTTTACGCCGATCAACGGCGTCATCGTATCCCCTTGCCCACCTATCCCTTTGAGCGCCTGCGTTACTGGATTGCTCCAGAAAAAGCATTCACTGCCATCGCGATCGCAAAAAATAAGCCTAAAAAGCTAAACATTGCCGACTGGTTCTACATCCCATCGTGGAAACGCTCGATGTTACCGCAGCCTTTTAAAACAGAGTTTCAAGCAGTTGCGCCTGGTTGCTGGTTAGTGTTTGTGGATGAGTGCGGCTTGGGTGAAAAAATGGTGAAGCATCTGGCACTTGCTGGTCAGGATGCGATCGCTGTCAGAGTCGGGGAGCAATTTAACCACCAAAGCGATCGCCTGTATACGATTAACCCTCAACAACGTCAGGACTACGACACCCTGCTGACAGAACTTGGCACATTAGGCAAAAAGCCAAGAACCATTGTTCATTTATGGAGTGTCACAGAAGTTGCTCACCCAGAATCAGCAGAAACTTTGGGCTTTTATAGCCTGCTGTTTCTCGCGCAGGCGATGGGAGAACAAAATTTGATGGATGCTATTGAAATTGGGATTGTGTCAAACAATATGCAGCAAGTGACGGGTTTAGAGGTGCTGTGTCCAGAAAAGGCTCTTGTTCTCGGACCGTGTAAGGTTATGCCGCTAGAGTACCCAAACATCACCTGTCGTAGCATTGATATTGATCTTGTTCTGCCATTAAAACAAACTTGGCAAGAAGAAAAACTCATCGACCAATTGCTGGCAGAACTCACCACCAAAGCTGCTGAAGATCGGGTCATCGCCTACCGTGGTTTTCATCGCTGGGTACAAGATTTTCAACCAGTCCAATTAGATGGAGATGTTGAAAGGAATCCTCGGTTGAGGGATTCGGGAGTTTACTTGATTACAGGCGGCTTAGGAGGCGTTGGTTTAGCACTTGCAGAATATTTGGCACAGACTGTACAAGCAAAACTGATACTGATGGGGCGATCGCCAATTCCCAACCATTCCGAGTGGGAACAATGGTTATTAAATCACGAGCCGCAGGATGCCGTCAGTTCTATAATTCGGAAATTGCAAACAATTGTTGCCTTGGGTGCAGAGGTTATGGTGGTCAGCGCCGACATCACCAACCTAGAACAAATGTCGGCAGCAATCCAAAAAGCCAATCACCAATTTGGTCAGATTCATGGGGTGATTCATGCAGCCGCAGTTCCAGGGGGAGGCATGATCCAACTAACAACACTAGAAGCAGCAGCAAGTGCTCTAGCACCGAAAGTCAGAGGAACACGAGTACTTGATGTTCTATTTAAGGACACTCAACTAGATTTCTTCGTTCTTTGTTCATCACTGAGTTCATTTACTGGTGGACCAGGGATTGTAGACTACACCGCAGAAAATGCCTTTCTGGACGCATTTGCTCACTACAGAACCTCTCAAAATAGCAGTTTCACCATATCCATTAACTGGGATAGATGGAAAGGACTAGGCATGGCAGTTGCTGTTGAAGCAAGGCATAAAGCGATAATAGGGGAAGATTTGAGGGAAGGAATGACCGTTTCAGAAGGCATTGAGGCGTTTAGACGTATTCATAGCTGTGCAACAGTACCCCAGGTCATTGTCTCAACGCAAAATGTTCCGACCCAATTTCACAGTCAGGATTCTGTTAAGTCGTTCAAAAATCAATTAGCCCTGGTGAACCTGTCCAAACCAACTTATCCCCGTCCTCAACTGGGGAATGCTTATGTTGCTCCCTCTAACGAAATCGAAAGCACACTTGCTGATATTTGGCAACAAATCCTAGGTGTTGAACCGGTGGGCATCGATGACAACTTCTTTGAGTTGGGAGGAGATTCTTTATTTGCTGCCCAGATCGTTTCTCGGCTGTGCAAAACCTTCGAGATAGAACTGCCTTATAAGAGCTTTTTGAATGCACCGACTGTAGCTGAGTTGGCTGAGGTGATGATCCAAAAACTGACTGACCAGACAGATCAGGAAGCACTGGCTCAAGCATTAGCAGAAATCGAGCAACTATCAGAAGATGAGGCACAGGAAATACTAGCATCACAAGGGATAGGGGGTTTAAATGAGTGACCTTTCTCAACGACTCGCTGGGCTTTCCCCAGAAAAACTCAAGCTTCTTGCACAAAGGCTTAACAAGAAAAAAGGGGATGCCTTTTCACAATCACAAATAAGTCCCCAAAGCCGAGAGTCCAATTCTTTTCCCCTATCCTTTGCCCAGCAGCGCCTGTGGTTCCTTGACCAGTTGCAACCCGGCAATATTGCCTATAACATCTCCCAAGCCATGTACCTGAAAGGTTGGCTGAATGTCGCTGCTTTGGAGCAAAGCTTCCACGAAATTGTGAGACGTCACGAAGTCTTAAGGACGATTTTCGCAATGGTAGATGGGGAACCCGTTCAGGTGATCTCCCCCTCCGTTAATTTCATTATACCATTAGTAGATTTGACCGAGTTGCCGGAAACTGCCCAAAAAGTTAAGGTTCAGCAGTTAGCAACTAACGAGGCTCAGCATCCCTTTGACCTGGCACATGGTCCCTTGCTGCGAGTCACGTTACTAAAGCTGGGTGAGGCAGAACATGTGTTGCTGTTTGTCATGCATCATATTGTTTCCGATGCTAAGTCATGTGGAATTATTATTCAGGAACTAGCAGTACTCTACAAAGCTTTTTCTGTAGGTCAGCCTTCACTCCTGCCAGAGTTATCCATCCAATATGCAGACTTTGCTTACTGGCAGCGGCAATGGTTGCAAGGGGCAGTTCTTGCAGAACAACTGGCTTACTGGAAACAACAGTTAGCTGACACACCGCCTGTATTGGCTCTACCTACAGATAGATCCAGCCTAGGCGTTCAAAACTTGGCAGGCGATTGTATTTCCTTTCAGCTATCACTTAGCCTGAGTGCAATGCTGAAAAAATTCAGCCAAAGTGAGGGAGCTACTCTGTTCATCACTCTACTAGCAGCGTTCCAAGCATTACTTTACCGCTACAGTGCCCAAGACGACTTCTGTGTTGGTACTGCGATCGACAACCGCAAAATTGGTGAGACGGACACACTAATTGGCTTTTTTGTCAATAATTTAGTTTTGCGTGCAGATCTATCAGGCAATCCTAGTTTCCGGGAACTTTTGACTCGAGTGCGTGAGGTGGCACTGGCAGCTTATGCTCACCAAGACTTACCCTTTGAGAAACTGGTGGAGGAACTGCAACCAGAGCGAAATTTGAACCAAAATCCTTTATTTCGCGTCATGTTTGTCTTTTGGAATGCGCCGATGGCAGATCTGAAGCTTGGGGACTTGAGCTTGAGTACCATAGACATCGATAGCGTGACGTCGCGATTTGATTTGACTTTGGCTATGGCAGACACACAACAGGGTTTGGTGGCATCGTTTGAGTACAATACAGGTTTATTCGACGCTGCCACCATCACCCGAATGGTGGGACATTTCCAGACCTTGCTGTCAGGCATTGTTGCTAATCCAGACCAGCGACTAACAGACTTACCCATCTTGACCGCAGCAGAACAACATCAGCTACTAGTGGAGTGGAATAATACCGCGACAAACTACCCCAAAGTTAAGTGTATCCATCAGCTATTTGAAATTCAAGTTGAGCAACAACCTGATGCTGTGGCAGTGGTGTTTGAAGATGAGCACTTAACTTACCGAGAGCTAAATTATCAAGCAAATCAACTAGCACATCACTTGCAAACACTGGGAGTGTCCGCCAATGTGCTGGTGGGGATATGTGTGGAGCGCTCTCTGGATATGCTGGTAGGATTACTTGGTATTCTCAAGGCGGGCGGGGCTTATGTGCCACTTGACCCTGAATATCCCCAAGAGCGCTTAAGCTTCATGTTAGAAGATGCTCAACTTTCAGTTTTGCTGAGTCAACAGCATCTAGTTGAGAAATTACCTGAGCATCAGGCGCGTGTCGTCTGCTTAGACACCGACTGGGAAGAAATTAAGCAAAAGTCTGACTCAAACCCTCTAAACGCGGCAACACCCAGTACAAGAGCATACGTCATCTATACATCAGGTTCCACAGGTCAGCCCAAAGGCGTTTTAGTCAATCATACTAATGTAGTCCGTCTGTTTGCAGCGACAGAACTTTGGTATCAGTTTAACTCTCAAGACGTATGGACACTATTCCACTCTTACGCCTTCGACTTCTCTGTGTGGGAAATTTGGGGTGCGTTGCTTTATGGTGGACGACTGGTAGTAGTACCTCACCTAGTGAGGCGATCGCCCGAAGCCTTCTATAAGTTGCTGTGTCAAGAAAAAGTCACAATTCTTAATCAAACCCCTTCAGCCTTCCGCCAGTTAATTCAAGCAGAACAGTCAATAGCAACTGCTGGCGATTTGAAGTTACGCTTGGTAATTTTCGGTGGAGAAGCCTTGGAAGTTAAGAGTTTGCAACCTTGGTTTGACCGCCACGGTGACCAGCAGCCTCAGTTAGTGAATATGTACGGGATTACGGAAACAACTGTACATGTTACTTATCGTCCATTGAGCCAAGCCGATGTGAACCGCACTGGAAGTGTCATTGGCCGTCCGATTCCCGACTTAGAGGTGTATGTGCTAGATCAGCATTTACAGCCAGTGCCGATTGGGGTTCCGGGTGAGATGTACATCGGCGGTGCTGGGGTGACGAGTGGCTATCTCAATCGTCCCTCTCTCACAGCACAACGGTTTATCTCTAACCCCTTTGCTGATAACCCAAAAGCACGACTATATAAATCCGGTGACTTAGCTCGTTATCTGCCCAATGGGGAGTTAGAGTATTTAGGACGAATTGACCACCAAGTGAAGATTCGTGGCTTCCGCATTGAACTTGGGGAGATTGAGGCAGTGCTAGTGCAACACCAGGCTGTGCGGGAGACTGTAGTGCTAGCGCGGGAGGTTCAACTAGGTGACAACCAGTTAGTGGCTTATGTCGTCCCCAACAGCAAGCAGACACCTACCATCAGTCAACTAAGGACGTTTCTGAAGAAGCAGTTACCTGAGTATATGGTGCCTACGGTCTTTGTGATGCTAGAGGCACTGCCATTGTTGCCGAATGGCAAGGTAAACCGCCAGATGTTGCCCGCACCTGATTTTGCACAACTTGAGCCTAGTGACACTTTTGTCGCGCCTCACACTCCGATTGAGCAGGTGTTAGCCGGAATCTGGGCAGAGGTGCTTGGCTTGGAAAAAGTCAGCATTCACAGCAACTTCTTTGATTTAGGTGGACACTCTCTTCTGGCCACTCGTGTGATTTCTCAGGTACGGAAAATCTTTAAGGTAGATCTGGCTTTACGTCGCTTATTTGAGGAACCAACAGTCATCAGGTTAGCCAAAGACATTGAAAGAGCCATTCATGCAGGGTTGGGATTGGAACTTCCACCCATCAAGCGCATTTCCAGGGACAGCGAATTGCCCTTATCCTTTGCACAAGCTAGGCTATGGTTTCTCGCTCAGTTAGAACAAAACAGCCCCTTTTATAATATCCCCAGTGCTTTTCGGTTACAAGGAAGGCTGAATCTGGCTGCACTGGAGCAAAGCCTCAACGAAATTCTGCGCCGTCACGAAGTCTTGCGAACTACCTTTTTGACAGTAGAAGGACGACCCGTTCCAGTCATTTCATCAGCAACACGGCTAGACTTGCCAATAATAGACCTGTGCAAGGTGCCTGAGTCTCAGCAACAGACCATAGTTAGACAACTGACGATTACCGAGGCAAAACAGCCTTTTGATCTTAGTACTGGTCCAATGCTGCGGGTAAAATTGCTGTGGGTCAGTGAACAGGAGTATGTCGTCTTATTTACAATGCACCATATTGTTGCTGATGGTTGGTCTATTGGTGTGCTGGTGCGTGAGATGGCAACGCTTTATCAAGCCTTCTGTAACGGACAACCCTCACCTCTAGGTGAATTACCGATTCAGTACGTGGACTTTGCCGTTTGGCAGCGGCAATCTGTGATGAAAGAGGTATTCAAAGCTCAGCTTTCTTACTGGCGGCAACATTTAGAAGGCGCACCAACACTGCTACAGTTGCCCACTGATTACAAGCGCCCCACTGTTGCTACTGTTCGAGGAGCCACTTATTCTTTCAGCCTATCACAAGAACTATCTTTTGGTCTCAAAACCTTGAGCAGGAAGGAAGAGAGTACCCTGTTTATGACCCTGTTAGCAGCGTTCAAGATACTGCTGTACCGCTATACGCTTAACACAGATATAGTGGTAGGAACGCCCATCGCCAACCGCCACCAACCTGAGATCGAAGGGTTAATTGGCTTTTTTGTCAATATACTCGTGTTGCGCACTGATCTATCTGACAATCCCTGCTTTGACGAATTGCTGGGTCGAGTGCGTGAGGTGGCGCTACAAGCCTATACTCACCAAGATTTACCTTTTGAGCAGTTGGTGGAGGAACTACAGCCGCAGCGCTCAACTAGCTACACGCCTCTGTTCCAGGTGATGTTTGTGCTTCAAAATGCACCTCTAGCTTCGATAGAGTTGTCAGGCTTGACGGTGAGTTCCCTGGAAAGTAACATCGACACCGCGAAGTTTGATTTAACCCTGTCCATGCAAGAGACCACAGAGGAACTTATCGGGACTCTGGAGTACAATAGCGACTTGTTCGACGAGGGCACTATCTGCCGGATGGTGGGTCATTTGCATGAGTTGTTCACAGCAATTGTCGCCAATCCAAAACAGCACCTTGACGAGTTACCGCTGTTGACCGAGGCAGAACAGCATCAGTTGCTGGTTGCATGGAATGACACCCAAGCAGAGTATCCTATCAACCAGTGCATCCATCAGTTGATTGAGAGCTTTGTAGAGCGATCGCCCGACGCAGTGGCAGTCGTTTTTGAAGACCAACATTTAACCTACCAGGAACTGAACGTCAAAGCAAATCAGCTAGCGCACCACTTACAGGCTTTAGGGGTTGAACCAGAGGTGTTGGTAGGTATCTGCTTGGAGCGTTCTGTGGAGATGATCGTGGGAGTGGTAGGTATCCTCAAAGCAGGAGGGGCTTACGTGCCTTTAGATCCGACCTATCCGCAAGAGCGCTTGGACTTCGTATTGCAAGACACTCAATTGTCCGTACTCTTAACTCAGCAGCGGCTCATAGAGAAGTTGCCCCAGCATCAAGTACAGGTGGTATGCTTAGATACTAGCTGGTCAGCAATTGCCCAACAGAGCAAACAGAACCCTCCCAACCCGGTGAAACCCAAAAATTTAGCCTACATCATCTACACTTCTGGTTCCACAGGACAGCCCAAAGGTGTACAGATTACGCATCAAAACCTGGTTCACTCCACTTGGTCTCGTATCCTTTACTACTCTGAACCTGTCACCAGCTTTTTACTAGTTTCACCCTTTGTTTTCGATAGTTCAGTTGCTAGCATTTTCTGGACTTTATGTCAAGGGGGTGTTCTTTCGCTGCCCCAAGAGAAATGGAAGCTAGAGCTATTACAGTTGATAGAAATGATAGCTCAGCGTCAGATTTCGCATATATTGTGTCTTCCGTCTCTCTACAAGCTGATTTTGGAGTACACCGAACCACGGCAACTTGATTCTGTTTGCACCGTCATTGTTGCAGGAGAGTCTTGTTCAGCAGAGTTAGTCAAACTTCATCATCAGTTGCTACCTCATACCCCCCTATTCAACGAATACGGACCAACAGAAGGAACGGTATGGAGCAGTGTGTACAATTGTCAAAACCATGATGTTCAAAAGGCTGTGCCCATCGGTCGCCCCATAAGTAACACCCAAATTTACACCTTAGATGAACACTTACAACCAGTACCCATAGGCATACCCGGAGAACTTTATATCGGAGGTGATGGCTTAGCCAGAGGCTACCTTAACCGCCCACAACTAACGAGCGAAAAATTTATCCCAAATCCCTTCTGTGATTCCAAATCAGAACGCCTGTACAAAACAGGCGACCTCGCCCGCTACAGGAGTGATGGGAACATCGAATTCCTCGGTCGCATCGATCACCAAGTGAAGATTCGCGGCTTCCGGATCGAACTTGGGGAAATTGAGGCGGTGCTAGCCCAACACCCAGAGGTGCTTCACACTGTCGTCATAGCTAGGGAAAACAACTCTGGCGACAAAAGCCTAGTGGGTTATCTGGTTCCAAAGTCGGAAAAAGCTCCTACCAGCAGTGAACTGCGCCGCTTTCTCAAGGAAAAGTTACCCGATTACATGATACCATCAGTGTTTATGGTGCTAGAAGCTCTGCCTTTGACGCCCAATGGCAAGGTAAACCGCGAGGCGTTACCGACACCAGACCAGAACCGAACTGAGCGCGAAAAAGTCTACGTAGAACCACGCACACCAGTAGAAGAGTTACTGACAAGAATTTGGTCTCAAGTACTTGGGATCGAGCAAGTTGGTATTTACGACAACTTCTTCGATTTGGGGGGACATTCAATGCTTATCACTCAGCTTGTTGTTCGGGTGCGAGAAACCTTTCAAGTTGAGTTACCCTTGCTTAGTTTGTTTGAGATGCCCACAATTGCAGAATTGGCCCAGAGTATTGCGATCGCTCAAAATACAGGAGCTTCATCTACGACTGTTGGCACAAAAACTCTCGTGAATCTCAAGGCTGAAGCTGTCCTTGATCCTACGATTTACCCAAACATACCCTTTCAGTATATCACAGAACCAGCTTGTATTTTCTTAACTGGAGCCACAGGCTTTGTCGGAGCTTTTTTGCTGCATGAACTCCTGCTGCAAACTAATGCAGATATTTATTGTTTGGTACGTGCTCCCGATCTCAAAGAGGGTAAGAAGAGAATTCAAAACAGCCTTGAATCTTATTTACTTTGGGATGAATCTCTCAGTTGCAGAATTATCCCAGTTGTAGGAGATCTATCCCAGCCGCTTTTAGGGCTTTCTCAGGAAGAGTTTCAAGCAATGGCTGAGTTAGTTGACGTTATCTATCACAATGGAGCATGGGTTAATCATACTTCTCCCTACTCTGTACTTAAGGCAGCTAATGTTTTAGGAACCCAAGAAGTTTTGAGATTGGCAAGTCAAGTTAAAGTAAAACAGGTACATTTCATTTCCACCAAAAGCGTTTTTTCCTCAGTTGATGATTCTGAAGTTCGGGTCGTTCGAGAACATGACAGCTTAGATGATTACGAATTACCATCGGTCGGCTACTCTCAAAGTAAATGGGTTGCTGAACAGTTAGTCACTATTGCACGTGACCGAGGTCTTCCTGTTTGTATATACAGGATAGGACGTGTATCAGGGCATAGTCAAACTGGTGTTTTTAATAGAAATGACTTCTTGTACAAACTCATTATTGGCTGTATCCAACTTGGAAGTTTGCCGGAAAAAGAGATGATCGAGGACATGGCTCCTGTGGATTATATCAGCAGAGCGATCGTCCATTTATCTAGACAAAAGGAATCCTTAGACAAAGCATTTCATTTTGTCAATCACCAGCCTTTCAACTCCAGAATGCTCCTCAACGTACTCAACTCGTTTGGTTACCCATTGCAACAGATTTCTTATGATCAGTGGCGAAAATATTTGCTCAAAGTTGCTGAACGTTCGCCAGAACACACCTTGTATCCACTCGTGTCGTTTTTTCCTTCAAGGAGTTCTGAAAAAGAAACGTCCAACTTAGGAACACTGCAATTTGACTGTCAGAATACACTCAATGGGCTTGCAGGCACCTCTATAGTCTGTCCTCCTGTAGATGAACAATTGCTTTCTACTTACTTGTCATACCTAATTCATAATGGTTTCCTCATACCTCCGCAGCCAGATAATTAGCTCTCAAGAAACACGGGGAGTGGGGAGTGGGGAGTGGAGAGTGGGGGGAAGAGGGGGAATGGTGGTGTTTCTTCCATTCATAGCGGGTGGTGCGCCGCCCGTGGGGTGCTTCTAAGATTCTGGCAAAAGACATTTCTCCCGAATCAAGCTTTGGCAAACTCAAATAATACTTTATTTGTCAACAGTACAGCACGTATATTTTGATATAAAGAGGTACTATAATGCTCCTAGGCAGGGCTACAGCAGAAGGAACAAGGTGTTACAGGGAACGGCACAGAAAGGACTGTGTACCAGATCATTTCCGAGAAGCTGGCGAGCTTATTGCAAGCTCTATTGGGATCGGAACCTATCTTGGTGAACTTAATGAGCAAACTAACGTCCTTTTGACGGAAGCTGTGGTTGAGTCAGTTCGGCGCGGTGTGAACCTGATTGACTCGTCAATCAACTATCGTTACCAGCTCAGCGAACGGTGTGTAGGAAAGGGGGTCGAGCGTCTGGTTGAATCAGCAGAGGTGTCAAGGGATGAACTAATCATCTGTACAAAAGGAGGCTTCCTCCCGCATCAAAATCAAAACCAAGCAGACTGGTTTTACCAACACTACGTCGAGCCTAGCAACTCCGAAATAAACATGACGGACTTAGTTGCGAATGAACACTGCATACATCCAGAATTTCTTCGGGATCAGCTCGATTGTAGCCTCATAAACCTGGGACTACAGACAATTGATGTGTACTACATCCACAACCCAGAAATTCAACTTTGCGAAGTTGCACCAGAGGAATTCTACAATCGCTTACGGGCTGCCTTCAAGTTCATGGAAGATGCTGCGGATGCTGGAAAAATTGCTGCTTACGGTCTGGCAACTTGGAATGGCTTGCGTATACCTTCAACCTCAAAAGACCATTTAGATCTAGCACGGGCGAAGTCCCTTGCTCAGGAGGTGACTCTTAACAAGGCGGATCGATTCCGGTTCATCCAGTTTCCCTTGAATATGGCAATGCCGGAAGCACTCGTTGCACCAACTCAAAAGATTGAAGAAGAACAAGTCCCAGTCTTGGAAGCTGCCTATCGTTTAGGCATTATCCCCATAGCTAGCAATTCCCTCTGTCAAGCACAAGTCGTTGGCAAAATCCCAGAAAATATCGCCTCTGCTTTTGGTGATGACCTTCAGACAGACTGTCAACGCGCACTCCAGTACACCCGAAGCGCCCCTGGACTCCTCACTGCCCTTGTGGGAATGAAAGCCCCCGAACACATAGAAGAGAACTTAGCACTTGCTATTGTCACACCTCTGGGGAGGGAGCGTTTTCAACAACTTACTCATTCAATTGTTGAGGTGTTGAAGAGTATGCATAGAGGTGGTGATAATTGGACTTTTGACGTATCCAATCTGTCTTATTCAAGTAGCTTCCCTCCACCCAACTGGCAACAACACAATGTGGCAGCCAAATTTATCCACTAGGATTATGTCCTCAATGCCAGTATTCATCGTAATTTGCTTTGGTCAATTTGTCTCGTTGATCGGCTCGGGTCTCACTAGATTTGCGCTAGGTATATGGGTATACCAAAGTAGTGGTAAAGTCACCCAATTCGCCCTGATTTCGTTGTTCGGTATGCTGCCGGGTATCTTGATATCACCATTGGCAGGTGCGCTTGTGGATCGCTGGGATCGACGCTCTTGCATGCTTGTTGCTGATGCTGGGGCAGGACTGAGTACACTGTTGATTGCGCTGTTGCTCTTTGCCGAGAAGCTTCAAGTCTGGCACATTTACTTTGCTGTAGCAGTTAGTTCGACCTTCAGCGCTTTCCAGTGGCCAGCCTATAGTGCCACGACTACACTGCTTGTCCCTAAGCAACATCTTGGTCGTGCCAGCGGTATAGTGCAGATGGCAGAGGCAGTGTCACGGCTGATTTCACCAATACTAGCTGGGGCGCTAGTTGTAACTATTCGGCTTCAGGGTGTGATTTTCATTGACTGCGTTACTTTCCTGTTTGCGATCGCTACACTCATGCTCGTCAAATTCCCCAGACCCAAAATTACTGTAGAGGACAACGTAGGGAAAGGGTCGTTGTTGCATGAAGTCACCTATGGTTGGAGATACATCACTGCTCGACCTGGGCTATTTGGATTGTTAACATTCTTTGCTGTTAGCAATTTCTTTATAGGAGTCGTCACCGTGCTAGTTACACCTCTAGTGCTGTCTTTTGCTTCGGCTGCTGTACTTGGCATTGTGTTATCCATTGGTGGGAGCGGTATGCTAGTTGGTGGTCTGGTGATGAGTGCTTGGGGCGGGCCAAAGAACCGCATCGATGGTGTGTTCGGTTTTACACTGTTAGGTGGGCTGTGCATGGTGCTTGCTGGACTGATGCCGTCTGTCCCGGTCTTTTTTGTTGTTACCTTTATCTACTTCTTTGGGGTGCCGATTATCAATGGCTGCGATCAGGCTATCTGGCAGAGCAAAGTCGCGCCTGCTGTACAGGGACGGGTCTTTGCTCTGCGCCGCATGCTTGCCTGGGCATCTCTACCACTTGCTTATCTGATTGCAGGACCGCTAGCCGATGAAGTCTTCGAGCCATTGCTTGCTGTAGGAGGATCACTGGCTGGAAGTATCGGACAAATCATCGGTGTAGGACGAGGACATGGCATTGCCTTGTTATTTATTGTGATGGGAATGCTCAATATGTTGGTTGCAACTGGAGGTTATCTGTATCAACCTCTACGGCTGCTAGAGAAACAACTGCCAGATGCTTAGAAGAAATTCAAGCCTTTAAAATATTTTGCTTTCCTCCAAATGGGCTTTGATTTCCTTTCGGGTTCGCCAAACCTGTCGCAACTGCTTGCGGGCAAACAACTCCAACTGATCCCCAAGATGGCGTGAACCGGGTTGAGTTGCATTGCCGTAGCTAGTCAGTGCCATTGCACGTACTGGATGAGAAAACTCAATGGCAGCAATATAGGAATCACCAGCAACAGATTTAAAGAGCTGATTGTCCACTGGGGCATAATCGACAACTCGGAAAACTCCAAGGTTGTCGGGACCACCATTAGCAGGGATATCCACATTACCATACTGTAGTCGGAAGACGTCACCCCACGCTACATTTAGCTTTCCATAAGCCTTTTCTACCTTTGCTGCTGCAAGCGTTAGCGCCTTAGCAGCACCCAAAGGATCTGCCAAGCCGTCAGGTGTAGTGCGTGGAAATTTTTCGTTCCAAGGAGTTTTAAATGCAGTGTTCATATCTATCTGTTCAACCCAGAAATCGAAGAGTACAGCACCCTGGCTATTTCTATCTGCTGATACATCCCAAGCCTTAAGAACATCGGCAGCTTTTCGCGCTAATTGATCCCCATACTTTCGTGCGGCACTAATCAGGTCATCCAAGAGACGATCTGCCAATTCTGAGCGTGTCGAGTGCTTGTACTTAACCATTTCTTCAAAAGATATGTGTTGATCTTCAGAAAGCATCCTTGCAGAGCGCTGCGAGCGAAAACTCATGGGACCACGTGGTGCCATGTAGGGTGGGTAATTATCTGGGGAGAGAACACGTGGAAATGTCGTTGTCCAAGGTGGGTCATTGGTATTCTGTAACCAACCACTGGGTGGGTCAATGACGCGGGGCAGATCCTCATATGGATGGATTTTGGTCCATAATGTGCTCGATGTGTCGCCGGGAATCATTCCTTGCCAGTATTTAAAGTCACCTTTCTGACGAACCGGAACTTGACCGTTGAACAGGTGCATGATGTGTCCTTCTCGATCTGCGTACATCACCGTGAACATCGGTAATTGCAAACGTTGGAGTGCAGTTTGAAATTGCTTGAGGTTCTTTGAGCAAGCCATATCCCACCACTGCTGGAGTACACCAGGTCGGTCAAGTCCCACTACGCGCAGCGCCACGGCTTTGCCATCTTTCTCTGTGATGACAGGTCCGTGCACAGAACTTTTCACTATTAATTGTTGGTCGTGCAATGTGCCGTCACGTTGCTTCACTTTCAGCGAAAGGGTTTTTGTTTGAAAGGAGAGTACTTTACCATCGAAGCCATAACCGTTGTCAACCAGTTTTAGTTCGTAGGCATCCCAGCCATCGAAGGTGTTCACTGTATGAGTCCAACCCAAATTATCGTTGAACGCGATCGCTAAAACGGGAATACCGACAAGTGCTGCTCCGTAAGCATCAATGCCTGGGGCGGTGATCTGGGCTTCATACCACAGGTACAGATCTGACCATGGTAGATGTGGATTTGCCAGCAGCATCGCGTTCCCACTTGCAGAATGTGATGGAGCGATCGCCCAACCATTAGACCCCGCTTTTGGTTCCTGGTGACTGAGAAGAGCAACTTCCTCCGGATTGACCACAAAAGTGAAATTGAGTACCCGCTGTAAGTGAGCCAGCACATCCTCTGCCTTTACTGGCAACACGACTTCAACTTCATCGGCAATGAGATCCCCATGTTCTTGAGCATAAGCATTGATTCCGGCGGCAAAGGCATCGAGATAATTGCGGAAAGTTGGACTCTGTGCCAAGTACCACGAATGGGCACGTTCTGGAACTCCCATAGTCAGTACCCAACGATCTGATTCTAGGTATTTATCTCCCCAGTACTCAGCAGCACGTCCTCGTGCTTGACCGTAGAGACGCAACAGCAAGTTACCGTGACTTTGCATCTGCGCCCAACCGAAAGCTTGGAACGCACTTTGTGCATCCTTGCTGTAGATATGGGGGACACCATAAGTGTCCCAGAGTATTTCAGTGGATTTTGGGGGGGAACTTAGGCTTTGGTTCCCCACAACCAAAGCAAAGATCAACCCAAGTATGAACGGGAAAACTCGGAATGATTTTTTTAACACCCTGAGGGTGTGGCCCTTGCTGCGAGAGCGCAAAAAACCTACAAGACCAAACCACTGAACATTGTTAGTAAACATTACAGTTTTCTAGGCAAATTGATAATAAAGTTCCCACAGTTGGTCAGCCAATGGGGAAACAAAAATCCGTGATATAGCAATCCTATTTGAGATCTGAACAAAGGAGACTTTGAAGACTTGGGGGACTTGGGAGAAGTGTTTATAATTCCTCCACGGATTGCTATAGAAAACGATTAATTTTCTATAAATCATCGCCTGTGTTGGGTTTCACTGCGTTCAACCCAACCTACATTGTTCGATTTTATTATAAGTCATTAACTGGACATTCTATCATACTGATGGTCAATTTGAGAGCGTGTGTAAGTCTTAGCAGTATTGGATTGCGTTGCGATCGCAGAATTGTTTTGCGATCGCAAAGAAAGTAAGTAAACCATAATCACAGAAGCAAATCCTATGGTCAAAATTGTACAAGCAACCTGCATCAATGGCGAATTGATTCTCAGTCAAAATGAAATAGCCCTGGATGTCTAATACCTTCATTTCAGCAATTGTTACGAAAATTAAATAGGACTTGACACCAAAAATAAACTCATATCTTGCACCTGGAAATAGTAATGTCAATTCCATGACTAAGTGCCAAAGGTCGAAGGCGTTCAATATCGAGTAATAATAAAGACAAGATTAAATGAGGCATAAAAGTGGAGAGTGCAAGAAAGGCAGCTTTACCCCAGTCCAAAGAATCAGTTAAAGAATATGAAAGATATGCCCAATATGCTAATAAATAAGCGGTCATAGATAAGATTAACCAACGATAAATTCCTAAAAGAGTACCTTGTCCAAATTTGTCTAAACCAAAACGATGTTTAGCAGTTTTAAACCAGCCTTCAATTTGCCAACGGTGTTTACCCCACCAAGAAATGGAAGCAAGTTGAAACCCGGTTTCGAGAAAGTTACCGGGTTTCTGAGTTTAGCGCTATCCCTCTTGCACAAACTTCCTGACCTCCTCCACAGACAAACCCAAAGCACCTGCAACCTGTTCAACGCTTAACCCCAATTCCAACAATCGAGGTATTGCATCTCGACGTGCTTGTTCAGCTTGCAGTCGTGCTTGTTCAGTTTCTTTGTGACTCAAAAGTTTCTTCCCAGTTTGGGGGTCATAGAACCGCAGTTCTCCGTCAATCAGTCTTAAATCTAGACCCAACACTTCACTATGGATTGACAACACCCCATCTAGTAAAGTATTCGACACAATAGGTTGGTATTTTCCCTTAAGTAAATTTACTCCCTTTAGTCGGGGGTTGAGGTAATCTCCTATAGGGTCATACTGAAAGTATTCTTGCACACCCAAAGCAGCATACTTCAGAGGTTTTTCCGTTTCGTCATTTTCCTGGGTAGTTGCAGAAGTAATTTCTAAAATAAAACTGGGGACTTTACCTTCTTCTTGCCAAAGCTTATAGGTAAGGCGTTTCTTCTTGTCTACCCCAAACACCACAAACACATCGGGAGCTACTACCGCACTCGGTACACCTTTTTTATAATAAATAAACATATTGCCCGAAACGTAAACATCCTGTCGGTCTTGAAAATAGATGTCTAAGGCTTCTACACTATAAATTAGGTAATCTCTTGCTGGATCGCTCTCTGCCATCGGTTGACCATCAGAAACCGGGTAAATAATCTCGGTCTTGAGTTGGTTACTAGAAAGGGTCATAGGGGCAAGACCTCAACTCAACGTTGGACTAGTCCAAAGATACCACTTTATTGTCAACCCTTTACGGTCAGAAAAAATTACCATATAAGAAAATAGGTTACGAATCTTAATAATGACCGTAAATACACAGCACCTACCAACAACAGCCACCTTTGAGAAACACTTTTGGACTTGGCAGGGTTACAAAATTCAGTACACTGTTATGGGAACTGGAAAACCCTTAGTACTGGTGCATGGCTTTGGCGCTTCTATTGGACATTGGCGGAAGAATATCCCTGTTTTGGCAAATGCTGGCTACCAAGTGTTTGCCGTTGACCTTTTGGGGTTCGGAGGTTCCGATAAACCACCGTTAAATTACACTGTAGAAGTGTGGGTGGAACTGCTGAAGGATTTTTGGACAGCACACATCAAAGAACCTGCTGTATTTATTGGCAACTCCATCGGCGCACTTTTAAGCTTGATGGTAGTGACAGAACATCCAGAAATTGCCAGTGGTGCTGTTTTGATTAACTCAGCAGGTGGGTTGAGTCATCGTCCCCATGAACTTAACCCACCTCTACGCTTTGTCATGGGGGCTTTTAATCGGTTGGTTGGTCATCCAATGACAGGTAAGTTTGTCTTCAACCGCATCCGCCAAAAATCCCAAATTCGCCGTACTCTGTACCAGGTTTATCGCAACCGGGAAGCCGTCACTGATGAACTCGTGGATTTACTCTATACCCCTTCGTGTGATCCTGGCGCACAGCAAGTTTTTGCCTCTATCCTCACAGCGCCTCCAGGTCCAAGTCCAGAGGAACTATTACCCAAAGTCGAACGTCCACTATTAGTTCTTTGGGGTGCGGATGACCCCTGGACACCAATTACCGGGGCAAAAATTTACGAGAAGGCGCGGGAGAATGGGAAAGAAATTCAAATTGTCCCTATTCCTGGTGCAGGCCACTGTCCTCATGACGAAGTTCCGGATGTTGTGAATCAGCAAATTGTGGATTGGTTAGGTTTGTAGTAGCGCTTCAGCGCCGGTAAAATCGCGGTTAAACCGGCGCTAAAGCGCTACTACGAACTAAGGGTCTTTAAAAGTTTTGTAAAATGAACAAATCTTTCCCCACTCCCTACTCCCTATTCCCCACTCCCTATTATCGCCGTTCAAACCTCCGGTTCTACTCCCAGCGATCGCAACTGGGCTGCTAATCGTTCTGCACGCTGACGTTCCTGTTCTGCACGCTGACTTTCTTTAGCAGCTAATTCCAAACCCCACAGCAATAACTCCCCTCTCTCATCCCACCAACGTAACCAGTAACCCGTGCGATTTTCTCGGCTTCCTTGCCATACACCCAGAAATAGGTTCATTTCTGCAATCCAATAACGGTTATTCCCATCTGGTGATTGAAGTTGATAATGACCCGAATTATCTGGTTGATAAACTTCTAACACTCCCTCTTCTGGCTCAAAAATGGCATAGTTTGGCACTTGTAAAACTTGCTCATAATAGAACCATTTGCCAGGTGGATAGGTTGGTTTACTAGAATACTCTCTACCTTCCGTATCAGAGAGAAATTCCATAATAATCACTGGAATATCGCCTTCAAGTCGTGGGGTATAACTACGCTGAACCTCTTCTCGCGACACCCGAATCGATGGTACATATCCCCAATCTGGAGCTTTGACCACAATCTGGTTATTTAAGGTAGCACAGATGCCGTAGTTAGTCATGGTTAAGGCATTGGTTGGCAATCTTCCAGCCAGTTCCAAGCTTTCTGTAAGAGCAGCTGCAAGAGCGGGCTGATTAATGTTATCCACTGGCTCGTCGTCTAAAACAAAATCATCCGGTAACTTTTCCCAGGTAATTTCATAGGTGGCTACACTGGCTATCATGGTAGGGCTGCCTCGTTAATGCCGTTATCCCTTTAAGTCTGCCAAACACAACCATCACATCCGTAACCCTAGATTGAGACGGTGTCGGCTGTCGAGAACCCCTTAGTACAGAATTACACAAGTTCATGGCGAAATAAAAATGGTGTACCCTCATCCCCGACCCTTCTCCCTCATTGGGATTCGGGAGCTAAATTCTGTTCCCTCTCCCTCTTGGGAGAGGGTTAGGGTGAGGGTCAATGTGAGCCAAAACGCCACGAATTTATGAAACGCGGTACTTAGAGGAATCTCAACTCAATTTCCTAATTTTAGCATAACTTTGGGCGACGCTGAAGGTAAATCTCTCAAGAAACACTTTGTGTGGGGAGTAGGGAGTAGGGAGTGGGGGAATGGGGGTGTTTTTTTCATTCGTAGGGGGTGGTGCGTCGCCTGTGGGGCGCTTTCAAGGAAGAGAACAATTTCTCTCTAGAGAGGGTGATAATCACCACTCAAAACAGTACTATTGTTCTAGTATGAAGAGGGCAACGGTGATATTATTAAGAACTGTTTCGCGCCGCCTGTTCCTTTTAGCCCGCCGATATGTCAAATACCCAGCTAGCCGCATCTCTGAACGGACATCTTCCTCACCCCAACCATAATAGCCAAAATACAATCCGTATTCGGGGTGCTAGGCAGCATAACCTGAAGAATATTGACTTGGATCTGCCACGCGATCGCCTGATTGTGTTCACTGGCGTTTCTGGTTCTGGCAAATCTTCCCTGGCGTTTGATACCATTTTTGCTGAAGGACAACGCCGTTATATAGAGTCACTCAGTTCTTATGCACGGCAATTCTTAGGACAGTTGGATAAACCTGATGTGGAGGCGATTGAGGGTTTAAGTCCAGCAATTTCCATTGACCAAAAGTCTACCTCCCATAATCCCCGTTCTACTGTGGGCACAGTTACGGAAATTTACGACTATCTGCGACTGCTGTTTGGACGGGCGGGTGAACCTCATTGTCCCATATGCGATCGCTGTATTGCGCCTCAGACTATAGATCAGATGTGCGATCGCATTCTGGAACTACCAGATCGTACCCGCTTTCAAATCCTCGCGCCTGTGGTTCGGGGTAAAAAAGGTACCCACAGCAAACTTCTCTCGAGTCTTGCTTCTGGTGGTTTTGTGCGTGTGCGGGTGGATGGCGAGGTACGAGAATTGTCTGATGCCATTGATTTGGATAAAAATCATACACACACTATTGAGGTTGTGATTGACAGACTCGTGAAAAAGGCTGGTATTCAGGAGCGTCTGGTGGATTCTTTGTCTACGTGTCTTAAGCAATCTAGTGGTATTGCAGTCATTGTTTTTACTCCATCTACAGATGAAGCCCAATCAACAACCAACAAAGAAGTTGAATGGGTATTTTCAGAAAATTTTGCTTGTCCAGAACATGGGGCGGTGATGGAGGAATTATCGCCGCGTTTGTTCTCGTTTAATTCTCCTTATGGTGCTTGTCCCCACTGTCATGGAATAGGGAGTTTGAGAAGGTTTTCGCCAGATTTGGTGGTACCTGACCCAGCAGCGCCTGTGTATTCTGCTATTGCTCCTTGGTCAGATAAGGATAATTCTTATTATCTGGAGTTGCTGTATAAGGCGGGTCAAAGTTATGGGTTTGAGTTACAGACGTTGTGGAGTCAGTTGACCTCAGAACAGCGGGGGGTGGTTTTGTATGGGGAAGAACGAACCGCCAAGACGCCAAGTACGCCAAGAGAAGAGTTTAAAGGGGTACTTCCCACGTTGCAAAAGCAGTATGAGGGTGCTTCGGAGTTGGTTAAGCAAAGGTTGGAGCAGTTTTTGGTTGATCAGCCGTGTCCGGTGTGTGAGGGGAAGCGGTTGAAACCGGAGGCGTTGGCGGTGCGGTTGGGACAGTATGGGATTTTGGATTTGGCTGGGGTATCGATTCGGGAGAGTCGGGAGAGGATTGATCGGTTAAAGTTGAGCGATCGCCAGTTGCAAATTGCTGATTTGGTACTCAGAGAGATTAAAGCGAGATTGCAATTTCTGTTGGATGTGGGGTTGGATTACCTGAGTGTTGACCGTCCGGCGATGACGCTGTCTGGTGGGGAAGCGCAACGAATTCGTTTAGCAACTCAGATTGGTTCTGGGTTAACTGGGGTATTGTACGTTTTAGATGAACCAAGTATTGGTTTGCATCAACGAGATAATGGGCGGTTGCTACAAACTTTGACGAAATTGCGTGATTTGGGTAACACTTTAATTGTAGTAGAGCATGATGAAGAAACTATTCGGGCTGCTGACCACATTGTAGATATTGGTCCTGGTGCGGGTGTTCATGGGGGAAATATTATCGCTCAGGGTGATTTACCAACTTTGCTGGCGGCGGAAAAGTCGCTGACGGGTGCGTATTTGTCTGGACGCAGGGTGATTCAAACTCCAGCGGAACGCAGAGAAGGAAATGGGCGGAGTTTAGTCATCAAAAATGCTCACCGCAATAACCTGAAAAATATCGATGTGGAAATACCTTTGGGTAAGCTTGTCGCTGTCACTGGTGTTTCTGGTTCTGGTAAATCTACCCTGATTAATGAATTACTTTACCCTGCACTGCAACATCATCTTTTCCGTAAAGTTCCTTTTCCAAAGGATATAGATGGAATTGAGGGATTGAATGCTATTGATAAAGCAATTGTCATTGACCAATCTCCCATTGGTAGGACACCCCGTTCTAACCCAGCAACTTACACAGGCGTTTTCGATATTATCCGAGATGTATTTTCTCAAACAGTAGAAGCCAAAGCAAGGGGTTATAAGCCGGGACAATTTTCGTTTAATGTCAAAGGGGGACGTTGTGAGGCTTGTAGTGGACAGGGTGTGAATGTCATTGAAATGAATTTTTTGCCTGATGTTTATGTTCAATGTGAAGTCTGCAAGGGTGCGCGGTACAACCGGGAAACTTTGCAGGTGAAGTACAAAGATAAGTCTATTTCTGATGTTCTCAGCATGACGGTTGAGGAGAGTTTGGAATTTTTTACAAATATTCCTAAAGCGGTGGGTAGACTACAAACTTTGGTGGATGTTGGGTTGGGTTATATTCAACTGGGACAACCAGCGACGACATTATCTGGTGGTGAAGCGCAACGGGTGAAATTAGCGACAGAATTATCGCGTCGGGCTACTGGGAAGACGCTTTATTTAATAGATGAACCGACGACTGGGTTGTCTTTTTATGATGTTCATAAGTTGTTAGATGTGTTGCAACGTTTGGTGGATAAAAATAATTCTATTTTGGTGATTGAACATAATTTAGATGTGATTCGCTGTGCTGATTGGGTGATTGATTTGGGACCAGAAGGTGGTGATAAAGGGGGAGAGGTTATTGCTGTGGGTACGCCTGAGGAAGTGGCGCAGAATTCTAGGTCGTATACTGGGGAGTATTTGAAGCAGGTTTTGCAGCAGTATCCAGCAGTGGAGGTAGTTGAAAACCGCAGATAAACGCAGATAAACGCAGATAAATATGTACTATCACCAGGATGAAAACCCTTAACCGAACCGTATTGGCTGTCTCCCCCTAGTTATAATTGACAATTTTTGCAGCCAATAGTCATATCACGTCCGGTTGAACACTTATAATAAGGTATGTAGTTGCGCTTTAGCGCTCCTAAACTATAGCGGTTCTCATCCGAATCACATACAATTTTATCTGCGTTCATCTGCGTTCATCTGCGGTTCCTTAAATCCTTGATGTATGGTACCCAATTGAAAAGTGCTATATAAGAGCGCTAAAGCGCAACTACGAACCTATCTTTTATTTATAAGTAATTAACCGAACTTGATATCAAATGAGAACTCAAGAAATGTTTAGAAGCATTGCCTCACTCGTACAAATGTTCAAAGATATTGAACAGAAAGAAAAGTTTCTGTTTGTGTTAGGAGCCTTGTTTTCCAGAGTGATTAGCTTGAAGAAAGCTTCGGAAATCATGGAAATTGAACCGCAAGTTTTTCTGAAAATATTAGACTTAATGGGGATTGAGTTTTCTTATCTGTCTCCAGAGGATGTTGCTTTGGAGAAGAATTGGTAAACTTTGTGAAGATTGTTTTTAACTGTTTTGAATCATCCAAACTAGGATTCCTAAAAGCCTCTCGACTGGAGGAATTAAAAAATCTGTTAAATCAATTGTTACCGTTTGTTTTTCTAGCTTGAGAAATGTCCACAGATTACCACTGGTAACACTACCATAAACCACTTGGGTGGGTTGCAACTTTGCTTCATTAAACCTTTGTGCTGCAATCATTTCTGCCATACACTGTCCCAAGCCACCCTTGAGATTTTCTTTTTTGGCTTCTACAATCACGACTGCTGGGGCTTCGATAATTAATTGTTCAGGCGATCGGCTAATCAAAAAATCACAAACACCGTTCAAGCCCACACTTGGATCAACTGTAAACTCCTCACCGGAAAAAAAGCTAATTTTGCGATCAAGAATTTTTCGCACTTCAAACAAAATTGGACTAATGATTAGTTCCGAACGTGCTTTTTCAGACCCCATTGCAATGGCTAGAGGTATACTCTCCTGCAAAAACTCTGCTAGATAGGGGTTAGGTATAATAGGTTCAATCTTTGGGAAAAAACTACCTCCCTCAACCAAAGTTAGGTTAAAGTCTTCTTTTGCCTTACGAATACTGAAATCGCTATAAGCCATGACTTTATATGAACACAGTGTAGTAATTTCACTCTTTAAGTTTATTATTTTCCTCGTTACAACGGCATAGGAGTCTTTCTCTGACAAAACTTTGGCGATCGCACAAAACATCAAGGGTTAGTTACCTGCGCGATTTACAGCCGTTTTCATCTTTATGAACTACAATCGGCGGTAGGGGCCAAGATGCTTGCGCTCCTACAATGTTGTCTATTTACCTGAAAATTGCTACAATTATGATTTTTTCAGATCGGGATGAGGAGTGATAGATTAAGTGTTAATTTCTCGCACTCTCCCCCTATGTATAATTGACAATTTTAGCAGAATATGGTACGTAACAATCACATTATACATCGTAATGGGATAGAGTCATAGTGCAGGTTTATCTTCTAGATGACTTTCTCAAACGAGGGGATAGCCTTGATGGTGCAAGTTTTGAAATATTTACATTAATGTTACATTTTATAAGCTAGTATTCTAGAATTTGAAAACTTTATCAAGTTAGACATCTTTATCAAAGTAGATACTGATGTGGAAAATAACGATGACATTTTGAATACATATTTTGTAATTTGGTGTTGATTGCAATCAATTGCAATCAATTGTTGAACCAAACTATTAGAAATTAGGAATTGAACCTATGGCACCTTTTGAAGATGCATTTGATGGATTCTATGATGGCTTAGAAGGAGATGACCGTTCAGCAGAAAAGACCATCCAAGCTGGTATTAACACTGCTGCTGTTGTAGGAACTTCTGTGGGTTGTGCTGCTGCTGCTGGTGCGGGTTCTCTGGCTGGTTACGCTGGTATGGCTTCTGCTGTCTCATCTATGGGACTTGGTGGAGCAACAACCGCTATTGCTGGAGCTATGGGAACTAATGTAGCTGGAGCAGCAGCAACCGCAGTTGTTACCTCGGCTGTAGGTGGTCCGGTAGTGATGGGCACAATCCTTGTTAGTGGAGCAGCAGCAACCGCTTATGGCTTATATCAAGCAGGAAATTGGGTTGGTAAACAGTTGAAGTGTTGGTAAAGTAAAGTTTGCTTTTTTGAATAACTGAAATTTGTCAAGACTCCTGAAATAACTAATCTGGGTGAGTATTTCTCACCCCTTCTTGTTTTTATATAATGGATGCGGCAAAGGACAGCTTGTGAAACGGGTTCATCCGGCATCTTCCGCCGCGCCGAGGCTGTTCGACCAGTGGAAAGGACAAGTCGCGCATTTCTTGCTTGAGCGATCGCAATTGTCATATTCCCATTCTACCAGATGATGCTCACCCCAGATAAAGGTATCCTGCTGTCTTTACTAATTAAGGGTAAACTCAGATGCATAGCAGTAGCTGCGATAATCCTGTCAGGCATATCAGGTACATTATCTCGCGGTATTGTAGCTAGTGCATCAACCACCCCAGATGTAAGATTTGCTAGAACCAGCCCATTAGTCCCAGCCATTAATTCAGCTTCTAGTTGCGCCTTCATATTTGCCGAGATGCGTCCTCTTTCCTGTAAATACACAATTTCTACTAGGCAAATTGTTGGGATATAAATAACTATCTCTCCGCGATCGCATTGTTCAAAAGCCTTGTTAGCAGCACGACTAAGACGTGGACTATCTTCCAAATACCAAATCAGGGCATGGGTATCCGTTACGACATCAGACATCAAACATCCTCACGAGGGAACTTTTCCCACATTTGCTGCCTCACTTCAGCAATGTCTGACTCGGTGATATCGCTACCCCGCCACAGCCCTCTCAAAGACTTTCGCGTTTTCGGTTGAGTAGTTATCAATTCCCTTTCTATTTGGGGCGCAACTTGCTCAATCAATCGGACTTTGTCTACCAACGAAAGCTGCTTTACTAATTCTAAAGCTTCCTCTAGAGTTACTGCCTTCTCCATTTTGTTTTACCTCAGTATAAGCTTAATCAAAGAGTGAAAACAACCTTTCGTTTTGTCTTTCTTACAAGCCTTGGCATAGAATTATCTGGAGCGTTACTTACCTGCTTTTCAAAGCTTAAATTTTGTATGGATTTCCAGTTTCAGTAAGATGATTGTACCAAAAACTAAAAGAGCGATCGCCATTATCAACCCAAAAGATGATAATAGAGACAACTGACAACACTGGTCTGTGTCAATCCTATGCCCCTACTTGACCCTAATCGTCCTTACACTTTCAGTGAAATTGCCAAACTGAAAGCTCCAACTGATGAGCTGCAATAATTCTTTCTGCTCCCAAATCAACGGTTACGATTTATCGAACCGCCAAGACCGCCAAGAATTCGTAGTGCGTGCGTAAGTCCTATAGTAGTACAGCGGACGCATAAATAAACCACCCATTCCAAATCAACGAAAAGCTTGCTTGCATTATAAGCATTTTGGTTTTGACCAACTTAAGCGCGGTACTACGAAGGAAATGCAGGCGTTGACAGCGCTACTACGAAGTTTCTGGCAGCTGAACTATTCTTAACCGAGCAGTATTGAGTCCTGTAGGGGGAATATATGGGCGCACATTTTTCCATTATAAAAATAACATAACCGAAAAAAAAGCGGTTGTCAACCCCTTGAGAGGGGAACGGAGAAATGGGCTACATCTGGAATTTATCACCCAAGTAGTGTTGCCTGACTAAGGGATTATTGTATAGTTCTTCGGCAGTGCCGGCAGCGAGGATTTGTCCCTCACGCATGATGTATGCGCGATCCGTGATGGCAAGGGTTTCGCGGACGTTGTGATCTGTGATTAATATACCCATGTTGCGATCGCGCAGCGCCGCCACAATGTGCTGAATTTCTGACACTGCTATTGGGTCAACTCCAGCAAATGGCTCATCCAAAAATAAAAATTTTGGTCCTTCAATTCCAGATGCTAACGCTCTTGCCAATTCCGTCCGGCGTCGTTCACCACCGGAGAGTTGAAGTCCTTTACTATTAGCTACCTTTTCTAGACGAAACTCCTGCAATAAAGTTTCTACTCGACGCGACCAATCCGATCTCGGCACATTGGTTTGCTCTAGCACCAAAATAAGATTATCCCGCACGCTCAGTTGACGAAAAATACTTGCTTCCTGCGCCAGATAACCAATACCCAGTCGTGCTCTTCTGTGCATTGGTAGTGAAGTCACATCCAGCTTATCTAACCACACCGTTCCCCGGTCTGGTTTTTCTAAACCTGTGGCTATGTAAAAAGTCGTGGTTTTACCAGCTCCATTTGGACCTAGTAAACCAACTATTTCACCTTGAGCAACAGAAAGGTTGACGCGATTAACAATAACTCGCTTCCCGTAGGATTTGTGAATGTTCTCTAAGACGATTTTCAACTTTTTATCAACGAGATCTCTTCAAGGCTGGTGTACCTGGAGCTGGTGTAGCAGCTTGGTTGTTAGGGTTGGTATCGTTCACAATGTATGTTGATTCTACCTGCTTATTAGCTTGTGGTAACACCACAAATCGCCCTTCGTCAATCAGATACGTAACCTGATCACCCCGAATACTATTGCCGCCCTGTTGCAAAATGTAAACGTTACCACTGAGAATAATGCGGCGTTCCTTGCTAAAGTATTGTACTTGGGCAGATGTTGCCTGAATTCCCCGAGCAGGATACGACATTTGCACATTGCCACGAGCTGTTGCTACCTGGGTTTTGGCGTCATATTCTTGCTGATCAGAGTGGATGGTGAGAGGGCGACTGTCCTTGGGTGTTTGTGCGGTAGCAGTTTGCACCTTTGAGGGAAATGCCATTGCGCCCACAAGTACCGCTGGTAGCATCAACCCTAAAGCAGCGCGACCTATGTGAAATTTAGGCAATTGATAGCAGGACATCATAAAAATTTAGGGAAAATTTCGGTTGTTATTGTAATTCTCTCTCTACACATGAAACACAAAATAAACGCTCTGCAGTATTTGAGTCTATCTCTTAGCTGAAAATATAGACGCTTTCCTCACCTGAAGGTTTCGCTACGTTTAATATGAATAATATCCACTGCGTCAGCTATAAAAAAAACGTGCCTGCTCCTTGTTAATAGAAGCAGGCACGGCGTGCACGAGAGGAAACCGCTTCAGCTTACC
>JADQBA010000231.1 GCA_016903675.1 Stigonema ocellatum SAG 48.90 = DSM 106950 | reverse complement strand
TCAGTTCTGGTGTTAACCTGGAAAACGTAGTTAGAGGCTTAATTGATTTATCAAACAATTAATATGGTCATGACAAGATTCCTTATAGTTGTTGTTCTAAATTTGGGCGCACTTTCGCCTTGATGACAATAGCAGTAATGTTGTCATGACCATTGTAATTGTTTGCTAAATCAATTAAGCCTCTAACGCCGTTTTCCAGGTTAACCCCAGAACTGAGTAGGGGTTCTAAGTGAGTCTGCCAATGAATTTCTAGCAAATTATTATCTGATAAACCGTCTGAGGCAAGGAGGAATAGGGTGTCTTCATTGATGTCTAAAAACTGCACATCGGGAAAAATAAAGTTTTCGTCGCGGGGACCAAGGGCTTGGGTAAGTTGGTAAGCATCCGCACGGGCGTAAGCAATACTCTTGTCAACTCCCCGAGAAATTTCCCGTTGACCGACTTCATGATCTACCGTTACTTGTTCTAGTTTCCGCTTGCGGGTCAAGCGGTAGAGGCGGCTATCTCCTACATGGGCCACCGCTACCTGAGTGTCTTGGATTAAGACCATGACAAGGGTAGTACCCATGCGACCGACACCAGAACGGGCATCTTGTTGATTGAGATCGTAAATTGCTTGGTTAGCTTGCAGCACTGCACAGCGGATCTGTTCTTCTGTTGGGAGTTGGTTAGAACGGAAGTGAGTTTGAAAGTATTGCCGTAGTCTCTCCACTGCTAAGGCACTCGCCACCTCACCACCAGCGTGTCCGCCCATACCATCACACAGAATGTATAAACCATGCCCCAGCAAACTACTGCTGCTAGGTAATTCCACTTTGTGAATTTGTGTTTCAATGCCAAAGTAGTCTTCGTTATGATCCCGTTGACGTCCTACATTGGTAAGTGCTGCATGTTCTAAACTGACTAACTGCATAGGCAGGACAACCGTTGGCATATCATCGCTTTTTGCGCCGCTGTCTTCTTTCTCCTCTAATTGTAGGATGGTAGGCGAGGTAGTCCCTTTCTCCGGTACTGGGGTGATAGTGGGATCGCTTATGGCAGCGTTTCCTTGCAGTTCAGCAGCGATCGCCTGCAAGCGCCTTTGCAACTCTGCACTCGTCTGAATCTTACCTACTTCCAACTCTCCCAACAACTGCACTACAGCGCCAAATTGAGTACGTTGGGACTGTCTAAATAGTCGTTGCCAAATCCGTCCCAAAGCTTTGATTGTGAAAGGCTGCTGTTGGGTAGCAGTTGTTTGTCCTTCTGCCTCTTGTTCCCACTCAGTGGCTGTGGGCTGGACATCCTGTCCGCCTTCTTCCATCAATCTTTCCACGTGTAGTCGTTGTAGTGCAACCGTTTGGTCCTCATCTAATCGTAGATTCGACCACTCCAACAGACTCTGCCGACAATTAACTGTTTCCAATAGTGACCACAGTTGGGTCATCTGATAAAAACAGTGTACTATTTGTAACGAACTCGTTGTGTCTTCATGCCACAGTTCAAGTAAATGCTGCCAATGCGATCGGTCTTCTATGAGTACCACCTGCATATCTCCCTCTTGCCATGCATCGTGAATCGGCGGTATACCCAGACGACACTCAGATTGTAAGGCAATATAAGGTTTAGCAAGGCTGCTCATTTCACCCAGCCCAAGTTGCTCATTTGCTAGCATTACTGCCAGTGGTGATATTTGATACGGTTCGCAGTCTAAAACTCTGACACACACCTCAGTATTGGTGGCCATATCCTCTAAAGTTGGTAATGGCTCTAGCAGTTGATAACGCTGCTGTGGATCGAGATAAGAGCCAACGGGGAAAGCTGGGGGTGCGCAGGGAGTAATATTTTCTTCCCCAGCCTCCCCTAATTCCCCACTCCCCACTCCCGACTCCCCACTCCCTTTCTTCACAATAATTGCCCACCAAACTGTTCCGCACTCCGCGCCGCAGTTGTAACAATATTGTGTATTCACAGCTACATCTGTGGCACATTGAGGACAGACCCTATGGGTCAGGGAAGTGCCACAGTTTTGGCAAAATTTGTTGTCATCAGGGTTTTCAAATTTACAATGAGGGCAAATCAGCATTGTGGAAGTTCCTTAATTCCCGCTCCAAAGTGCTTATAGCCACTAAGATCCTAGGTTCTATACAGGCAGCACTTAACCTATATGGTAGACCTACGAAAGATAATAGTTTCACTTGTCAAGTTTTATGATGTGGCTTGAGACTACTCTGTTACTTGTATGCCTCACTATACAAATTTTACCATTGTTGACCAAAAATCTTAGGGCGCAGAGCAAATGACTTCAGACATGGGGTAGAGCTTGTGCGGGACTTCAGTCCCCGTCAAAAATCTGTGTTTTTTTGCGAAGCTCTCACTAGAGTCAGTTGACTCTAGTGAGAGCTTCGTGCTATAATAGGGTTAAACTGGTCAAATTATTTTGCACCCTACCCCCAGACTGGCTGGAAGGTACGGCCTAGGAAGTTATCAATCCCAAGTGGGTTGAGTCCAGGAACCACGCCTACGGGAATCACCGCCAATGTGTGGGAAACTCCGACAGTCGGATATGTGAGAGATACGGCTGAAACTCTTACAGAATCCCCTTGCCTTTAGGCATGGGGAGTGTCAAGACTTATCATTGGAAAAAAGAGTGTGGGGGTGTAGGGGGAATGGTACTAAGTTAAGGATTTAGACTCACACGGAGAGGGGGAGAAACGGGGACGCGGAGATAGAATTTTCCCCGCGTCACCGCGTCCCTTAGTCTCCGCGTCAGTCTGAACCCTTAACTTAGTACCATTCCCCTTACACCCCCACACCCCTAATAAAGGTTTTTCAATCACGCAACTTTCTTCAGTTCACTTGGGTTGAGGTCGCGCCACTGACCGGGTTGCAGACCATCTAATTGTAAGTGGGCAATACTTACCCTGACCAATCGCAAAGTCGGAAATCCCACAGCCGCAGTCATTCGCCGTACTTGGCGGTTTCTTCCCTCGGTCAAGGTCATTTCCAGCCACGCTGTGGGCACATTTTTGCGAAATCTGATTGGTGGATCACGTTCAGGTAAGGACGGTTCTTCTGGCAATAGTCGTACCTTTGCAGAGCGAGTACAATAATCTTGGATTTTCACACCAGTTTGTAGGTGAACTATGGCATCTGCATCAGGAATTCGCTCCACTTGTACCCAGTAGGTACGTTCATGCTCAAACCGTGGATGAGAAAGGCGATGTTGTAATTGCCCATGATTAGTCAATAATAGTAACCCTTCACTATCCCAATCCAAACGCCCCACAGGATAAATATCAGGAACTTGGATATAGTCTTTTAGGGTGCTACGTGTAGGAGCGTCTTTTGTAAACTGGCTGAGGACGCCATAAGGTTTGTAAAAAATAATATATCGATAGTCATTAGTCATAGGTCATGAGTTACAGGGCTATTTCATTCTGATTTCGCCACATGCCTAGGA
The DNA here is from genome assembly GCA_016903675.1 of Stigonema ocellatum SAG 48.90 = DSM 106950. Taxonomy (GTDB): domain Bacteria; phylum Cyanobacteriota; class Cyanobacteriia; order Cyanobacteriales; family Nostocaceae; genus Stigonema; species Stigonema ocellatum. The sequence goes on along the minus strand of JADQBA010000231.1, from coordinate 5,993 downwards.
ATTTATTCCTAGGCTAATAGCTGAAGTCGGCTTAAGCCGACTAGAACTTTCAGGAATTTTAGTCCGTTTCAACGGACTTGAGCTTTGAGCCTTGAACTTGAGTTCCTGGCATTGAGTGTAGAATGAAATAGCCCTGTCATGAGTTATTACATTACCATACTTACTTGATGACTACGAAGAACCGGCAGTTGCTTCTCTCAATTTGTGAAAGTGCTAACTTGATTGCTCCTACCCACAACTAAAGTGGTAATATAGGTATTAATGCTAGGGGTGCCTGTACAACCAGGCTGAGATTACACCCTTAACACCTGAATCCGGGTAATACCGGCGGAGGGAAGCTGTTTATCGAGGAAGTCTATCAAATATGCGTACAGAATGGGTCTCTAAGCGACTTGGGCAGAGCAATGTTACCCAAATGCACTACGCTCGTCAGGGTATCATCACCGAAGAAATGCACTACGTGGCACAGAGAGAAAACCTGACGACCGAGCTAATTCGACAAGAAGTAGCGCGGGGGCGGATGATTATTCCCTCTAATATAAATCACACAAATCTGGAGCCGATGTGCATTGGCATCGCCTCCACGTGTAAGGTAAATGCTAATATCGGCGCGAGTCCTAACTCTTCCAACTTAGCCGAAGAAGTTGCAAAACTGGAACTAGCGGTCAAGTATGGTGCTGATACTGTCATGGATCTGTCCACTGGCGGCGGTAACTTGGATGAAATTCGCTCCGCCATCATCAAAGCTTCCCCCGTTCCCATTGGGACGGTACCAGTCTACCAGGCTTTAGAAAGTGTCCACGGCAACATTGAAAAGCTGACACCAGATGACTTCCTTCACATAATTGAAAAACACGCCCAGCAGGGAGTGGATTATATGACAATCCATGCTGGAATTTTGATTGAGCATTTGCCTTTGGTGAAAAATCGCATCACTGGTATTGTATCTCGCGGTGGCGGAATTTTAGCCAGGTGGATGTTGCATCATCACAAGCAAAACCCACTTTACACCCACTTGCAGGACATCATTGAAATTTTCCAAAAATACGATGTCTCCTTCAGTTTTGGAGATTCCCTGCGTCCTGGTTGTACCCACGATGCCTCTGATGCTGCACAATTAGCTGAGCTAAAAACTCTCGGACAATTGACTCGCAAAGCTTGGGAGCATGATGTACAGGTGATGGTAGAAGGTCCAGGACATGTGCCAATGGATCAAATCGAGTTCAACGTTAAAAAGCAGATGGAAGAGTGTTCAGAAGCACCTTTCTACGTGCTGGGACCGTTGGTCACGGACATTGCTCCTGGCTATGACCATATTACTTCAGCCATTGGAGCAGCGTTAGCTGGATGGTACGGTACAGCTATGTTGTGCTATGTAACACCAAAAGAACACTTAGGATTGCCAAATGCCGAAGATGTACGCAATGGTTTGATTGCCTATAAGATAGCTGCTCACGCTGCCGATATTGCCAGACATCGTCCTGGTGCAAGAGATCGGGATGATGAAATGTCCCACGCTCGCTACAACTTTGACTGGAACCGTCAGTTTGAATTATCACTCGATCCCGAAAGAGCTAAGGAATATCACGACGAAACCTTGCCAGCAGATATTTATAAAACCGCTGAGTTTTGCTCAATGTGCGGTCCCAAGTTCTGCCCAATGCAAACAAAAGTCGATGCTGATGCTCTGACAGAACTAGAGAAGTTCTTGGCTAAGGATAAAGAAGTGGTGGCACAAAGTTTCATCAATTCGTAGCGTTTTAGTTCGTAGTTGCGCTTTAGCGCTAAAGCGCAACTACGAACGATAGACCTCATTTTCGCGATCGCCACAAACTTGAACCAACAAATCCTACTCCCCACTCCCTAATTCCCCGTATCTTTCCTGAACTTCCCGAATCGTAAACACCGCTTCAAACTTCAGCCCCACTGACTGATAGAACTCCGCTGCTCCTTGCTGCCGATCAATCAGTGAAATTACTTGATTTACAGTATAACCTACAACTTTTAGGCGTTCAACTGCTTTCATCGCCGATTGTCCAGTAGTGATAGTATCTTCCACAACGACGACTTTCGCACCTGCTGGCAAACTGGGACCTTCAATATACGCCTTCGTCCCATAACCCTTGGCTTCTTTGCGAATAATTAGTGCGGGAATCGGTCGGTTTTCGTAAGCAGAAACCACACTCACAGCGCTGACAATTGGATCGGCTCCCAGAGTTAAACCTGCTACTGCCTGGGTATCTGATGGCAGTAGGGATAGGAGAATGCGACCGATGGCCAAAGCGCCTTGGGGGTGAAGTGTCACCTGCTTACCGTTCATGTAATAAGAACTACGCTGACCTGAAGAGAGCACAAAATCGCCCTCTTGGTATGCTAATTGGCAAAATAAATCTAGTAAACGTTGGCGTAGGGTGGTCAGGTTGGCAGTAGCTGCCCAAAATTCAGGCTGGGCACTGGTTTCGGCTTGATAAGTCATTACAAGACATTAAAAGTTGTGCTAAACCAAAAGTTGAACTTACAGAAGTTCTGACATTAAGCATAAGTTAAGATTCGCTGAAAAATAGAGGAGTTATGATGATGGGTTTAAATTTGAAAACCTTCAGTGGTTTATTAGTATTTTTTGCTACAATAAGCTTTCCGGCTGTTGCCACAGCCCAAATGGAAACACCCAGTTATGAAACGCCAAACGAGGTATTTGAAAGAGCTTTGTTTAAAAACGATCCCAATTTCTACGGCAATCAGACCTTCAGACGTCAACTAGACTGGATAGTTGGAACTGGTTCCGTGTTCCAGAACTCCTTCCCAGAAAATGAAATCGCACGAGATGCTGAGTTGGTTAACATTGTCTATCACGATATCCTCAACCAACAGGTGAGCAACCGTCCATATCTTCGCACTCCAGATTTACCGAATCCTTACAACACATCCCTACTCATGTCCCCTCGTTTAAATGCCAACCAACTCAAAACTGGTACTGAATTCCGCTTTGAAACCGGAATACCCCGGTGAAGAAGGGGGTAGGGGGGTAGGGGGGTAGGGGTGTAGGGGTGTAGGGGTGAAATCTATTCAGGGTTTAAAATGCATTGGAAATTCAAAAAATATTGCCCTTACACCCTTACACCCTTACACCCTTACACCCCTACACCCTTACACCCTTACACCCCTAGATTTTCAGTGCGCCCTACTGGAATCGAACCAGTCTGAAGGCGAATTATGAGTTCGCTGCCTCCCCAATCGGCCAAAGGCGCTTGTTCGGTTAGGTGTTAGCTTGGCATGAGTTAACCTTCATCGCCAATTATAGTACGAGTCAGCTTTTTTAAGCATCATCGCTCACCTCACCGCCCGATTGTAGCATGAGTTCACAGCATGTGAACTCTCACACTAGAATAATGCAAAAAATATCTCCGACAATTAATTATACGTTCTTTGCAATCCTTAGTAGGGGCGCGGCGGCAAGAGCGCCCCTACATCATTTCTTGAGATGCCTAAAGAATCCAGACTAGTATTGAGGTAAACTCCTTTTATCATTTTAAATAAATTAGCAATATAGCTGCTATAATTTGTCAGTAATGAAACTAAATTCTACTGTACTTCTAACGCTGAGTTTGTTAACCCTGATGTTGGGAGCTGGTTCTGTGAGTGCATTTTTGGGATTTGACGCGGGGAGCAAAGCGCTTAAAGGTGTGACAGCACCAGATGCCCGTCCTACAACCAAATTCGCCAGCACTAAGACCAATAACCCGCAACGTGGAGGGCTGACGTTATTAAAAGAGGAAGAAATCCTCAAACTCGTCAAAGCACGGATTGACGGCAAAGTCAAGACTGCTAAATCTAAAAAGCCAGAGGAAGAAGACGAGGAAACCAAGAGCAGCAAGAAGAAGCCAGAAGAGAAAAAACCACAGGAAGTACCTGAAGAAAAACCTCAGCCAGGATTTCCGGTTTCAGCCCAAAGTGAGGGTGTCTCCCTTTCTGTGCAATCTGCACACTACTCTGGCGGTGCTTTATTATTAAAAGTGCATATGCAGAACAAAGGGGCTGATGCTGTACACTTCCTGTATAGTTTTTTAGACGTCACTGATGACAAAGGACGAACACTGAGTGCCAGTACAGAGGGCTTACCAGCAGAATTGCCTCCAACCGGACCAATATTTTCTGGAACTGTGAGTATTCCTACGGCTTTGCTTGACAATGTCAAGCGCATCTCACTCTCCCTCACTGATTATCCCGCTCAAAAACTACGGTTAGAAGTATCGAATATTCCTTTGGAAAAATAAGTATGGGGGAATGGGGAGTGGGGAATGGGGAGTGGGGAATGGGGAAATAGGGTGATAGGAGGGAAGAAATACTACATTCTCCCCACCTCCCCATTGCCCATTGCCCCTTATAACGCTTTGGGATACCCGAGTTCCCCACTCCCCACTCCCCACTCCCTATTCCCCACTCCCTAATTGCATCAGTTTTACACGAGCTTTGGCGGTGAGTGGTAATCCTAGTTTAATTTGGACAGATGTGGGGCTGCGATTGTTGTCAGTGCTGTTACTGATTGCGATCAATGCTTTTTTTGTGACAGCAGAATTTTCTATGGTAACAGTACGGCGATCGCGCATCCATCAGTTAGTTGCTGCTGGTGATGTCCAAGCCATCGCCGTGGAGGTGTTGCAACGCAGTATTGATCGACTACTCTCTACAACCCAGTTAGGTATCACCCTCTCTAGTTTGGCACTGGGGTGGATTGGAGAAAGTACCATTGTCGAAGTGGTGAATTCATGGCTCAGATCTTGGCCTTTACCCCAGAGAATGAGTATATTCCTAGCTCATTCCCTATCAATTCCCATCACCTTTTTTTTCATAGCCTATCTACAAATTGTTTTAGGGGAACTATGTCCTAAATCAGTAGCTATGCTGTACTCAGAACAACTAGCACGATTTTTGGGACCGTCAGTAAAAGCGATCGTCCGATTTTTCAACCCATTCATCTGGATTCTCAACCAATCAACTCGTTGGCTGTTGAAATTGTTTGGCATCCAGTACACAGGTAAAAGCTGGAGACCACCTGTTACTCCTGACGAATTGCAGCTCATTATTTCTACAGAACACGAATCCACTGGTTTTCAGGTGGGAGAACGAGAACTACTAAAAAACATCTTTGAGTTTGGGGACGATACGGTGCAAGCCGTAATGGTTCCTCGTACCAGCATTGTAGCGTTGCCCATCAACGCCTCCTTGCAAACTTTTCTTGAGGAAATGGCAACCACCTGTCACTCGTGCTACCCGGTTGTTGGAGAATCTTTAGACGACATTCGCGGCATTTTTTACTTTAAAGACCTAGCAAAACCTTGGGCTATAGGAAAATTAACTTTAGAAACCCAGATCCAGCCTTGGATGCGTCCGGTGCGGTTTGTACCCGAACACACTCCCTTGAATCAACTATTACCAGTGATGCAGCTGGAAAAGCCAGCTTTGGTGATGGTGGTGGATGAATTTGGCGGTACTGTAGGACTAGTCACTCTCCATGATGTCATCGCCCAAATCATTGGCGATATGGGCGAATTAGAAAGTACCGAAGAGTTGCTCATTGAGATTTTAGACCAGCAGACATATCTGGTGCAGGCGCAGATCAACTTAGAAGACCTCAACGAAGTTTTGCATCTCAATTTGCCCTTGAACAAGGAATACCAAACACTAGGAGGCTTTCTGCTGTATCATCTGCAAAAAATTCCAGCTATTGGGGAAACCTTCGGTTATCAAAATCTTGAATTCACTGTGGTATCGATTACAGGACCACGCCTGCACCAAATCCAGCTACGACGCTTGGAAGAGGGGAGTGGGGAGTAGGGAGTGGGGAGTAGGGAGTGGGGAGTGGGGAGTGGGGAGTAGGGAGTGGGGAGTGGGGAGTGGGGAGTGGGGAGATAGGGGAGCTTTCTTGAGCAGGGGGAGATAGGGGAGCTTTCTTGAGCAGGGGGAGCTTTCTTGAGCAGGGGGAGATAGGGGAG
>JADQBA010000320.1 GCA_016903675.1 Stigonema ocellatum SAG 48.90 = DSM 106950 | reverse complement strand
TACAGATGACGTGGTTGCTTTTATGGCATTTCAATTACGAAAACTGCCACAATCAACTCAAGAAATGTTGCAGTTAGCGGCTTGTATTGGCAATCAGTTTGATTTAGCAACTTTGGCAATTGTGGCAGAATCATCGTCAATCGAAACCGCTGCTAGTTTATGGAAAGCTTTGCAAGAAGGGTTGATTTTACCTACTAGTGATGTTTATAAGTTTTATCAAGATGCTAATAGTTCACTGTTGACTGTTAACGGTTCACAGTCAACAGTCAACAGTCAACAGTCAGCAAATTACAAATTTTTACATGACCGAGTCCAGCAAGCAGCCTATTCCCTGATTCCCACTCACCAAAAAACAGCAACCCATCTCAAGATTGGACAGTTACTGTGTGAAAATCTGTCCCAGATAGAGCAGGAGGAAAAAGTGTTTGATATTGTGGGGCATTTGAATCTAGGAATTGAGTTAATCACTCAACCAAGCGAACGGGAAACATTAGCTCAACTGAACTTAAAAGCTGGAGGTAAAGCCAGAAATTCTACAGCCTACGCCGCAGCAAAAGTTTATCTCCAAACAGGGATATCGCTACTAGATAGCAACTGTTGGCAACACCGGTATGAATTGACCCTAAACCTTTATATTGCAGCTACTGAAGCTGCCTATTTGAATAGCGACTTCGACAACATGGAAGATTTAGCAGCACAGGTGTTGCAAGCAGCACAGACAATTTTAGACAAAGTTAAAATTTATGACTTAAAGATTCAATATCTTACGGCACAAAATCGATTGCATAATTCTCTGGAATTAGGTTTGCAAATTCTAGATGAATTAAAGGTTCAGATTGCCAGTCCAGAATCAGTGAAAAAAGGTGTTAAATTACCGACACTGTCTGGTATTGAAAGTATGGTAGAAATGACCAATTCCTATAAAATTGCAGCAATGCAAATGTTGATCAGTGTTCTGCCAGCAGTATTTTTGACTACGAACAGATTTGCAGAATTTGTTCTCACACTGATTAACCTGTCCTTAGAATTTGGCAGGTCAGAGCTTGCTTGTTATGCCTATGCTGCTTACGGTTGGCTCAAGTGTGGTCAAGGGGAGATCAAAGATGGTTATCATGCTGGGAAAATTTCCTTAAAACTCCTAGAAATTTATGACAGCCGGGAGTTAAAGTGTAAAGTTAATCTCCTCTTTGCAGCCCATATGCAGTATTGGAAAGAGCATTTTAAAAATACACTACCATCATTGTTAGAAGCATTAAAAGATGGATTAGATAATGGTGATATTGAGTACGCTGGCTATGCCACAATGCATTTATGTCATCATTCTTTATGGGTAGGTGAATACTTACCAGAAGTTAATCGAAAACAAGAGAAGTACATTCAGATTGCTGGTAAAGAAATCACACAGGAGTTTTGCAGAGAATTCGGTAGTATTTGGAAACAGTTAACGGACAACTTACTGAATCTAGGGAAAGACAGAGTGCATTTGATTGGTGAGAGTTTTAATGAACATGAGAGACTACCTCAACTAATCCACGACAATAGTCATAATCCTCTGGTTGCAATTTATGTGTCGAAACTAATTCTTCACTATCTTTATGGTGAATATAGTCAATCTCTCGAAAATGCAAATTTAGCATATCCGCATACCTTGGCAATTCCTGGTGTATTTTCAGTGTTTATCCACAATTTCTTTTGGTCATTGTCATTATTGAAATGTTGCGAAATTGTTGATAGAAATACACGACAGAATTACTGGCAGCAAATAGATCATAATCAGCAAAACCTGCGCCTTTGGGTAAATCACGCCCCTATGAACTTTCTGCACAAATTTCATTTGGTAGAAGCAGAACGGCATCGGGTATTAGGTAACAAAGCAGAAGCAATAGACTTATATGATCGTGCGATCGCCTGCGCCAAAGAAAACGGTTACATCCAAGAAGAAGCACTTGCCAATGAGATCTGCGCTAACTTCTACCTCGACTGGGGCAAACAGCGCATTGCTCAGGAATACATGATCCAAGCCTACTACTGTTACGCTCGCTGGGGAGCACAAGCCAAAACCAATCACCTCGAAAAACTCTACCCCCAATTACTCCAACCCATCCTGCAACAGCAACAACTCCACCTCAACCCTCAAGAAACTCTTGCAATTCATGGCACTTCCTCAAGCAGCAGTATTTCCGATGTTCTAGATTTGACAAGCGTACTAAAAGCGGCTCAAGCTATCTCCACTTCTCTGGAATTAGACCAACTCATCGCCAGTCTCACCCGCATTATTCTGGAAAACTCTGGCGCGAAAAAATCTGTATTGCTGCTTCCACATCAGGATACTTGGCAAGTCCGAGCAATTACCTTGATTGATGAACAGACTGATATCAAAACCATTCTTGATACACAATTACTAGACACTTGTCAAGATATTCCGGTAAGAATTATCCATTACGTCAAAAATACCCAACAAACAATTGTCATAGACAATTGCAAAACACATATCCCAGGCGTCATTGGGGAATACATGCTGCAACATCAACCTCAGAGTGTATTATGTACTCCGATTATTAATCAAGGAAATTTGGTGGGGATTCTCTACTTAGAGAATGACTTAACTTCTGGAGTTTTTACTCGCCATCGCCTCAACGTGATTCACCTCCTTTCTTCCCAAGCTGCAATTTCACTCTTAAATGCTCGACTTTATCAACAAGCGCAACAAGCATTACTTGACTTACAACAAGCCCAATTACAAATTGTGCAAAGTGAGAAAATGTCTGCGCTGGGTAATTTAGTTGCAGGTGTTGCCCATGAAATGAATAATCCTTTGGGCTTTATTGCTGCTAGTCTCAAACAAGCTAAACCTACTCTCGCTGATATTTTTGAACACTTGAAACTTTATCAAGAAAGTTTCCCCAATCCGAGGGATGAAATCAAAGACCATGCGGTGGAAATTGACTTGGATTATAGCTTAGAAGATTTACCCAAGATGATTAATTCCATGACGATAGCGTGCGATCGCCTGAAAAATATCAGCACCAGTCTGCGCACTTTCTCCCGTGTTGACAAAGATTACAAAGTCCCATTTAACATTCACTCTGGCATCGACAGTACAATTTTAATTCTCAAGCATCGCCTCAAAGCTAACGAACAACGTCCGGCAATTGAAGTGATAACTCAGTATGGAAATATCCCGGAAATTGACTGTTTTCCTGGACAATTGAATCAGGTATTTATGAATATACTTGCCAATGCAATTGATGCATTGGAGGAATCAAATATCGGTCGGACTTTTGCGGAAATTCAGGGGAATCCCAACCGGATTATCATTCAAACATTAATGGAAAACTCTAGGGTAAAAATTACCATTGCTGATAATGCTTTGGGGATGAGTGAACAAGTGAAACAAAAAGTTTTTGACCATTCATTTACGACAAAAGCTGTTGGTAAAGGCACAGGATTAGGACTGGCGATCGCACGTCAAATCGTCGAATCAACTCACGGTGGCAAATTGAGTTTTCACTCTGTTCAAGGTGTTGGTACAGAATTTTTTATTGAAATTCCGGTGTAAATTTTTGCTCAGGTTGATAAATGACTTCATCTATCTGGGAACACTAAATCTGGAAGTATAAAAGATTGAGCAGTATGATGACTACCCAAATCAGCATTCCTGGATATCAAGTTAGCGAACAACTCTATAATGGTTCAAGAACCCTGGTTTATCGCGCTTTACGAGAAACTGACTCCGTAGCTGTCGTGATTAAACTGCTGAAAAATCCTTATCCCAGTTTCAGCGAACTCTTGTCGTTTCGCAATCAGTACACCATTACCAAAAATCTCAACTCACCCCTAATCATCCAAACTTATAGCTTGGAACCATATCAAAATGGCTATGCATTGGTGATGGAAGACTTTGGGGGGATTTCCTTGAAGGATTATCTTACTTC
>JADQBA010000027.1 GCA_016903675.1 Stigonema ocellatum SAG 48.90 = DSM 106950 | reverse complement strand
CAAAATTCAAAATTTAAAACAATGCGTGACTTTTGAATGAGTGACTTTTGACGAACCCTTTGGGGCGGGGTGTTTGTAATTCCTGCGCGGATTGCTATAAAAGGGGAATTCTTGCCGAACACTAGTTAAAAATCTCAAATAGAAGGTCGAAAATGGTACACCCCTATTCCCGATCAGGAGTTGAAAACTCTGGCTTAATTTCTCGTAGCATCAGTTCATAGAGTGCTTTTTGGGGTGTGACTTCACTCTGGAGTAGGCGATAAACTTGCTCAGTAATCGGCATAGAGATATATTGCTGCTTAGCTCGTTGCACTAAAACCTGTGTCGTATTAATTCCCTCGGCGGTTCCTTCTAAATAGGTAAGAATTTCTGCGAGTGTTTTGCCACCAGCCATCTGGTAGCCGACTTGGTAATTACGACTTAAGGGACTGTTACAGGTTGCTAGTAAATCACCCAAACCAGACAGACCATAAAATGTCTCCATTTTCGCACCCCAGTGGACACCAATGCGAACCATTTCTGTGAGACCCCGAGTGACTAAAGCAGCTTTGGCATTGGTTCCTAGTTGCAAGCCATCACATACACCAGCGGCGATCGCCATCACATTTTTCAGCGTTCCCCCCAGTTCCACCCCCAAGGGATCGGGATTGGTATAAACCCGGAAACGATGAGAAGAAAACACCACCTGTACTAACTCTGCCGCAGTGGTGATACTGCTGGCTACTACCGTTGCAGCTGGTAATGACCTTTGAATTTCTTTAGATAAATTGGGTCCAGAGAGGACAACGACTGCATGGTGCGGGAATATTGTTTGCCAAATTTGCGAAGGAGTACAGGTGGTTTCCGGGTCTAAGCCTTTCGTCGCTGTCACAAAGATTGTTTCTGGGGAAACAGGTAAAGATTTTACTTGTTCAGCAACGGCTCTTACACCCCGCATCGAAATAGCTGAAAGAATAATATCAGCACCTTCTATCACCGCAGCCAACGTTTGGGAACTTTGGCGCGACCACACACTCACACTGTGACCATTAGCCTCTACTAGAGTTGCTAAAGCCGTCCCCCAAGCACCCCCGCCAAGAATAGCTACAGATTTTAGATTAGACATTGGTTAGTTGTTGGGTGTTGGGTGTTGGGTGTTGGGTGTTGGGTGTTGGGTGTTGGGTGTTGAGTGTTGGGTGTTGGTTGTAACACCAAACACCAAACACCAAACAACAATCAACAAACTCCTAACTCCTCACTCCTAACTGCCTCACTTCCTCAGCATGATATGAGCTTCTTGTCAAGGGGGAGGAAACAACTTGTAAAAATCCTAGTTTTTCACCGAATGCCTTCCAAGCAGCAAATTGGTCAGGGTGGATAAATTGATTCACTTGCAAGTGTTTTTGAGTTGGTTGGAGGTATTGACCAATGGTCAAAATATCGCAATGCACTGCTCGTAAATCCTGCATAGTACTGCGGATTTCTTCATCGGTTTCGCCGAGTCCCACCATGATACCGGATTTGGTGTAAACCCCAGGAGAAATTTGGCGCGATCGCTTCAATAATTCCATTGTCCGCTCATAGTTACCTTGGGGACGCACCCGCCGATATAAACGCGGAACTGTTTCTGTGTTGTGGTTGAGGACTTCTGGTTGGGCTTGAAGAATCAATTTTAGTGCATCCCAATTACCGCACAAGTCGGGGATCAGTACCTCGATAGTGGTTTGGGGAGATCCGGTGCGAATCGCTTCAATACAGCGGACAAACTGCAACGCACCACCATCCGGTAAGTCATCCCGGTTCACGGAAGTGATGACCACATGATTAAGTTTCATGCGGCGTACTGCTTGGGCCAGTCGTGATGGTTCCGTGGGGTCTAGGGGTTGAGGTTTTTTCTCAAAATCAATATCGCAGTAGGGACATGCGCGTGTACAAGCAGGTCCCATAATTAAAAACGTCGCAGTCCCAGCTTGGAAGCACTCACCTATATTCGGACAGGAAGCTTCCTCACAAACTGTATTGAGGGCTAAATCCCGCAAAATTTCTTTAACGTTACCAACTCGCTCCCACTGCGGCGCTTTTACCCGCAACCAGTCTGGTTTAACAGTCACAATCTGCTTTTACTAATTTAGATATATAAAGGTAATGGTAGCAAGCTTCTTGGTTAATTGGGGAGTGGGGAATAGGGAGTGGGGAGTGGGGAATGGGGAAGAGGGAGTGGGGAATGGGGAATAGGGAGTGGGGAGTGGGGAGTGGGGAATGGGGAATAGGGAGTGGGGAGTGGGGAATGGGGAATAGGGAGTGGGGATTGAGCATTGGTGACATTCTTCAGGTATGGTTGGAGTTGAAAAAATTCTTTCCCGCCTCACCAGTTCCAAGTCCCCAGCCATTGTTTGGCGATTCCTCCCCCACGCCCTACCCCCCACTCCCCACTCCCCACTCCCCACTCCCCATTCCCCATTCCCCATTTTCAAAATAGTTGTGATATCATTAAGTTGGAATTATTATGCCGGGATGTAGCGCAGCTTGGTAGCGCACTTCGTTCGGGACGAAGGGGCCGCTGGTTCGAATCCAGTCATCCCGATTCTTGTTGTAGAGCGACAAATTATTTGTCCGTGGCGACACATTATTTGTCAAAATGAACAAATCGACAAATTATTTGTCACTCTATAGTAGATTCGCAAATTAAATGGGTTCTATATACGTCCTTACAGTTTAACTTTCTTATTAAGCGTGATTTTCCTGTCAGATTTGATGGGTGCAACACCTCAAGGAATAAAAGCACCACCACTATCCGTGAAAATCTAAAATCCTTGCGGGATACTCACCAATAGATACCAATTTAGTTAGAAGCTATCAGTCGCTGTTGCATAACCGAGGGTGTGCGATCGCGGCTGTTGCCCTTGGGATCAGCCATCCTATATCTACCCCAAAATCATGGCATACTTTCCGTAATTCGGAACTTTTTAGCTTAGGTGAGCGATCTCTATCCCAAATCATCATAAAATTTGAATTGTTTTGTCATGCTGCACACGTCTCCTCTTTTGTGACCTTAATACTTCCGTCTGCTTGCTCACTGTAGCTTTTATACCCTCTCCACTTAACTTCAATGTCAAGCCGCCAAATCTCTCTGATAAAACCAACAGGAGATTTATACAAACCATTTTGAATCAGTTTTTCTTTACCATTTTGTGAGTAAATGTATGCAGTAGAATTAGTAGGTATGTCATTAAAATATTTCTTCAGTTCATGGGTGATGTACTCGTGAAAATGTTTGGGTACAATATGGGACTTGTCAACTAGCTCTTTTTCTTTTCCGCAAAGCTTGCATATACCAGTATCCATTTATTTCCCTCTAATAATCTTTTTTTAGCCGTTAGCCTACACAGATGATCTCGCACTATTAGGGTGCGATCGCCCTAACGCTGATTAAAATCACGATCATGCTACCCCGTAGTATGACAACACACTAAGGATAAATACTAACCCAAGTTGTGGGAACTTTGTAACCATAGGTTCAGGCGATCGCGCTCTTAGGTGAAAATTAACCTACGTCAAGCAGGGCAACTAACTCTTGCTTTTTCTTCTTGGTGTATCCGGGAATTCCCTGTTTTTTTGCCATTTCTCTTAATTGTGTAATCGTCAATGCGTTTACTGGGGTTGCAACTTGTGGAGTAGGCTCAGGGGTTAAGTAGAAAACTGTATACAGTGCATCCAGCTTTTTCCCTTTAGTGATGCCACATTTTAGCTTTGTAATCGGCTCCAGGTCACTCCAGTACTTGCGCTGCGCTTCATCAAGGCGATTTGTGGCGATCGCCAGTTTCACGCCTGTTAACTCACTGTTGGGTTTTTCAATGAGGTACTGCAATGCTGCTTTGATTTCGTCTCTGGTTGCGGTTGACAGGTTAATTTTAGGAACTAACTCACTAGTTAAGATCTGAGTTAACACTTCGGTTCTCTCGCTGCTATCCGTGACAATGCACCAGACTTTTTCTAGTCCAGCCTCATTCGCTGTCGCATAAACAAATGAATTGCCAATGACTTCATACTCGTCTTCACCAACTTCTTTAACAATCACCGGCACCCAGTTGCGATCGCCTGACTCAATCAGCGCTTTTGCGGCTGCTTTAACCAAAAATTCTGGTGCGTCCGTACCTTTAGTGGGTCTGATTTCATTCATGTAGAGGCACATCAAGTTTCCAACGTTGCTCAAACTCATATCTCACCTCTTACTGCAAAAAGTATTCTTTAGCTAGTGCCAGATAATACTCACTGGCAGTCTTGTTTTTGTAAGCAGCCGGTACGCGAGTAAACGCAGCGCCTGCAATATGTGCGTAACTGGGAATTTCAAAAATGTGGCGGTTAACTTTAGCCGGAGTAGATTTTGGGTAAAAGTATGGTGTGAGGTCAATAGGACGAACTGCGTGTTTTTTGGCTCGTATAATGATTTCGTCTATCGCCTCCTCCGCAGTGCGTCTCCCAGTGTCGGTGATAGACTCACCGTTGTAAAAAATGGGTAGGGCGATCGGTCCACCATCTTTTCTCTGGTTTTGAATTTCCCGAATAAATCGTCCAATGGCAGTTGCGGCGTTTTCCAGTGAAAAAATACTGTTATGCTTAGTGGGAATCAAAACCACATCTGCTGCATAAACTGCGCTCTGGCTAAAGAATCTCCAGTTTGGTGGAGAGTCAATCAAGATATAGTCGTATTTCTCGCTGTGCGGATATAGTACCTGTTTTAGTCTATTGATGCTTATCAGCTGACGTAGCCTGTCTTCTTCAAGACCTTGAAGTTTCTCGTCACTAGAAATAACATCAATTTGCCATGCAAGTCCTGATTTACTTGTGAATTTACAAGCATCGATCAAATTAGATGGCACATCATTCTTATTCACTAACCAAGAGTATAAGGCATCTTCCTTTGGCTTTAAACCCAATGAAGTAGTTAAGTCTCGCTGGTTAGGGTCAAAGTCAACAATGAGTGTTCGTTTTCCTAGTGCTGTTAACATAGCTGCTAAGTTAACAGCAGTTGTGGTCTTCCCTACCCCACCCTTGTTGTTGTAAACAGCTACGGTAAGTGCTTTTCGTGGCTCCTCTATTTTCTGCTTAACCACCGAGACAATTTTATCTACGTTGTCTGACGTAACTTCCAAGCAGGGGAGCGCAGGATGGATAATTTTACCGTGCTTTCTAAACAACTGGATGCGGTCAGCGTTAGCAATGAGTCCCCATTGAACAAATTTGCAGTTTGGAGCAAGTAAATAATTTTCAATTTGTTTAACTGCTGATTTGTACGGTGCTGAGCCTGGGCTTAGATTAATATTCCTACCTTTTGCCTCTAGCAGTAGGTATGGATTGGATTTTGTGTTGATAAAGATATCGCCGTCCGAGTTTTTACGAGCTGCATAATCGACGGCATCACCACCGTTTCCGGTAGTAAATTGTGGAATAATTTCCGTTTTGTTAAAACCCAAGAGCTTCAGTAGCTCTGAAATAAAGACGCTACAAACCATCGGTTCTGGTGCAGCATCTGGAAGATCCAGCAGTGCTTGTCTAATCGAGGAAAAGCTCATAGAATTAAGTTAGTGTACGCAAACACAAACACAAAACCGCCAAATTTGGCGGTTTTGTAGTACTTAGTATATTTTGCGACTTTGTGAATTGTTAATGCTATATCTACTGATTTGTGGATTCAAGAATAAGCTAATCCAAACTCAGGGGCGTCCATTTTAAGGGACTGGAACAGTATAGAGAGGACTTGTGGGTCTAGTTCCACTGGACGACACGGACGCGATCGCCGGAATGCAGCAAGTAGTGTAAGGTCTAATTTGCGAATGTACAAGAGCGACAAATTATTGGCGAAGCGTCAACGGCATTGTTGAAATTTGCGGATTTATCCTGTGATGCGCCAATCTAGGCGTTTTTGGCACCTGTGTTTGACGTAAAAAAGTGCAGAAGTACTTCCTGGATAACTTATTAGTCATAAGGCGTTCAGTCATCAATGAATCGCACCTTGGAAGTCTCTTACCCCCTCTTGTGGAGATATTCCAGATTACATTCCCTTCACAATTGATTTCAGTAATAGAAAAGTTTATTCCTCAGTATACTTAGTAAGAATCAAGTCTGATTCTTATATGCATTTTTATATAGACTCAGTATAAGTTATAACTGTGTTAGTTTTTTTGTCAAAACTGGGAACTCTAAATATTAAGAAGGAATAAGGTATTCTTTTTCGAGCATAGTTACAGATTGTCAACAAGAGAACCCAGTATACTCATGACTTTTTCATTTAGCGGTGCAAACTCCAACACATCACTTATTGATAAATGTAAGAATTCACTTCCATCCGGCTGGATTTTGCTAGATATTGAACGAAAAGTAACGCAACAGAATAAATGGGATATTTACAAAGTAGCTTTAGTAGCTGTAGAAGACACTGCTCTCATTGAAAATCCGAACAAGAATCAATTGAATTCCCTTTTAGACTGCATTGAAAAAGCTGAGGTCATTGTAGGACATAATATTCGTCGCCACGATATACCAGAACTGTATAAATCAGTTGGACGCGAGCAACCAGATACACTACAAGAAAAAATCTGCGATACCTTAGAACTATCTAATTTGTTTTTTCCAGGTAAAACAACACATAAACTGAATAAAGTATATCGTGAAGAATTAGGACTTAGTGACCCATTAGAAGATGCTTGGGAAAGTTATAATATTTATACAAGTATTTATCAGCAACGCTATGAATTACCTGTAATTGTACGTCACTGGGCATGGCGATTACTTCCTCAAGGTTATCCCCGTCAAATAATTCCTGATTATGTACAAGCTTCTGAGCAATGGGAATGCTGGCAAAATCTTCAGCAGCATCACCAAGGATTAAATATTGAAGATTTGCAGAATTATCTCATCAATTTACCAAGGGAAATTGGCAATTTAGGAGCAGTAGTTTTTCTAAATTGGTTATATCAGTTCAATGAGTCTGAAGTTCGCCGCCCAAATTGGTTAGAGTGTGAATTTCCAAGCTTTGGTGAAGCTGAAAAAAATGCATTTCCACTTCCATTGGATGGAGATAAACTTTCAAAGGAACTAAAACAGTTCTTTGGCTTTGACACATTTCGCACGCATCAACTAGAAATTGTCCAAGCACTGCTAAAAAGAGAGACAGTTCCCTTAGGGATCTTGCCCACAGGAGGAGGTAAAAGTGTAATTTTCCAACTTCCAGCCCTGATCCTTTCCAAGTATTATCGAGGTTTGTCTATCATTGTTTCTCCCCTTCAAGCATTGATGGCAGATCAAGTACAAAATTTGAAAGATAAACTGATAAAGCAAGAACGATATGAGTATGCTGAACGGGTAGAACTACTGACAGGAACACAGTGCCTTGAAGAACAACGCCGTATTATAGAAGCCCTTTGGAATGGACAAGTAGATATTCTCTATTTATCTCCTGAACGATTGCGGCAACCAACAATTCAACGTATTCTTAAACATCGTCTTCCTCATCTGTGGGTACTTGATGAGGCTCACACTTTGTCTCAGTGGGGATATGATTTTCGACCAGACTTTTTACGAATTGCCGAAAGTCTTCAGGAATTTTACAAAAATCGACAGAATACTTCTATTCGTTGGGGTTTTGTCACAGCTACGGCAACACTCAAAGTGGTTGAAGACCTGGAGGAAGCTGTAAAAAAACTTGACGGATTATGCTCAGGTTCTTTAAAGCGTTTGCCACTTGATGGAAAATCTTTTCAATGGCGTGAGGAAATCAAACCTCATATAGAAATTGTGGAAAGACCTAAGTCACTTGATGACATCCCAGACTCACAGCGACTGAAGAAGACCATAGATTATCTGAAAAAACAGCAAAAAGAATATATAGAAAAGTATCCTAATTTGGGTTTGGGTGTTGCTATTGTTTATGTTCCTACTCGCCGTATGACACAAAAATATGCAGAGCAACTTAATCAAGCTGGCTTTAAAACAACCTATTTCCACTCCCGCATTTCTAACAAACAGCAGGTCATTGAAGATTTTAAAGCCGGAAACATAGAAGTAGTAGTCGCAACTAACGCTTTTGGTATGGGTATTGACCGAGAAGGCATCCACACTGTCATTCATGTTGCGCCGCCTGCTACCCCAGAAGCTTACTTACAAGAAATTGGTAGGCTTGCCCGTAACGAGGGGGAAAAAGGTTCAGCTTATCTGTTTTGGCATCAAGATGATTTTAACTGGATATTTGAGCAACAAGGGCGATCGCGAATTAGTTGTCAATCTCTCAGAAGTTGCTGGAATTTAATTCGACCCCTACTAAAAACTAAAGAAGCTTGGATAAGTACTTTGGATTTAGCGAAACCTTTATCTTTAGAAGAGCCAGAAGATTTAGAAATATTAGAGACTCAAGCACGGGTCGCTATCTTCTATTTGGAAAAAGATGAATTGATACGGGAAGGAGAATCTTACCCTTGCTACCTGAATATTTACTTGAAACGGGAACTTAACTCAGAAGAAATTGGTAAATTAAGCGACGATGCTAATAAGTTAGCTCTGTTCTTATTTGATATTGGGTTTATAAAACTTCAAAGTAGTATTCAACTAGATGTACGGGAGGTATCTCTAGTAACGGAAATTTCGCCTCCATCTGTAATTAAGACTGTGCGCCAATTGGTTAAGCTAGGTTTAGCAAATTGGGAATACAAAATTGCTTTTAGATTTGAAAAGCAATGTAAAGATAAACTAAAAAATTTTAAATTAAATACTCAAATTTTTTTGGATTGGCTCCAGTCAGAATCACCAGAAATAGATGAAGAAAAATCTGTATTGCTTCATGTAGAAGCTTTAGAAGAAAAAATAGGTAAAAAAGCACGTATTGCATATGCTCTGAAGATTTTAACTCAACTCAAATTAGCTTATTACACTAAAGAAAGTCGTGAGAGAACTCGCCTATTCCTAGAACAAGAAAAAACGCTAACTCAGTGGTTAGAGATAGCAAACAAAACTTGGGAGAAAAAATGGCAAGAAATTGACTATGTTGAGAAAATTATAGATAAGTTATTTAAGGACAAAAAATGGAAGCCTGAAGATAGCCAACTTCTTGATTTAGCAGAATTAGAAACACGCATCGATAGTTGTAAATATCCAGAAGTAGACCTTTTAGAAGTTTTAGCTTTCATGCAACGTCTAGGGGTAGTTGTTTTGGGGAGAGGAGATTTGGGTAATGTCATGCTTTACCGATTGATTCCAGGAAAGGGAAAAAATTGGTCTAAAAACGTGTACCCTCCTCTCGATAAGCACTATGAACAGCGAGATAAACGCACTCACATTATGCGTCAAGTCTTAGAGGCTGCAATGCAAGATAAAAAAGAACCAAAACAACTCATTCAAATATTAGAAGATTACTTTACCCTTTCTTTGGATGAATTTTATCAAAGTTACGGAGAAATACGTAAGAATTCACCACTTGTGGAAAAGATTTTAGAAAATCTCAATCCAACCCAAAAGCGGATTGTTACAGACGATCAAAGTCGTGCATTATTGGTACTGGCGGGACCAGGTTCGGGTAAAACCCACACAATTGTAAGCCGTGTAGCTTATTTGGTATCAGCGAGAGGTGTTCCACCAGAACGTATTCTAGTTTTGGCTTATAACCGCACAGCAGCAGCTGAGGTGCGGAAACGGTTGCACCAACTTTTAGGTAAGCGTGGAACACTGGTAGATGCTTTAACTTTTCATGCACTTGCAGCTAAACTGACAGGACTTAGAAGATGTGATGTTCCCAAAGAAATTAGAGGTGAGGCGTGTTTTAGGTGGTTATTAGAGCAAGCTATTAGCCATCTTCAAGAAAACCATCCAGGATACCAATATATTTTGGTGGACGAGTACCAAGATATTGATAAATTACAATATGACATAATTACCCGATTAGCTGGATTTGACCATCAGGATGAAGAGGAAAGCCAAAAAAGCTTCTTAATGGCTGTGGGTGATGATGACCAAAACTTGTACGAATGGAGGGGTGCAAAGATAGAGTTTATTCGCCGTTTCCGTCAAGATTACAAAATACGAGAAGAAGATGTAATTCCTTTAGTGGAAAATTATCGCTCTCGCCCAACTATTGTCGAGTTTGCTAATTATTTTATCGAAAGGGCGATCACTCCAATAAACCGACTTAAGGGAGTCAACGAAAAAATACAGGCTGTTAACAATCAGCAGCCCGGAAACGTGTTTTGGGGAGAGTATCGACATTTGTACGATGCAGCTGAGTGGATTGCTGAAAAAATAGCCGAAATTTTGACTCGACCTGGTGAAATTCAGAAAGAAAAAATAGCAGTTTTGGCACATCGCTGGGAAGACCTGCGTTTTTTACAGCATGTTTTGCGAAATCTTTGGGGAAACGACCAAGATATTGCTTACCAGTTATACAACACGCAAGATAATTTACGTCCTATCAAGAGCTGCGTGGGTCAAGCAGTCCTACAACGATTACGGGAACAACCTAATCTGTATATTTCTAACCCCCAAGCCCATCTTGAAGACTTACGCCAAGAATTGGGTTATAGCGATCGCGATGCTGCTTGGTCATCATTGCTACACGCTTTGGAAGGTTGTTCACAGATGACACAAGAGGATATAGTATACCTCTTAGAAGAAGCTCGTCCTGTACGACCTGGGCAGGTGATTCTATCTACCTTTCATAGTGCCAAAGGTTCAGAATTTAGTCACGTTTTTGTGTTGGAAGATGGTTTTGTAGATAGCAATAACCTAGAAAGTCGTGCTAAGGAGTTGTACGTAGGATTCACAAGAGCAAAGGAGGAATTATATATACTCTTCAGCAAGAATAGGCATTCAAGACACCCAATATTATTGGATGTTTTCAATAGCATGAACTCTTCTCAACCTAATCAATATATTCAGAATGTTCAAATAGCTCAAGTTAATTTGCCTCCCAGGATTCGCTATCAATGGTTTCTCGATCCGAGAGACTTATTTTTAAGTCAGCAGATGGTTACAAACCAATTCGGACAAAGACGGATAAAAGCTTATGCTCGTGAATGGGGGCATCTTTACTTTCAAAATAATGTTTCTTGCAATGATCTAGAGAATGGCAATTTAAGTGGTGGTGCTGTAGCTGTTCTCTCTAATAAAGGAAAAGAGCAGCTGCAGTATTTTCTTCATCCTAATCAACATTTAGTTGTCAGGGGTCATACTATCTTTCGTGTAGAGCGAGATGATCAGTTTTTTCAAAATGCACGTGAACAGGGACACGCGGATCACCACTATGTTGTTTTGCCTTACTTTGAGGTAGAAGAAGCGCTGAAACCTATACCATAATGTATACAGGGTGTTATAATCGTAAAAATGAACCAGCAAAATGAAACTAGTTGTTCATAAAGAAGATGATGCATTGTATTTGCGACTGGATGATTCTGCTATTGTAGAGTCAGAAGAAGTGAGTGATGGAATTATTCTTGATTACAACGCTGCTGGCAAAGTAGTTGGTATTGAAGTACTATATCTCAGTCAAAGAAGCCCTGGTTCCTTACAAAGAATTTTATTAGAAACAGCTTAGTAATCTATGGTTTTCCATGTGTCAAACAAGGGTAGTTCATGCCCATCGTAAGAACCGGGAAAGAACATAACCAGAGGGATTTTGTCCAGCACTGGATGTAAGTTGTTCAAAATACTGTGCGATCGCAAAAGGGGCCAGCTAGCACCAACGAAGAGTCATAATCACAAGCTGCTGTCCGGCAATAGGCGCAGCACTCACCAAAGCGATCATGAATTTGTCGTTGTAACTCAACCCGAATGTAAACACTCACGCTGTCGTTATTACCTTGGACAAGCACTGAGAGCGTATATCTGGCGCGAGTTTTGAGAATTGTTAATTGATCGGCCTTTGCCAACAAGTCATCTAACTCAGCAACCTCATCGGCGCAGAGTGATGATTCTGCATTTCTCACCACTAAATCATCCAAATGAGTTTGATCTGCCACAGCCAATTTACAACTTGCCAGTGCTTTTAACTCATCTACACTCAAACCAACCAAACATTCCTCATCCAATGCTAATGGATTGGCAAGTCGAGAATAGGTATGCCAGTCCAACAAAACCCCTACTCGTTCTCCCTGCTGATTTGTTATGTATTTTACTTGCTCGGACATCTGAGAAATGTTCAAAATACAATGTAATTCTATCGTAGCAATCAATAGAAAAATCGTATCATTGAACAGCGATCACCTTGAACAAGAGGGGATGAAGGATGGTCAGCAGACAACAACGCTGAGTGTCAATACTGCTCGGTTAAGGATTCTTGAGATGCCCGTGAGGTGCCAGAAACCCGGTTTCTTTGAGAAACCGGGTTTCTAATTTTTGCTTATCCGAGCAGTATTGCGCTGAGTGTTACTGCTCTGGGTGCAATTTTGTTTGAGCATGAGTTGAAGATTTTTCATTTTGGGCGACGGGCGCTAAAAAAATGAGTTTTAATTGCCTCAGATGTTCGCACCATAAATCGCTCGATTCCACGTAAGCGTTCAGGGGCGGGTAAAAGAGTGATACACCGGATGTTGGTTCTCACTTCTTGCAAAAAGGACATCGTAACAACGAAAGATTACACCAATAGTAGCGGCAACAGAATTACATTCTTGACAAGACAATGCATTTGCATTACCTTTAAAGAAGGCTTAACTGATAGGTTTAAAGGTCGCCATGGCTGTAACAACAACCACTAGCTCAGAATCTACCCTTACGGATCGTTATCAGACTACAATCCCTGATTCCATTCGCAAAATCCTTGGCTTGAATAAGCGCGATAAAATCCGCTACACCGTCCAGTCCAACGGCGAGGTAGTGATTTCTCGCGCTGACCAGACCCAGAGCGATCCTATACTTGGGCAGTTTCTGAATTTTCTCGCACAAGATATTGCAAAGAATCCTCAGCATTTACAAGCGTTGAGCTCTGATTTAGTTAGCCATGTTCAATCATTGGTTGCTGAAGTTGATTTTGAGCTTGATGCACCATTGTTTGATGAGGATGAGTAAATTTGCCTGGAACTCAGCCGCTAGTCATTAATGAGTGGAACATATTTGCCCATCCTCTCTTCCTGAACCAGTTTGAAGAACTTCTGGTGCAGGTTGAACATTTGCGTCAGAAGTATCCCAACGACTACAAAAGAAAAAACGCTACAAAGCGTCTAGCTGCCATAGCAAAGCTGGCATTTGATATTATTCCTCAAGATCCAACACGTGGCGATTATCGTCAAGGCACTACGCTTGGTGATGATTATAAGCATTGGTTTAGAGCTACATTTTTTCAACAGTACCGACTGTTTTTTCGGTATCATCAAGAGAGCAAAATCATTGTTTTCGTTTGGGTTAACGATGAGACCTCTAAGCGAGCCTACGAAAGTAGCACAGATGCTTATCGAGTTTTTAAGAAAATGCTTAAAAGTGGTCACCCTCCAGACGATTGGAGTGCCTTACTTGAAGAGGCAAAAGGTGAAACTAATCGTTTAGAGAAAGCCGAGGTAAACAGAATCACATCTGTACCAATTGCGCTCGTAGATTAATCTACCCAATTTTCTAACACTAACCCTGGAATGCGTGACAACTCTCTCACATTATTAGTTATCAGTGTCAAACTAAGACTAATTGCATGGGATGCTATCAGCATATCCATTGAGCCAATGACAATTCCTTTGCGTTCTAATTCTGCTCGAATTCTGCCATAGGTTTGTGTTGCTCGTTCATCAAAAGGTAGAATTTCTAAAGGAATTAAAAATTGAGAAAGTGCTACTCTGTTTTGCTCTTGGCGTTGGCTTTTGTAAACGCCGTATTCCAGTTCTGCAACAGTAATTGATGAAACACCTACATCAAAAATCTCAAGTTTCTGAAATCTCTCGAATACTTGGGGTGGCTTGGATTTGATAATGTAGATGCACGTATTTGTATCAAGCAAAAATCTCATTCCAGTGCCTCTCTCACCTCTAAATCTAGCTGTTCTCTAGTTGACATAAAATCATCCGAGAAGAGATTTAAGCTATCAAATAATGTTTGCCAAGGATTTTCCTTGGAAATTAAAACAACGACATTACCTATTTTTTTGATGTAAACTTCTGTCCCTTGAAGCTGGAATTCCTTGGGTAAAATCACTGTTTGCTTATCACCATTCGTTATTAATTGAGCAGTATTCATCTTTTTTCTAGCCTCCTTGGTTGGTTTAATCTTGGTCTGACACAAAAGTGAAATTAATTCTTGAAAGCTCTAAGTACAAAATTGCATAAATTCATAGTGTTAGGTTCGTAGTTGCACCAGAGCGCTCTTTGCGCAACTACAAGCCTTTTTTTATGATCCGAATTTATGAAATGCAGTACTAAGCCGTACTGTTTACACAGAGAGGTAAACTCCTGCTTTAGAGGTTGTTTGAAAAGTTGTTGGCGGTATCTGAACACTTATTGATCCCCCCTAACCCCCCTTAAAAAGGGGGGAACTGGAATCAAAGTCCCACTTTTTAAGGGGGATTTAGGGGGAACTGGAATCAAAGTCCCCCTTTTTAAGGGGGATTTAGGGGGATCTAAAAGTATTTGATAGATCACTAAGGACTTTTCAAACATCCTCTTAGCCAATTACGCACACTTTCAGGCAAAACAACCTCACAATCTTTTCCATACCGCAATACCTCTGTTATAAACCAAAAGCGGCGTTGCTGAATTGAAGTATGAAATGAAAAAATGGGGTATTTTAAAACTTTTTCTCTTTGCGCGGCAGTTCAGATCGCCCACCGTTCGCGCTTCGCGTCTCCCCTTGGGAGAAGTTCAGATCGCCGGAAGCCGGCGCTCTGACGAATCGGAGGCCGGCGCATTGAGAGCCTTGCCTTTGCGCGGCAGTTCAGATCGCCGGAAGCCGGCGCACTGAGAGCCTTGACTTTGCGTGAGGTAAATTCATACCGTGATTCAGCAACGCCAACCACGAAATAGCGTAGCTTTTTCCACAGCATTATTGGATTACCAAGCCCGCAACGGGAGCGGGAACAAGGGACCAGTGAACTCTTAACAGCAAGATTGAATTAGCCCCGAATATAGGGTTGAAAGCCCCTAAATTTATTTATGAAAAAAGATAAAAATATTTGAAACGAGATGGCGTAAGCCACGATGTTTCAATGCGTCATTATTCAAATCCCCTAATTTTAATTATGGGGATTTCCCTGTTAAGAGTTCCCTTTTAAAAAAACTTACCGTCTGTTTGAGAAAGTTTCTTGTCTACCTGTATTTTTATTCCTACTATGACCGAAACAGCTTATGCTGCTCGTACTAACAATGCTTTTGTTCTGACTGAAACCGTGACAGTTGCTGAACTGATGCACCTTGGTGCAACCTATGAGGATATTCGGCAACGGGTATTGGTAGAAGACTTGTTTCAAATGCGCTCCAAAGTATCTCGTGAGCGTGCGCTGCAAACTATACTCAAGCGCTTTCATCTTGCATTCTTATGCGATCGCACAGAAGAACAAATAAAGGCATACGAAGAGAAAAACTATAGATCTGCTAGCTTTCTTGATTTTCTAGCAATCAGTGACGCTCTAGGGATTCGGATGATTTCTGCGATTACGTCGCTACCGTCTCATTTTAGAAAAACTGAACCCGCACTCAATCGACGCTTAGCATTTAAAATAACCTCTTGTATCATCTCCTCACGTTCAATACTTTTCGAGTCTCTTCCTCTTTTGATACCCACCGAACGACCGATCTGTGTAATCTCGCTGTTAGCCTTGTTTTCAAGTTCTAAGCGCAGAGCATCCTCGCCATGCTCCTGCAAGTAAGCTACAGCATTAAAATCGAGCTTTTTAGTTCTAGGTTGCTTGTTTTCAGGTGTTTTACTAGGTGAGTCACTCGTCTGTGTTTCTTTTCTTTTTCGGTCTGTCATTTCCTCTCTAAGAGATTCTATAGAGACTTGAAGCTTCTCCATACTCTCTTGCATGTCCTTCCGGAAAAGCATCAGTTCGCGGTATATCATTTCTAAAGTCAAAGGCGACTTTTGAGAAGATGGGAGCGTTTCTATGCGTTGACTTGTTGGATCGTCGGTGGTCATAACAATTAACTCTAGCTGAGCCTGCGTGCAATCTTGTAGAGATGTGTTGGTAATAGGAACTTCCTGCAAATCTTCCTGTTCAGATTCAATTTATGACATGTTTTATAAACTCATTTGCTAAATTAATGACGTACTCATATAAATAGCGATCGCCACACTTTGAACGACCATACTTTTGTCTAAAAGTACTTATATTTGCCCCAAATTCCATTGCTTCTGCTGTTGCATTTGCCTGTGGTATCACTGTTTCAAACACTGGAGATTGAGGAATATGAAGTTCTTGAAATATTTTGGCAAAGCGTGCTGAGAGTTCATTCTTTCCTCGTCTATGTGCATTTGAATTGGAAGAGTATTTTGTCATTATAAGCCCCAAACATTCAATTGGCAGATTACGGTCTTTTTTAAAGTTATAAATAGTCTTGACAACTTGAGGAATTCCATAGGTGGAAAGTGTATCAGGAATGGTTGGAATTAAAAAGTAATCACTAATTTCAATTCCATTTATTGTAATAAATCCAA
This sequence comes from Stigonema ocellatum SAG 48.90 = DSM 106950, assembly GCA_016903675.1. Taxonomy (GTDB): domain Bacteria; phylum Cyanobacteriota; class Cyanobacteriia; order Cyanobacteriales; family Nostocaceae; genus Stigonema; species Stigonema ocellatum. The sequence continues at coordinate 59,418 of JADQBA010000027.1, read as the reverse complement.
GATTAGGAGGGCAGTCAATAAAAACGTAATCATAGTTTTTTAGTTGAGAATGAATTCCTGTTTTCAGTACCTCCATTGGGTTTATACAATAGTTCGATTTGTGAGAAATTTCTGAAATACGGTCTTGGATGTCGATAAATTTGATACTTGAAGACAGTAAACTTAAATAGCTCAGTTTCAAATTAGATACACAAGGTTGAATGGCATTATCAATATTGAAAAAAGATGTTCCTTCGAGTTTATCGTTAAAAAGATGGAATAGAGTTTGTTTCTGTTGGTCTAATTCCTCCCAACTTTCTTCGCCAATAAGTGCAACGGTCGCGTTAGTTTGAGGGTCTAGGTCTATCACTAAAACCCTTTTGCTAAACTCACTGGCAAGACACTCTGCAAGTTGAATGGTTGTCGTCGTTTTGCCTACACCACCTTTTAAATTGATAATGCTTATTACAGTTGTCATGTTTATCATCTCAGATTTCCATTTTTCCTTTTCCTTGGTAACTGGCGTATTGTTTAGTAGAGGAGAATACTTTGCTATGAAATCAACTTCTAATTTATCTAGCTGATTTTGCTCACAAACCAACCAAGCAATCCGAACGAACATTTTTTTATCAATGTCATTTAATTGTTCAAGACGATGATGCCTTTGCCATCTTATTTGTAAGTTAGATGCTTTTCCTACATACAGTACTTGATTAAGCGAATCAATCACCATATAGATGGCTGAACAAGCGGGTAAATATTGCCGAGCATTTAAGGAAACGCTAGGAAGTTCTGATAACTCAATATCCATTAAAGATAATTAAAGAAGAAGTCAGGAGTCAGGAGTCAGAATCATTTTCGTTGGGGATTTAAACCCCAAGACGAGTCCGCCAGTCGCACAGAATACCCAAGCTGAATTCTGGCGACTGACGCATGTGTTCTTTCCGTTAAAACTCACCACAGGAAATGTTGTGGTACGTGATATAACAAACTATATTAGCTACAGTAAACTCCTATTGTCTCTACGTACGGTACGGAATTTTTTAATGATATGACTTGATATCTTGCAGAGCATTAACTTTTCAAAAATGAGCAAACGTACAGCCCTCATTCCAATTGATCGCAAAATAGATCTGGACTTTTTACCGGAAGTCATCAAACCACGAAATAGCGTAATTTTTTCCACAGCATTATTGGATTACAATAGCTTACCGTCTGTTTGAGAAAGCTGGCGTAGGCTTTAAATAAGGCTGGGGCTGGCTGGCGGAATCCTGCTATATATTGCTGTTTGAATTCCAACATAGCGATCGCAGCATCCATTGCTTGATAAATCTTCTCGTATTTAGGAAACCAAATCAGAGTGTGACGCGCCTGTAACCAAGTTCGCCAAGGGGTGAGTTCCACTGTTGGTTGCCAAATTTGCGTGCGCAATATTTTAACGCAGGCGCAAATGAATACTTGGTCTACAACCTCAAAACTGGCTGCTTCAAATAAAACTTCTGGCTCTAAAATCTCTAAAGCATCAAGTATATGTAATTGGTCTGCCACTTCATTGCTTAGGGTTTTCCAGCCTGGAGAATCTTGCTGGTCACGCGTCCACTGGTCGATGAAGGCGTAAGCCCGTTGTTTAGGGGTGATAACTTGGTTTGCTAGCTGAGATGGGATAGCACCGTGCAGTGATTGTGCAAAATGGGTGATGAGCAACTGCACGAATAATTTATTTAAGCTGGGGTTTTGCTTGTCCAAGTCAGTGTGTTCTTGGACTACCTCCCAGAAGGCTTCTTTTGATACAAAACGCTCAATATCAGACCAGAGAACATTATCAGATTCTAATAACCCTCCCAACAACACCCGCCGAATCAGTCTACCTGCATCGGGTACTTTTAAGCCTGCGAGGACGGAAAGCATGGCCAGGAGTAATCCTCGTTCGTCGCTATCGGGAGAAATGCCCATCGCTTGCAGGTTTGACGGTAAAGGGAGTATCAGCGAGTTGAAGTTTCTCTACGCCTTCGAGTTGGAGTTCATTGAAGCTACTGGCAAATTGTTGGTCAGGATCGTACCAAAACACAATCCGCCGTCCGGGGTGCGACCAAAGGGCAGAATCTTGAAAGAAGGTTTCTAGGGTATTTTGGATACGAGCGGTGTTCAGTGTTCATGCTGGGCAGGGGGAAAGGGGAAAAGGGGGCAGGAGTGTATTATGAATATGATTTACTATATACAAAGAAAGATAGAAACTTAAATGAGGAGGTTACTGATATGCCTAACTCCCAACTCAGTAAAGAAGAAATTGCAAAGCGTGGCGGAGAAATTTATGAAAAAGTAATCCGTGTTCAAGTCGAGACAGCAGAAAATATTGGCAGAATTATCTCAATTAATATCAACACTGGTGATTACGAAATTGATAACGATCTACTTGTAGCTTGTCATCGCTTGCAAGCAAAACAACCTGATGCAGTGATTTGGACGGAACGAATTGGCTATGATGCTGTTTATGCTGTAGGTGGTACAGTACAATGCTTTATTATGAGAAAAGCCTTACCTGGTAACGCTTTCTGAACAAAAGCGGATTGTGGCGATTTTGGATGAGGCGTTTGAGGGGATTGATAGGGCGATCGCCAAAACAGGTAAGTGCTGCATGATTACGCTTGAAAAGCTTGAAAAATGGCTGAATGCACCCGCAGAAACAGAACGGCTAGAATTCAAAGAAGCCAAACAACAGTTTGATACAACCAAATTGTTTCGGTACTGTGTAGCTCTAGCCAACGAAGGCGGTGGATATCTGGTTTTGGGCGTAACTGACAAGCCCCCGCGTCGAGTCGTAGGTTCCCAAGCTTTTCCATCCCCAATCGCCCTCAACGAGATCAAAGCCCGCATTGTAGAGAAACTCAGGTTTCGAGTAGACGCTACAGAATTGCAGCATCCTGATGGGCGAGTGCTAGTTTTTGAAGTGCCAACCCGTCCCGTCGGGCAACCATTAGCCTTTGATGGAGCCTACCTAATGAGAGCGGGAGAAGATCTAGTGCCGATGACGCCAGATGTACTCAAGAGCATTTTTGCTGAAGACCAACAAGATTGGTTTTCCCAACCCGCCCGATCTGACGCTAGCCCTGACGATGTAATCGCCCTCCTCGATACTCAGAGCTACTTTGAACTATTAGGCATCCCCTACCCCACCAATCGCGATGCTGTCCTAGAAAGATTGCAGAGCCAAGATTTAATCCAACAGACAACACAGAGTTGGAGAATTACCAACCTAGCCGCTGTCCTTTTGGCGAAAAAACTGAATGCTTTTTCCTCTGCATTGGCTCGTAAAGCACCCCGTGTCGTGATCTACGAAGGTATCAACAAGCTGCAAACCCGTGATGACAAGATGGGAACCCGAGGATATGCCGTTGGCTTTGAGGGGTTAGTGGATTTTGTCCACTCAGCAGCACCGCAAAATCGCTTTATAGAGGAAGTTGTGCGGGAAGAAGTAAAAATGTTCCCGAAACAGGCTTTACGAGAACTTATTGCTAATGCTTTAGTGCATCAGGATTTTCTAGCGACGGGCGCTTCAGTAATGATCGAGATGTATTGCGATCGCATTGAGATATCTAATCCCGGCATCCCGCCCATTAAGGTGGAGCGCTTTATTGATGAATATCGCTCCCGCAACGAACAACTCGCCGACCTAATGCGACGTTTCGGCATCTGTGAAGAAAAAGGCAGTGGCATTGACAAAGTTGTAAGTGAAGCAGAGGTGTTTCAACTACCCGCACCAGACTTCCGAGTGGGTGAGACACGCACAACAGCAGTACTGTTTGCCCATCAAGATTTTGCCGATATGAGCAAACCAGACCGAATTCGAGCCTGCTACCAGCATTGTTGCCTGTTGTACGTCAGCAATCAACGCATGTCTAACCAAACCCTAAGGGAGCGGTTTCGTCTAAGTGAGTCAAGGACAGCAACCGTTTCTCTAATTATAGGAGCTACCAAAGAAGCTGGCTTGGTCAAGGCAGACGAATCCGAATCAACCTCTACCCGCTATGCTCGCTATCTCCCTTTTTGGGCATAAAAGTGTTTTAACGCAAACCCATATGAGTAACTCTCACAGCCTGAAACCCTTTCAGCACAAACAAAAAAGTGTTTTAACGCAAACCGATGCAAGCGAAATATGAACGAAGCTGACCCCCTCGATCTACAGATTGCCCCCATCTTCCAAGGTGCAGGGCATACAAAAGGATAGCGTGTGGTATAAGCAAATCTGAAAGGAGTGGGAAAAATAGTACAGATGTACTAAAAACACTCCTAAAAGGCAGGTTAGAAATGAGATACTTCTGGGCATCCTATAGTCATAGACGAAAATAAATCAATTTCAATTTCGCTATTAATGCTATGCCTATTAATCGAAATATAAAATTTGGAATTTCAAAATCAGGAATCTACCTCTTAGACTTTATTGCAAAAGAAAAAATTGAGCAGTATTTACATCGAATCAATTTTTATAATGTAAATTATAAGGTAGTAACTAGAAAGCGAAAATTGACCGATGATGAAGTCTGGGAGCGCCGATTGAAAATTGATGAGGAAGAGGTTTGTTGCGTATTCTTTTCTTGGATCGAAGAAGAACTAATAAAAAAATTAATAGCAGCATATGGTTTTCTTGATAAAAGAAAATATTTAATCCCAAAATCTAATAATTTTATATGTTTTTTAATGGATAATTTTTATATTATTGCCTGTAATAAAAAAATCTCTAATCAAATAAAGCTAATGAATAATTACTTAAGTCAGTACAGTCATTTTAATTATAAACTAATACATATAGAAGATTATGGTATTTTTATTACGAGGACAACAATATCAAATTTAATTCTTGAAGATATTGTTAATTCCATAGGTATTGTGGATGAAAATCATGAAGATCATAAAACAATAGAAGAATTATTGAAAGTGCAGAATTTGGTTAAGATATATAACAAAGATATTGTTAGTAATAGAGTTCCACCACCTATTTATTATTTTGGTCACGTCAGGAGATATTAGATTTGCAGCAAGGGCGTCCAGCCGATGAAACTGGGCTAGACCCCAGAACCCAAGCAACTTTCTTAGGCATCCTAGTAGGCGTTTGAGGAAAGTAAGAAGTTTCCCTTCGCTGAACCGTTGAAACTCGCCTCGCATCAAATACGATACTTCCGGCTGGGGAATGCCAAGAAGTTTGCTAATTTCCCGTTGTTTCAAATTACGTTGTTTTAACAGGCGAAGTACCTGAATCCCGATTTTGCCTCGCGTGAAAAGTTCCTCTGCATCCTCCAAGCCGAGGTCAGCAAAGACGTTACCACTGCTTTGTTCAAAAATGGTTTGTTCTGTCATGATTGTTCCTCCTTAGCTAGTGCGTCTTTATGTTTGTGGAGAATGGGAGCTATCGCGTTTTTGAATCCGGTATTTATCCCAATACAGTTCAGTTAGTAGTGTTCACAGACTGAAGATCCCCCCAACCCCCCTTAAAAAGGGGGGCTTATTCCCCCCTTTTTAAGGGGGGTTAGGGGGGATCAAAGCCTTAACTGAACGGTATTGGTATTTATCCGGGTTCGTTTATAATTAAAGAGCATAAACTGAAAAAATTGTTATGAATTCCTTTTCATCTGTAACATCACAAAATAATAACCAAGACAATAGTGAGGTTTTAGTAAACGTTATTGTCAAGCAAGAAGCTGATGGCAGAACAGTTGCTATTGTTCCGGGTTGGTCTGAATTACAAGTTGAAGCAAGCGACCGCACAACAGCATTAGCCCAAATTCAGCAACGTCTAGAAACCCATCTAGCTGGTGCAGAAATTGTTTCAATATCAGTAAAATTGCCATCTGCTGAGCAGAAAAACCCCTGGTTAGCAATGGCTGGAGTTTTTAAAGATGACCCACAATTTGAGCAAATGCTCTCAGCTATAGAAAACTATCGACACGAACTAGATAAATCAACAGAAGATACTTTTCCGCAAGAGTAAGAGCATATTTTATATTGTATAAATAAGATGACAGTATGGGTACTTGATACTGACCATATTTCGCTACTACAACGAGGTCATCCAGTAGTAGTTAGTAAAGTAGCTGCTGTAAATCCTTCAGAAATAGCAGTCACAATAATAACTATTGTTGAGCAGATGTACGGTCGTTTAGATGTAATTAAACGAGCAAAATCAAAGCAAGAATTAGTTACGGCTTACTCTTTATTAAGAGAAACATTTAATCGGTTATGTCAAGCTAATATTCTTGACTTTGATGAAGCCGCATTTGATATCTATAACGAATTATTAAAGCAAAAAATTCGTATTGGTACACAAGATTTAAGAATAGCAGCCATTGCACTTTCCTTAAATGGTACAGTTTGTACGCGTAACCTTAAAGATTTTGAGAAAGTCCCTAATTTAAAAATTGTGGATTGGTCAATTCCTTCATGATCGATTTGTAAAATATATTTTAACTCACACTGAATACGATAAGGAGAAGTGGAAAAATAACCCTTACTTTTAATCCAGAAACTTACGCACTTTTACTAGCTAAGTATCAACCAAAAGTAATTACAAATGATACAGAAAACGAACAAGCAATACTCATAGCCGAAGAACTCGCACACCGAAAAAACCGAACATCTGAAGAATCGGCTTTATATGACTTGTTGATTGCTTTAATAGAGAAATATGAAGATGAAAAATACCCAATGGGTGAGACAACCCCATTATCAATGCTTCTCCATTTAATCGAAGCTCGAAATTTAAAACAAACTGATTTAATAGGTGTAATTGGTTCGAGTACTGTTGTGTCTGAAATTATCAACGGTAAGCGAGAAATTAGTAAAGCAGAAGCGAAAGCATTGGGTGAATTTTTCCAAGTTGATGCTGGATTGTTTATAGATTGATTATCATAACTAATCAGGTAAAAAATCTTCATCTAAACATTCATCCGCAGTAAAGGGAGAGTCTACCGGAAAGCAATACTGAGGGGGACAAGGAATACTTGGGGGACTTTGAGGACTTGGGTGTTTATAAATCATTTAGGATTGCTATAAGTAGACCGACACAGAAAAACCGAACTATATTAATGCAAGTAAGGGCTTGTAGTTGCGCGGAGAGCGCTCATATCTAGGGCGCTGAAGCGCAACTACAAACCTTTATTTATTTGTGCCGACTTACTTATGAGTAACCATCAGTGTTTTAACGCAAACCGATGCAAGCAAAATATGAACGAAGCTGACCCCCTCGATCCACAAATTGCCCCCATCTTCCAAGGTGCAGGGCAAACCCTCTGCTATTTCTAAAAATTTCATAATTCATCATTCATAATTCATAATTCATTCACATAGTTAACGCATATTCCCTTAATCTTTCCCAACCCCATCTTCTAGCTACAGAAAAGCTTATTCTCTTCCCAGTGTGAAACAAAATATACTCACCTTGTTCATCTATATTTACATCAGCAATAATTTGATTGCGTAAATCATATCCCCAGACTCTTCCTGCTTCTTCCCACCACACAAGGGAAGGGTTTTTAAAATTAGGATTGTCTAAGTATTCATCTTTCCAATATCGAGAATCCCAACGTTGACCTATGGCTTGAAGAAAACAAGCATTTGCATAGAAAGGTTGAGAATTTTCTGTTAGCCAGTACCAATACGCAATAGTGGCACGCATAGCATCTTCAAAACCGTCAATACAATCCAGGAGAGCTTCTTGCACATCCTCCCTTTCAAAATCTACACCAATATACCCTAAGGCATACTTGTATTTGCTAAAAATTTCTTCTTTCATTTCAAGTTCAGAAGAGTCAAATAAATCAGCACTAGGAAATGACTTTAAACACAGCATTTTGCAAGATAACCAAAAGATTACTATACTTTTATGAATACAAAAAATAAGATGTACCATAAAAGGGTATACATAATCTAAAAGTTAAAGCATAAATTCCAAAATTGCTATGAAGAAAGCAGCCAACCCAGCGCCCTTCAACGATCGCTCTTTAATTCCATCACATTACGGTATTTTCCGTCGCCTTCGTTATGTAGCCCAGAATCAACTCAAAATCTTTGCGGATTTCTGCGAGTTGTTTGACCCAAGTATTTGAAGCCGCGATCGCACTAACTTCAAGCTGACGAGCGATCGCAATTTGCTTTTCAATCTCGCCATAAACCTGTGATTCAACTTCCCATAGTTGTAATTCTATCTGATTTTCCAGGTCTTTGGCAATTGCTTGGAACTGGCTGGTAATATCGCGGCGAACATCAGCCATTTGCTTCTCTCGTTGCTTTTCCTGTATGCTTGCATGGATATCGACTCCAACTGCAATCAGCGCCACAGCAGGACCAAGAAACTTGGCAGCATTACCAATATTTTTGGCAATACCAACCGCCTGCCAAGGTTTAAACTTAAAACCGACGAATTTTCCTACAGCCAAAACACCCTGATGTAGACCACTTCCTGCAACATCTATAGAGCGAAGAAAACCCTGTCCTGCAGTATTGACAAAACTCCTGGTTGCAAAATTGCTCAATTCGACTCCTGCTGTACCTGCAATATTTTGTAGCCAAGTTACTTGACCTTTAATCCGCTCTGTATCCATACTAGAATCTATATTCTCACCAGATACATTTTGACTTTTTTCTAGACAAGCTACAAAGGTCTGGACTAAATTTCCTGAAAGCACTTGTTCAACTTCTTCTCGGATCGACTCAACTGCTGTATCAACAACTTCTTGTATTTTACTTTCGGCTTTCTCATAATGTTTCTGCACATGAAGTTCAGCTTGTTTATTAAGGATATCAAAGTTTTGCTCTGTTCCTACAACAGTGGATAGGATTATGCCTTCCTTCGCAACTGCGGACGACATTTCTAAAGCTATATTCTTCACCTTGGTTCGCAGGCGATCGCGTTCTTTCCTCACAGTTCGAGATAACCGTGTCAGGACTTCCAAAAAAGCAGAGTCTTCGCTAGAATTGCGAGTGAAACTCAACTGAGCCTCATCAACACAGCCTAGGGCAATTCTAATCGGTGTATCGAAACGAGCCAGCGCTGCACGGCGAGCTACAAAATTATTAAGAGCATCAATAAAAGTTTGGAAACGGCTGATTTCAATAAGAAAATCCTCTTGTGTGTCTACGCCTTCACAAAAATCTTTAGCATCGATGAAGCAGATAGGAAATTCATCGATACTGTAAGGTTTAAGTGCTTCAGCTAGACTTTTTCGATAGTTGGCAATTTTTTGCGTCTCTTCTCCTGCTTCATCAGACATTTTATTAATGACAAGCATCATTTTCCAGCGATAACCTTTTTCATAGGCTAACTTCTTGAAATTTTCCGCTGTCACTGAGTCAAAAAGCATATAAGTGAGGCAGAAAACCAACAAGTCGGCTTTATTAATAGCCTCATAAGTAATCTCATCATGATCAATACGGTCTGTAAACAGCCCTGGTGTATCTATCAGCTTGATGCTGTTCCAGTCATAACTAGCAGTTTTGTCTGTTGCAATATCAGAATCAATGCGAATATCACGCCTTCCTGTGAGAGCAGAAATGGTGGTAGATTTACCTGCGTTATATTGACCAACAAAAGCTACTGTAAGAATTCCCTGCTCCCAATACTCTTTCAATTCCTCACGCAGTTTTTTGCGGATAGCTGTTAGTTCAGGGTGGTTTCCTTGAACTAGCACATCATCAAATTTCACCAAGGTCTTCTTGAACTTATCCCCAGCAGCAGCAGCGTTGAAGTTTTGTTTATTCTGAGTCATGTGTGTTTACTCCTATTTGGAAGATTTGATACTTTTAATGGAAACGTCCTCTTGCAGAACTCGGTTGAGAACACTCTGTGATTTTTTGAGATGCAAGTCTAATTTTGTTTCAATAGTCATGCTGCGCCCAAAATCACGTTTAACTTTGGCAATGTTTTTATAAATAAGCTCGTCAGTCAGTGGTTCGTATTTATCAAGACACCAATCAATGATTCGCTTGGCGTAAGCACGATTAAGATAATTAGCAGTTCCATCTAATTTACTTTTGGCTGTTTCAAGCTGTTCAATAATAGCTTCTAAACCTTGAATCAATTCGTCAAAGTAGGTGTTCATGTTCATGGCTACAGCATCACAATACTTACCAAAGTCATCCTTAGCCTGCTGGCGAGTCGTTTGGTGATAATTGTTGAGTTGACTAGATAATGAATTTGATATTTTTTGGACAGCTTCCCGGCGCTTTTCAGCTTTAGATTTGAAAAGTTCGGTCATCAAGCCAACAATTGTAGCTGCAATCCCAATAGCAATGCCAATAGGAGGGGCAAACTTAGTTATAACAGCACCTGCTATCCCCAGAATGTTTCTACCTATTCGCAGGAAATCTCGAAAATTATTTGAATCCTGCTCAGTAAACGTGAAATTCCCACCGCCTAGTTTAGCAATCAGTTGTAATTCATTCCCCACTTCCTCAAGCACTTCTTGAACTTCTTTATTGAATTTTTTGCTAGTCTCCTCATAGGCATTTTTCCAGCGCTCATCAAAGTGGATAGCTTTAAGTTTTTGCTCCCAACCAAGCTTCAAATCCATCTCGTTCGAGTCCCAATGGTCTTCTGCAAAGGATGGAATAGCATTTAAAGCATCTTGAAAAATCGCCTCGATGTATTGCAGTAAAGATGCACTATTGTCCTTTGCTGCTTTTTGGATGTCTTTGCGGATCGTATCACGCTTGGTTTTTAGTGTATCTGTCAACTGCTGATAGAGTTGGGCTTGTTGATTCACCCATTTATAAGGGTTGTCAATTACACCTACTGTAGAACCGAGCAAGGTTTGCGATCGCCTGATAGGTCCATGTTCAACCAGAGACACGCGGATTGAATCAAGAAAATTCTGCATCCGGCTAGCCTTGAAGAGGTTATCTTTAAGCTCTTTGTGTTCTGGTTCGCGGGAAAGCTGCGCCGCGAGAAGCATGACCGGAATAATATCAAAGTAGTCGTTAGCGTAATGCTGTTGAGCATAGCGACGAATGCGCTCAATGTGTCCACCAAGACCACTTGTTCCTTCTATAGCAAATAGTTTATCTGGCTCTTTTAAGAAATGCTCTAAACGTCGAGAGTCGCGCAGGTTATGCTTAACATTCAGCAGAATAATTAGCGGTTTGGCTTTTTTCTTTAACAGTTGCAAAAAATTAAACTCGGTTTCTTGGATGCTGTCATTTGTTACCACATAACAAATCACATCAGATTCTTCGATAACACTTTGGGCGATTTCTTCATCTGTTTTGCCTCCAGGTGCACCAATTCCAGGAGTATCAATAATCCGAATATTTTTCCACTCATACACTCGATTCAAACGAGTGGTACGCTGTTTACCTACACCGATAGCTTCCCAGCCTTCACCTGTAATAATGGCATGAAGAGTGCTTTTTCCAGCTTTGGTTTTACCCATAAAAGCGATGCTGAAATGATTGAGAGCGCGTTGCTTAGCAGAAAGCGATTCGCTTAAACTTTCAATTTCTTTAAGAATTTCTACCATGAGAGCCTTTCTGGTCGTCTCAAGCTGCTTTGCTACCTCCAGTGCAGTTTTAGCTTCACCCTTACGAGTTGTTTTACTTTGGATAGCTGCGACTTGGTCTTGGAGACCTTTGCCCAAATTGTTAAGTGCTAACCGAGTTCCTTTAAGAGCAACTTCTGCAAACTTGTAATCTTCAGTGGCGATCGCTGCACATTGCTGAATGGCGTCATCATATTCTGGTCCAGCTAATAAAATTTCCCGTCGCAATTCTTCAATTTGGCGTCCGACATTTCCAGGGACTATTTTTGCTAAATTGTCCACAAGTCCGCGTGATAAAATAGAATCCGCTCCTTTTACAAAACGCGCACCAACAGAAAGTCCTCGTTGATTATTGTCGTCATCAACAGAGCTTTTCACAGCACCGAAGTCTTCTGCTTGTTGAATAAACCGCTCTATTTCGCCCTTAGACCAATTCCAAATCCCTCCTACCAGCCCCACCATCTCACGCTCTAACGGTGAAAAGAAACCGTCAACATGGGCGATCGCCAGCATTTGCCGCATGACCTCACTCTGTTGACCCGGCGGGACTCTACGCGCCACATCCTCCACACTTAGCAGGTGTTCATCTTGCGCCAGTATCTTCTCCATCTCTTCGATGGTGCGCTGTCCTATGTTGGTCTGGTGTGTTAGTTGCTGTAGAGCTTTTGCCTCTGCATTGTGAATTTGCTGATCGGCACACACTATATGTGTGAGCATTAAAAATCGGTAGTTTAGTTCAAGAGCGGCTACTAAGGTTTGCTCAGACATCTTGCCCTCTAGTAAATCCTAGAGCGATGTTAAGCAATAACTGCTAAAATAGCGTCAGCAAATATACTAAGAGTTAAGCACTTTACACATTGACCATCATGTGCATTAGAGGCTCATTAAGCTAAAAGTCTTGCCCTACCTCGTTCAAGGAGGGCTGCTGCCTCCCGATTTGACAGGAGGCAGCAGCCCACTACAAGAGCATTACAAGCCGATGCTTGTAACGAGAGATAATGCATAGTTGTTTGTCTCTGTCAATGCGTAAGTCCTAACTGAGTAGCTCATATCTTGCACCTCTACGTATAAACCACAGCAACCCAAGTAAAGAGTCATAAAATTAACAGTACTTTCAAAACTCATTCAGTCCTCTTTTAGAGGACTTATGCTATGAGCCTAGGACTTCGAGTCCTAGGCGGATGCTGAGTTATTTTTTAATGTGCTATCTGGGTGGTGCAAGATGTCAGCTATCCCATTAGGTATAGCATATTACAAGAGTGAAAATTCCATACTTTAGAAACCGGGTAACTTTGGCGAAACCCGGTTTCTGGACTTTCACAACTCCTGCACGGACTGCTACAATCAAACTTTTAATCAGTTCGCCTTGCGAGTATTAACTTGGCAAATTGGTAACTTTGTGATCTAATTAAATAGGTAGGCACAATAAAACATAGCTATCTCAAAGGAGACAAAAATGGTTTTGGAACGTTTAAAACGATATATCTATTTAGTTATGGGTTGGGAGATGCCCATCATTAATCACGATCGCTACATATTAGAGCAAAAAATTATTCCCTATTTTGTTGCTCATGAGGAATTTGCAAAAGTGCTATTTGTAGGATGTGCTCATTATACAAAGCACTATGAAAAATGGTTTACAAAAAAAGAATACTGGACAATTGAACTCAACCCAATGAAAAAGATCTATGGAGCCAAAAATCACATTGTTGGCTCACTTAGCGATTTAAAGCTTCACTTTCCAGACAATGTTTTCGATTTAATCATATGTAATGGAGTTTTTGGGTGGGGATTGAATGAGAGGGAAGAAGTTGAAAAAGCATTTGGTGGGTGCTTCGATTGCTTACGTCAAGGTGGTGTTCTCATCATCGGATGGAATGATATGCCAGAAAGCAAACCCTTCCCCCTGGAAACTTGTGAAAGTTTGAGTCAATTCCAGCCATACTTTTTCCCACCGCTATCAACTTCACAGTATGTCAATTTGGAAGACAAAACAGATCAACACGTATATAATTTTTATGTCAAACCCGTAAGCAATCCAGAACCAGAATTTGGATCGCTCCTAACTCCTCACTCCTAACTCCTCACTCCCCAATTCGTCAGTTATTGAGCGAGGATATTATGCAGGAGTCAGTGATTTATCAGGATATTTGGCAGAAGGGCGAACAAAAAGAAGCGCTTAAATTCTGTATGTTTTTACTTAATGAACGCTTTGGTGAAATTGATTCGTCAATTATTGAGAGAGTTCAAGTTTTAAACAAGGAAAAGCTAGAAGCATTAGGAAGGGCACTTTTGAGAATTTCATCAATCGCTGATTTATTTATTTGGTTAGATCAGCAGGAAAGAAGTTAAGGCAATGGGCATGAGGCATTGGGCATTGGTGAAGAAAAGTCATATGTAGAGAAATTCGCCAATTTATACCCCATACCCATATCATAATTAAATTCTCGATTTTAAGCGTTCTACCAACTGTGGCGTTTGTAACACACCCTCAATCCGATCCACTGGCTGACCCTGCTTAAACAGTACTAGGGTTGGTAAGGCTTCAATTCCATACTGAGTTGCCAGTTCAGGATATTTTTCTGTATCAATTTTGACAACTCGCACGCGACCGTGGAGGTGTGTGTTGACTTGCTCTAAGATCGGGGCCATCATCTGACAAGGACCACACCAGTCAGCGTAAAAATCGACTAGCACAGGTACATCAGAACCAGATAACATTTCTTCAAAGCTGTTGAATTGCTTTTTTGTAGCCATATAGCACGCATCAGTTTTTTATGGTTTGACTTCTATGGTAAGAGATTGCAGCCTATCCGCCTACGAATAAATTATCGGGGACAAGGGGGATGAGGGGGATGAGGGGGATGAGGGGGATGAGGGGGATGAGGGGGACAAGGGGGACAAGGGGGACAAGGGGGATGAGGGGGAGGTGTTTGTGATTCCTGCACGGATTGCTATATAGCAATGCAGGATTTATAAACACCTCTCCCAAGTCCTCCAAGTCCTCCAAGTCCCCCAAGTCCCCTCTGTTCAGATAACCACTAACATTACGCCAGGAATCACCCTATGATAATTAGCGCGGTAAAACAGTAAAGAGGAATACTGATGGAACTATTGCCAGAAAACTTGCAGAGGTTGCGCGGACAGGTGGCAATTGTCACGGGTGCTTCACGGGGAATTGGACGTGCGATCGCCCTTGAGTTAGCCACATCGGGAGCAACCGTAGTGGTGAATTACGCCAGTTCAAGTGATGCAGCAACAGAATTGGTGGATATAATTACAAAAGCTGGAGGAAGTGCGATCGCATTGAAGGCTGATGTTTCCAAATTGGATCAAGTAGAAGCGTTGCAGTTGAGTGTGATGTCCAAGTTTAATCGCGTCGATATCTTGGTTAACAATGCAGGTATTACCCGCGATGCGCTACTTTTACGAATGAAGCCAGAAGATTGGCAAGCCGTCATTGACCTTAATCTTACTGGTGTTTTCTTCTGTACTCGTGCCGTCAGTAAAGTCATGCTGAAGCAACGTTCTGGGCGGATTATCAATATTACCTCCGTAGCTGGACTGATGGGAAACCCTGGACAAGCCAACTACAGCGCCGCCAAAGCAGGCGTCATCGGCTTTACCAAAACCATCGCGAAAGAATTTGCTTCTCGCGGTATCACCGTTAACGCCGTCGCCCCCGGTTTCATCGCCACTGACATGACAAGCAATTTCAATGCTGAAGAAATTCTTAAATACATCCCTTTAAGTCGCTACGGTCAACCGGAAGAAGTCGCCGGCATGGTGCGCTTTCTCGCCGCAGACCCCGCTGCGGCATACATCACAGGTCAAGTCTTTAACGTTGATGGCGGCATGGTCATGGCGTAGAGAGTTAGGAGTTAGGAGTTAGGAGTATGAATGATAACTTCTCACTCATAACTTATAACTCATAACTTTTCATCATGCTGCGTGTATCCTTTTTTTCGGATTAATTTGTGATTTTATAAGCTTGAATTATTAGCACTCTTGAGCGTGGAGTGCTAAATTGGCTAAAGAAAGCGCTGGAAAATTGAGTTATGTCGAAAATTATTGCATTTAGTGAAGACTCTCGGCGGGCGTTAGAACGGGGTATTAACGCCCTTGCTGATGCCGTAAAAATCACGTTGGGTCCAAAAGGGCGCAACGTTCTTCTAGAAAAAAAATTTGGTGCACCCCAAATTGTGAACGATGGTATCACCGTTGCCAAGGAAATTGAACTAGAAGATCCGTTAGAAAACACTGGCGCAAGACTAATTCAGGAAGTGGCGTCAAAAACCAAAGATGTCGCTGGAGATGGCACCACCACCGCTACTGTATTAGCGCAGGCGTTGATTCGGGAAGGTTTGCGGAACGTCGCCGCAGGTACTAACCCTATTAGCTTGAAGCGGGGAATTGACAAAACCGTGGAAGCGTTGGTGAAAGAAATTGCCGCAGTGGCGAAGCCTGTGGAAGGAAGTGCGATCGCCCAAGTAGCTACTGTATCAGCTGGTAACGACGAAGAAGTCGGCAGAATGCTAGCGGAAGCAATGGAAAAAGTCACCAAAGACGGTGTCATTACTGTTGAAGAATCCAAGTCGCTGACAACGGATTTGGAAGTTGTGGAGGGGATGCAGATAGACAGGGGTTACATTTCTCCCTACTTCATCACCAACAATGAGCGGATGACGGTAGAATTTGAAAATGTCCGCATCCTAATTACCGACAAGAAAATCGGCAGCATCCAGGATTTGATTCCGGTTTTAGAAAAGGTTGCCCGCTTGGGTCAACCCTTGCTGATTATTGCTGAAGATGTGGAAGGTGAAGCCTTGGCGACTTTGGTCGTGAACAAAGCGCGGGGTGTGCTGACAGTAGCCGCTATTAAAGCCCCAGGATTTGGCGATCGCCGCAAAGCAATGTTGGAAGATATTGCCATCCTCACCAATGGACAGTTAATTTCTGAAGAAATTGGCTTAAGCTTAGACACAACTTCTTTAGAGATGCTGGGAACTGCCCGGAGAGTCACAATCGATAAAGAAAACACGACTATAGTTGCTAGTGGTGACAGCACGGGAGACGTGCAAAAACGAATTGCCCAAATTCGTAGGCAACTGGAAGAAACTGATTCGGATTATGATCGAGAAAAACTACAAGAGCGCATCGCTAAACTTGCTGGTGGAGTTGCAGTCATTAAAGTAGGTGCACCGACAGAAACCGAACTCAAAGACCGCAAACTCCGAATCGAAGATGCTCTCAACGCTACCAAAGCTGCTGTGGAAGAAGGTATCGTTCCTGGTGGTGGTGCCACACTCATTTACTTGGCAAAGAAGATAGAGGGAATTAAAAACAGCCTTGACAGCGAAGAAAAGATTGGCGCTGATATTTTGGCACGTGCCCTCGAAGCCCCCTTGCGGCAAATCGCCGACAATGCTGGTGTAGAAGGTTCTGTCATTGTCGCTAGAGTGCAGGAAACCGATTTAAACATCGGCTACAATGCTGCAACCGGGGTATTTGAAGACTTGATTGCTGCTGGGATCATTGACCCTGCCAAAGTTGTGCGTTCCGCTCTCCAAAACGCAGCTTCCATTGCTGGTATGGTTTTAACCACCGAAGCCCTCGTCGTTGAAAGGCCAGAGAAGAAAGCTGCTGGTGGCGCTCCTGACATGGGCGGCATGGGCGGCATGGGCGGTATGGGCGGCATGGGCGGCATGGGCGGCATGGGCGGCATGGGCATGATGTAGTCCATTGGCTTGTAGAGACGCGATTAATCGCGTCTTTACGAAATCGTGATTTTCACAACTCATATCTTGCACCATCGTCTTGTTGCGAAAATCAAAGCCCAAAAGCCATATGATTTCGTAAGGTGGGCAGTGCCCACCCTACCCTTATTGAAAAGGTGCAAGATGTCAGAGAAACCGGGTTTCTGCCCTCCCACTCCCCCACTCCCTCCTGGGGTTAAAACCCCAGGCTATCCCCACTCCCCTATTTTTGTGATGGCAAAATCACAGGTTTCTGATAATTAGAAGTATAACCAGGTAAAATTTTTACCCCAGGCTGAGTTAACCGCAGCGTTAACGAAAGTCGCACTTTACCGCTATTATTACGCACTGAACGATGTACAAGTTCATCCGTAAATAACACAAATTCACCAGGACGTAATACTACAGGAATGGCTTTTTCTGCCACTTCATCAGGTATGTCAAAAAAGCTATTACCACTAAAAGGATCTGTTCCTTTTATCTGGCAGTTTTTCAAATAAATATTAGGTATATACTCAAAACCATTATATTCATTAACTTCTGATAAAGCTATATAAGCATGGATAGTTTTACCATTTCCTTTAAGCAATTTAGGATAAGAATCTTGATGCCAAAAAGGAATTAATTGGTGGGCGGGATAATTTACCCACAATTCTGACCGCCATAATACTAAATTTTCTCCTAAATGTGCAGTTAGTTTTTCTAATAAGTTTTTATTATGACATAATTGCAAAATTACGGGTGAATCTAAATGTCTTTCCATGTAAAAATATCTTTTATAAGATTGAAATAATATTATGCTCAATGAGCCAATTTTAAATTGGAAAATCGATTTTATTAACTGGATTAATAATATTTTTAATGGTACTCTTGGTAAGACTTTATGAAAAATATGTTTAGTAATCTCAGCCATTTTATCACTGTTTGACATGAGAGAGTATGGTCCCCAAATGCCATCAGTTCCATCATAATTAATTAAGCGTGTATTCTGCTGTTGATTGCACCCAGTCCATAATAAACTACGTTCCCATAATTGCTGCGATAATTCTGGATTTTGTGCTAGTTTAGGTAAAGGAATTTCTTGGGTATGACTGTCTAAAAATTTTCCACTAATATTTTGATACTCTGGGGAAGTAGCACAAACAAGGGTACTATATGCTCCGGCTTCTGGGGAAATACCTAAACCTAAATATTTACTGAGGCGATGCCATATAGTAATATTTGATTGCACAAACCCTGGATGTATTGCGTTAACAGTAACTTGAGAATCCTTGAATTTCTGAGAAAGTTCTCTTGTTAAGAGCAATAAACAAAGTTTAGAAACAGCATATAATTTTAGAAAATTCAACGGTGTTTTTTTAACTAATAAATCCCAGTTAATATCACTTGCATATGATGCTAAATCTGACGCTACCATAATAATGCGACTAGGTGCAGATTTTTGGATTTTTTCTAGTAATAAATAGGTCAGCAGGAAATGCCCTAAATAGTTAGTTCCCCAAATCAGTTCAAAACCTTCTTTTGTTGTGCCTTTGCGGTTGAATATACCTGCATTATTGACTAATATATGCAATGGTAAATTGTATTCATTAAATAGTTTGACACAGTTACGAACTGAATCTAAAGAAGCTAGGTCAAGGGGTAAAAATACCACATTTTGATTTCCGGTGGTTTGGTGGATGTAGTCTATAGCTTTTGCTGCTTTGTTTGCGGAACGACATGCAATAAATACATGATTGCCTAATTTGGCTAAACCTACAGCCGTCATTAAACCTACACCAGAGTTACCACCTGTAACTAGACAGACCTGCATAATTTACTATCTCTCAGTATTTGCTTACAACCAGTTGCGAAGAACTACACTTTATCACCGAACAGATTACAAGCGTAATAACAGCACAAATCAAGGCTATTTCATTCTAAATTTAAGGTGGGATAGTAGCCAATACTGCTCGGATAAGCAAAAATTAGAAACCCGGTTTCTTAAAGAAACCGGGTTTCTGGCACCTCAACTATTCAAAACCTACCCAGTATTGGGATAGTAGCGTTTTAGTTCGTAGTTGCTAAGAGCACACTTAGCGCGACTACAAGCGATAGACTTGACACTCCCCATGCCTAAAGGCAAGGGGATTCTGTAAGAGTTTGGGCCGTATCTCCTACATATCCGACTGTCGGAGTTTCCCACACATTGGCGGTGATTCCCGTAGGCATGGTTCCTGGACTCAACCCACTTGGGATTGATAACTTCCGAGGCG
Organism: Stigonema ocellatum SAG 48.90 = DSM 106950; assembly: GCA_016903675.1. GTDB lineage: Bacteria > Cyanobacteriota > Cyanobacteriia > Cyanobacteriales > Nostocaceae > Stigonema > Stigonema ocellatum. Next base: position 39,906 of record JADQBA010000027.1, on the reverse strand, counting down.
TGACTTCCCCCCAGTCCGGGGGTAGGGTCCAAAATAATTGACCTGTTTCACTCTATGTTTAGCACGAAGCTAGCACTAGAGTCAACTGACAAAGAGTGAAAAACATAGATTTTTGACGGGGACTGAAGTCCCGCACAAGCTCTACCCCATGTCTAAAGCCATTTGCTCTGCGCCCTAAGATTTTCGGTCAATCGATCCGGAAACCGGGAACCTAACACCCTTTTTCAATCCCAGGACTCAAAAATGGAGCGATCACTTTCAGCTTGATGGAGGAGCGATCGCACCATTGACAGCATCCGGGCGAGTAACCGTTGAAATTCTACAATTTAATCAATTAGAGCGTTTACAAGAGCGGGAGAGGCTGATTTGGGCAGGTCAATATTCTTAAGCTGCTGCTTGAAAGCACCCCACGGGCGGCGAACCACCCCCTATGAATGAAAGAAACACCCTCATGAATCCCCCTACACCCCTACACCCTCACACCCCTACACCCCTGTGTTTCTTGAAAGCACCCCACGGGCGGCACACCACCCCCTATGAATGAAAGAAACACCCCCATTCCCCCTCTTCCCCCACTCCCCACTCCCCACTCCCCACTCCCCGTGTTTCTTGAAAGGTCAATATCGATTAAACTGAAGAGCAAATTGCTGTTGTTGAAAAAGCTATCAACGCAATAATTGCCGAATTGAAATCTGGATGCGACATGATAAATCGCGTTCTCTATGTTGAGCTAGATAACACTATAGGATTCCTCCGCAGATTTTTGAAATACACGTAGTCCGGGCTAAAGCCCACCAGAACCAGGTTGTGTAGGGCATAGCCCCACCTAGCACTACGTAAGATTTTTCATGAATGATTTAGGACTCCTATATAAATTTTGAAACCTTATTTTCAAACCATTTGGTTTCCATATAAATTAAGAGTAAAAAGAGAGACAAGGGGGACAAGGGGGATAAGGGGGACAAGAAAGCATTTATCTCCCTCATCTCCCTCCTCTCCCCCATCTCCTCCATCTCCCTTGTCCTATCCATGTTTATTAACATGCCGTGAAAAGTCAGGTAGATTAAACCCGCCCCTAGTAATAACTTAATCAGGGAAAAATGTATGCGAAAAAAACGTCGTCGCCCTCCTTTAAAAGTGGATCAACCATACACAAAGGAATTCTATCACCAACAGGGGAGTATACCAGGAACTATCATCGTTGATGAAAATGCTCCAGCTCCGATAATTTTGTTGATTGACTATAACCAAACTGATGTCACTCAGCAGCAATTGAAAACGCCGGAGGAGTGTGCTGCTTATCTAGAGAAGGAATCTATTTCTTGGGTGGATGTGCAGGGTTTGGGCTGTGCAGATATTTTTCAAAGATTGGGTAAGGTTTTTGATTTGCATCCTCTGGTATTAGAAGATGTAGTCAATGTGGTAGAGCGTCCAAAACTTGAGGATTATGAATACCAATTGTTGATCATAGCTCGTATGGTAGTGCCAACGGAAACAATATCTGGTTTTTATAGTGAACAAGTAAGTTTTGTGTTGGGAAAAAATTACTTGCTCACAGTACAGGAGGAATCAGAACACGATTGCTTTGATGGGGTAAGAACGCGAATTTGCAACAACAAAGGCATCATCCGCAGGCATAACGCCGATTATTTGGCTTATGCTTTGTTAGATGCCATTATAGATGGTTTTTTCCCAGTGCTGGAGCGTTACGGTGAGCGACTTGAAGAGTTAGAGGAAGAAGTAATGGTCAACCCTAACCGAGAAACACTACAACAAATCTATCAAATTAGGAGAGAATTGCAGCAACTCCGTCGAGCCATATGGCCCCACCGCGATGTGATTAATTCCTTGATTCGAGATGGCTATGAACTTATCAGTGAGGAGGTGGAAATTTACCTGCGAGACTGTTATGACCATACGGTGCAAGTGATGGATATGGTGGAAACCTACCGGGAACTAGCATCAGGGTTGATGGATGTTTATCTTTCAGCAGTAAGTAACAGAATGAATGAAATTATGAAACTGCTAACGGTAGTTTCTGGTATTTTTATACCGCTTACTTTTATCGCTGGCGTGTATGGTATGAATTTTGAGCATATGCCAGAACTCAAATTTTCTTGGGGTTATCCAATTTGCTTGACTGCTATGGCAACAATTGCACTTGGGTTACTATTCTTATTTTGGCGACGAGGATGGCTCGAAAATCCTTCGACAATTAAGCATGATTAAATATTTGAAATGGCTGATAAGTGTAACATTTAAAATCAGTACAGGAGGTTGAAGTTCTGAGTTATGGGAAGCAATGACAATAATTTAATTATGTTGACGCTTTATATCATTGGCGTCAGTTACGTCTTTAATCAAATGGTGGAATCCATCGACGATCAAGTTCAGATAGAATTTAATAAAGCGTCCGTCGAAGAACAACTTAAAGGCCAAAATCTCCAAGACAAAATTGGGATTTCTTTTTCACTTAAAACCATGTACACAATTGAAGACCCAAAAGAGTTGTCGATTGGCATTGAAAACAAATCGCAAGATATTGCGATATACGTTGACTGGGACAATAGCGCTTTTGAGGAATTTGACGGAGCTTCGCGGCGAGTCATTCGGAAATCACCAGACGTAACCCGCGACTTAGCTGTACCCCAAATTCCCAGTCTCATTGTCCCTGGTAAAACCCTGAGAGAAACGGTGGCATCTGAAAGTGTTTTCCAGCTTGACAAGGAATCTGGAATATACAAAGCAAATCTCCCAATAGCCAACATCATCAAACTGAAATCAGGGTCAGGGGGGCAAAAAAAACAGTATAGCGAATTTAGTAACAGAAAACGCAATTTTGAGTTTTCCCTAGATTTGGTTCTACGGATAGCCGAGACAAACCTAGGAATAGCTCCGGGTAGCAAAGCACCTCCCCTATGCTTTGTCAAGTGTCCCTTCACCGTCAAAAAACTATCTTGGACCTATGCTCTGCCTTGGAACCGAAGGAGATAATTGTGGGAGAAGGGGAGAAGGGGGGGAGTGGGGGAGTGGGGGTGTGGGGGTGTAAGAGATTAAACAAAGGTTTTTTCCTAGTCACACCCTGTCGTGACACCTAAAAAGTATAAGCCCCATTATTTATTCATGGGTTTCCCCTACACCCCCACACCCCCACACCCCTTCTTCCACACCCCTACACCCCTACATCCTTAACCCCTATTCCACTACAACACGCTTCGGTCATCCTTGACTACACTAAGTATTAGGAGAGAGTAAGCGCAGGCGGTTGCAGGTCAGTCTCATTATGACTGGTTTGAGGAAAGTCCGGGCTCCCGAAAGACCAAACTTGCTGGGTAACGCCCAGTGCGAGTGATCGTGAGGATAGTGCCACAGAAATATACCGCCAGGAACAGGGAATGGGGAATAGGGAATAGGGAATGGGGAAACAACCCCACTCCCCACTCCCCACTCCCCACTCCCGATTCCTTGGTAAGGGTGCAAAGGTGCGGTAAGAGCGCACCAGCAGTGTCGAGAGGCACTGGCTCGGTAAACCCCGGTTGGGAGCAAGGCGAAAGGAACTACGGTTGGTCTTTTACCAGTTCCGTTATTTAAGAGCCGCTAGAGGCGTCTGGTAACAGGCGTCCCAGATAGATAACTGCCCTCGAAAGAGAACAGAACCCGGCTTATGTCCTGCTCTCTCCTTTTTTAAGATTCTCTCCCCCATTAACCAATGAGCCTAGCCTATCCACGCCGTCAGCGGCAGCTTGAAAGTTTAGTACAAAAGTTAGGTTTGCCAGTAGTTGCCCCCGTCAAGTGGCAACTACTGGACTTGGCATTGACTCATCCTACTGTCTCTGACTCAGCAAATTATGAACAGCTAGAGTTTGTCGGCGATGCGGTGGTGAGGTTAGTGGCGGCTATTGTGTTATGGGAAAATTATCCAGATTGTCCAGTAGGGGATTTTGCGGCAATTCGTTCAGTGTTGGTGAGCGATCGCATCCTCGCCCAAATGGCAAGAGAATACGGATTGGAGCTATATTTATTAGTCGCTGGCAGTGCTACCGCTGATCAAGTTGGTCAAGAAACCCGACTGGCAGATGCCTTTGAAGCAGTTCTGGGTGCGTTTTACCTCAGTACTCATAATTTGGACCTCATTCGCCCTTGGCTAGACCCTCACTTCAAACAACTAGCGGCAGAAATTCGCCAAGATCCAGCTAGATTTAACTACAAAGCTGCTCTGCAAGAGTGGACTCAGGCTCACTTCAAAGTTTTACCTGAGTATCGGGTTGTAGAAATCAGTCAAACGCAGCACAATCAAGAGCGTTTTATTGCTGAAGTATGGTTACATGGACAAAAGCTCGGTGAAGGCAAGGGACGCTCTATCAAGGCCGCCGAACAAGTAGCTGCAAAAGTAGCTTTTTTTGCACTAAATACTCAGGAAAAACCCTGAACTCAAACAGCAGATGATAAGCTGATAATCAATAAATTGTCATTTGTCCTTGGTTAATGACGAATGACTAATGACTAATGACTAATGACTAATGAGCAAGAAAATTAAAATCGCTGTTGTTGGGGTTGGACGTTGGGGCGTGCATTTGCTGCGAAATTTTTTACAACATCCCCAAGCATTGGTAGTAGCGGTAGTAGACCCGAACCCAGAACGCTTAGCGGCGGTGAAACAGCAGTATATTTCAATTCCTGGTAGGGATTCATACAGAACAGCCGCCACCACACATACAATACCATCCCGTGAAAACTGCTGTGACTTAAATGACGAGGTTCTACTGACAACTGAGTGGCAGGCAATCAAGCACTTAACGGGTTTGGAAGCGGTAGTCATTGCTACTCCTGCCAGTACCCATTACTCCTTGATTTTCGATGCCTTAAGCTGGGGATATCACGTTTTGGCAGAAAAACCCTTAACGCTGAGTCCATCAGAAAGCTGGGAACTTTGCCAACTAGCAGAAAAACAGCAACGGCAACTGATGGTTGACCACACCTATTTATTTCACCCAGCAGTTGAGCAAGGGCAAGCTATAGTTAAGGCGGGTAAATTAGGTGATTTGCGCTATGGCTATGCCACTCGTACCCATTTAGGCCCAGTCCGCCAAGATGTCGATGCACTGTGGGACTTAGCCATTCACGATATTGCCATCTTTAATTTCTGGTTGGGTCACATGCCGAGCCTTGTGCAAGCAACGGGTACTGTGTGGCTACAGGGGAGAGGGGAGAGGGCGAGAGGGGAGGAGGGGGAGAGGGGGAGAGGGGAGGAAGTAAAAGAAATTTCCCCCACTCTCCCACTCCTCCACTCCCCCCCTCTTCTTCAAAACCAGGGTTTGGCTGATTTAGTTTGGGTTACACTCACCTACCCGGATGGTTTTCAAGCTTATATTCACCTATGCTGGCTCAATCCAGATAAACAGCGACGGCTTGGAGTTGTGGGAAGCCTTGGTAGCTTAATTTTTGATGAAATGTCACTCTTGTCTCCTTTGACCCTACTATATGGTGAGTTTGAACCCAGAGGCAATCAATTTATTCCTGTCAATCAAAGGCAAAAAGTGTTGGAAATAGAAACAGACGAACCATTGCGGCGGATGTGCGATCGCTTTATTGCCTGCGTCCTCACGAATACGAACTCAGTGGTTTCATCTGGCTGGGTAGGCAAAGAGTTGGTGCAAATTCTCACAGCCCTGACAGAATCTCTCAATCAAGGCGGCAAACCTATTTTTCTCCTCGAAGAGGGTTAGTCGCGGTAGTTAAATGACGTGATCTAAAAAAATGTTATGCTAATATTACGCATACTAAGGATTTTGGGAAATGGTTCACATAGTGGTATCTAATAATTCTCAAGATGTGGAGTCATGGCAGCAAGTTCGGGCACCGTACAGTACTGGCTACCGAATCAAGCTGCTATCACAACTCCTCGCCCGCAGGTTTACTGAGCGGCTGGAGCCGCTGGGACTCACCCCCTTTCACTGGGTAGTCTTGTGCTGTCTGTGGGAAGAAGACGGTTTACCGACTTCCGCCATTGGGGAAAAACTGCAACAGGTGGGAGGTACTTTAACTGGTGTACTTGATCGGATGGAAGAACGCGGCTTGATTCGTCGAGAGCGAGACGGACGCGATCGCCGTATCTGGCGCATTTGGCTAACTCATGCGGGTAAGGAACTAGAAACAGTGTTACCACCCATTGCCGTGGAAATTCGTGAAGAAGCTATGCGTGGTGTGTCCGCAGCAGAGCGCGAACAATTTTGTAAGATTTTGAACCAGGCGATCGCTAATCTGTCTTAAACAGTATGATATGATTACCCATAAGGGTGAAGTTTTGTTAATTTTTTTATAGAAAAATAATACGTATACTAATTAAATGAGAACGAGAATTTTTTCAATGGATATAGCATTCCTAAATCATTGGTGAGATCAAGAAACCCGGTTTCTTTGAGAAACCGGGTTTCTGAGGCTAAATATTATCTCACAAATCAAATAGGAATACTATATTAAGCACACTAAATAAATAAGAAAAATTGATGAATTTCTCTACTCAGTAAGTCAAAAGTGATGGAACGCACAAGTACTACTAATTTAAAGGGACGCAACACACGCAAAAGAGTAGTGTTGGATAAAAAACTAATTACTGACTCAGAGACATTGGAAGCGCGTACCTCACAAAACACCCCGACAGAAGCTGATGTTCGCCCTCAAGTAGAACCAGCGTCGGAGGAGGTAAAACCGCAACCTGCGGAAAAACCAAAGGGTAACAAACAGATTCGACTTTTGCTTTTGCCAGTGTTGGGTGTAGGTGTCATTGCCGCAGGTGGTATTGGTTATCACTGGTGGCAATACGCTTCTACTCACCAGGAAACAGACGATGCCACAGTTTCGGGACACATTCACCAAGTGAGTAGCAAGATTCCGGGAACTGTCAGCCAGGTGCTGGTAGATGATAACCAGCAAGTCCAAAAGGGACAGTTGCTAGTGAAGCTCGATCCTCGGGACTATATAAATAAAGTACAGCAAGCAGCAGCAGCGCTACAAAGCGCGCAGCGTCAAGCAAATGCAGCACAATCAAACATTTCCTTAGCATCAGAAACTACCACTGCTAAGACATCTCAGGCGCAAGGTGATGTGAATGCTGCGTTAGCAGGTATTTCCGCAGCGCAAGCAGCAGTGCAAGAAGCGCAAACAGGTATTCCAGCGGCTGAAGCTGTTGTTAGGGAAGCCGAAGCGGGAATTCCCGCAGCGCAAGCGCTCTTAGCACAGGCAAATGCCAATTTACAAAGAGCTCAAACCGATTATAAACGTTACCAAGACTTGTTTCGACAAAGCGCAATTCCTCTTCAGCAACTGGACACTGCAAGAGCAGCGTATGATGTGAATTTAGCGCAAAGAAACGCTGCCATACAGGGAGTGGAACAAGCACAAGCGAGGCTAGCCTCTGCTAGACTTGGCGTAGCGAAAGCACATTCTCAACTTGCACAAGCCCAAGAAGGTGTCGCAACTGCACAAGCAAAACTTGCAGCATCTAGGGGAGTAATGCAACAAGCTACTGCGGGCGGACAACAAACAGCAGTGAATCGTAGTCAGTACGCAGCAGCACAGGCAGCCATCACCCAAGCCGAGGTAGCCCTCAAAGACGCACACTTGCAGCTATCTTACACCAATATTACCGCACCTGCTGCCGGACGGGTAGGTCGGAAAACGGTGGAAGTTGGGAACCGGGTACCAGTGGGAACACCAGTCATGGCGATCGTGAATAACGACTATTGGGTAGTTGCTAACTTTAAAGAAACCCAGTTGGAAAACATGAAGCCAAAAAAAGAAGTGGAAGTTAAGCTGGATGCATTTCCGCATCATACCTTTAAAGGTCGTGTTGATAGTATTTCTCCTGGTTCTGGCGCTCAGTTTGCCCTGTTACCTCCAGATAACGCTACAGGTAACTTTACCAAAATTGTGCAGCGTATCCCAGTGAAAATTGTTTTCGACAAAGAAAGCATCAAAGGGTACGAATCGCAGATTACACCGGGAATGTCTGCGGTAGTCAGCGTGCGAGTCAAGTAATATGCCTTCTGGTAAATAAAATAAAAAACCGGGGAACCTAAGTACTACCCGGATCAGTCTACTGAGGTAAGAGAATCCTCAGTTATTTAGGGACACAGCTGTGCAGTGTCCCTATTTATTTATTCTCTAATTAGACGTTGGCAGTTGTCTTGGTGACAGCACTGAGTTCGCCTTTAGCATACTTAGCAGCAAAATCATCTAGAGAAATCTGCTTAATTTTCCCAGCGTTACCAGCAGTACCAAATTGCTGATAGCGATCGCTACAAACCTTCTGCATGTACTTAATAGAAGGCTTGAGGAAGTGACGGGGGTCGAATTCCTTGGGATCTTGTGCCAAAGCTTCACGTACCGCAGCAGTAATTGCCAGACGGTTGTCGGTGTCAATATTTACCTTACGCACACCGCTCTTGATACCTTTTTGGATTTCTTCCACAGGTACGCCATAGGTTTCGGGGATTTGACCGCCATACTGGTTAATGATGGCAAGCAAATCTTCGGGTACAGAGGAGGAACCGTGCATCACTAAGTGGGTGTTGGGCAAGCGACGGTGAATTTCTTCAATGCGGCTGATTGCCAAAATTTCTCCAGTCGGCTTGCGGGTAAACTTGTAAGCACCGTGGCTGGTACCAATAGCTACCGCCAAAGCATCTACCTGAGTTTGCTCCACGAAGCTCACTGCTTCGTCTGGGTCGGTCAGCAATTGGTCGTGGGAAAGCTTACCTTCCGCACCGTGACCATCTTCTTTGTCACCCATACCCGTTTCCAAAGAACCCAAGCAACCGAGTTCGCCTTCGACGCTAGCGCCAACTGAGTGAGCTACTTTCACCACTTCGCGGGTGACGTTAACGTTGTACTCGAAGCTAGCTGGACTTTTAGCATCCTCTTCTAGGGAACCGTCCATCATCACACTGGTGAAACCATTACGAATCGCGGAGTAGCAGGTAGCAGGGCTATTACCATGATCTTGGTGCATGGTAATAGGAATATAAGGATAGGTTTCCACTGCTGCCAAAATCAGGTGACGCAGAAAGTTTTCGCCAGCATACTTACGAGCACCACGAGAAGCCTGCAAAATTACAGGGCTATCTGTCTCTTTAGCAGCCTGCATGATAGCTTGAATCTGCTCCATGTTGTTAACGTTATATGCTGGGATACCGTAACCGTTTTCAGCAGCGTGATCCAACAGTAGCCGCAATGGTACAAGCGCCATATATAGTCCTCCAAGGGTGGTAGTCAGCTAATCGGTGTGAGAGAAGCGTGATTATTACGCTAATCTTAAGACTTTTTTCAATATATAGGAAATTATAACTATAGAGATGCGCTTATGCTGAAAAAGTTTATGCCAAAGATAGAGGTAAGGGGGAGTGGGGAGTGGATAACTTTTTCCCAATGAACTAAACTTATAGGTTACCGATAACTTTATCACGAGACTAATAGAACTAGGGATAACCTATTCCCCACTCCCCACTCCCTATTCCCCATTTCCTAAATTCATGGGTCGCCCGGGATTCGAACCCGGAACTAATCGGTTAAAAGCCGAGTACTCTACCGTTGAGTTAGCGACCCATTTTTTTCTCATGACTTTAACTACTATAGCATAAACATCTCTAGTTTTGTAAAGGGTTTTAGAAAAAATTTGCCGAGAGGCGGATGGTAGTCAGCAAATCAGATCCTGGTTGCAACACAGTTAGGTTTTCTCCGGTGTTGAGGGCGTTGCGACCAGCACTCCAAGGTTCCAGACAGTAGAACTCTTTACCTTTAACTGTCCAAAACACCAGCGTGGAAAAGGTTTCATCGTAATCTAAGGTCAATTTTAGCCGACGGCTGTTGTCTGTTACTGTAGCGGATGTAGCATTAAGTTGCTTAAATGTCACATCAATTTCATCTTGGTTAAAATCAAAATTGCCGTTAAAGGGATGAATTGCCTGTGTTGGCTTGTCTTGGTACTCACCAGAGGGAATTTCAAACTCTAGCTGGGTTTTATCAAGCACCGAAAAGTAAGGATGGAACCCTGCTGAAAAAGGCATTGGTTCCGAGGAGAGGTTGGTATAGTGCTGCCGAATTTCTAAGGTATTGTCTTGTAATTGGTAGGTGAAAGCGACTTTAAAATCGAAAGGGTAAACTGCTTGTGTTTGGTCGTTGCTGTTCAGGACTACCGTAAGGCTGGTGTTTTCTTGATTGACTACATCCCAAGGTAAGTCGCGGGCGAAGCCGTGTTGTTTGAGAGTGTACTGCTTACCGTTATGAGTGTAGGTATTGTCGGCTAAGTTGCCACAAATAGGGAACAAAATTGGAATCCCACCTCTGACACTTAATTCAGGGTTAGCAAGGCGTTCCTTGTCCAGATAGAAAATTTCTTGATCTTGTACGCGCCAACTGAGGACAATACCTCCTCGTTCTGGTAGAACTTCTAGCTGGGAGTGATTTGTTTCTAGGTGAAGTTTATTCATGTGGCGTCAGGGGTTAGGAGTTAGGAGTTAGGAGTTATGAGTTAGGAGTTAGGAGTTAGGAGTTAGGAGTTAGGAGTTATAAATTCCTCATTCCTCACTCCTCACTCCTCACTTTATATTACTCGTTTTCGGCAAATATAAAGCGATATAACTCGCTCTTGTCGGGTTCAGAGCTACTTTCGGCAAATTTCACGGATTCGTCGATAACTTGCTGGATCTGACGGTCAATAGCTTTGAGTTCCTCCTGAGTCACTAGGTTTTGCTCGACCAGATAGGCTGCAAAATTCTTGATTGGGTCGCGGACCAACCAGAATTCTTTCTCTGCTTGGGAGCGCATTTCATCTGGGTCTGCTAGGGAGTGACCCCGGAAACGGTAGGTTAGTGCTTCAATTAATGTTGGACCTTCTCCTTTACGGGCACGGGCTACGGCTTCTTGCGCCGCTGCTCGCACTGCCAGTACATCCATACCGTCTACTTCTACACCAACCATGTTAAATACACTGGCTTTCTGATAAATCTCTGGCTGGGATGTTGCTCGTTCGTGAGCCATACCGATCGCCCACTTATTATTTTCTACGACAAAAATAATCGGCAGTTTCCACAGTGCTGCCATATTCAATGTCTCAAAAAACTGACCGTTATTACAGGCTCCATCACCAAAAAAGCAAGCCGTCACTTGGTCTGCGGTTTCATCGCCCAATACTTCTCGGCGGTATTTGGTTTGAAAAGCTGCTCCTGCTGCTACGGGAATACCCTCAGCCACAAAAGCATAGCCCCCAAGCAAGCGATGTTCGGCAGAGAACATATGCATGGAACCACCACGTCCTTTACTGCAACCTGTGGCTTTACCAAATAACTCTGCCATTACCTCTTGTGCTGGTACTCCAGCACTGAGAGCATGAACGTGGTCGCGGTAGGTACTACAAACAAAATCTTCACCTGGTCGCATCGCACCGTTGATCACTCCGCTGGAAACAGCTTCCTGACCGTTGTACAGATGTACAAAACCAAACATTTTGCCTCTGTAGTACATTTCGGCGCACTTGTCTTCAAAGGTACGCCCTAAGACCATATCTTCGTATAACCCCAACCCAACTTCTTTGGTAATTTGCGCTTTTGCCGCATCAAATTTGGGTAACGTACGTTCTTGTACCATTATCTGTGAGTATCCCTGTGGTAAAACTTTTTAGCTAATTGGCTTTCGGAAAGCGTAAGCTTTTAATAGACATGGAGTGGAAATTAATTATGCGTCAATTCAGACCCTTGTAGAGAGGGTAAATTTACGGTACTCTTGATTCTTTTTCACGACTATGTCTATTAAATAGACTCCTTCTAGCAATCCTATTTGAGTTACAAACACCTCTCCCAAGTCCCCCAAGTCCTCCTCGTCCCTCTTGTTCTGATCTTAAATAGGATTGCTATAGTTGATGGTTGGAGGAGTGCCAACCAACAGCCATCAACTAACAGATTCCGATCCTCTCTAATAGACTACCAATGAGAATCGCAACATTTCTGGATGTTCATTAACAATTTAAAAAAAAGGCGGCGAAAATCTTGATATTTTAACTTTTACCTAAAGTTAGTTGAAATGAGAGCAGAATTATGCTATATTCAGCCTCGCCTACTAGTAGCAGCCTCTCTGTAAAGAGATCAAAAGTAACACACAACAAGTCTGGCACTTTTAAGAATAAGGTAAAAATTAGTATATAGATATAGAGTTAAAACTCTATGGTCGGGAAGGCACAAGTAAAATAGTTGCAATTCACACTTGTAGTGTGAAGTCAATAAACTATTATTATTGCACGGTTTTGCAGACCTGGAATGCTCTAGAAAAATTATGTTGATCGCGCTGCAGGGGAAGTAGACTGTGCGAATTCCGCTAGATTACTACCGAATTTTAGGACTACCGTTGGCGGCAAGTGATGAACAATTGCGGCAAGCTTACAGCGATCGCATTGTGCAACTGCCGCGACGCGAGTATTCCCAAGCAGCAATTACATCTCGTAAACAACTTATAGAAGAAGCTTACGTGGTTTTATCAGATTTAAAAGAACGCAAAGCCTACGATCAGCTTTATCTTGCTCATGCCTATGGCTCTGATGGTGATCAAGATGCTACAGTGGCAGTTGAAAATCGCATCTCCAAGAACAAGGGTCTTCTTGAGGGACATAATCTCACCCTAGAAATTTCCCAAGAGGAATTAGTTGGTGCTTTACTAATTTTGCAAGAACTAGGGGAATACGAACTAGTACTGAAACTTGGTCGTCCATACATCGTCAATAAAAACGGCACACCAAGTGTCAAACCAAGCAACAGACCAATAAGCGAAGAATCCAACCCTCCAGCCGTTGAACGTCCAGATATTGTTCTCACCGTCGCCCTAGCATGTTTAGAGCTAGGTCGTGAGCAATGGCAGCAAGGTCACTACGAAAATGCTGCCATTTCCTTGGAAACAGGCGAGGAAGTCCTATCACGTGAAGGTGTATTCCTCAACGTTCGGGATGAAATTCTTGCGGATCTCTATAGGTTGCGACCATATAGAATACTCGAGTTACTAGCACTACCAATAGAAAAGACTGCTGAGAGAGGGCAAGGTTTACAACTATTACAGGATGTCTTAGACGAGCGCGGCGGCATTGATGGCAACAGAGATGATCAGTCTGGTCTAAATATAGATGACTTTCTGCGATTTATCCAGCAACTGCGCAACTACTTAACAGTCGCAGAACAGCACAGTTTGTTTGAAGACCAAAGCCAGCGTTCCTCCTCCGCTGTCGCCACATACTTGGCAGTCTATGCCTTGATAGCACGGGGATTTGCTCAACATTATCCCGCTTTAATTAATCAGGCAAAGCAAATGCTGACTCGTCTTTCCAAGCGCCAAGATGTTCATCTAGAACAGTCACTCTGTGCCCTCCTGTTGGGACAAACAGAAGTTGCAACCCGTGCTTTGGAACTGAGTCAGGAATATGAAGCTCTGGTTTTTATTCGAGACAATTCTCAACAATCCCCAGACCTTTTGCCGGGACTGTGTTTATACGCAGAACAATGGTTACAGAACGAAGTGTTTCCGCACTTTCGAGATTTGGCTGGTGAGCAAGCTTCCCTGAAAGATTATTTTTCCAATCAACAAGTACAAGCTTATTTAGAAGCAATGCCTTGGGAAGCGCAAACAACTGATGAATCGATTGTCATCAACAGCCAGTCTTTGTCATCTGCACAGACAACCCATCCCCGTCGCCGTAGTAATGCGACTGAGGTTTCGCCTCCCAGCTTTCCTAAATCACCTACTTCTTCATCTGCTAGGAGTCCAAAAGCACAAACTCCTGCAACACCCCACCCGAACCCTGAACGCGTCAACAGGGGAACCAACCAAAACTTGAATAGCAGTAAAGTACCTACAGCACCTCCTCAACCCTCAAAACAGAGGAGGCGTAAACGCAGTCAAGTTACTACTATCTCAGGGCGTGCCTTAGATAATCGTCATCCTGCTCATCGACGACGACCTTTTGCCCGTACTTTAGACCCACGAACAAGACTGGTGTTGATTATTGTATTTGGTTGTTTGGCAGGCATCCTAGTATTGTGGCTGATAGTAACAACAACTTTTGGATGGTTAAAAAATCTGTTTTTCTCCCCACCATCTTTACAAAACCAACAGTTGTTCGTGGAGCTTAATCAACCACAAATACCCATTCCTGACCGCAACAGCAAACCGCAATTACCAATAGGACCTCTGACACAAGAAGGTGCAGAGGAAGTTATTAAAACTTGGTTATCTACAAAAGCAGCAGCTTTAGGAGCAAACCACGAAATTGATAGTTTAGCTCAAATTCTGGTTGGTTCATCTCTGTCTCAATGGCGGCTCATTGCCCAACAAGAAAAGGCAGATAACCGCTATCGGAAGTACACTCACAGTGTGAAAGTGGAATCTTTAAATACAAGCGTGATGGATCAGAATCGTGCTACTGTGCTAGCTTCGGTGACTGAAGCAACAGAGTTTTATGAAATCGGTCGTATAAAAAAATCTGATCAAGAAAAATTGCGAGTCAAGTACGATTTGGTTCGTATAGGAGATGCGTGGCGTATCCGAGACATGTTCGTTATCAGCAAAATCAGCACAAAACAAAGTTAGGAGTGGGGAGTGGGGAGTGGGGAGTGGGGGAATTCGTGTTTCTTGAAAGCGGCCCACCGGCGGCTTACGCCACCCGTTACTCATTACAGAAACACGAATTCCCCCACTCCCCACTCCCGACTCCCTACTCCCCGTGTTTCTTCTGACCGCGTAGATCCCCGATTTGTCATCAAATATTGACATAACCTCGTCTTTGGACTATTATCAGGTCTTGTTTTCCAGCAAAATGTCAACAAAGCATGACTTTATGATCCCCGGAGAGCTGATAAATTCGTCAAAGCAACGAAAATGCATCTGAAACCTCCTTGATCCCTACTTATGCTTATAGGTTAATATTTAGTGACACAAGGCTCCGACCATCCCAAAACAAAATGCTGATTTTGGCAGGATAGGGAATTGAAAGGGAGTAACCCACAATTAAAAGCCCACCAAAAAACCTAAAAACTGGATACAACCAGAAGTGAGGAATAAAAAGCTCATTTGGGGTTGATTACATAACATGAAACACTTTTTAAAAAGGGGATATTATTAACCTTTCAAATTACTGGATGGAGGCCAAATACATGGCAAAAGAACGCCCACCGTTAGAAGAGATGACATTACGGCAACTACGTAAGGTAGCAAGCCTTTATGCCATTTCTCGCTATAGTCGCATGCGCAAATCGCAACTGCTGGCATCGATTCAAGAAGTTGAGCGCAGCAAAGATAATAACAGCCAATCTCGTTCAATGGAGGCACAGGAAACCGTGGAAGTAGCAAAATTTGAGTTGGGTCAACAAGATCGTACCGGCGGTGTTCTTAATGATGTGGATGAAGGGCTTCAGGATCTACCTAATGGCTATGGTGAAAGCCGTGTTGTACTGATGCCCCGTGACCCGCAGTGGGCTTACACTTACTGGGATATCTCCAACGAACATAAAGAAGAACTGCGTCGTCAAGGGGGACAACAGCTGGCGTTGAGGATTTACGATGTCACCGACATCAACATAGATGACCAAAGCCCTCACAGCATTCAGGAGTATCCTTGCGATGAATTGGCACGGGAATGGTATTTGCCAGTGCCAGTGAGCGATCGCGATTATATAATAGACATTGGCTATCGTTGTGCTGATGGTCGCTGGCTGATACTCGCTCGCTCTGCACGCGTACATATTCCTCCTGTCTATCCTTCCGATTGGATTGAGGACATTTTCGTCACAGTGAACTTCGAGGAAGATTTACGCGGCACTACTGTCTACGAACTGGTTCCCCCCGCTAAGAAGGTAGTAGCGGCGGCTGCTGATAGCAACGGCACTCCTAACCCTATTTACGACCAAATCTTTGGTTTGGCGGAATCTGCCGAAGTGCAACGGGTTGCTGGTTCTCTCTTCGGTTCCATACAACACGTTCCACCATCTGGGGTTCCGGAACAAGCTGTGAGTTCCTACGTCTTCCCCTCTGGTGTAGGTATGTGGGCAGTTCCTACTGTGTCTGGTTTAACCATGTCCGGTGTAGGAATGTCTGGTGTTGGTTTCTCTGCTTCCGCTGTGCCTCTGCGTCCACGCCAGTTCTGGTTAATTGCCGATGCTGAACTGATTGTGTACGGTGCCACCGAACCTGATGCTACCGTAACAATTGGTGGTCATCCAATTAAGCTGAATCCAGATGGTACTTTCCGCTTCCAAATGTCTTTCCAGGATGGTTTAATTGACTATCCTATTATGGCTGTTGCTGCTGATGGTGAACAAACACGGTCAATTCATATGAGTTTTAACCGTGAAACACCATCCCGCAATACTAACACGAAAGAAGAAGCTGTTTTAGAATGGCTCTCTTGATTTTAGATTTTAACCGCAGATGAACGCAGATGAACGCAGATAATTGTCTGTTTTATCTGCGTTCATCTGCGTCTATCTGCGGTTTCAATATATGTTTAGCCTCAAATTATTTCGGTTACAATTCATATTTATATTGTCAATTGTTCTTTTATGTGCATGTAAAAATATTTATTCAACTTCGTCGATGGCATTATCAAAAAAATGTATAGGTACAAATACAAGCTTTAGTATTATTTTTTTTAAAACTAATAACCATGGTGAGCAAGATGAAAGAGGCATCAACCATGTAATTATTTTTAACCCTAAATCAGAAGCATTAGATTTCAAGGTAAATGTAGGTCTATCTCATAAACTTTATATCAAAGATAATCGGGGTAAGTTCCGTCAAGAATATGTGCCGAAACAGTTTCATGAACTTATCGCTGACGAAAATGCAAAATTAAACGGACAACCACCGTTAGCAGCTATTAATGCTGATTACATAGATACTGATAATAAACCCCAAGGGTTGAATATTTCTCGTGGAGTCGAGTATTCAGGAGCATTTAAGAATAAGCGTTCTTCTTTTGGTATATCAGGAGGAGAACCCAAGGGACGTAAGGCTAGCCTAAATGTGGGAAAAAGGAATGATGCTATTCTCAATTACAACTTAGTGGGAGGTAATGGCAGATTTTTTCGTGACGGCAAGTTTAAAGATATTTGTCAAGATTTGGGAGAACTTGCTTGTAAACAAGCAACTAATCGCTCTATGGTAGCTATTACTGAGAAAGGCTATGTCATTCTGCTAGTTAATGATGCTAAAGCTAATTCAAATATTGAGGTATCTCAACTCAATCAAGAGCTTTTGCCAGATATGTTTGATGATGTTCTCACAGGTATTGCTCGGAATAATTGTTTAGGCAAAATTAAAGAAGGGATGTTATTTGATGGAGGTATGTCTCCTGGATTGTATTATAATAACAAAATATATGTGGAAAATCTAGGACCAATTGGTTCAGTTTTTTTGATTTACAATAAAAAAAATCCTAGTTAAAGATAGCACTAAATTTAGAGGTGTTGCTGATTTAAGGTATGACAGGACTACGCAAAGGCGCAAAGACAAGGCAGGCAGAGCGCCGGCTTCCGGCGATCTGAACTGCCGCGCAAAGAATCGTTGTTTAGATGCACCCTGTAGGGTGGGCACTGCCCACCAAAATCCAGATAGGTTAAAGTATTCGATAAGCAATACTGCACAGGTTTTGCCTAAAAAATAAAAATGTGTAGGTTGGGTTGAGGAACGAAACCCAACATTTTACAGGTTTTGTTGGGTAATATCAAATCCGGTAGCATCGGAGTGATATAATTGCAACTAAGGAATCAAGGGTGCATAGTCGCAAGCGATCGCCACTACAGATTTACCAGATTGGGGACAAGCAGCACAAATTGCATTTCAAACAATATTTCCACAATTACTTCTGTCTTATTTTTGACTTGACCTTGAACGAATACGTCCAATTGCACTTAGTCATGGAATTGACATTCAAATGGACAGGTGCAAGATATGAGCCTCTAACGGGCGCGGCGATCGCTCCCGTGAAATATGAAAGAAACACATTTTACTCAAATCTCTAGAAGCCTTGCTATATATGGATTTCAAAATGTGTTTCTTAGGAGCACCCCACGGGCGGCGCGCCACCCGCTATGAATGAAAGAAACAGTCCCGAAGCGACCCATTAAAGGGTAAATTTATAAGTGTCCTGACAGTTAAAACCGGACGTACAATAGTGTTGCTTTACCTGATTAGGAGCATGGTTCTGGGGCTTTATGGCTATGACATTGGTGAAGGAATATTTTTCCTATCCCGTTTGAAAGATTATCTATGACTACATCCCCAGGTCAGGACATCTTTAAATGATTATATCAAGGTTGTGTGAACATGAAATTGCCACCAGAACAAAATCACAATCGGTCTGTTTTGAGTGAAAAAGCACGTCCAAAGCACTGGGAGCAAATTAATCAGAATGCCGCAGGCATCGACTTGGGTGGTGGAGAACATTGGGTGTGTGTTCCTCCAGATAAGGTGGAAAAAAATGTTCGGAAATTTGGGTGTTTTACCCCTGATTTAATAGCAATGGCAGATTGGCTAATTGAATGTGGGGTGACGACAGTAGCAATGGAAGCGACGGGAGTCTACTGGATTCCAGTATTTCAAATTTTGGAAGCAAAGGGACTTGAGGTTCGGCTAGTCAATGCTCACCATGTCAAAACAGTTCCAGGACGCAAAACCGATGTCAACGACTGCCAGTGGTTACAACAGTTACACACTTATGGCTTACTGTCGGGTTCCTTTCGTCCGGAAGACGAAGTTTGTGTGCTGCGCAGTTATATCCGCCAAAGAGATAGCTTAATTAAAAGTGCTAGTACCCATGTGCAGCGGATGCAGAAAGCATTGATTCAGATGAATCTGCATTTACACAAAGTTATTAGCGATATTACTGGTCACACGGGAATGGCAATTATTAGAGCAATTGTTGCTGGAGAACATGATCCACAAGTTTTAGCAGATCTCAAAGACCCTCGAATTAAAAGTAGCACGAACGAGATTGCTAAAGCTTTAACCGGAGACTATCGTCTAGAACATTTGTTTGTCTTAAAGCAAGAATTGACACTGTACGAAGTCTATCAAAAAGAGATTGCCATCATCGACCAGCAAATTGAGAAATGTCTAGCTGATTTTGAACCAAAGACTCTAGATGAACTTCCAGCAACTAAAAAAAAACGCAGAAAAAAATCAACGGCAAATCACCCTGATTTCGATTTGCGTAAATATCTTTACCGTATGGCTGGTGTAGATTTTACTCTCATTGATGGTCTTGATGCTTTAACTGTACAGACGATCTTGTCGGAAGTTGGATTAGACCGAGAGCGCTTTCCAACAGTCAAGCACTTTAGCTCTTGGTTAGGTTTATCCCCAGGTCAAAAGATTACTGGTGGTAAAGTCAAGAGTTCTCAAACCCGCCAAGTTGTCAACCGCGCCGCGAACGCTTTTCGGATGGCAGCTTTTTCTCTGACTCAAAGTCGTTCTGCTCTGGGTGCTTTTTATCGGCGTTTACGATCGCGATTGGGTGCCCCCAAAGCGATTACTGCTACGGCACACAAACTAGCACGTATGTTCTACCGAATGTGGACACATGCCGGAGAGTATATTGACCCAGGCATGGACTACTATGAGCAGCAATACCAGGATCTTATCCTAAAAAACCTTCAGAAAAAAGCTAACGCCCTCGGTCTTGAACTTGTTCCTAAATCTGGTGATACACCAAATACCAACTTCTCTCAAACCCTTGCTACATAAGCCTTACGTCAAGTGTTTCTTGAAAGGTTGGGGGAGCCAACGGAGTTACAATAGTTTTGGTCAGAAGTTACACGTTATCTGGAGGTCACGCCAGAGCCGAAGCGGAAGGCGGTTTCTGTGATTGGGTTTTAGATATGAGCCAGTGCTTGGTATCGAGTTAGGTCGAGCGATAGATAATACCCTCGACTTAACTCAGCACTAACAAGTTATTTACTTACTCCCCAATACAAAGAATGTTGTTACATCGTTCCAAATACCTTGGTCTGTTGCAGTTGCTTCGACTTGGGCAATGTATTCAGCTTTGAGTTGCTCTAATCTCTCTGGAGGGAGTTCTTTTACTTGAGAGCCAAAAGCACTTCTCGCATTTGCTTTCCACGCTTTTTCAACATTACTTAGATAAGAACCAAACTGTTCGGTTACTATACTGATAACGCCAGTAAACATTGGCTCAAGGTTGTTCTCCAATCGGTACCCACATTCTTCGTAATATAGGTTTTAGTCCCAGGCGTTAGCGAAGCGGTAGCGAGTCTTCGAGCGTCTGTTCATCCATTGCCCATATTTCCACTTCTGAATCTGGATATTTTTGACGTATTTCTAAGTGTGTCTGTTCTAGTTTTTTTTTCCAATTTTCTTGTTCTACTGGGTCTGCAAGTTCATGTGCTGGACGCGGTACCATAAGATCGCATATCGAAACTCCGCCTATTTTTCCCACCCTCTCTGTGGGTCACCAAATTGCTTTTAGAAAAAAGGGCAGGCTTATTACCACACATAAAGATTGTTAAGATGCGCTACCCTGGATTACATATCTGATTCACAATTATTACAGGACAAGAAAACAACAACCCCCCGAAAACAAATTCCAAAGTAGCAGAAAACTCCCTTGGCGTTGGTGTTGTTAAGCTTGTTATTGAGGCTGAGGAAACGTACCCTAGAGGGTGAAGCACGAAAAAGCCCTATGACACCCTCACAAATCGCCGATACGCTAACACAATTATTTGGTGCAGCATCTGTCAATGCTATTGCACCCGGTTCCTGGCAAATAGAAACTCCTCTTTCTCGGCTATTGGTAATGCTTTCGGACGATGAAACGTGGCTGCGAGTTTTACAACCTATTGCACCAATACAAGAAGCGCAACCTTTTTTAGAACAATTTTTAGAAGCGAACTTTGATGACACCCAAGAGGTACGCTACGCTTTACACCAAGATGTAGTGTGGGGGGTATTTCAGCACAATTTGAGCAGTTTGGTTATAGAAGATTTTAGCGCTGGCGTCAACCGACTCATTTCCCTATCTGAAGTTGGGTTAGACGATGTCTTTAATCGCCTGATAGAAAGGCGTCTAGTGCAAATTATCCAAGCCGCAAAACTTCAAGGTCAATCCCTGCAAGCCACAATGCAAAACTTAGAACGCTTTTATGCAGAAGGATTGCTGGGTGAAATCGACCAAACGCAAGAAGCGCAGGAAGAAGTTCTAGCTGCGTGGCAGCGTCAGTTGGAACGTCTATGGCATGAACATGATGAATCATGAACCACAATGCTACCCTAATTTCATAATTCATAATTCATAATTCATGATAAATATCATTCAAATCCTTCAAGAAGACTATCAAAGATTTCCAGTTAATCAGACTTACAGCATCTACGCTCAAGATGTTTATTTTCAAGACCCGCTCAACAAATTTTCTGGTGTTGAACGGTACAAGCAGATGATTAAATTCATCTCCACTTGGTTTATAGACATCAAAATGGACTTGCACGACATTCAGCAAGAAGGAGATATAATTAAAACTAAGTGGACACTGAGTTGGAACACCCCTCTGCCTTGGAGACCACGCATTTCCATTCCAGGCTGGAGCGAACTACGCCTTAACAGTGTCGATTTGATTACTTCTCATATCGATTATTGGAACTGTTCCCGGTTGGACGTATTGAAGCAGCATTTATTTCTTTCAAACAGACGATAATGTAAATAAGTGTAAACACTTCTCAGCTAGGACAAAACCATCCATGCGTGTAATTTTAATGACTGGGAAAGGCGGTGTGGGCAAAACCTCCGTAGCCGCAGCTACTGGACTGCGTTGTGCGGAATTGGGTTATCGTACACTGGTGTTGAGTACAGACCCCGCACACTCTCTGGCAGATAGTTTTGACTTGGAACTAGAACACGCACCGCGACAAATTCGCCCAAATTTGTGGGGTGCGGAACTTGATGCGCTGCTAGAACTAGAGATAAACTGGGGTTCTGTGAAGCGCTACATTACCCAAGTTTTACAGGCACGCGGTCTGGACGGAGTGCAGGCAGAAGAATTGGCTATTTTACCAGGGATGGATGAAATTTTTGGCTTGGTAAGGATGAAACGCCACTACGATGAAGGCGAGTTTGATGTGTTAATTATCGACTCAGCACCCACTGGCACAGCACTACGCCTGTTGAGTCTACCAGAAGTGAGTGGCTGGTATATGCGCCGTTTTTACAAACCGTTTCAAAACATTTCTGTAGCACTGCGACCTCTGGTGGAACCGTTCTTTAAGCCGATCGCTGGTTTTTCTTTACCAGACAAAGAGGTCATGGATGCGCCTTACGAGTTTTATCAACAAATTGAAGCTCTAGAAAAAGTATTAACTGACAATACTAAAACCTCGGTACGCCTAATCACCAATCCAGAGAAAATGGTGATTAAAGAGTCTCTCCGCGCTCATGCTTATTTGAGTTTGTATAATGTGTCTACGGATTTAATAGTAGCAAATCGCATCATTCCTAACGAAGTACAAGACCCTTTTTTCCAGCGTTGGAAAGAAAGTCAGGAGCAGTATCGTCAGGAAATTCATCAAAACTTCCACCCTCTGCCTGTAAAGGAAGTTCCCTTATTTTCTGAAGAAATGTGTGGTTTACCAGCCTTAGAACGGCTGAAGGAAACGCTCTATAAAGATGAAGACCCATCTCAGGTTTATTACAAAGAAACCACTATTAGAGTTATCCAAGATAAAAATCAATATAGCTTGGAGCTTTACTTGCCGGGAATTCCCAAAAACCAGATTCAACTCAATAAAACAGGTGATGAATTAAATATCACCATTGGCAACCACCGTCGTAACTTAGTATTACCACAAGCGTTAGCAGCACTCCAACCAGCAGGAGCAAAAATCGAGGATGATTATCTCAAAATCCGCTTTACTAATAATTTTTCATAACTGAAATAGGATTGCTATAGTTGTATGTTGTGAGTTGATTGTTGTTTGGTACCAGCAGTCGCTCATGCCCTTTCTCCATGCTGGCTCACCAACAATCAAGAACTAACAACTAACCAATTCTCATTGATTTTCTATGACAACTGAAATTTCTTATCCCCATGCTCCTGATTTAGCAGCAGATGATTACATTATCATCGGCTTAGCAACCTGCTTTGTCAAGGAAGACGGCGAAGTTCATCAAGTCGAAGTTATAGAACCTATTCCGTCGGCTGCTTTGGAAGCCCTCTTTAAGGGGATTTCTACTTCCTATACGCTTGCTTGTGCAACAACTTTGGGATCTGTGCTGGATGGGGATCAACTCATAATCCCACGTGGATTCCCAGAGTCAGCTCAGTTTAGTGATGAATTTGCGCAACGGGCGATCGCAGCAACTCGCACCTACAAGCGTCGTGAACAAGCCAAATCTCTCATTCCTTTAGGCACAACCTACACTGAGTTCAACCATTCCACTGAGCGTAAGCGAGTACTAAATATCACACGAGTCGTCACCAAGGAAGATAACGTCAAACAGCACCCTCATACACACAAAGTTCTTTAGTTTATTGGTTCTTGGTTGTTAGTTCTTTTATTTACTACCAACCACTCACCACTCAGTACTATCCAGTAACCCATTTCTCATCTAAAATTTAATAGCTCAGCTAAAATAGGGCCTGTCATCATGTTAAAACTTTACGGCGGCGCTCGTAGTCGTGCGTCAATTGTCCAGTGGTACTTAGAGGAATTGGCAGTTCCCTACGAATTTGTCAAACTCGACATGCAGGTGGGGGAACATCTTCAGCCACCGTACCTTGCAATTAACCCCATAGGCAAAGTCCCCGCAATTGTTGATGGTGATTTCCAGCTTTGGGAATCAGGGGCGATTTTACTGTATCTTGCCGAGAAATACGGCAAAGTAAAATCCTCGCCAGAGGAACATGGTCAAATTGCCCAATGGGTGTTTTTTTCCAATGCTACCCTCGGACCAGGCGTTTTTGTAGAAGCCAGTCGAGAAAAGGAAATGCCCCGCCTAATGACTCCTTTGAATGAGATTTTAGGACGACAACCTTTCATACTTGGCAATGAATTCACTGTAGCCGATGTGGCGGTGGGATCTACGCTAGCTTTCATTCCCATAATGCTCAAGCTAGATTTGAGCGCCTACCCGGCTGTGATGAACTATATCAAGCAGATCTCTGAGCGTCCAGCTTTTCAAAAGAGTATCGGCGGTCGCGGCTAATTGCATAGGGGTGTAGGGGTGTAGGGGTGTAGGGGTGTAGGGGAATTTGAGGGTTTGAAGATAGCGTTGATTGCACAATGACTTACCCCTACACCCTCACACCCCCACTCCCCCACTCCCCCACTCCCCCACTCCCCCACTCCCCCACTCCCCTATCGATAATTGGTAAATTGCAAAGCAACAGGGAAGTCTTCTTGCTTTAAGCGCTGAATGATAGTTTGTAATTCATCTTTATCTTTAGCGGTAACACGCACGACATCTCCTTGAATTGAAGATTGCACCTTTTTGAATTCATCGCGAATCAACTTAGAGATTTGCTTGGCAATTTCCTGACTGATGCCTTTTTTAAGTTTTATTTCTTGACGAACACGGTTACCGCTTGCCGAATCGACTGAACCAAAATCAAAGATTTTCTGTGAGAGGTTGCGCTTGGCAGCTTTTTCTCGCAGTATATCGTGTACTGAGTCTAAGGTAAACTGACTATCGGTATTAAGGATAATGCTTTGTTCACCTAATTCGAGAGTAGTTTGAGTATCTTTGAGGTCGTAGCGGCTTTTGACGTCTCGCACAGTTTGGTCAACAGCATTGACCAGTTCTTGTCGATCAAAGTCGCTGACAATGTCAAATGAATAGGTGGAAGCCATAAAAAAATCTGGATTTTAGATTGGAAAAGAATTATGAATTATAAATTATGAATTATGAATTAGTTTTTCATCATTCATAATTCATTGTTCTATATTCATTAGCCATTAGCTATTAGCTAATGACCAATGACTAATCAAAGTAGAATAGCGTCACCACTTTTCTTTGTTCTTCTGCATCGTTACAAGTTTGCAGCAGAGTGCGACTGTCGTGAAACGCGAAGCAGATTAGTTGCTGGCAACGGGAGACAATCTCCTTGTTGCATAGGTAACTAGCTTCGGCGAGAGACAGATGATTGTTACCGGGGTTTTCCACCAGATGCATTACCTGTTCTAGTTGCTGGCGCGATTCATGGGACTGGCGTTCCAAGCTTTGGGGTAGAATTACTGTCAACAAATTGGGATCACCCCGCATTGCTCCCCTGATAGCAGCTAAATTTGTACCTGTAGCGCCAGAGGTGATGATCCGATTGCCCGATAAAACTAGGGCATAGGTCATCATCTCGATGAGATTCTGATGGGTAATCGGCACATGACGGGAACCCAGCAAGGCGATTCGCTTAGAACCTGTTTGCTGGATTGTCGCCAGTTCTTGCGCTAATGTATCAACGTTATTGATAAGGTCTATTGACTGGCTCAAAGACGGACAGAATCTGATTAAACGACCTAGATATTCTAACAGACTGAGGGTGAGCAATTGTAACTAAATCTTTTTCCAAATCTATACAAATCTTGACAAAATCTACATATTATTTTTTTGACAAAAATACCAAAAAAGTTATATCATATGAAGAATTTGTCAAAATCTCCATTGCTCCCAACAGTCGTCACCAACTGCATTCCCCACTCCCTCCTCTGGTTAAAACCAGAGGCTATCCCCACTCCCCAATTTCAAGCTAGTTCCTGGGTAAAGCCACTGCTGGCTTTAAACCGAGTTGAGACAACAAGCGATCAATATCAAAATGTTCAGCCATCAAATGGCGAATGCACTCGACTTTAATTGATTCATGGATGCGCACTTGACCAAAAGTGCGGTTGACAATTTCCACAGTGGTAAGAGTGTCTAAATCAACCGACAAAATAGGGATTTCTAGTTCTTCAGCACGGTTTTTGATGAACAAAGGAGGAGGTAGTTGTCCGGTAAGGATCAGGCATTGGGTGGAAGTTTCCAAAGCCGCTTGCTGAATTTCTACGCGATCGCCTCCTGTCACCACCGCCATATTCCGGCGTTTGCGGAAATACTTCACCGCAGCGTTGACATTCATTGCTCCAATTGCTAGACTTTCTACCCTTAAATCCAAGCGATCGCTGCAAGAGAGAACTTCTGCATTTAACTGGTTTACAAGTTCGCTAACGCTAACACTGCGTAACAAGTCGCTTTTCGGCAACATTCCCAGCACAGGAATACCTTGCTGTTCCAAAAAGGGACGGATAGTACCATTAATGGTTTGTAGTTGTGCTCCTGGAATATCGTTGATCATAACACCAATCAAGCGATCGCCCATACGGTGTTGTGCCCCCAAAAGCGCTTCAACCGAAAGCAATGATTGATAGCGGACTACCAAAAGTACAGCAGCATCAACTACAGAAGCTACTTGTAGCAAAGATAACTCGAACAAACTGCCTTCTTCCAAATCTCCTGGTCCCTCCAATAAGACCAAATCTCCAGAAGGCATTTGTAGATACTTTGCGATCGCCTGGCGATAATCCGTTTTGTCTTCCCCCCGGAGACGTTTCTGCACGGTTAGTTCATCGATCGCTAGCAGAGTTGGTGCAACACGATTTTTCGGTAGATTGAGACTTCCTGCAATTAACTGGACATCTTCCTCTACCACGGTTCCATTATATTCGCTCAAACACGTACCCAACGGCTTGCCATAGGTAATATCCAGTCCTTTTTGCTGTAGTTGATGAGACAAACCCAGAACTGTTGCAGATTTACCGCTGTAAGCCTGCGTTGATCCAATCAGCAAATATTTAGCAGATTTTGCCACACATGCACTCCCATTTCAAAATTCAGTATAACCCAGCTAGTACCGCTCCCTTGGAATTCAAAATTCAAAATGCCTACGGTGTAAGCAATTCTTGCTTTTTTGAATCGGTGCTTTATTTCTGCCGCGCTGTACTAGGTGTTTCCTAATTTTAGGTCTAACTTTGCCATTGGAGTTGTTCCCAACCTCGTCAAAAGGAGCCATCGCTAACGAGAACAAGGTTTTTGTTTACTCAAGTTAGAAGCGATGGCGCTGCCAAAACCCTAACTTATTAAGTTATACTGCGACTTCCCATTCAATCATCTATACGCAGCAGCTTGCGGTAGAATGCCTGGGAGAAGTCAGCAGCACGATAGCGCTTATTATTTTCTATGAGTTCAATTAAAAAACTAATAAACTCGTGGCTTGCCACGATCATTTCATAACTTAGCTCAGCATTCCCATCAAACTGGATTCGGCAACGGGTTAAGTCTGAGGGTAGGGTGGCGACATTCCAAGTAGCGATAAAGGAAATATTATCACTGTTTTCTATTTTACGCTGTCCCTCCACAACACCTTTTTGATAAAGACCAATAGCGTAAGGTAAGCCGTTGCGTTTGTTACTTTGAATGTAAGGCACGTAGACACTTGCTTGTTGTCCAGTTGCAGGCTGAATTTGCTCCAAAGACATAAATTTTATCATCCTCAAGTCAATCTACCAGGGATATTCCTAGCTTTCATATAGTGTTCCCAAAAAAATGTCCTCACTTATTCGACATCTCCCGAAACGATGTAGGGGCGAAGGGTCGGAAAGCCTCTACCACTCTGTCAAGTTTGAATTGACGGGTTGGGATTGACACACAAGACTTGGGGATGCCCGTAAGATAGAAATCTCCGCGTCAGGTGCGTCTCTTCCTTGAATGGACTATCCTGATGTTTAGACTCAGTAGCCTATGTTTGTGATGGTCTCTGTGGCGGTCATGGATCCAAAAATCTTCAAAAGAAGCAGTGTGAAAAATGCTCACGTGGCTAAGAAAAACAGACTTCGAGGCTGGCGTCAAATATTCTTTGGCTTTCGCACACGCATCTTGGCTTGGTATGTGGTGTTGATGACTTTATCCACACTAGTATCAATCATAGCAATTCGTCAGGTTCTCCTGATCCGACTAGACAAGCAGAACGATAACTCTCTGGCTCTGGAGGTGGAACAGTTTCGACTATTGAGCAAGGGAAAGAACCCAAACACAGCTAAACCCTTTAGGGATGAGATCGCTGTCATTTTTAGTGTTTATTTATCTAGGCACATTCCCAACGAAGATGAGTTTTTCATTACGCTGTTAAACGGCAAATTCCACCGTTCAAGTCCGGATGCCCTTCCGGCCCATCTCGACCAGGATTCGGATCTGGTCAAACACTGGGCTCAACTGACCCAGCCTGAGCGAGGCAAACACGCCTTCCCAGACGATACTATCTTCTATGTAGCTGAGCCGATAATCAGAGGGAATACTCACGGGGTTTTTGTGGTAGTCCATTCCGAAAATGGCACTCACAAACAAGTGGAGCGGGCGGTTGTGGTCACTTTCCAGGTGATGATAGCTGTCCTATCTGGGGGATCGGTGCTAGCCTGGTTAGTAGCTGGACAGGTGTTGGCTCCCCTGCGCTTACTCACCGAAACAGCCCACTCTATTGGCGAGTCTGACCTGACTCGACGCATCCCCGTAGAAGGAGTAGACGAAATAGCTGAACTCACCATCACCTTCAATGAGATGTTAGATCGTCTTCAGACTGCCTTCGCCAGTCAACGAGCGTTCATCAACGACGCTAGTCATGAACTCCGGACGCCCATCACCATTATCCGAGGTCATTTAGAACTACTAGGAGACGATCCCCAAGAGCGACGTGAAACATTGGAATTAGTTACTGATGAGCTTGATCGCATGAGTCGCTTTGTCGATGACCTACTATTATTAGCCAAGGCAGAGCGACCGAATTTTTTAAACCTAGAGACTGTGGATATTGGCTTGCTGACCGAGGAACTATACACCAAAGCCAGAGCCTTAGCTAAGCGAGACTGGCGTCTCGATAAAAAGGGTGCGGGGTACATTATAGCTGACCGCCATCGGTTGACTCAGGCGATGATGAACTTGGCCCAGAACGCTACCCAGCACACCACAGATGGGAGTGTCATTGCGCTTGGTTCGGCTCGCACAAACGGTCACGTCCGCTTCTGGGTGCGTGACACAGGGGTTGGCATTGCCGTTGACGACAGAGAGCGGATCTTTGATCGCTTCGCCCGTGGCTCAGGTAGCCGCCGTCGTTCTGAGGGGGCTGGTTTGGGATTGTCTATAGTGAAAGCGATCGCCATCGCCCACGGTGGTTGGGTAGATCTCAAAAGTAAAATGGGACAAGGATCTACATTCACTATTGTCATTAGAGTTAATCCACAGCAGGAGGTTCGATCTGACTAACCGCATTTTGATTGCCGAAGACGAACCCCGCATCGCTGCCTTCCTCGAAAAAGGGCTACGGGCGTCGGGTTTCGCTACCGCAGTTGCTCAGGATGGTCATGAGGCAGTCCTCATGGCTCAAGATGAGAATTTTGACCTGCTCATCCTTGATATCGGTCTCCCTGGCAAAGATGGTTGGATGGTGTTGGAAGAATTGCGTGGCCAGGGCGAACAGTTGCCGATCATTATTCTTACTGCCCGTGACGATGTGACAGATAAAGTTGCCGGACTGGATGGAGGAGCTGACGACTATGTTACCAAGCCCTTTCGCTTTGAAGAACTCCTAGCGCGGGTACGGGTAAGATTGCGCGACAATGGCACTCCCAAACGACAGGAAGAAATTGTTCTCAAAGCGGGCAACATTGTCCTTGATTTGCTTAAACGTCAGGCTTGGGTCGGCAATCGCCCAGTCAATTTATCAGCACAAGAATTTACCCTGGCTGAAACCTTTCTCCGTCATCCAGGGCAAGTGATGAGCCGACAGCAGCTGCTGAGTCGGGTTTGGGGCTACGACTATGACCCTAGCTCCAATGTGGTAGATGTCTGCGTAGGTTACCTGCGCAAGAAGCTAGGCCGCCACTGCATTGAGACAGTTAGAGGTTTTGGCTATCGGCTGCGAACATGAAATTTTGGTTAAAGACTAGACATCTGGTGAAAAAGTAGAGACGCGATTAATCGCGTCTCTACAAGGGTTTCGTGAATGAATGGAATCTCTTAGCAGCAAGAGGGGGCTATTTCATTGTCATTATCGCCCTCAAGATAGCCCTAAACGGGCACCCCTCTCCCAATTTGGGAGAGGGGCTAGGGGTGAGGGCTTTCATTCACGGGTATTGCACCTAAATGGGCGATAAAAAGGGCTGAAACCTAGATATAACAAGTCTCATAGCTCTTACAACTCGTTGATAAAAGGGGCTGGGTGGAGCGATCGCACTTGGAGTATAATCAAGTAAAATACTTAATTAGAACTTAATTCCATACTGAATTAAATACGCTCATTATATGATTAACCTCGAAAATATTCACCCGCTGACAGACTTCAAACGCAACGTCAAACAGTTTATCGAACAAATTAAAGCGACAAAATCCCCACTGATACTTACAGTTAATGGCAAAGCAGAAATTGTCATTCAAGATGCTCTCAGCTTTCAGGAGATGATGCGACGCTTAGAAAGTTCGGAAGCAGAAGTACGCAAACTCAAGTTAGAAGCACTACAGCGCGATATCGCTCTGGGTGTAGAACAGTTACAGAATGGACAATATAGAGAATATGATGACGAGTCTTTACCAAGTTTGCTGCAAACCATTCAAGAACGTGGACGACGCAAACTCAACCTTGAACAAGCTCCATGAATCGTTACAAAATTTCTCAACTTGCAGAACAAGACTTGGAGGATATTTGGATTTATGTTGCCCAAAATAATCAAATTGCTGCTTCTAAGGAGATTGCTAAAATCTTAAACCGTTTGCCGATGTTAGCTGAGTTTCCAGATATAGGACAAATGCGAGATGATTTACGCGTGAAACTCAGGAGTTTTCCTGTAAAGCCTTATATTGTGTTTTATATAAAGCTTGATGATGGTATTGAAGTAGTTAGGATTCTCCATCAGTCAAGGGATATTGAACGTCAATTTTCCGAGTAACATTTGTTACCCACATCCCGCACCCACAACTTTCACACCCCAACGAAACACATCCGTCCCCAGAAAGCGTAGATGCAATCATGAAGAAAGACTTACGTAATGAGTTACGTAAGTCCTTTTGGTCTATTTATACTACCTCAATTACTGACGCCTATGGCTGAACAGAATTGAGATTGTTGAAAGACTCAGTCTTATCAACTAGAGAGGGTCATATCCTAGAGCACGAACCTGGTCGGGGTTGGCCTTAATATTGTTGATGAAGTCGGTGATATCAGTGTTGTTAGAGTTGTAAAGTAAATAGGTAGTACCAGTAATTGGACCTCCAGCAGAATTTAGTCCACCTAAATAAGCCTGCTCAACATAACCAATTTCGCCAGATCCATTGGCAACTATATTGGCAACATCTTGACTGCTTGCTGCTGGAATGCCGTCCTGTGTGGGACCAAAAGTATTGTCAACAATGTATCTGCCACCGGTCCCAACATTACGAGACACAATAGTAATGGCTTCGTCGGGTCCACCTACCTGGTTCCAGTTGGTGATTTCTCCTCTGAGAATGCTGCCGATCTGATCGTTAGTGAGGCTGAGGCCACCTAGATCAGGGCTGATAGGAAACACGACTCTCAAATTTGCTACAGGAACTAGAACTGCTCCATCTGGGAGGGTGCTAGGGTCAGGAGGAATTTCGAATGCACCAGCGTCAAGACTTCCATTGAGGAAGCCGTTAAGGCCTCCTTGATTATTACTAGTCTGATAGTTGGTTGCACCGAATCCGATATATAAATTAGGAGCACCACTTGAACCACCAATGTTGAATGGTACTTGTGCAGAAGCTTTTTGAGCGGGTTGAGCAGCAAATGCTACACCAACTGTCAGAGCAGCAACAGAGGCTGCTTTAGCCAAGCGAGAGAAGTTAATAAACATGTGTCGTCTATATCACAATGGGTTAAGAACCAAGAGCGGCGGGCATTACTTCCTGCACTTCTTAGTTAATTTCAACATTAAATCTCGAAGGTTAAATTGAGCTAATCAACAGGTTAACGCCCACGACTAGCAATGGATGCTGTTGGCATATTCCACCAGCCCATAGGTTCGGTTCGGGTGAGATGGGCTGCCTGCCATCGCCAAGATATTCGACATGGAAATCCCTCCTTAAAAGTACGGCAACTTGATTGGTTTTTAGTATTTTCGGGAACAAGATAGGATTATTGCATAGTCACTCCATATAACGCAAGAGATTTTTATGATAAATTTGGCATTCCTGTAGAATTTACCCAAACCGACCGCTAATGTAACGTGAGTTCGACGAACTAAAAAACCGCAGGAGGCAGGGCGGGTAAGTCTTTTGGGTAAATGTCAAGATACGAAGTTGCCAAAGATAGTATCTTTACAATTCTTCAAATATTACATAGCCAAGCAAAGCCTGCTGCTCCTTTAACAATTTGAGGGTTCTGCATAAGCCAAAGGCAACGTTGGGATAAAACCGTCTCCAAAGTATCGAGGTTATCCCAGACGCGATTTGCTCCCACGTTCACGTAACAAAGGCCAGACACACTCAGTAGGGTTGAGTTGTGGGGCGATCGCTCTGTTCCTTACCAACCGAATCCCAAAGGCAGACCAATGAGGGCGAACGGAAAGCTCTGTACCCTCAATTACGAATTACGAATTAGTAATTATTCGGTTCCCAGAAAGCGTAGATGCAATCATGAAGAAAGACTCACGTAATGAGTTACGTAAGTCCTTTTGGTCTATTTATACTACCTCAATTACTGACGCCTATGGCTGAACAGAATTGAGATTGTTGAAAGACTCAGTCTTATCAACTAAAGAGGGTCATATCCTAGAGCACGAACCTGGTCGGGGTTAGCCTTAATATTGTTGATGAAGTCGATGATATCAGGGTTGGTACCGTCGAAAAGTATATAGGTAGGACCACTGATTGGACCGCCAGCAGAATTTAGTCCACCTAAATTACCCTGCTCAACATAACCAATTTCGCCAGATCCATTGGCAACTATACTGACAACTTCTCCACTGCTTCCTGCTGGAATGCCGTCCTGTGTGCCACCAAAAGTACTGTCAACGATGGCTCTGGTACCGCTGCTACCAGCGGCACGAGAAACAATAGTAATGGCTTCGTCAGGTCCACCTACCTGGTTCCAGTTGGTGATTTCTCCTCTGAGAATGCTGCCGATCTGATCGTTAGTGAGGCTGAGGCCACCTAGATCAGGGCTGATAGGAAACACGATTCTCAAATTTGCTACAGGAACTGCTCCATCTACAGGAATGTCGGTTGCACCAGCCTGAAGACTTCCATCGTTAAAGCCGTTAATGCCTGCGCCACTACCAATTGACTGATAGTTGCTTGCACCGAATCCGGTATATAAACCAGCAGCAGCAGTTGAACCACCAATGCTGAATGATACTTGTGCAGAAGCTTTTTGAGCGGGTTGAGCAGCAAATGCTACACCAACTGTCAGAGCAGCAACAGAAGCTGCTTTAGCCAAGCGAGAGAAGTTAATAAACATGTGTCGTCTATATCACAATGGGTTAATAACCAAGAGCGGCGGGCATTACTTCCTGCACTTCTTAGTTAATTTCAACATTAAATCTCGAAGGTTAAATTCAGGTAATCAATAGGTTATGGAAAGGTTATTCTTTAATTAAAATTTATTTAAGAAAAGTATTTAAAAATTATCGAACTTACACACTTTATGCATGGAATATCATGTTATCGGCAGGCTTTTTAAGTTAAAAGTCTTCCCCTGCCTCGTTCCCAGGTTCTGCCTGGGGCTCTTAACGAGGCAGGGCAAGATGTTTAGTTTAACAAGCCAGACCATGCATATAATGGTCAATATGTAAAGTGCGTAAGTCCTGTACGGTTCAGTTAAGAAAATTATCTAGTCAATGTGGAAGAAGCAACAAAAAAATAGGGGAAATACGGTCAGCAGCTGAGGGTTTTTGGCGTGTTTATTATAAAATGTCCAAGTATCAAATACATGTCTAACGGAAAACTTTAGTGGTTTTACACTATGGCTCCACTGGTTGCCAACTACTACTTAACCTATCGCTGTAATGCTCGCTGCCATTTTTGTAACATTTGGGCACTAGAGCCTGGAAAAGAAGCTGATTTTGAGACAATCAAGCAAAATTTGAACGATTTACGCCGTTTGGGAGTTAAGTATGTGGACTTCACGGGTGGTGAACCCCTCCTCAGACAGGATGTTGGTCAGATTTATATAGAGGCGAAACGTCAGGGTTTTTACACCAGCATGACGACGAACACCATTCTCTATCCGAAGAAAGCCAAGGAAATTCAAGGTTTGGTGGACTTTTTAAATTTTTCCTTGGATGGTTCGGATGCCGAAACTCACGATCACTCACGGGGAGTGAAAATTTTCGACAACTTGGTGGAGTCAGTAGCACTCGCCAAGTCTCTTGGAGAATTCCCAGTACTTAATCACACCGTCACTGCGCAAAATTATGGGCGTATTGATGAAGTGGGAGAATTGGGTCAAAAATTGGGAGCTAGGGTTTGGTTGAATCCTGCGTTCACCGCCTATGAAAACTATAACTTGAATAAGAATCCCACCCCAGAAATGGTAGCGGCAATAGAAGCTACTGCGAAGAAATATAAAAATGTCGGGTACAATAAGGCAGCACTGGCTTTTATTGAAGCTGGAGGCAATGATACTAAAAATCCTCGCTGTAAAGCGGTGGATGCTGTCATTGCAATTTCTCCTAACGACGAACTGCTGCTACCTTGCTACCATTTTGCTCAAACTGGAGTTCCCATTAATGGGCGGCTGTACGAACTTTATCGTCAGTCAGAAGAGGTGGAAAGTTACCGCCAATCTCAAGGTAAGCTAAAGGTATGTGAGGGTTGCACAGTTTGGTGTTACCTGATACCCAGCTTCTTTATGGGTGTAGATAAATACTGGTGGTTGAATCAAGTAACCTATGCCAGCGAATTCCTGGCCCGAAAACGATTCCTACAACGAGTTTGATCCGCTAAACTCCTTGTTTTCTGAACTATCAGCAAACGAGGAGTCAGTGGAAGAGGCATCAAATTCCATGTCTCTTCCATCCCGGTTTCAAGGTCGCAGACGCAAAGCTGCTCTAGTTTTGACTATAGTCTGGAGTGGTACATTCGCCTTGCATTTAGTTTCTTGGAGTTTTTTGTTTGTCATCGGACTGACTACCGTAATCGGAATTCACGCTTTGGTGCTGGTGTTTACCAAACCCCGCCAACAAGCCTTGGAAATGCAGGGGCATTGGCCCTATGTATCGGTTTTGGTAGCAGCTAAAAATGAGGAAGCGGTCATTGGCAACTTAGTCAAGAATCTTTGTAGCTTGGAATACCCAGAAGATCGCTACGAAGTCTGGATAGTAGACGATAACAGCACCGACAGCACGCCCCAGTTGTTGGCAGCACTGGCGCAGGAATACCACCAACTGAAAGTGTTGCGACGGGATTCCAAAGCTACTGGAGGAAAGTCGGGAGCATTGAATCAGGTGCTACCGCTGTCCAAAGGCGAAATTGTAGCCGTGTTTGATGCTGATGCCCAGGTGGAAGAAGACTTGCTATTGCGGGTAATACCTTTGTTTCAAAGAGAAAAGGTGGGGGCGGTGCAGGTGCGAAAAGCGATCGCCAACGCTCAAGAAAATTTTTGGACAAAGGGTCAAATGGTGGAAATGGCTGTGGATACCTTTTTCCAGCAACAACGGACTGCTATTGGTGGCATTGGCGAACTACGGGGTAACGGTCAATTTGTCCGGCGAAAAGCACTTGTTGATTGCGGTGGGTGGAATGAGGAAACGATCACAGATGATTTAGACCTGACGATCCGCTTACATTTAAATAGCTGGGATATTGAGTGTGTGTTCTACCCAACGGTAGAGGAAGAAGGCGTAACCAGCGCCATCGCTTTGTGGCATCAGCGCAGCCGATGGGCAGAAGGCGGGTATCAGCGCTATTTGGATTACTGGGATCTGATTCTCAGAAACCGGATGGGGACTCGGAAAACCTGGAACCTGTTCATATTTCTGCTGATTATGTACATCTTGCCCACAGCAGCAGTGCCAGATTTATTAATGGCCCTCACACGCCATCGTCCACCAATATTAAGTCCCGTGAGTGGCTTAACGGTGACAATGTCAATAGCGGGAATGTTTGCTGGTCTAAGGCGAATCCGTCAAAATCAGGAATTCAAGCTTTCTACATATTTTCTGTTGCTCTTACAGACGCTGCGTGCCACTTTATACATGTTCCACTGGATAGTAGTCATCAGCGCTACTACTGCCCGCATGTCAGTAAGACCAAAACGCTTGAAATGGGTGAAAACATTACATACAGGGAGTAGCAATCCTATTTGAGTTATGAAAAAATCGTTTGGGCTGTTAACGGTTGACGGTTAACTGTTAACAGTCAACCGTCAACTGCTATACCACCTAATCAATATCCCCCTCTACTTCATCACCCCACTCAGGTGTGGTCAGAGAGTGGGATGGTTCTTCATCATCTGTGAATCTAATGAGTTCCCCGTCGAAGAATTGTGCTAGACGCTGAGATGCGATCGCCACTTCGTCATTCTCCCAATTAAGAGTGGGTTCGTTAGGTGGCGGAGTAGGCATTGACTCCGTAGCAGCATTTGTGTTCTGCTGCGTTTTTATTGGTGTCGTAAAGGCTTGTTTAGCAACTTCAGAGGAAGGAGGAATTTGGTCGTTCTGTGTAGGCGTTGACGGTTGGCGAGTTTGAGTTCCAAGCTTTTTTGAGACTTCTTTTGTTTCATTTACAACAGCAGTCTTAGACACGTTTGGGACAAATCTCACTTTCATCTTTTGTTGATAAACTTTCGTAAAAGCAGCTTCTACATCCGCCACTTTGTTGGCATCAGCAAGCTTAACCAACTTTGGCGGCATTCCCACATTCGCAACACTATCGTTGATACTTAATAGACGTCCGTGTTCTTTAAACAAAGCTTTACTTCCTGGCTGTGAAAGAGATTCCACAACCTGTTGCCAAATTTGTTCCAGTGGCTGTAGGGAAGGATCTCCCTTTCCGTTGCTTTCTGATGTCGTGGTTGGTGGTTGGTTCTCAGATAAGGGAGGTGGAGAGAAAGTGTCTTCTTGTTGTTGCTGAGGCGACCTGTTATTGGATGTATGAGGGGTGGGCGATACCGTTGTTTCGCGCTTTGTGTCTTGAGGAGGCGAAACCTTCGGCGTGGAAACCGCACCCCTACTATCTTGCGGTAGCGTAATATTTGCTGAGGGTAACAATCCTAATAATGTTACCTCTAACCATAAACGCGGCTGGGTGGTGTTTTTCAGTTGTACTTCAGCGCTTCGCAACTGTTGTTGTCCCACTAAAATAGTACTCATTTCCCACTGTTGGGCGAAATCAATGAGTTCTTTCCAGGTACTTGGAGTACAAGCAACCAAATCATTGCGGCTAGGTGCTGTTTTGGCAATGAGTAAATCCCGATAGAAAGCGGCAAAATTCTGGAGAATAGTTAGAGGTTCCCGACCACGATCTAGAATTGTGCGTGTACACTCTAGAACAGCTTCGGGGTTGTCGGAGGCGATCGCCCCTAATAGCAACAGCAAATCTCGTTCGCTTACCGAACCAACTAAATCCCAAACTTGGTCAGGCGTCACCTCACCCGGTAATAAACTTAACTGGTCAAGGAGACTCTGGGCATCCCGCAAACCTCCCTGTGCAATTTGGGCTACCAAGGTTACGGCTTCGGGAATAATATGGATGTTTTCAAGAGATGCGATCGCACTCAAATGCTTTACCATCGCCTCTAAATGAATCCTCCGGAAGTCGAACCTTTGACAGCGAGAAATAATTGTTGGTAGCACCCGCTGCGGGTCAGTTGTCGCTAGGACAAATACCACATGCTTCGGTGGTTCTTCTAGGGTCTTCAGTAGCGCATTGAACGCCTGGTTACTAAGCATATGACAATTATGCGCTAGAAGTCCGTTAGCCACAAAATTGTGGTTGTCCTCTACTTCTATATCATAAACTCGCTCAACCCCAACGTGGTGAACAGATTCGACCGTTTCCAAACTTGTAGATGAGGATGTGGCATCCACATTCACAGGGGATAGTATCTTCGCTCCTTCTTTTACGTTTTTTGCTGCTATCCATCCCTGGTCTGTCCTGATTAAATGATTGCCAGTACACCTGATTTCTCGGTTAGTTGTCTTGATGATCAACGTTTGACGTTCACCTTGGTCTAACCACCGGAGAACTTTTTTAAATTCCCACTTAAGCGATGAGTCGTTGTAGCTAAGGACCTTTTTCCCTTTGATTTTGGGATTATCGATCCGCATCAGACCCTCACTGGTTTGCACCAACGAATCTCCAGTTAAGCACTCATCAATGACATACACCTTGTAACGGCACTGGACTGGGGCAAACTGTGCCTTTTCTATAATATCTCTGACGTTTTCCACACCAGTGTTGCTGGCAGCGTCAATTTCTATGACATCTAAAGAGTAGCCCTTGGTGATTCCCTGACAAACATCGCATACGCCACAAGGTTGAGGCGTAGGTTTGTCACTTTTGAGACAATTGAGAGATTTTGCTAGAATACGGGCGCTGGAGGTTTTTCCTGTTCCTCTGGGACCAGTAAACAAATAGGCAGGGGCGATTTTGGCTGTACGGATAGCGTTGGTGAGGGTGGTAGCGATCGCCTCTTGCCCCACTAGTTCAGCAAAACTCTTTGGGCGGTACTTGTGGTGCAGGGGTTCATAAGACATGGATTTAAGTCGCACCCAGTCGAGTTTGGGATTTAACTATTTTAACCGATGAAAACCCAACTTGAGGAGCCAGCGCGGTCTTGGGGGTTTCCCCCATGAGCGACTGGCGTACGACTACCGTGCCTAGCGGCTTGTCATAAGACATAGCTACAATCTTAAAGTAACCAACTCTTAAGGGTGCTGTAGATGCTCCAACGGCTCATTCAGTGGATTAAAAAAATTTTTCAACGCTTGTTTGGCGCAAAACAGACTCCTGCAAAAGCTGGCGGGGATGTCCAAAAACAAGCGCCTCCACCCCTGAATGATACAGATTTAGAATTTCTGTTTATGGAACTCTTGGAAGGAGTACATCAGGCACGAGGACAAGCATGGGCACAGAAGTGGCTGCATAATATTGAACACCGCGTTTCTACTGAACGCTGGGTTGCCTTTTTGCAGCACTTTGGCGAAAGATTGCTAGCATCACCTACACCCAATAATGAAATGGCGTCCCGAATGGTAAACCTGGGTGAGTTGGGCGTTGGAGAAGTTGGAGATGTTGCCTATGATATTGGGATGCAGCTATTGACGCGCACAGGTGGCGAACCAATATGGGAGTATGACGGACCCGATGCTCAACGGTCAACTTTTCCTACCCCACAAACCACACACTTGCAAGTGGAAGCAGGAAATGTAGAAAATCCTCCAGAAGGAGAACTTCAGACTATCACTGTAGAGGAGTTATTGGTGATGTTGGAGCAGGATGAGAATTTACGCCTGCTGATTGCTCAACAGATGGGAATTGAGACAGATGATCCACAAATAATTGTTCAGGCATTGCTGAATCAATTCTATTCTGCTAATCAGCAGTCAAATCCCTTGGAGGAATAGGGGTGTGGGGGTGTACTGATTTGGCAAAAGACGGTGTAAAACTCATTACCGCTGATCCCAAAACCTCAGGCATTGCTGAAACAAGCAGATCCTGCGACGTGCGGGTCACCTGCTTTTCACCCTGCTCATTGAGAAATTCAAAATCCCAGCTGAGCACCATAATTCGCGAGCCAAGGGTATTGAGTTTTCGAATGAGCGGTACATAATCGCCATCGGTGTGATGAG
Organism: Stigonema ocellatum SAG 48.90 = DSM 106950; assembly: GCA_016903675.1. GTDB lineage: Bacteria > Cyanobacteriota > Cyanobacteriia > Cyanobacteriales > Nostocaceae > Stigonema > Stigonema ocellatum. Next base: position 45 of record JADQBA010000027.1, on the reverse strand, counting down.
TACTACGACATCAAATTTCTTGTACTGGGCCAGCTCAAAAGCTTC
>JADQBA010000348.1 GCA_016903675.1 Stigonema ocellatum SAG 48.90 = DSM 106950 | reverse complement strand
TGAACGTACCGCTTACCCTCAATTCAAGCAGCACCCTACTGCAAAAGAATTAGCAGAACTTTACACTCCGACACTAGAGGAAATTCAGTTTGCAAATGCTAAGGCTCACGGTAATAACGGACGGCTAAGTTTGCTGGTAATGCTGAAAGCCTTCCAGCGGCTCGGTTACTTTCCCCATCCAGATTTTGTTCCACTCCCAATTATCAACCACCTCCGCTCCATTCTAAAACTGAGTGCGTCTGTGTCAGCGATTCCTTCTCTACGTTCCCGTCGTCGCTACACTGAAGCAATTCGAGCCTACTTGGGCGTTAAGCCCTATGACAATGTAGCCCAGGAATGTGCAGCAAAAGCTATTGCGGTTGCCGCCGCTGTCAAGGATCATCCTGCGGACTTGATAAATGTGGCGATTGAGGAGTTGGTTAAGGAGCGTTATGAGTTGCCAGCTTTTAGTACCATTGACCGACTGGCTGGCAATGTCCGCTCCATCACCAACACTCGTTTGTTTCAGAGGGTATGTGCTGGATTATCCCAAACAGAGCTTGCTTACCTGGATCAACTGATATTGCCGGAGTCACAGCAGTCAATAGCCACACTGAATTTGTTGAAATCTCCGCCCAAAAGCGCTACACTTTCACATATGCAGGAACTCCTGGCTAAATTTAACCAGTTGATGTCCTTTGGGGATGCCAAGCGATTGTTATCAGGCATTGTGAGCAGTAAGGTAAAGTCCTTTGCAGCACAAGCAAAAGCATTGGATATTTCAGAGTTTCAAGATATAAAACTTCCCAAACGCCGCACCTTACTGCTGTGCCTGCTGTACCAGGCTCAGGTAAAAACACGAGACCATTTGGTGGAAATGTTTCTCAAACGCCTGCGAACTATCCATAACAACGCTAAAGCCAAGCTGGTTGAGTTGAGAGAAAAGCATCTGGCACAGACTGAAGCCTTACTTGGGGTTCTGGCGCAGATATTATCCGTTTCTAGCGAGAGCATTGACGATGCAGCTTTAGGACAACAAGTGCAATCCGTCTTCACTGATCATGGAGGTCCACAACTGTTGTTAGAGCGGTGTGAAGAGATTGCAGCTTACAACAGCGACAACCACTTACCCCTATTATGGCAGTTTTATTCTCGCTATCGCAAGCTTCTGTTTGGACTGGTACGGTCATTGGATATCCATTCTACGACTCAAGACCAATCGCTGATGTTAGCCCTAACCTTTGTGCTCTCGCTGGAACATCGACGAGGGAAGTGGTTGCCGAGCGGTATTGATTTGAGTTTCATCGGCGATAAATGGCGGCGGTTGGTAGTCAAACGCCAAGACGATACTGAAGTTTTGGTTCGCCAACAACTGGAGATTTGCGTCTTCACCTACTTGGCACTGGAGCTAAAGACGGGGGATGCTTGTGTAGAAGGGTCAGAAAACTATGCAGATTTCCGTCAGGAGTTGCTCACTTGGGATGAGTGTAAACCCATGATGGAAGAATACTGCCATGAACTTGGCATTCCCTCAAATTCCGAAGATTTCGTCCAGCATTTGCAACGTTTGCTCACTCAAACGGCAGAATCCGTAGACCAAATCTGTTCGGATGGTAAGCAGGTTACTATTAGCAAAGATGGAGAGCCTGTACTGAAACGCATTCCTGCCCAAGAAAAACCCGATGGGGCAGCAGCATTAGAAGCAGCTATTTTGCAACGCCTGCCAGTGCGCAGTGTCCTGGATATTCTTTGCAATGTCGAGCATTGGCTCAACTGGACACGGCATTTTGGTCCCTTGTCTGGTTCAGAACCCAAAATGGAGCAGCCAATGGAACGCTATATTCTCACAACATTTGGCTACGGCTGTAACCTGGGACCGAATCAAACGGCTCGTCACACCCGAGGGCTGGTAACCTCCCACATGCTTTCCTACACTAACCGCCGTCACGTTTCTGCCGAGACATTACAAGCAGCAATTCGGGATATCATCAACGCTTACAATCGTCTCTCACTCCCGAAGTGCTGGGGTAGTGGGACTCGGGCAGCGGCGGACGGTAGCAAGTTTGAAACCTACGAAAACAACCTGCTGTCAGAATACCACATCCGCTACGGCGGTTATGGTGGTATTGCTTATCACCACGTTTCCGATAAATACATTGCTTTGTTTACACACTTTATCACTTGTGGCGTTTGGGAAGCAGTGTATATTTTGGATGGGTTACTGAAGAACATTTCGGATATTCAGCCAGACACGTTGCACGCAGATACTCAAGGACAGTCTGCACCTGTGTTTGCCCTGTCGTATCTCCTGGGTATTAAATTAATGCCACGTATCCGTAACTGGAAAGATTTCACCTTTTTCCGTCCCACTCAGGACGCAGTCTACAAATACATTGACCCATTGTTTAAAGGTGTGGTGGACTGGAAGCTCATCAAGACGCACTGGCAAGATTTAATGCGGGTGGTGCTGTCGATCAAGGCTGGTTTGCTCATGCCTTCCACAATACTGAGGAAACTAGGTAGCTATAGTCGTAAAAACCGTCTTTATCAAGCTTTTCGAGAGTTAGGGCAAGTAGTACGGACTATTTTTTTACTGCAATATATCTCTGACCGGGGACTGCGCCAACAGATCACTGCCTGCACTAACATTG
>JADQBA010000049.1 GCA_016903675.1 Stigonema ocellatum SAG 48.90 = DSM 106950 | reverse complement strand
GACAGTCAAACTCCCTCCCGCGCCTGCACCACTAGTACTAGCATTAACCTGTGCCCCATCCTGAGCAAGCAACTCACGAGTGTTAATCGTCACGTTTCCCGCATCCCCTGTTGAGCTAGTGGAAGCGGATATCTTAGACTGGTCTTTAATCTCAACTTGGGGAGCGTTGATCGTGAGGCTATTCCCATTGCCTTTTCCCCCATGTACTACATCCGTGCCAACAGTTGCGTCGCCATTATTTTGGAATCCAGCTATAGAAACTTTATCTGCGGCAGTAATCTTTATACTGCCTGCATCTCCTGTTCCACCAGCATTTCTGGCTAACACTTGAGCACCACCACTGACTGATAGTGTCCCAGTGTTGATCTCAATATTGCCACCATGTCCTGTCGCTCCAGCTTGTACTATGCTGAAGACTCCACTAGATAACTTGCCACCGCTTATATCATTAAGATCCAAAAATCTATTTTCCTGCTTGCTTACACCATCAAAAGAAACGCTATTACTGGCTTGAATTGTTACATTACCTGCATTTCCTTGTGCCGATGTGCTGGTAACCAGTTTACTACCATTCTTTAAGGAGAGTGACCCAGTTTTGATTTTGATATTACCACCATTACCCTCACTAAGAAGTCTAATTCGGGTGGTCAAAGATGCACCGTGGTCAAGAGAGACGGAGGGTGCTTCGATGATGATGCTGCCACCGTTACCACGTGAATAATTGCTATTGCCCACTTCACTGAAGACCTGACTGTTGTCTATGGAAACCTTCTGTGTAGCGTTAATATTCACATCACCAGCTTGAGCGAGTCCTCCATCTTTGCCCTTTCCATTAATGATGCTAGCAGTTACAATTGCCTCGTCTTTAATCTCAACTTGGGGAGCGTTGATCGTGAGGCTATTCCCATTGCCTTTTCCCCCAGATGCTACATCCGTGGCAACAGTTGCGTCGCCATTATTTTGGAATCCAGCTATACAAACTTTATCTTTGGCAGTAATCTTTATACTGCCTGCATCTCCTGTTCCACCAGCATTTCTGGCTAACACTTGAGCACCACCACTGACTGATACGGTATCACTGGCTTGAATTGTTACATTCCCTGCATCCCCTGTTCCAAAGGTACTAGTATCCAGTTGAGCTCCATTGGTGAGTGAAAGGTTGCTAGTTGTGATGTTGATGTTGCCACTTCTCTTGGCAGTGGCTTGCAGGTTTACAATGTTCTCAATTCTGCTTTGATCTATTCTTGTTTCTCCAGTAGCATTGAGCTTAATATCCCCCGCTTGAGTGTTAACTGTTCCCAAACCTCCTGCGATGCGAGCAGTCAGTAGACTTTCTCCTGAAATTTTTATATTTCGAGCATTGATATTAATACTCCCACCACCCTGCTGACCAGCAATGACATTTATTCCAGCTTGATTAGTCAGAGATACATCAGCTCGCGCTACGCCATCAGGAAAACTCAAACTACCATCAGTATTGAGATTTACAACTCCTGCTGCTGTCAAACCACCTAACTCTACTCGACCTCCTGGAGCCTGCAAAACGCCACCATCTACAACATCTGAACTCGCCTTGCCACCTAAACTCACATTGCCACCCACTAAAGTTAGGTTCTGTCCTGCTTGCACTGCGAGGGTTGGGTTATCAAAGCTACTAAATGCTCCATTTAGCCACAGATTCTGACCAGAACCTTTCACAGTAATTTTTCCAGGATTGTCCCGAAATCGCAAGCCAATGGGAATATTCACAGCCAACAGTGGTGGTGCTTGCGGATTGGTGGCACTAAACTCCAACCCATTCTCAAATACTAGACTGTTTGCTGTACTTGCCAAAAATGAACCACTCAGATCCAGACGGGCATTTTTTCCAAAGTTAATGCCGTTAGGATTGATGAAGAAGAGGTTAGCATTGCCTAAAACACCGAGTGTCCCTTGAATATCCGAGCCGTTTCCCCCTGTCACGCGAGTGATTATATTGGCGACCCCATTGGGATTGGAAAAATAGGCTCCCCTTCCTGCTTCAATATTAAATTCCTGAAAACTGTGGAAGAGGTTTGCCCCCCGTCTAGCACCGCCTTCAATCTGATCGCTCGGAATGCCTTTCCCAACATCAACATTGTGATTCACAACGGAATTTCCCGCACCAAGAGTGTTATCAGGAGTAATTTGTGCTCTGACGAGATTAATAGAACCAAGACTTCCCAAGATAGCTAGGGGTAAGGTTATGAGAAAGAGCGATCGCCAACTCTGTTGCATAATATTTTTTATAACTCCTAAAAAGGTCTGTAATTGAGTGAAAAATCAAAACCCTGCTCTTGCAAGGTTCTATCGCTCGACTTAATATCAATCAGTGGAATACCGTAGTCAAAGCGGGCGGTAAATCGGTTGCTCATCTGCCATTGCAAACCCAAACCCAGACCAACTAAAGTATTCCGATTATTTGGACTTGGATTACGTTGACCGGAACTATTCCAAGCAATGCCAAAATCAACAAATGGCACTATCTGCAAAACTCCTTCTACCTCTTTTACCCGCAAAATGGGAAACCTAGCTTCTGCTGAAGCAAAAAAGCCATTATCGCTCAAATACAGATCCTGCCGATAACCCCGGACGCTTTGCAGACCCCCTAAGCTAAATTGCTCTAAAGGCACAAGGGATCTTGTCGATATCTGTAGGTCAGAACGCAACTCCAGCACGGTGTCTGGTGCTAAGATTCGTACATACTGTCCTTGTCCCCGCCAAGAGAAAAACCGACTATCAGGAGGTTTACTGTTGACCGTTGCATCAAGCCACCCGACTCCGAGACTAAATTGAGAGCGAAGGGCAAAGACTTGTTGAGGACTGCGCTGTATGTAGTCTTGAAAAAACCGCAGCACTGATAAGCGGGTTTCCCCGTTATCGTTAGATCCAGGAGAAAGGGGATAGTTCTCACCTAGGAGTGTGGTATTACTTTCTTCTCGAGAGAAAGTTAGACCCAGTGCTAATTCTTGAGTGGGAGTTTGAATGACTGGCTGCCGGAGACTCAAGTCTATATAATTGTAATCGCCTGTGATATTAGCGCGGTTGAAGGGTGGTTCAATGACATTAGTGTTGGCGAATCCGCCAGACAAAGAGAGTGTACCATTACGGGCATTGAGCGGCACTGTGTAGTTGAGGTCTAAGGCGTCACTACCATCAGTATTAGAGTATCTCGCTGACAGGCTATCGCCAAACCCTAATAAATTGTCCTCGCTGATGCGCAGACCTCGTCGGAAACTACCTACGCTGGGAACACGACCATTATCGGCAAAGAATTCTGTGTGAAAAGAGTCTGCTTCTTGTATTTTGACTTCCAGTAAACTCTGTTCCGGACGCGACCCAGCAGATAAGTCCGCAGAAACATTTTTAATCAATGGGTTAAGTTGCAACAATTGCAGTGCTTGTAGCAGCCGGTATCGATTCAAAGGCTTAGAAATGCCAAGTGCAATCCGACTGCGCACGTAGCCAGGATTCAGCCGCCGAGTCCCTGTCACCCTAATCTCTTCTATTGTCCCTTCCACAATCTCAACTTTGACCACTGCTCCCTCTCTCGAGAAGATTTGATCAGCTGGGATGAAAGCACCAGAATTAATGTATCCAGCATCTGTATAAAGCTTTGCGATCACAGCTTCAACTTGCAGCAGTTCGGTAAAGGTAATGGGTCTGTTAGTAAATGGGGCAGTTAACTCCCTTAACTTTTGGTTGCTAAATACCTTTTGGGTATTACCTTCAAACTCGAACTTTGTAACGGTAATGCTTCCAGGAATATCCGGGCGTTGTGGAGACGAAGGAGGTGTTGACGGAGTTACATCGAGAGGAGTTTCTGGTGATGGTTGTGGATTAGGGATTGGCTGTGGTGGTGGTGGAATTGGAGTAATGGGATTCGGAACTTGAGATAAAATGATAGTCGATGCAGTAATCTTATTAGTGGGCGTAGGAATCTGAAATTCTTCCGGTGGAAGTAAATTATCAGAACTCAGATGCTCATTAGGTAAGCTTTCAGCAGAGGCTTTATAAGCGAAAAAGGTGGTTAACAAATTGACAATCAATGAAACAGCTAGGTTAAGTTTCAAACACCTCTGTCGCCTGCGCTCATTCATGGTATTACGAATTCCTCACTAAAAATTTCTGTTGCGAAGGGCCATGTCTAGAACGCTATACTTCCCAGGGGCACAAATTGCGCTTTTGAAACCAAGTAGGGGCGCAAGGCATTGCGCCCTTACAAACCGCCTTGCGCCCTTACAAACAGTGTTGTTCATTTATTATGTAAACACTCAGTTTATGACTGTACAGAGTATACCTCGCTACATCGCTACATCGCTACATCGCTACATCAAAGTTTATATAAGTAGGTGGGCACGATAAAATCAATGTATGTTAAGTTCTGTAAATTCCTTGGAACGATTCATTCATAGGCTTTCTGCCGATTTTACATTTCGTTACATAGTTATAAATTTTCCCGCCCACCTACTTAACGTCAAATTAGATACACCACATTTGGCTTTTTAGATATACAATGGTAAAAAATTTAACTTAACCTTCGAGGAAAACAAAATGTAAAAGTTGATTTTCCATATAGAAATAAGTTAAATTACTTATCATAAAAGTTGAACTTTGTCTAGCTTAGTAACGAACTATCGCTTGAACCTTAGAGAGTGACAACTCCACACACTGCCCTTCGGGTCAGTGTGGGCTTCTAAGAAAGGTGAACAATTCGAGGCGGTAACTGTCCCGTCGAAAGTACATTACAAAAGTACACCGAGTTAAGTAACCCCAAGGCGGTAATGAAGTATTCACAACAGTAAAGCCGTCCTTCTAGGACGGGGTTTCAAAGCCAAGATTTTCGATGAAAATGACGAACCACAAGGAAGTATTACTAGGTGGGCGCTACAGAATTCTCAGAGAATTAGCACGAGGAAGCTTTGGTGTAACCTATCTTGCGGAAGATACTCACTCATCCAACCTTCTTTGCGTTATCAAAAAACTAGATCCTCTGATTGCTGATATTGAAACAGCAAAAAATTTGTTTATAAGAGAAGTCCATATTCTTTACTTTTTGCAACAAAATCAACAAATACCTAAATATTTTAATTACTTTGAAGAACAACAAAATTATTATTTGGTTCAAGAATATATCAGGGGTAAATCTTTAGATAAACTACTTGATAAGCAATGGACACAAATTAAGATAATTGATTTTTTACAAGAAATTTTGTTAATTCTAAAAAATCTCCATCAAATAAATATTATTCATCGTGATATCAAACCATCCAATGTGATGTTGAGAGAGGAAGACGAAAAATTTGTCTTGATTGACTTTGGCGCGGTCAAACAATTAGACCCAAAATATTTATCTTCCCCGCACCCGCAGCATTTACCTCTTCATACCATCATAGGAACTCCTGGATATGCCCCAGCAGAACAAATGGCAGGAAGACCAGGCTTTAACAGCGACATCTACGGCTTGGGTATAACAGCAATCCAACTTTTAACAGGAATACATCCACAAAACTTAAACCGGGATCAACAAGATAACATTATCTTTCCTAAAGAAGTTAATATTAATAATTCGTTAGCTGCTCTTTTAAAAAAAATGGTGTATACCAGTACTGAACGTCGCTACCAGTCTGTAGACAAGGTGCTGGAAAGTTTGAATGAAGTAATTAATCAAAGAACCATAAAACAAGGAAGAGTTGAATCTCAAAATCAGAATACACAAGCTCCTTTACGAATATCGTTAAGGCTTTGGCACATACCAATAGTACTGACAGCACTTGGTGCTATTTTAGTCATTATAGAATTAATTCACCCATTTGTCCGACCTTTATATTATCTGTATCAAGGGAATCATTTACTTGATATACGTCAACCAGAAAAAGCTCTTAAAGAATTTGAAAACCTCATAGAGATTGATCCCAAATCAGCCGAAGCCTGGAAAGGACGAGGTAATGCTCTGTTTAGCAAAGGACGTGAACTAGGAGCCTTGGAATCCTATAATCGGGTGCTTTTCCTTCAACCTAATGATATCAAAACCTTAAATAATAAAGGTAAAACACTCTGGAAACTACGTAAATATAAAGAAGCATTGGAAACTCATGAAAAGGCACTTGAATTAAACCCCGATAGCCCTGAAGCCTGGAGTGGTAAAGGTTTAGCTCATCTGGGATTGAAGCAGTTTCAACAAGTAACAGAGTGCTTTGAAAAACTGAAGCAAATTAGCCGACCCGATCAGCCAGGAATGTGGTATCAAATAGGTATGGCGACAGAGCAGTTACAAGGGCCGCAAGCTGCAAAAACATACTACGAAGAGGCGCTCTCCGTTTATGACAATTTTATCAATAGGCAGTCGAAAGATCCAATTGCTTGGACTGACAGAGGGAATGTCTTACTAAAATTGGGTCGTCAGCAAGATGCACTGGCTTCTTATGAAAAGGCACTCCAAGTAGACAACAACTTCTATGAAGCTTTAGTAGGGAAAGGCAACGCACTCAATAATCTAGGAAAACGTCAAGAAGCGCTTTTAGCTTTTAATCAAGCTAGTAAAATCCGTCCCGAAGATTATCAAATTTGGATTAACCGAGGAACTTTACTGGCAAAAGACTTTCAAGACTACGAAGAAGCCTTAAAATCCTTTGACAAAGCAACTAAACTAAGAGATGACTTGGATGGTGCTTGGCTGAACAAAGGAATAGCACTGTCAGAGCTAAAACGCTACGATGAAGCACTGGTGGCTTTTGACAAAGCTAAAGACCTTAACCCGAAAGACCCATATATTTGGGCAAGCCGAGGCGATGCTTTAGAGCAATTAGGTAAAAATAAAGAAGCATGTTATTCTTATAAGAAAGCAATTGAACTTGGAATGCCCTCTCAAGAGTTAGAAACTGCCAAAGTTTGTGGAATAAACACGGGAGTGGGGAGTAGGGAGTAGGGAGTGGGGGGAAGAGGGAAAATGGTAAAGACTTGATTTTTCGTCATAATATCATGTCCGCTTAATTACTTATAAATAAAAAATAGGTTCGTAGTTGCGCTTTAGCGCTCTATGACTTTCTTGTGTGCTTTAGCTACCGACCGAGATTTACCACCAAGACGACCTAAATCAGCCATCCAAGCCTTCGTGCGATCGCCTAAACCTCTTGCAATACTGCTCGGTTAAGAATTCTTGAGGTGCGAGTGAGGTCCCAGAAACCCGGTTTCTTAAAGAAACCGGGTTTCTAATTTTTGCTTATCCGAGCAGTATTGAAACCTCTTGATGCAAACCACCTAAAAGTTGATAACCCGCAACATGGGTTAATAGGGGATGGAACATCTTGCTCGCCGATTCGATTAACGCCTCGTAGCTATCCCAAGACAGCACAGCGATTGATCAGGCGCTTTCATTGATATAGCTATACGGCACTACGCAACCCACTTCTATGACTTCTTGAGGTTCTTCTCCAGTTATTGATCGTCTACTTTTTTTTGTTTAACATAGTTACGAAAATCATCTATTGTGAGTTGATCGAGCCATTGATGACGTTCTTTGGTATAATCACCATAGCCAACTCCTAACTGCTGTAAAAACCTCAGCGTTCCTGCTACCCCTAAAGCATCAATTAGGGCTTTATATCCTTTGTGTCTAATTTCCGTCAGTTTCATCATTTTCTTCCTCTGTTTGCACAATATTCATTAACCAAATCGTGGGATTTTCGACTTTTATTCGGAAAAGATTTTGAGATTGCTTTCCTTTCCGAAGAAGTCGATCATCAGTGGTCAAAAATATATCTGCATCTCCTGATTCTGCAAAAGCTAAATGTAAAGCATCGTGATACTTGAAGCTCAACTTCATTAATTCTTCTGCTCTCATTTCAATATCTTCAGTTGATTGAATATAAATTTTTGCTACATTTAGCATTGAGTTTACCTGTTCAAGTTTAAATGAGTCTGAATGTTGACTAACCTCAAATTCAATAATATCGCTATTCATCAATATCCACTTGCCATCTTCGCAATTTTGAATAATCTCCGTTACTGCTTCAGCCTCCATACGAATCCGAAATTTTTCTTAATTCCACGCCAAGGATTGCCTAAGCTTTGAGCTAGTATCTGAATCGCCTGTCCTTTCTCGTTTGGCGTTAAGAGGATGTTTGAAAAGTTTGTTAAGCAGTCAAAAAAGCGCTCAGTGTATAAACTATATATACGTAGATACAGCACCATTGAGAGCTATGAGTAAAGCTTACCCTAGCAACCTGACTCGAGATCAATTTGAACTGATTAGTGGGTTAATACCAGATTCAAAACCTGGTGGTCGTCCCCGTGAAGTTGATATTTGGGAAATCCTCAACGCCATTTTCGCGAGTACTATGTGAGGGCTGTCGATGGGGTTCCTTGCTGGGGGATTTCCCTACATAATATTTTATTTATAAACACCCTCTAAGTTACAACAGATGCTGGCAAATATCTGTAGTTACTTGAGATGTTGTTTTCACTTCAATCAGTTCTGGATGATTCAAGGACGGAACGCAAGTCACCCAAGTGGGAGAAGGCTGTAATCCCCAACGTTGAATCATTTCAAATGCACCCTGCACCAGTGCATCGTCAAAATAATTATCTCGATATTTTCCTTGTGTAGAGACGCGAAATTTCGCGTCTGGTCAAGAGTTTCGGAATCAAACGAAAAAAATTTCATACGTGGATTCAGCAACGCCGAAGAGGGAATTCCTCTAAATATAGTTCTGTTGCTTCTTTGAGATTAGCGATCGCTTCTTCTATAGTCTGCTCTATTTTACAGCAGTTTTCACCTAAATGAACTACACCCTTTGTAAGGGCGCAAGGCCGTCGCGCCTCTACAACTGTGGTCTATTTACCTGAAAATGGCTGTAATATAGCCATCCTAAATGATTTATAAACAACCCCCACCCTCTTCGGGGAAAGTCAAAAGTCAAAATTAATACTTTTGACTTTTGAGTTTTGACTTTTGACTTTCGCGCAGCGGCCTGCCCTCATGAGAGAGTTTACAACTCAAATAGGATTGCTATATGTACTACTATAATATATAGTTAGTACTGGTCTTTCTTCTTTATCAAAATATAGTGCATAAGTTGATTTTGTCGGATTCTATAAAAGAATAGAGGGACATATCTCCCAATTTCACTCACTTTGAGCACGATACTTGCAACAAGCGCAGACAAAACAACACCTATCTCTCATGAGAGAAGTTCCCAAAAGCAGGAAATTCTTCTGCTAGCACTGTGTCCTCAATGCTGTGTGTCAAAAAGGTAGAACCTTATGCACATATTCAGAGTTTTGTCAACGCTTAAGTCTTCATCTCATATATTTTACAACCAACATACCTAATCTTATGCGCAAGCAAAATCTCAACCCCCTGATGACCAACCATTGGTTCAAAAAGCTGGCTTTCTTGGTAGGGATGACTGTTTTTGCGACTCTCAGCAGTTTTCCTGTCTTAGCCAAAATCTATCCACGTTACGCTCTGTTTCAACCTTCTGCTTACAGCAGCTCTCCCTATCGTACGTCCGACAAAAATATTGCTGATGTCTTGACACAAGATAAGAAATATACGAATCTTGTTTATGAATTGAAGCAAGCTGGTCTTCTGGAAAAACTGAAACAACCAGGTCAGCAGTTTACCATCTTTGCACCGACTGATAGCGCCTTTAATGCTTTACCTAAGGATACTTTCAAGCAATTCAGCCAGCCGGAAAACAGAATCAAAGTGTTACAATATCATTTAGTAGCTGGTAAAGTCTCTCGTGAAACCTTGAATCAAGGAGCAGTAACCACTCTTGAGGGGCATCAGGTCAAAATCTCTGAGAACTCTGAGGGTACAGTTCTATTAAACGATGCTGACGGTAAGTACCCCTCTACTCTTGCAAAAAATGGTGTCATTATCGAAATTAACAAGGTACTTCTGCCTCCTGGATTTTAGGATATCGTTCGTAGTTGCGCTTTAGCGCATTCATACTGTCAAGCCCTCAGGCTAGAAGTTTTCTGGGCGTTGCTGAATCAAGATATGAATTTCAAAATTCCCGTTAATCTAGAGACGCGATATATCGCGTCTCTACAGGGATTTTTGAACTCTCCCCCGTTTGAAAACGGAGGAGAGTTCAACTAGAACTGTCACACCAATCTCTACCCCCAATTTCCCACAAGGACAAAAGGTGCCCAGAAGTGTGGATCGTGGTAAGTCTTATCTTTCATAAGACTCAGTTGTGCTTGACGTAGCGCTTCTGCTTTATTGATTTGAGTTTTTTTGGCTTGCTCTAACTGCTGATATAATTTACCCATGATGACAGCAGTACTTTTATCTTCTACCGACCACAATGTTGCTACGGTACTGCGAGCTCCAGATCGCACGGCGACTCCAGCCAGCCCCAAGGCAGCCCGCTTGTCTCCAGTTGCTGTTTGACAGGCACTAAGAATTAATAATTCGATAGGTGTCCGTTGATTTAGGACGTTGCTTCGTAGTAAGTCACCCAACTGTTTGACATCGATTTTCCTATCCCAAGAAAGGACAAAAGTATCCTCTGCTTTGGAGCTAAAGTAACCATGAGTTGCTAGGTGAACTATGGGAAAACCAGAATCAGTAATATCTTTTTTCAACTGAGTGCTGGTAAATTGATTGTTGAGGATTGGTCGAGATGAAATTCCAGACTTCCTGATTTGGTCTATTTCATCTTGCACGTTACGTAATGGTTGAAAACCTTCTTTGAGTGCAAAGTCCGGGATTTCACTTAGTCCTGCTGTTAACGCTTTCAAATTAATCTTGCTGAGTGGTTTTGGGTTAGTTAGCAGTAACCCTGAAGATACGGCGATGCTATACTTCTCTACTAGATACTGGTTGCCATCGTGAAGAATGCTCATAGGGATGTTTTGTAACTGCCCATCTAGCACAAAAGCTAAGGTCTTTACTTTACTGTTTGCTAATTCTGTCTCCATCGGTCGAATCAGCAAGTCATAAAGCAGTTGGTATGAAGACAAGAAGTTTTGACTATTATCTTCTGGAACAGGAACAAGAAGAGAACGCTGCACTGTATCTAAAGTTTTCTCCAGTTCTTTGTTCTCATCAATTGTTTTTGTAAAAAGTTTGAGAGGTTGGTTAGGTAGGCTAAGAATCACTTCTAACCGATTTGGCAAAATAATTGGATAGATGACTGCTGCTGTTGGGTCTATTTTATCGATTTGTTTGGCATTTGCTTCTAGACAAGTTTCTCGGAAAAAGTTGTTGAGTTCAGCTAATTGCAGAGATTCCATGACTTGACGTGCTTGAGTTAGCAGTTTTTGTCTTTCCTCATCTTTAACTGCTTTTGTTTGGGAACTGGCATAAAGTTGTAAGTTTAAATCGACTAACTCTCGATAAACTGGTTCAACACTATCCCGAAAAGAAAACTGTATTTCTGGATTAAGCGCTACTAAATCACGACGTAGTGATTGAAGGGCTTCATACGCTTTGGTGTAAGCGGCGATCGCATCTTTAATATCTCCTTGCGCTTTATGTATCCGTCCCAATTGCCAAAAGTACTGGTAGGCGATGTCTGGTGCGTCAAATGTGGAAGCTATACGTAGAGCATCTTTTGTAAATTGTTCTGCCTGTGGTAAATTTTGTAGTGGACTTGGTAGTTGATACAGTTCGCCATGTTTTCCGAGAGCATAGGCTTTAGCTCTTTGGTCTTCTAAACTTTTGGCTTGAGCTGTTGCTCTGGTTAAAATCTCATCAATGTCTTTAAAGGTTGGGAGTTGCAGATTAGGCTGACTTAGGAAGTTCTCTGTTTGAGCTAATTTGATGAAACTCTGGGCAAAGTTGATTTGGAGGTACACTCCGGTGCGACTGGGGGACAGGTTACTCAGTTGGGAATAGAGCGATCGCCATAATTCTTCTGCTTCTGGCAATTTCTGAAGTTTAAGTAACAGGCTAAGTTGATTAAGTTGTGCTTGCTGTCGCATAGTAGGTGATGAGGACAGCTTAAGGACTTCGTTATAAGCAGATGTTGCTTCTGCTGGATACTTCTGTTCGCTGAGTTCTCTCACTTTTTCTGCTTCAGCTAAAGCTTGTTTAGTTTTGCCTAAACTGAGATAAGTAGCAGCTTGCTCTTCAGGAGAGTTCAATTTTTTAGCCAGGTTTAAACTTGTTTCCAAGATGATTTGAGACTGTTCGACTTGACTGATAACTCGCAGCAAATCGCCAAGACTTCTTAATCCTACGACTACAGTTAGAGAAGGAGGTTCATTTTGGAGATTTTGTAGATTTTTTGTTAAAATTTCTGGAGTTATTTGATTTAATTCTTGACAAGTTTTTGCTCTCTGAAGTTCCTTATTTAGGACTTCTAATAAAGTTTTGCATGCACGGGGATAAAGACCCAAGTCTTGCATGACTTCGGCTTGGTTAATTTTGCTTTGAGCTACTTTTACTGGAGCATTGATTTGGCTATAGATTGTTGTTGCTTTTTGCCAAGTGTTGAGAGCATCTCCTGATTGTCCTATTTCCCTTTGTAAATAACCCTGAATATCTAAAGTTTGAGCTAGGATTTTGAGTTTTTCCTGACTTTGTGGCTGGGTTTTTAGAAGCTCTAAGCTATCTGTAAGGGCTTTTTTGGCTTTATCCCACTGTCCCAATTGTTGATAAGTTAAAGAGAGATTGCTTAATGCCATTGCTTGGTTTAATCTATCTTTTTGGGCAGCAAAAGCAGCCGCTGTTTGTTCCCACACCGTTGCGGCTTCTCTTAACTGTCCTATGCGATAGAGTTTCTCAGCTTTGTTGGCGAGCTGTCCCGCATCTTGCTGTGTTTGAATAATAGGGGTTGATGGGGAAACTTTGGCGACAACAGGCGAGATTGCTGTTGAGAGGATGAATAGCAAGGCTGCGAGAAAGAGCGATCGCTTTTGGTATATTTTTTTTATAAATTTTTTAATAACTTTCTGTAACTTTTTACTTACCACGGTTTATTCCTCCTGTCAAGAGCAACTGTTATAGAGCCTGGGAATCAATTCCCAGGCTAATAGCTCAAGTCCACTAAAAGTGGACTACATATTAGATATCTCCAAAAATAAATGATGTGTTACCACCAAACCCTTGGTAGAGACGCGATTAATCGCGTCTCTACGTTTTTTCCACCTAAAACGCAGGGCAAGCAGCGGGTAGTTTTGACGTGCGTTGGTGCCCAGTACCGAGGGGATCGTAGGCTGTAAGAACCACCTCGCCTTTATCATTGAATACCCATCCTTGGGCGGGTACGATGCGTTTGACAGTGGGTTTGCTAGGTAGCGGCTTGATAGTAGCACTGGGTGAATAAGTTGAAGTCGAAACAGGCTTGACCAAATCAACGAGAACATTGTTACTGCTGAGGGCTTCATTTGGATTACGTGGTAAACCACCACGTCCTGTGACGATAAATGAGCTACCTGCACCCTGTTGACAGGGGTTTTGGGCAATTTTGTTGACTGGATCGACGACAACCTGGGGTAATTCAACTATTGTGCGGCTAGGGTCAACATCTGGGGAGTTGACGGTCACATTACCATTCAAGTTCTGCGATTTTTCTGAATAGGCAGCAATGTAACTTTGAGTGGGTAATGTAGGTGGTTGAGAACGCAAACCGTCTATCTCTTGCTGAGTGAGTGGGGCTATTCCAAAAAGACCAGCGTTTATTTCGATCTTCCCACCTTCTCCGGTGGTAGCATTAGCTGTGATGGAGTTTATGGAGTTTTTCGAGGGAAAGGAGATAATAAAAGGGGTATCTATTTTGATATTGCCGCCCGTTCCAGAACCTGCATTCGCAAAAATTTGACTTTTGTTACGTAGCAGCAGATAGTTCTGTAGATTCAGAATGATATTACCACCGTCATTTTTGTTAGTTGATGCGGTGAGTGTGCCTTGATTAAGAGTCAAGGTATTTGCTTGAATTGAAATGTCCCCGCCTTTTCCGCTACCTTGACTATTAGCTGCTACCTGAGCACCATCGGCGATGGTTATATCAGGGAACTTCAATTGATTGGGTTTAGGTTGAATAGTAATCTTTCCTCCATCTCCCGTAGAACTACTGGTTGTGTTCGCCAATATGCCACTGCTAGTATTTTCTAAGGAGATGCGATCGCTAGCATTGACCGTGATGTCACCCGCCTTTCCACTATTGGAAGCAGTAGTGAGAATTTGACCACCACGGTTAATTTCTAAAGCATTGGCGTTAATCATCACTGTCCCACCAATCCCCTGTCCTGTTGTGGTAGCATCAAGTTGAGCGTTATTGGTGAGTGATAGGGACCCAGTCGTTACGTTGATGTCACCCCCTTGTGCTTGACCAGAAGTTGAGGCAAACAAGCCACTCGTGCCATCGCTTTGTTTGATGTCGTTGGCAACAGATGGATCTGTGGGATTGGGAAACTTAGCAATACGAGCGTTGTAACTTTGGTCTTTGCCAGAGATAGTCATCCTGTCAGCAGTGATTATGATATTGCTTGCTTGTGGCTGCTTAGATGAATTTGTTGTGGTGACCAGTTGTCCACCGTTGCTCGCATCAAATGATTTAGTGGTCACCGTGATAGTGCCAGCTTGCCCATTTCCTGTGCTGCGGGCGCTCAAAGCTGCCCCGTCTGAAATTTTAAAGCTGTCAGTTTTAATAGTAATGTTGCCAGCTTTATAATCGTTATTGGTACTGGTAAATAACCCACTTGGCAAGCCAGATTGAGCAACGCTGCCTGAGATATCGATATTGTTAGCATGAACATCGATATTGCCTGCATCTCCCATTCCCTGAGTGCTGTCTTTGATGATTGCCCCATTTTTAAGCACCAAAGAACCAGCGTGAATGGTCAAATCTCCACCAGTACCCCTTCCGTTTGGATCCACACCTAGTGTAATTCTGGTGGATTCTCCAGTTGGAGCAGTCGCAGGGGTGCTTCCGTCGAGGGTGATTGCGCCTGTGACATTCAAGTCGATTTTCCCACCCCCCCCTGTGCCATTTACATCCCCTGTCAGGGCAGCATTTGAACTTAAGGAGAGATCTCCCGCTTTGATATTGATGTTCCCCGACTTGCCCGTCCCAGTGGTGCTGACTGTTATTGCCGTATTACTTCCTACTTCTGAAAGCAGCCCAGTTGTGGTGATACTGATGTTACCCCCAGCCCCTGTTCCAGAGGTCGTTGCACCGATCTGCGCCCCACCCTGTACGGTCAATTGACCAGTATTAATTGTTAAGTCTCCTGCATTTCCTGTAGAGCCAGGATTAGCTATCGCAAACAAGCCACTGGAAGTCGTGCCATCACTAGAAGTTCCCGTCAGTTGTATCGAGTCAGCGCTGACAGCCAAACTCCCGCTGTTGCCCTTACCAAAAGTGGTAGCACTGACTACTGCCCCACCCTGTACGGTCAATTGACCAGTCGCGTTGACAGTCAAATTCCCGCCATTTCCCGCACCAATAGTGCCAGCAATGACTTTTGCCCCATCCTGTACGGTCAATTGACCAGTTTTAATTGTTAAGTCTCCTGCATTTCCTGTAGAGCCAAAATTAGCTTGAGCAAACAAGCCACTGGAAGTCGTGCCATCACTAGAAGTTCCCGTCAGTTGTATCGAGTCAGCGGTGACAGCCAAACTCCCGCTGTTGCCCTTACCAAAAATGGTAGCACTGACTACTGCCCCACCCTGTACGGTCAATTGACCAGTTTTAATTGTTAAGTCTCCTGCATTTCCTGTAGAGCCAGGATTAGCTATCGCAAACAAGCCACTGGAAGTCGTGCCATCACTAGAAGTTCCCGTCAGTTGTATCGAGTCAGCGGTGACAGCCAAATTCCCGCCCTTTCCCGCACCAGAAGTACTATCAATGACTTGTGACCCATCCTGAATGGTTAATTGAGTAGCATTAATGACAATATCACCTGCCTGAACACCAAGGACTCTCGAATCTGGTGTAATTCCAGCCAAAAGAAAACTTCTGCCCGAAAGCTCAAAATTTCGGGCATTTACAGCAATACTCCCGCCACCGTTGGCTGTCACATCAACACTAGCTGCATTAGTGAGCGATACATCGCCTCTCACTACACCCTCAGGAAAACTCAAGCTGCCATCAGGATTTAACCCTACCATTCCCGCTTGCGCCAATCCTCCAAGCTCAACTCTTCCTCCTGCTGCTGTTACTATTCCACCATCTAAGCTCACATTACCACCCACTAGTGCCAAGGTATTTCCTGATGGTACTTGAAGACCAACAAAATTATTGTTGGCATCGACACTTATAGATTGATTAGTGATACTTCCCGGATTATCCCTAAATCGCAACCCAATGGGAATATTCACTGTCAGCAAGGGAGGTGCTTGAGGATCGGTAGCGCTAAACTCAAGCCCATTGGGAAATACTACGCTGCTGGCTGTGCTGGCAACAAATGAACCACCCACATCCAAACGGGCATTTGGTCCAAAGATAATCCCGTTAGGATTGATGAAGAATAGATTAGCGTTACCCAAAACACCAAGTGTCCCCAGAATATTAGAGGGATTACCTCCTGTCACCCTACTCAGAATGTTCTGAATTCCTGCTGGATTGGAAAAATACACTCCCCTTCCTGCATCAATATTAAATTCCTGAAAACTGTGGAAAAGGTTTGCCCCACGTCTAGCACCACCATCAATCCGATCGCTCGGAATGCCTTTGCCAACATCAACATTGCGATTCACAACAGAACTCTCAGCACCAAGAGTGTTATCAGGAGTAATTTGTGCTCTGGTGGGCGTAACAGAACCAAGACTTCCCAAGGTAGCAAGAGGTAAGGTTATAACAAAAAGCGATCGCCAACCCTGTTTCATCTGAAAATCTCCTAAAAAGGACTGTAATTCACAGAAAAATAAATACCTTGCTCTTGCAAGCTTCTATCACTCGACTTAATATCAGTCAGTGGAATCCCGTAGTCAAAACGAGCAGTAAATCGGTTGTTCATCTGCCACTGCAAACCCAAACCAAGACCAACCAAAGTATTACGATTATTAGGACTTGGATTACGTTGACCAGAACTATTCCAGGCTACGCCAAAATCAACAAATGGCACGATTTGCAAAACCCCTTCCACCTCTTTTACCCGTGCAATGGGAAACCTAACTTCTGCTGAAGCAAAAAAGCCATTATCACTCAAATACAAATCTTGCCGATAACCGCGAACACTTTGCAAACCCCCTAAGCTAAATTGCTCTAAAGGCACAAGCGCTCTTGTCGATACCTGTAAGTCAGAACGCAATTCCAGCACAGTATCTGGTGCTAAAAGTTTTACATACTGTCCTTGCCCGCGCCAAGAAAAAAACCGACTGTCAGGGGGTTTACTATTGACCGTTGCATCCAGCCACCCCACCCCCAGACTAAATTGAGAGCGAAGCGCAAAGACTTCTTGAGGACTGCGCTGTGTGTAGTCCTGAAAAAACCGCAGTACAGATAAGCGGGTTTCCCCATTATTATTAGATCCAGGAGAGATAGGATAGTTTTCACCTAGAAGTGTCGTCTGACTTTCCTCTCGAGAGAACGTCAAACCCAGCGCTAATTCTTCTGTGGGACTTTGAATAACTGGCTGGCGGAGACTCATATCTATATAGTTGTAATCGCCTGTGATATTAAGACGGTCGAAGGGTGGTTCAATAACATTAGTATTGGCGAATCCTCCAGACAAAGAAAGTGTACCATTACGGGCGTTGAGCGGCACTGTGTAGTTGAGGTCTAAGGCGTTACTACCATCGGTATTGGAGTATCTTGCTGACAAGCTATCGCCAATCCCAAATAAATTGTCCTGGCTGATGCGCAAACCTCGTCGGAAACTACCTACGCTGGGAACCCGACCATTATCAGCAAAAAATTCTGTGTGAAAAGAGTCTGCTTCTTGTATTCTGACTTCCAGTAAACTCTCTTCTGGACGCGATCCAGCAGATAAGTCTGCAGAAACATTTTTAATCAAAGGGTTAAGTTGCAGCAATTGGAGTGCTTCTAGCAGTCGGTATCGATTCAAAGGTTTAGAAACGCCCAGTGCTATCCGACTACGCACATAGCCAGGGTTCAGCCGCCGAGTCCCTGTTACCTTAATCTGTTCTATTCCACCTTCCACAATCTGAACTTTAACAATTGCTCCCTCTGGAGAAAATTTTTGGTCAGCCGGAATCACAGCGCCAGAATTGATATACCCAGCATCTGTATAAAGCTTTGTGACAACATCCTCAACTTGCAGCAGTTCAGCAAAAGTAATGGGCTTGTTCGTGAATTGGGCTGTCACTTCGCTCAGCTTTTTATTGCTAAATGCCGTATTACCTTCAAACTCGAACTTTTTAACGGTGATATTACCAGGAATTCCCGGAAGTGGTTCAGATGCGGGAGGTTTTGGTGGAGTTTGTGGCAGAGGAATTTCGAGTTGTGGACTCGGCGCAGGGATTGGCTGCTTTGGTGGGATTGGTGTAATTGGTGGCGGGAGCGGAGTAATTGGATTAGGATTGGGATTAGGAACCTGAGATAGAATCACCGATGATGCTGTGCTGTTGTCAGGATGAGTCTGGAATGTTACAGAAGGTAAACTGTCGATGGCATTAAGACTCTCATGAGATAAGCTATCAGCAGCGGCTCTACAGCCAGAAAAGGTGATAAACACCTCTATGATCAATGAAATAGCTATACTGAGGTTCAAGCATCCGAATTGCTTGACCAGGGACATTGATTTATGCACTCCTAATTGGGGTTTTGGTTACCCTGGCTTATGACTATCTGAGATGACCTAGGAATAAATTCCTAGGCTGATAGCTGAAGTCGGCTGAAGCCGACTAGAACTTTGTTGTAAAGATGGTCCTTGTCAATGACCTTGAGTTCTCAGCCATGACTAGATTTCAATGCTTTGATTTAGAATGAAATAGATCCAACTGAAGCCGACTAAGATTTCGAGAAAATTTCAGTCGGCTGAAGCCGACTTCAACTCTGTAGAGCCTTGAACTTGAGTTCAAGGCTCTACAGAGTTGAACTTGAATTCAAGGCTCTACAGAATCGTATCTAAAACCCGCTACATCAAGAAATTCACTCTAAGAAAAGTTATTTTTAACAATGATTTATTTTACCATAAATCCTAAGTACCTGTCAATAGAATCACATCAATACTTAATTTTTTAGAGAGAAAATTCAAAAATCATCATTCACCCTTTGCTGGGCTTAAAATAGGAGTAACGAAATTGGTGCTACCTAAGGAAACTATATAAAGAAACGCTAAACTTTCCTAGCCTACAAACCATCCTAACGTAAATTTATGTATAATTACGCTAACTAACTTACTTACTACAGTATTGCATAAGTTCGTCGTGATCGGGAAAATACATTTATCGCTCTTAGTTGTGGGACTGCGCTAAAGCGCAACTACGCACGAAAGGCGATAAATTTATGAAAGGCTGTGCTTAGCCGTCAATCTACCTGCCTAGTTACAAGACGTTGCTTTAACGAAAAACTGAGTGATATAAATTAATGACTAACCACATGGAAAGATTACTAGGTGGGCGCTACAGGGTTATCAAAGAATTAGCCAGAGGCGGTTTTGGAATCACTTACCTGGCTGAAGATACTCAGTCACCCAACTCTCCTTGTGTAATTAAAAAGCTCGATCCTCATAATATTGACATTATTGAAACAGCAAAGCTCTTATTTAGAAGAGAAGTCGCTATTTTAAAATATTTGCAGAAAAAGCAACAAATCCCGAAGTTTTTAAATTACTTTGAGAAAGACGAAAATTATTATTTAGTTCAAGAATATATACAAGGCAAAACAGTATATGAACTCCTTGACGAGGAATGGACAAAACCAAGAGTTGTCAATTTTCTCAGGGAAGTTTTATCAATATTAAAATATCTGCATCAAATCAAAGTTATTCACCGTGATATCAAACCATCAAATGTCATGCGAAGAGACGAAGATAAGAAATTTGTCTTGATTGACTTTGGTGCAGTGAAACAATTAGATATTAACTATTCATGGACAACACAACCTATTGTCACAATAGTTGGAACTCGTGGCTATTCGGCTCCTGAACAAATGCAAGGAACGCCAGGCTTGAACAGTGATATTTATGCTCTGGGGATGACAGCCATTCATCTTCTCACTAAAGTGAATCCTCGAGATTTCCAACGAGATGGAGAAGGTCATATTCTATGGCAGGGGAGAATAGATATTTTTGATCCATTAACTGCTATCTTGGCAAAAATGGTCTATTCCCATCCTGAAGAACGATATCAGTTTGTGGAAGATGTCATCACTGATTTAAGTGACTTGGTAGGAGTGAGTGAAGAGGATTTTTATAAAAATTCACATAGGGTGGGAATCGTTAGTCAACATCAGCTTAGCAATATGATGGCTAAAACATGGAAGGAAAATCAAAGTCCTGATTCCAATCATATTGGTTCCAATAATAATTTTGGGCGTCAACAACTGACATTTGATAATACGAAAAGGGACGTTTCTCTCCCGGTAATAAAGCTTTGGCAAATTGCAATTGCACTGACAGCACTGGGAGCGATCGCAATCTTTGTAGAATTCACTCACCCATTTCTGAGACCTTTATATTATTTAAATCAAGGTAATAATTTACTTGATGCACGTCAACCAGAAAAAGCTGTTGAAGAATTTGAAAACGTCATAGCAATTAAACCTGACTCTGCGGAAGCCTTCAAAGGAGAAGGTGATGCTATGTTGATATTAGGACGTAATCAAGCAGCTTTAGCTTATTATGATAAGTCACTCTCTTTCCGACCCAATGACATTAAAACCTTAAACAACAAAGGTAAAGCACTCTATAATCTAGGTCAATATAAAGAATCCTTAGAAACTCATGAACAAGCACTTGCACTCAACCCTAATAATGCAGAAGCTTTGAGTGGTAAAGGCTTTGCTTATATTGGTTTGCATCAAGTCAAAGAAGCATCAGATATCTTTAATAAACTCAAGGCAATTAAACCCGATGATCCAGAAATTTGGCAGAATATAGGCCGGGCAACTGAACAGTTACAAGGTAGTGATGCTGCAAGGACATTCTATCAAGAAGCAATTTCATCTTATGACACTCTTCTCAAAAGAAAGCCAAACGACCCTATTGCCAGGACTGAGCGAGGGTCTGTCTTACTAAAATTGCAGCGGATACCAGAGGCACTCGAATCTTACCAAAAAGCATTGGACATCGACAAAAATTTTTATGAAGCTTTAATGGGTAAGGGAAATGCGCTGAGCAATATTCCTGGAAAAGAACTAGAAGCATTCTTCGCTTTTGATCAAGCTAGTCAGATCCGACCAAAAGATTATCAAGTTTGGCATAATCGAGGAACTATACTGGCACAAAGCTTAAAAAAATATGATGATGCTTTAAAATCATTTGACAGAGCAATCGAACTAAGAAGTGACTTTTTTTCTGCTTGGGTGAGTAAAGGATTAGTACTATCAGAACTAAAAAACTACAACGAAGCACTAGCAGCATTTGATAAAGCCAAAAACCTCAATCCAAAAGACCCTTATGTTTGGGCTTATAGAGGCGATACATTAGACCAATTAGGAAGAAAACAGGAAGCGCAGAACTCCTACAACGAAGCAGTGAAACGAGGATTTCCTCCCGATCAGCTACCGTCTGGACAATCAAAGCCTCCCGCTAAATACATATCTAGCACAGCGCGGCGGAAATAATATCATGTCCGGTTGAACACTCGTAAAAAGGCACGTAGTTGCGCTTTAGCGCTCACGACTGTCTAGAGCGCTAAAGCGCAACTACAAACCTATAGCGTTTCTCGTTTGAGTCACATACGCTCATACTCACTGGGGTTACAATGGTGGCAAACAAGCCTGCGCTACTCAAAACTTGGGCAAACTTAAGGATTTACGCCCTCAAGGACAAGAGAACCGACAGCGCGAGGGTTTTCAACGGATATGAGGGGTAACTCTGTACCTACAAGGTATCGTCCAACTAGTGGACAACGTTTGCCGTAGCTTGCCCTGTAACAGACAGTTAGTCTGTGCCTATTTGTTACCAAAAAATACAAGATTCCTTGGCGTACAAGTCCCAAATCTTCAATCTCAACATCTCCGCTGGTCAGTCGAAATGGAAACAAGGGGAATCAAATACTTTCTTAGTATATCAAAAATCTCTGGATAAAATCCAATAACCAAAGATTACTTAATATTACTTAAATTATATTTGTGCAGCACGCACCCGATCGCTTCTTCAACAGATGGTGGTTTCTCATCTTCCTCTTGGGAATAGACTCGCGAGTGGGAAATAGAGGGCTATCTCTCTCTAGGTTATCATCGTAAACAGGTACCACTACTCTCTGGCGATCGACAATTAAGTTGTTTAAACAATAGCAAATACTTAAGAAGGCAGCTATGCTGCTATGCTGAGGGCAGAAGGAATCCCCATAAATAAATTTAGGGGATTTACCAAGGACGTAGTATTTCTTGCTGCGCGTTCAGAAATACATATTTCTTTCTTTTTTCATAAATAAATTTACTTGCTCTAAACCCTGTGACAGAGGGCATTTCTTTACTTTCTTTCCGAATGCCTTCTGCCCTCTGCCCTCTGCCTTTCTTCGGTAAAGGTTCTAAAAATTCTAGTTGTAGGATTTCGCCTGGATGGATATTGGGTCTGAGGATTAAAGTCAAAAAGTAGACGCTCAAGTATGATAAAATTAGGATTTGTAAATTACACAATCTTTTATGAAAGCATATGAATTTCCTGCTAAGGTGACGCGTGATGGAAAGCTTGAACTCCCAGATATGCGGTTAGAAAACTTGCCAAATAATTCAGTGGTGAGAGTTATTGTTTTGATTGAAGAACCAAGCGATGGGGGAATTGATGAGGATGAACAGAACGAAGATGAGGAAGATATAGAATCTGCGGTAGACAGTTTTCGTAGATCATGGTACGAGGCTCAGACAGGGCAACGTATTCCACTTTCCAAACTTTGGGAGGGTATAGAGACTGATGCAGGTTGATCCCCCCAGGCTCCAGATTGAATCAACCCTTGAATTTCAGCGCAAATTAGGCGCTTTAGCTAAAAAATACCGACAGATTTATAATGATATTCATCCTATCATTACTCGACTAGAATCAGGAGAACAAATAGGCAACCAGATTCCAAAACTTGAGGGCTATGTGGTATTTAAGGTGCGTGTAAAGAATAGTGATATTCAAAAAGGTAAAAGCTCTGGCTATCGTCTAATTTACTGGGTTGAAGCACCCACAAGCATCGTATTGTTAGATATCTACACAAAATCTGAACAAGCAGATGTATCAGCACGAGAAATTCAGCGAATCATAGCTGAGTTTGAGCAGCATAGAGAAGAGGAAGGAATTGAGGAATTCTAAGCAAGTTCATGATGCTGAAGCAGGAGTACAATGAGAGCAGTAAATAAAAACTGACATGAGTTACACGTCCCAAGCGCAGCCTCAAACCGTTGATTGGCGAGGGGAGTATGTCGTCGAGCATATCTACCTTCTCGAAAGCTTGGTAGTCATGGGGCTGGGGCGGGCGATCGCATAGCGGCGGCTTCCGCATCGCGCCCCCAGCGCCCAAATTGTTCGTCTTGTAGATAAAGAAACATTACAGTTATTTGAAGAAACCCGGTTTCTGGTGCGTTTGCAAATCATTTAGGATCGCTATATACTTAGAGGAAGTGTTGTTTTCACCAACGAAACTTTTGCCAAAATTTCCTGCAACGAATCATTCCAAGGTTCAGATGGAAAAGGTTTTGCTCCTTGATTGTGCAGTTGCTGGTTTCCCTCAGATGTCGTAGGATGCATCCGCACAAAAACCGGAATATCGTTAAGACGTTTTAATGCTTCCACAGCACCCGCCCAAGTACCACCCTTCCCAAGTGTAGAACTCACCACAAGCGCATAATCCGATAAAGCATAAATATATTTGTTTCGCCCCATAGCATTACCAACATGGAACCCAGCATCAGGATCGTAACTAGAAACCAACGTCAGTCTACCCTCTTTAATACTAGTGCGATACTTGCCATTCACAGCCGCCTTAGTCAAACTATCAGCCAGCACAGCAACACATGTCCCCCCAGCATCCAACACACCCAACATCGCAGCTTGATCCACCCCACGCGCCCCACCAGAAATGACTTGCATTCCCTGTAAACCAGAGACTTGTGCGACTCTGTGAGTGTAGCCAAGTTCTTCCTCATCAACATCACGAGAACCAACAATAGCTAGTCCTCCCCTAGATAACAATTCAATATCACCAACCCCATAGAGAATTGCCGGTGCTGAATATCTCAGTTGCTGCTTGAGACGCTTGGGATAGTTCATATCACTTCGTCCCAGCACCCACAGTCCCTGATTTGTCCACTTCTCCACCGCAAAACTCAGCATCGCACCCCGTTCTAGCAAAGCTGACAGCCTATCAGTATGGATTTTACTATCAGTAATTTTTTGTAACTTTTCTGTAACTTTTGGCTCCAGTAAATCTCCTGGACGCATATGGTTTTCACGCAACCAATCTGCCAAAGAATTATACTCATTAAGAGTCAAGGGTTGAGGTTCAATTTGACGATTTTGCCCAAAGCTGGCACATAAAAGTAAAATTGCTTGAGTATCTGGTAACAGTATATTATTTAACATAACTCCCTAATCTCCTTAACTATAGCAATCCTAAATCATTTGTGAAAACCTCCCCTTCTTTCTTTGCTTTCAAGAAACATAGGGGTGTAGGGGTGTATTGTAGAGGGTGTAGGGGGTAAGAGGTGTTTGTTCCATTCATAACGGGTGGTGCGTCGCCCGCTCTTGTGCTCTCAAGAAACACATTTTATAACCCAATACGGTTCAGTTAAGGCTAAAAAGCTGATTAGTGATGTGAAATTTCGGAGCTTCTACTCGTTTTCCAGTACTTCTGTATTTTAAATGTACAACAATCTTACAATAGACACTAAACCAAAAAAATTGCGAAGCTGGCAGTCAACACCCACGGCTTTAAGCCGTGGGCTTCCGGCGAGAAGCCTAGCTTCAAACTGAAAGCCCTAGTTGACCCGACTAAGTACCTCGCGTACTACGTTGCCCTTGAAGAGGTAAAGTTCACACCTATGGATACGTGATGCCAGTCCGTAGCTCTGTAACCAAGCGATTAAACAGGCTTAGAGGGTTTGAGGTCAGTGTCGTTTGGATATCCCGCTTGGCAACATAGTCTAGGCTCACATCACCCCGAAAGGGAGGTTCCAATTGGAACACACCATTATGCGTACAGGGTGAACAATTTGAGACGGTAATTGTCCCGTCGAAAGTACATTACAAGAGTACACCGAATCTAGTAACCCCGAGGCGGTAATGGATTTTACGGATATCTAGACGGGTACTAAAGTACCCATTCGTTTTTCCTCCCACGCCTACAAGGCATGGGTTTCCAAACGTATTGAACTTTTTATGAATACCACAGATAATTCCCCAATGGATGATAGGTCGTCAGCAGATGTAATATCTGTGACAGAGTTACAGCACCAACTTAATGATTTACTTAAACAACTATCGCCAGAGCGCTTACAGGTACTTGCTGATTTTGCGGCTTACTTGGCAAATACTGAAAGCGAAGCTGCAACCCAAGAACTTTTAGCAATTCCTGGATTGTTAGAGCGAGTTAAACAAAACCAAGCAACCCCTAAAACCCAATACACAAACTGGCGAAATCTTCGCTCCGATGTATGAAGTTCTGCTACATCCCGATGCTCAAGAGGTGTATGTCAACGCTGACAAAGCCCTAGCGAAAAAAATCGCTCGATGCTTGGTGCAACTAGAACAAACTCCGCGATCGCACCCAAATATTAAAGCCCTCAGGGGAGATTATGCAGGGTACTATCGCTACCGAATCGGGGATTATAGGGTCATCTACTCGGTAGACGATGAGCTAGTACAGGTATTTGTTGTGGCAATTGCTCATCGTGGCGAAGCATACGAAGTATGAGAGCGAAAAATATCAACCAGGACTACATGCAATTGCCCATTCTGGCTACTGCGTTAAAAAATTATATGACACAACTCAAATAGAATTACTACACGTATTCAGTGCCAACGCCACAGGAAAAACCAATCCACTACCAGCACAACGCAAAAGTGCAGCAATCACAGTAAAAGTCCAGCGAGAATCGACCATATCATCAACTAACAACACAGAACCACTCATCCCCTCCCAAAAGTCAACAGCAAACACACCATCCAAATTATGAGCTTGTTGGTAACTATTACTCATATTTTTTTGTACATGATTTTGGCGAATTTTGCGCACAACTGGCATAAAAGGTAAGCCTAATTTTTCAGCTAGCCGTCGAGCAAAATTTGGAACAAGTTCTGGACGATTCAAGGAAGGAACACAAGTCACCCAAGACGGAAAAGACTGCAATCCCCAACGTTGAATCATTTCAAATGCACCCTGCACTAGTGCATCGTCAAAATAATTATCTCGATATTTTCCTTGCCTTACTAATTCTCCCCAACCAGCATCACCCCAAAGAGATAACGCCCTCCCTGCTTCTGCACTTAAATTATCTTTAATCTTGCCGGAAAAACCATAAATTGGGAATGCTTGTGAAGACCACATTTTGCGTGGTTCAATGATTTGGTCACTGCGACGTAAATACTGAATAGCTCGATTTACAAGGTCGATTTCGTAAGTTTCTGGTAATAAAGGTCTACCCAAACAGACAGCACATTTGCCGCAAGCCGTCGGATTTGGATCGTCTAATTCTGCCGCCAAAAAAGTCATTAAACATTGTGGACTTTGCATATATTCCAACATTCGAGTTTGTTCTTGGCGGCGGATTTGTGTTAATTTTTCTATTTTATCAGTGTCGAGTTTATAATCTACTGGGGTAGCATACCATTTTGAACCTTGCTTAGTTACTGGCGCGGGAGATTCAAGCGACAGCAGTTTCAAAACCTTATCAATTTGTCCTCGAGAAAGGTTGAGTTGCTGTTCCAGTTGAGCAACAGAAAGACCGTCTGCTGCTTGATTAAGGATGGTTAAAACTTGTTGCGTATGCACTTGGGGAGGAAATGCTGTACTGATGAAGTAGTCGGTAATTTCATCGTCTTCATTACCGCTTAGAAGAATTCCATAGGCTTTTTCTACTGCTCTACCTGCTCTTCCTACTTGCTGGTAATAGTGTACAACAGAACCAGGACGTTGATAATGGATGACAAACCCTAAATCTGGTTTATCAAAACCCATTCCTAAGGCTGTCGTTGCTACTAACGCTTTGATTTGATTTGTGAGAAGTTGCTCTTCTAAAACAACACGCACATCACTATCTAAATCGCTATGATATGCTTCAGCAGCAATATGCTGAGTTCTTAACCAATCAGCAACTCGTTCAGCATCCTTAACAGTTAATGTGTAAATAATACCACTGCCTGGTAAGTTAGGAAGCTGTTGCGCTAACCATGCCATGCGTGCTGCTGGACTAGGGATAAAAATATTTTGCAGATGCAAACTTTGTCTGGTTAAAGTTCCTCGCAACACACGTAAGTTTGATCCCAACTGAGCGATAATATCATTCACCACTCGATTATTAGCTGTAGCGGTTGTCCCAAGGACTGGGATGTTTTGCGGAAGTGCTTGTAAAATTCTCACAATCCTTTGATAGTCGGGGCGAAAATCATGACCCCAATCGGAAATACAGTGGGCTTCATCAACGACAAATAAACCTATTCTCTGAGTTGCGGGTAAGAGAATTTTTTCGCGAAATTCCTCGTTAGCAAGTCTTTCTGGGGAAATGAGCAAGATGTCTACAACTCCTGCTAGCAACTTTGTTTGTACAATTTCCCACTCATCTGTATTGCTGGAGTTAATTGTAGCGGCTTTGATGCCGATGCGTTGTGCTGCGGCAATTTGGTTTCGCATCAGCGCTAGTAGTGGTGAAATCAAAAGAGTGCAACCAGCACCTTGATCTCGCAACAAGCGAGTTGCTAAAAAGTAGACTAGACTTTTCCCCCAACCAGTACGTTGAACGACAAGTAAACGGGATTTATTCTGCACTAACTCTTCAATAGCTTCCCATTGCCCAGGGCGAAAGTCAAATGTGGAGTTACCAAGCGCCTGACGCAAAAGCAATAACGCCTGTTGTTGAAGTTGTGTTGTCATATATACTCAGTGTCTAGTTGTCATTTCTGTTTTAGCACTAATGACTAGCACTGATCGCAAACTCTAGGCGTTCCAAAGCACGGATGGCTTTTGCAGCAAAAAGCTTCAAAACTCCCAAAAGTCCTCTTTTAGAGGACTTATGCTATTAGCCTGGGACTTAAAGTCCCAGGCGGATGCGGGCTGCCGCGCAAAGAAGGAAAATTATAGGTAATTTTAGGCCGATTCGGGAGTAGTACATTGGTTGTGGAGGTCAAGCCGTTGATGCCCAGGGCGAAAGTGAAATATGGCAATTTGGCAAATGCTCCGATTCAATCAACAGTATCCTATCAATCAATGGGTCTTGAATAAAGACACACAACACAATAACAGGAAACTGGTCTTCCGGGGTTAGTTATCAGGGTTTTTTATGGCAAACATTCTGTGAGTGTTTGTTATCGTAACGTTACATTCTATTTGGAACTCTATTTTTTAAACCCCTGGTGATGAACTTGGGGTTTTACTTTGGCGTTCACGCCAAGCTTCAGAAACCCGGTTTCTTGAAGAAACCGGGTTTCTCTGCGTTTACGAATCATTTAGGATTGCTATAGTACCTCAACTTAATACAAAGTTTGTACCTGGTACTATAACCTGCGGTAGGTAAAAGGTGAAAATAGGTGAAACCTAGTAGTCCACTAAGGAAACTTTTAAGGGTTCGTAGTGAGGGCTTCAGCCCTCAAGAACATGAGGACTAAAGTCCTCACTTCGAACAAATGGGTTTCGGATCAGGGTGATTGTGCGATCTGCGCTTCTCCCAAGGGGAGAGCAAGCGGGAGAACGCAGGAGCGCTGACGCCGGAGTACCGGCGACCGCTGACGCCGGAGTACCGGCTACCGCTGACGCCGGAGTACCGGCTACCGCTGACGCCGGAGTACCGGCTACCGCTTCGCTAACGCTAACGCTAACGCTAACGCTAACGCTAACGCTAACGCTAACGCTAACGCTAACGCTAACGCTAACGCTATTGCAGCCGCTTTGAAGTACTCCCGAACCGCTACAAGATTACCGATGCTCATCTCCTCTTTCTTTGTGTCCTATGCGCTTCAGCACCCTAGATATGAGCGCTGAAGCGCAACTACAAACCTTTAATTATTCACGCTGACCTACTTAAATGATGTAAATTAAAATGTCAAGCGGTCTTGTTATGGTCCGCAATTGGTAAACAACTGAGCCAAAAGGCATAGTGAAATGTTAAAAGAACTTCACCTCAAGCAAGTTGGGCCAGCAACGCATTTTGATGTTGAATTTGGTGATAGACTCAACATTTTTACAGGCGATAATGGTCTTGGTAAAAGTTTTTTACTCGATGTTGTTTGGTGGGTTCTCACGGCAAATTGGGCTGAAAAACCTGCCTATCCGCACGGAGTTAGAGAAGAAAACCCAGAAATTAGCTGCCTAGTTAGCACCCAAAAAGATATTAAAGAGTACCGGAGTTACTTTGATTTTTCCGAACAACAATGGCGGAATTTACAAATGCCTCCATTATTACAAGAGGTAGTTATTTACGTTCGTGTTGATGGCGGGTTCTCCGTTTTTGACCCGGCTCGCAAACGTGATATTGCTTATAATTTTACCCCAGATACGCTTTGGAATGGTCTAAAGTCAGATGGGAAAGTTCTTTGTAATGGTCTTCTTCAAGATTGGGTGACATGGCAAAATCAACCGACGAAATATCCATTTCAACTATTTTCTCATGTCATTAAAAAACTTTCTCCCCATCCTGATGAGTGGATAAAAGTGGGGGAACCAACGCGAGTCTCTGTTGAAGATGTCCGTGATATTCCTACAGTTAATCTTCCTTACGGTAATGTTCCTGTAATCCACACCTCAGCAGGAATGAAGCGGATTTTAGGACTTGCTTATTTACTGGTATGGACTTGGTATGAACACAAAAAAGCTTCTGAACTGCGACAACAGAAGCCAATAAATCAAATAGTTTTACTCATTGATGAAATTGAATCTCACCTACATCCCCGCTGGCAAAGATTGATTCTACCAGCCATTTTAGCAGTAGTAACAGAATTACAAACGTCCATGAAAATACAAGCTTTAGTTACTACTCATTCTCCACTTGTTCTGGCATCCTTAGAACCCAATTTTGATGAAGAACAAGATAAATTGTTTTTATTAGAATTGCAAACTCAAGAAGTAACTCTTGATGAAGTAGCTTGGTCTAAACAAGGAGATACTGTAGGATGGTTAACCTCAGAAATTTTTGGACTCAAACAAGCTCGTTCTCAGGAAGTTCCAAAAAATTAATAATTAACCGCAGATGAACGCAGATGAACGCAGATGAAATCTACTTATGCAAGAGTCTAATAGACAGATCCAGAGATGAATTTCCCCTACACCCCTGAAACTACACCCCTACACCCCTATGGATAAAGACCGCGATCGCTAAGTGCCTGAGCCACACGACCGACACCCAGAGTGTATGCTGCTAAGCGTAGAGGAATTTGCCGCATCTGGGACTGTTGGATCACCTGACGGTAAGCCTGCACCATCAACTGTTCCATTTCGCGATTTACCCGTTCCTCGTCCCAAAATACGTAGGAAAGACCCTGCACCCACTCTAAGTAACTCACCACAACACCACCAGCATTCGCCAAGATGTCTGGTAGCACCGTCACACCCCGCGCCTCTAACGCTAGGTTTGCCTCAAGAGTTATTGGACCATTAGCCGCCTCTGCTATAATCTGCG
The DNA here is from genome assembly GCA_016903675.1 of Stigonema ocellatum SAG 48.90 = DSM 106950. GTDB lineage: Bacteria > Cyanobacteriota > Cyanobacteriia > Cyanobacteriales > Nostocaceae > Stigonema > Stigonema ocellatum. The sequence goes on along the minus strand of JADQBA010000049.1, from coordinate 28,882 downwards.
CTTGTACCTGATTCACATTTTCCTCAGTGATTTGGTTTTCTAAAGCAGCAGGAATGAGCACATCACATGGCAAAGTCAGCAACTGGTCATTACTAATTGAGACTCCTTGCGGGAAACCAACAATACTCTTATGGTTAGCAGCAGCATAAGCTTTCAAAGCTGGGATATCTAGACCAACTTCCGCAAAAACCCCCCCAGATCCCGTTGAAACAGCTATCACCTTCGCTCCCTCTTGGTGCAGCAATAAAGCAGCCGCACTCCCGACATTGCCGAAACCCTGGATCGCCACTCGCACTCCTTCCAGCGACTTGCCCAAATCCGCCAGCGCTTCACGCACAATAATCATCACACCGCGTCCGGTTGCCATTTCCCGTCCCCGTGAACCACCAATGGAAAGCGGTTTACCAGTCACCACTCCTGGTACAGCATGACCAACATTCATAGAGTAGGTATCCATCATCCAAGCCATCTCACGGGCAGAAGTACCCATATCTGGTGCTGGAATATCCACCGCAGGACCAATATCTTTAATCAACTCACTGATGTATCGTCGGGTGATTCTCTCCAATTCACCAACGCTATAGCGTTTTGGATCAATAGCAATGCCTCCCTTAGCACCACCGTAGGGAATACCTAGCAATGAACATTTCCAGGTCATTAACATTGCCAGTGCTGACACCTCCCGCAGTGTCACAGCCGGATGGTAGCGAATCCCACCCTTGTAGGGACCCAAGATGTCGCAGTGCTGTACCCGATGTCCAGCTAGAACCTGCACTTCACCATTATCCCGTTTCACAGGAATGGAAACCGTTACCACCTTACGTGGGTTGCTGAGTACCTCCACAATACCTTGATCCAGCTTTAATTCACGCGCAGCTGCCTCTAGGTAGCTACAGACTTGGTCAATTGGGCATATATATGCAGGAGTTGGACTTTCTAGCGGCAGTAGAGAAGTTGAAATCATAAATTTTTCACCTTATCGCGGTATCTTTGCGAACCGCATATATGTAATTACTGTAGCCTTGTTTCTCAGGAAAATCTAAAAAAAGTAAATTTCGTTACATTTTTTTAGTCGCTATAATGATATGAGATTTCTGCATAATTCCTAAAATCCTCTTTTTCTTTCCTTGGTGCCCTTGGCGGTTCGTCAAGTTTGTAATACCCCTCTAAAAAATGAGAGATTTTCATGGCAAGCTAAAAAAAGAGCTAGTTTTGTATTTTGTGAGCCACAATAGCAATGACTACTACCCATGACGAGCGATCGCTACCCTTACCCCCTGGAAACTCTGGTTTGCCCGTCGTCGGTGAAACAATCAGCTTTTTGACTGATCCAGACTTTGCCAAAAAACGACAGCAGCAATATGGATCGATTTTCAAAACCCATTTGTTTGGGCGTCCTACAATAATGATGATTGGCTCTGAAGCCATCCGCTTTTTATTAACGAACGAAAACCATTATTTTTCCAGTAGCTGGCCTTATAGCACTAGGGTTCTCCTAGGACCAGCCGCCCTATCAATACAAACAGGCGACGAACACCAACAGCGACGTAAGCTGCTATCACAAGCTTTCCAACCAAGGGCACTAGCAGGGTATGCCTCCACAATAGAGAACATCACCCACAGCTATTTAGACAAATGGGAGCGCATGGGTACGTTGACCTGGTACCCAGAATTGAGAAAATACACTTTTGATGTCGCCTGTAAGTTGCTTGTAGGAACAGACGCAACCGCTGATACCCATTTTAGCGAGCTGTTTGAAGTCTGGTGTGAGGGTCTGTTTACCATTCCTATGCGCTTACCTTGGACTAAATTTAGTCGGGCGCTGCGTTCTCGACAGCAGTTACTGGCAAAAATTGAAGAAATTGTGCTTCAGCGTCAACAGCAGCCTAATTCAAGCCAGGATGCTTTAGGAATACTCTTGCAAGCACGGGATGACGATGGAAACAGCCTGAGTTTGCAGGAAATCAAAGACCAAGTGCTCACGTTACTATTTGCCGGACATGAGACTTTGACATCAGCGATCGCATCTTTTTGTTTGCTGTTAGCGCAGCATCCATTCGTGCTACTATCTGCCCGTGCAGAACAACAGCAACTGGGACTTTCCGAACCACTGACGCTGGAATATCTCAAGCAAATGACCTATCTGGAGCAAGTGCTTAAGGAAGTTCTGCGAGTCTTTCCTCCAGTTGGTGGTGCCTTTCGGGAAGCTATCAAGTCTTGTGAATTTAATGGCTACTTGATTCCCCAGGGTTGGACTATCCTTTACCAAATCGGCAGGACACATCAAGATACTACTATCTATACTCAGCCAGAACACTTTGACCCGCAGCGCTTTGCACCAGAACGGGCTGAAGATAAATCAAAACCATTTAGTCACATCCCCTTTGGTGGTGGAGTGAGAGAATGCCTGGGCAAGGAATTTGCTCGGCTGGAGATGAAGCTATTCGCAGCGCTGTTGGTGCGCGAATATGAGTGGGAATTAATACCAAGACAAAACCTGGATATGGTTATGATTCCTACACCTCATCCTCGCGATGGCTTGCAGGTGAAGTTTCGCCGCAGGTAGAAAATAGGGAGTGGGGAATGGGGAGTGGGGAGTGGGGAAGAGAAATTTTCAACATCAGAAGCAGGGGGTATGACAAAAGGTGGTCAATGCAGCGAGAATTCAGGCTCTATATTCTCCAATCACCTCGATTTGACCCACAATATTTTTGTTCAACTGTTCTATATCTTCGGCTGGAATCCACCATTCTGTATGATATGAAGCTCCAACTTGATGAACTTCATATTTATCCATGAATGCTTTTTTGACATCAAAGCGTGTTACATAACCGACTCCACTGTCCCTCACATTCCATTTAGTGGCAATTTCTTTGGCATATTGCTCGTTTGTCACTGGGTAAAAAATCGGTTGTTCTGGCAGTCGAGGCGGCCATTTAGTGTAGCCGCTTTGTTTAACCAATTCCATCTCTTTTGGACCAGTAGGACGATACAAAGTTACGGTCTCTTCCATATATGTGGTTGGTACATAACTTAGTTGAAAAGCTTTTTCTATTAAAATACAATTCCCTCGTGGTGAGATTGAAATCGAGCAACAGAAGTAACAGTCTTGTTTAGTCTCTCTTATTGTTACGGTTGTCTGAAACAACCTCAGCTATAGCAATCCTCCGCAGATTTATAAACACCTCTCCCTTGTCGCCCAAGTCCTCCTTGTCTTCAAAGTCCCCTTTGTTCGGATCTCAATTAGGATTGCTATAGCTATTGATTACTCCAAGCAAGCCATACCTCGTTCTTGGGCTGCTGCCTGGGAAGGCTTACTTAGAGGCTACGCCTCGTCTGTTACATTTAGTACTTTTCTCTGGTTACCAGACTGAGTATGGTAACGCTGTCTAGGAGGCAGAGCCTCACGATATGCATTCCCAGCCAGAAGCTGGGAACGAGAAAAGACGATAAACAATTTACATATAGGAGCCGAATTAATAGATTTAGAAATGCCATCTCTGTTAGAATTTGTAGCATGTGGCTGGCTCATCTTATAATTTGGGTTCACATTCTGCTCTTCGTGAAGCTGATCGGCGCAGGAGCGATCGCTCCTTTGAAGTACCTTGCTAAAACCTCATTCTTTCGTCAGGGCTATTGTCACTACATAACTTTTCCAGATTCATGGGTTTTTTATGGTTCGACAGCCTCTAAGTACCGACAAATAGGTAATGCTGTACCTGTACTATTAGCCAAAGCAATTGGCGACTATTTACAAAAAATGTTTAAAATACGCTAAATTGGTAAAATTATAGGTTTTTCATCTGAGATAAATTAAGAAAGCAAGTAATCTTGTATACAATTTTTATATTAAGTTGTCTACAAACCTGAACGAATACATCTTATTTATTGAGGTTGTTTAACAATGACAGGTTCTATGACTAACGAAAAGCCAACCATCGCACCTGAAACCTTAAAAGTGCTTGTGGAACAAACAAAGCTCACGTTCAAGCCTTCAGAACTCGAACAACTTAGTCAGACATATGCAGCTTTAGAACGGCTGAAGGCGCTTGTTCGGAACTCGCGTGACCAAAATAGAGAATTAGCACATACATTTGATTTGACACGGGCGGGGTCTTGAGCAATGACAAATCTTTGCTACTTGAACTTGTCTGAAGCAGCCAATTTGATTGCCACCAAACAGCTATCACCTGTTGAGTTAACTCATGCCTTTTTAGAACGTATTGCAGCACTCAACGATGTACTTCATGCCTTTGTTTTAGTAACACCAGAACAGGCACTCTTGGCAGCGCGTACGGCCCAAACTCAGATTGTATCTGGAGAATATCGAGGGGCACTACATGGTATTCCCATAGGTATCAAGGATCTTTTTGACACAGCAGGCATTGCCACAACTGCTCAGTCAAGATTACTACAAAAACGAGTTCCAACCGTTGATGCTACGGTTGTAAAACGCTTGCACGACGCGGGAGCTATTATGCTGGGAAAACTGGCAACTAAGGAGTTTGCCACTGGTGGTGCTTCCTTTGACTTATTTTATCCTCCTGCACGCAATCCCTGGAATTTGGCACATTCTCCTGGAGGCTCCAGCAGTGGTGCAGGTGTAGGCGTGGCGGCTGGTCTTTGCATGGGAGCGATAGGTAGCGATACAGGTGGTTCAATCCGCAGACCAGCTGCCTACTGTGGCTTGGCTGGGTTAAAACCAACTTATGGTCGAGTCAGCCGTGCTGGTATGATTCCACTGTCACAATCTCTCGACCATGCAGGTCCAATTTCTTGGACTGTAAGGGATAGCGCACTGATTCTCCAAGCGATCGCTGCTTACGATCCCACAGATCCAGCCAGTGCAAAAGTTCCTGTACCAGATTTTACCGCTAAATTCAAAAACAACTTAACTGGTTATAAAATTGGGATTGTTCGGCATTTTTACCAAGATGATGGGCTTGCAGATCCACAAATGTGCGTTGCGTTAGAACGTGCATACTTGACCTTACGTGATTTAGGAGCCGAATTAATAGATTTAGAAATGCCATCTCTGTTAGAATTTGTAGCATGTGGCTGGCTCATCTTATTAGCAGAAAGCTTTGCTATCCACGAACAAGATTTGCGACAGCAGCCAGAACTTTACGGAGAATACAGCCGCTATTTCCTAAAACTCGGTGCGTTCATTAGCTCCTCTGACTACTTGCAAGCTGTGCGTCGTCGCCGTGAGTTATGCTTTGAAGTTGAACTTGCTATGGCTGGTATTGACGTCCTCGTTACAGCCACAGAACTTGGAGCCGCACCAAAATTTACCGAACTGCCTCAGTTTCCCAAGTTAGAGTTACCAAGTCTCACGGTACCATTTAACGTGACAGGTTTACCAGCATTAGCTATCTGTTGTGGCTTTAATACAAACAGTATGCCTCTGTCAATGCAAATTATTGGGAAGCCGTTTGACGAAGTCACTGTTTTGGCGGTGGGACATGCTTACGAGCTCTTTACTCCTTGGCGTCAGCATCGCCCGAACCCAAAAGCAGTCTGAACATAGAAAACAAGTGGGCGGTAATATGACTAAATACTTCATCCATCGGCTACTGACCTTTATTCCCACCCTTGTTGCCATCAGTATCGTTGTGCTTACAATCCTAGCATTGGCACCTGGCGATTCAATGGGTGAGTTTGCACTTAACCCCTCGATGACAGCAGAAGTTCGAGAGAGTATCAGAAAGTCATTCGGGCTGGATCAACCAATACATATTCGCTACATAAACTCAGTTATCATAAGGTTAAGCAGTTACAAGTATGTTAAGCTTTGCAACTTGTATGAAGGAGATTAAACGTCAAGTGATTGCGATGGGTGGTGGTGGCTTCTCTATGGAACCTAAAAACCCGTTGTTGGATAAATACATTATCAGCCAAGCCCGCACAGAGAAACCGTCGGTGTGTTTCTTACCCCACGCTACAGATGATGCAGTGCGATATGTGTTCACTTTCTTCAAAGCATTCACACAATTAGATGTGAAGCCTACGTTTCTTTCTCTATTTACTCCACATACATCTGATATTGAATCTTTTTTAATGGAACAAGATATCATTTATGTTGGGGGCGGCAATACCAAGAGTATGCTGGCATTATGGCGTGAATGGAACTTAGATGAATATTTGCACAAAGCCTACTTTAATGGAACAGTGCTAGCCGGGATTAGTGCAGGCGCAAATTGTTGGTTTGAGCAGTGTGTAACAGATTCAATTCCAGACAGACTATCTATGTTGCCGTGTTTGGGAATCATCAATGGAAGCTTTTGCGCTCACTATGATTCTGAAGCGTTCCGACGACCATCACTACATAAACTGATGAGTGAAGATAAGATAATTAATGGGTATGCAGCAGATGATCGCGCAGCAGCACATTTCATCAATGGAGAATTGGCAAGTTCTGTTAGTTCGCGCCCACATGCAAAGGTTTATAGAGTCAGCAAAAAAGAAGGTGAGGTTGTAGAGGAAGTCGTGGAAACTCGCTATCTTGAGACGCTGATGTAGAGACTCGATCTGGCACTTCGTGCCGCAACGAGAGGCGCGTTTCTATACCTTTTAAATTCTTAACTGAGCCGTATTGAGTTATATTTGAATCTCAAATTCCTCAAATTTTAGCTCTCCAGGATACTTGTTAAACATAGTGGAGTCTCGATAAATCTTGATGACTTCCTGTGCCATTTCTTGGAAAGACTGACGACTATGTTGACTCAAGTTGCCAATAAGGATTCCGCAACCCAACACACCTGGATTAACATCTAAAGTATTTTCGTCAAGTAGAATGGACATAATTTCAATCCCTTGCAAACGTGTTTGACCGCTATTGTCAGTTTGCGATCGCACAACGTTTTGCAAAACTTCTCTTTCTTGAACGGTGTTAAATCCATACCAAAGCATTCCCCTAGCACCTTTTTTCATTCCTAGACAGAAAGCATCATAATATGAATTATTATTAGCATTTTTCTTATATATGAAGTATGGATCAACATGAATAAAATCCTGTGACCCTAGCTCCTCAACCATATTGATCAGCCCATCTACTGAATCTTGATTTAGGCAGTTCGTCTTGGTTGCAAGATTCTTTTTTTTAGCATATTCTGCGATTTCTTTTAAGCAAGCTTCCTCAATATCGAAGAACACAAATTCCTTAGCTGAATCTCCTAGTATATTTAATGCTAAAGCTGGTGAGCCAAGGTATTTTGATACACCATTTCTATTCTCAGGAATATTGCTTAATAATTTCCAATACACAGACTGTTCAATCCTTTGGGATTTTTTGATATTTTTTTCTATATGAAGAATTCCATATTGTTGCTCAAAGGAGCCTGTCAACTGGTACTGTGGAAAGGCAGAATTTGTCTCAATGTAGCGAGTCGGTTTTTCGATAGCTAAAAATTCACACAAAGGAATATGTTTCCATATGTCTCCGATTCTTCCAAAGTGTCTATAACTCATACTTATAATCTTAATGCGATGTTAAAGAAGAACTCAGGAGTCAGAATTCAGGAATCAGAATCAATTGGATAGGTGCAGCACCGAACCAATTGTAGACACCGTGTAGACGATGGGGATTTAAACCCCAAGACGAGTCCGCCAGTCGCACAGAATTCAATTCTGAATTCTGGCTCCTGACTCCTGAGTTCTTTCTGTTAAGAGCAGTAAGCGAATTTTTCCCTTGTGAGATCGCCAAATGTTGTATAGCTAAGGCGAATGCGTTTAGTTTTGCTATTACTGGTGCTGCCGTTACTCGCAGTTATGTTTTTGTTATCTGTTGTCTTGTGGTCTTTACTGCCAGCATTTGCCCCACAGCCTAATAATATACCGAAAGAGGTCAAATCTCGCCTGGAAATTAATCGTTTCCTGACATAAGGTTTAATCATGACTTCTCAATCCCTTGTTGTTGATGCGGTTTGCTCAAACTTGTGAACTCAACAATCCCTTAAATTAGAGGGGCGGGTCTAACCACATCGCATGATGACCAACCGCACAAAGCTATCGGAACTCGCCCCTAACCAAATACTGTAGTTATGTCATCCAAGATCCTTGGACTGCTAAAGCTTTAGAACGGACGGCTACCTCGAAGGCTGACCCGTTTGAGAACACGTGTGGCATTGACATCAAATTCAGGACGGTAGTGAGATGTTGTCTGGTTATCCCAATAAAGCAAGTCGCCCTTACTCCACTTGTGCCGATAGGCAAATCGGGGTTGCTTGATGTGTTCAGACAACCGCGCAATTAGTTTTGCTCCTTCTACATGGTCATAATCCACAATGTCTACATCGCTTGCAGCATTCAGGAAGAGGATTTTTTTGCCAGTATCTGGGTGAGTCCGAACCAGAGGATGGATTGCAACTCGTTCGCCTGGTTGAACTGCGCGACCGGCTGCATATTTAGGCTCTCCATACTCATCCCGATCCCTGCTGCCATAAGAATTGAAGTATCTAACTTGTAAACCAGCAATTTGCTCTTTTGTGGCATCATCTAACTCTTCATAAGCTTGAGCTAAATTCACCCAATAAGTATCTGGACCATTCTCAGGGACTTCTACCGCGTATAGAAAGGAGCCGCTAGATGGCACAGGCAGCCAGTAGTGATCGATGTGAGGTAAAAGTTCACGATAGTTCGGTCGGATGTTGACTGAACTCTCTTGAGCAGCAGCATTTGCGAGTGTGAGAACTAAAGGTGGCAGGTATTCTTCTGTTTCCCCTTTGCGGATGTAGGCCGGTTGTTGGAGAATATCGCCAAAGTAATTGGCAAATGCTAACAATTGGTCATCAGTTAATGTCTGGTTCTTGAAGATGAGGAGGTGGCGATCGCGCCATACCTGCTTGAGTTGCAGAATCACTTCTGGTTCTGGAGAATGACTGGCATCGACTCCGGTAATCACAGCACCCAGAGCTGCGCCTGTAGGTGTAATCTCAATTCGACTTGCTGTAAGTGTCATAATTGGGTCTCCTTAGATTTACGACTAAATATGATCAACTGATGGGAGCAAAGTCACTTTTAGGCAGAGAAGCTAACTTCTATACGTTTGTCGTCGATGTTGGTTCTCCAGAATCTGATCTGTGGGTTGGTGTTCACACTCGCCTGTTTGCTTGGGAATATTGGCGATATGTGATTGCAATATTCCAATGCTGGAAGCATAACTCAGAATATCATACTATAAATCTACCGATTTATGATAGATTATAAAGAGAATTTTCCTGTGAGCCTTGTGAAACTACTAAGGCTCCTCAATTGGCTCACCGCTTAAGTACAATACCCGTGAATGAAAACCCTCACCCCTACCCCTCTCCCAAATTGGGAGAGGGGTAGGGGTGAGGGCGGTAATGAGGATGAAATCGCCTTATCTGCCCTCTGATTCTATTCATTCATGGGTATTGCGCTTAAGTACTCTAGCTCAGACAGATAAACGATAGCCATTATCCTAGATAATTAGATAATCTAATTATCAGAGAAACATATTAAAATTTTCCTCATGAAAATTTGGAATAGACAGCTAAGGAAACGCATAAGTAATCTCATCGAGTGCTATTTACCTGCCTTTCGCTGGCATAATTTTCGCCTGTTTTTTGGCGGACAGTTATTATCAATGTCTGGGACATTTATGACCCAGCAATTAACTATTCCCTGGCTGGTATACGATGTGACTAAATCAGCTTGGTTGTTGGGAGTGGCAGGGTTTGTGCAATTTTTACCAACGTTACTACTGATTCCCTTTTCGGGGATATTATCTGACCGCTGGAGTCGTCGTGACTTATTAATGCTGGTACAGATATTGGGAATTAGTGTTTCCCTCGCTTTAACGATTCTGACGTTTACGAATTGGATTACGTTTCCGATTCTGTTAGTACTGAGTGTTCTTAATGGTTTGCTTAAGGGATTAGATATGCCCGTGCGCCATACAATCGTCACGGAAACGGTGGATGATCGCGCTGATTGGAGTAATGCGATCGCTTTGAATTCAGTGATGTTAAGTTCTTCTCTGGTATTGGGACCAGCGATAGGCGGGATTTTGATTGCTACGCTTGGGGTAAAATACTGTTTTCTATACGATACAATAAGCTATATACCTGCAATTTTTACCTTGCTAGCAATGCGGCTTCCAGCTAGACCAATGCAGGCTCTTACAAACCTTAAAGATGCTTTGCAGAAATTGGGTGAGGGCTATGAATATATCACGACATTCCAGGCCATTAGAGCAATTTTATTGATCCTGACATTACAGGGTTTAGTCGGGACGTCTCATATTGCGCTTATGCCTGTTTTTGCGGCTAAGATTTTAAATGGTGATGCAACTACAATGGCTTACCTAAGTACCTCAGCGCCAATAGGATCGTTGTTCGCTTGTGTGTATCTGAGTTTCAGGCGAGGGATTGCAGGCTTAGAGCGTTTGATTGTAGCCTCTCAAGTCTTGGTTGGGATAAGTCAGATATCCTTCTCACTATCGCGTCAAGTTGAACTATCCATAATCATTCTGGTCTTTACAGGCTGCTTTACCATCCTACTGATCACCAGTAGTAATATGATTATCCAAAACTTGGTTGCAGAGGATAAGCGTGGACGAGTCATGAGTTTTTATGCCCTAGCAATGGTAGGTACAATGCCTTTTGGGAATTTGTTTGCTGGAACTTTGGCAGATAATTTTGGTGCAACTAATGCCTTGATTGTCTGCGGTAGTCTGAGTATCTTAGGGGCATTATGGTTCTCTACACAATTGCCAGCAGTAAGCCGTTGGACTAATCAACATCACACCAGATTTTGAGGAATCACTGTACGCTGCTGCAATTTGGAAACAGCCAGCTAAGGCAGCGGTTAGTTGAGTCTCCCTACTCCCCACTCCCTACTCCCTACTCCCTCTTGTAAAAAAAGCGGTTAGCAGGACGAGCAAGTCCAAGATTTTCCCGCAGAGTTTTGCCCTCGTAATCCTGGCGGAAGATTCCACGCCGTTGGAGTTCTGGCACAACCTGGTCTACGAAATCGTTCAGCCCTTCGGGAAGAAAAGGGAACATGATGTTGAAGCCGTCAGACCCTTCCTCGGTCAGCCATTGTTCCATATCATCGGCGATGGTTTGGGGCGTACCGACAAACGCTAGTCCGCCGTAACTACCGACGCGTTGCGCCATCTGGCGAATGGTCAGATTCTCGCGTTGTGCTAGCGCTATCAATCGTTCTCGTGCGCTCTTGCCGGCGTTGGTATCGGGGATTTCTGGCAATGGTTTGTCTGGATCGAAACCTGAAACATCGTAGCCAAGGGCACTATTCAAGCTGGCAATCCCACTGTCATAGTGTACTAGGCTGTCCAAATGTGTACGCTTGGCGATCGCCTCAGCCACTGTTTCGCCCACAATCACCAAAGCACCTGGAAGAATTTTGATGCTTTCTGGGTCACGTCCAATCACCCGCGCCCGTCCCTTAATGTCAGCAAATAAAGCTTTACCTGCCTCCAGATTACTAGCAGGTGCAAACACAGCCTCGGCGGTTTCGGCAGCCAGTTGACGACCAGCTTCCGATGCACCCGCCTGAACGATCACAGGCCAACCCTGGACTGGTCTGGCAATGTTCAATGGTCCGCGCACCGAGAGATGTTTTCCCTTATGACCCAGAACGTGAATTTTTGCGGGATCGAAATAAATCCCTGATTCTACGTCCCGGATGAATGCATCATCAGCGAAGGAATCCCAAAGACCCGTGACGACATCATAGAATTCCCGCGCCCGCACGTAGCGTTCGTCATGCTCTACTTCCTCTTCTAAGCCGAAGTTAAGTGCTGCGTCTGGATTGGCTGTGGTGACGATGTTCCAGCCGGCGCGACCACCACTGATATGGTCGAGAGATGCGAAGCGGCGAGCGATGTGGTAAGGCTCGTCATAGGTTGTGGAAGCGGTAGCTACCAGCCCGATGTGTTCGGTGACGCTGGCAAGGGCAGAAAGCAGGGTGAAAGGCTCAAAGGAGGTGACGGTGTGGCTGCGCTTCAGCGCATTCAGGGGCATATTCAGCACCGCCAAGTGATCGGCCATGAAGAAGGCGTCAAACTTGCCCTGCTCTAGTTTCTGGATGAATCGTTTCAGCGCTGGGAAGTTGAAATTGGCATCAGGTAAAGCCCCAGGATAGCGCCAAGCACCTGTATGTATGCTGACCGGGCGCATGAACGCACCCAGTTTCAATTGCTTCGATCCGCTCATTAGCCCTCCGTAAGTAGTGGTACAATATAAATTATTTAGTTAGTATGTAGTTGGGGGACGCAATAGGGAATAGTGCTGTTATTCAGCGATTTCAGTTGTTTGGTGAAAAATTTATTGATAAATAGGTTATACCTTAGCTGTATTTCAAGTACTATCATAGAATAATGTACTGTAAATTGGTCAACAAAAAGTATTTAGTGTTAAACTTAGCATAGTCACCTATAGAAGACATCTACAACTGTTGTTTTCTGGGCTTTGCGATCAGAATGCGTGTTGAACTAAGCCACAATTATTGAGTCCAAATTCTCAACAGCCAAAAGGGTATGACCTATGAGCTTCAATAGCCAAGTTATAGATAAACCGACTTCCCAAAATTTGCCCTACGTAGAGGCGAATCTCAATTACCTAGTCCCGATGGCGGAAAAACCTGTCAACTATACTTATGAACCACCATCAGGTATTCTCCGATCCAATACTGAGTCTGAGGTACACAAACTGCGAATCTATAATGCTCGTTCTATCTCCAAGGATATTTTACTAGATCGAGAAGGATTTGGATTTACTGAGCATAATACCAGTGTCCGCAATTTTTACGACGAAGACGAAGTACGTCAGGTTTACTACCCAGAAGCAGAGCAATTATTAAAAGAGGTAACAGGCGCAACTAAGGTAGTGATATTCGATCACACTCTGCGTAATGCTGAGTTAAGTAAGCCAGGTGAAAATAAAATTAGGGAACCGGGTAAGCGCGTACATAATGACTTTACTGCTAAATCTGGCTATACGCGGGCACGCTTGGAGTTAGCAGCAAGGGGTATAGATAATGACGAGATTGAGGCACTGTTACAACAACGATTTGCCATCATCAATGTTTGGCGGGGAATTGCTGATACAATTCAAGAATCGCCATTGGGATTGGCTGACGCAAGAAGTATTGCACCACAAGATATTGTTGCGGGTGATTTAGTCTATCGCGATCGCATTGGTGAAACTTACGCAATCACATATAATCCAGAACATAAATGGTATTATTTTCCCCAAATGCAGCGGAATGAAGTCATATTTATCAAATGTTTCGACTCCGCAGAGGATGGACGTGCGCGTTTTTCCGCTCACTCAGCATTTGACGATCCAAGCAGCCCTCTAGATGCTCCTGCAAGAGAAAGTATTGAGTTGCGGACATTTGTTTTTTATCCTGCATAGATCTGAATTTCATAAATTCGTGGCGTTTTAGTTCGTAGTTGCTAAGAGCGCTCTTAACCACAGACATCATTTTCATTTCGTCACGAATTTAGTCTGTTCCAGTAACTGAATAACGCTAAGAACTTGTGTACAAGTCTACTCAGTTCTGCGAGACCAAACCAAATGTTAGTGGCTTCCGCGTCCCAGAAAACTATCCATGGTGATACGGTATTAGGACCAGCCCTTTCAAGGTGGGTGAAAAATTGGGAAAATCACGTCCACTTTTCGGCATTTCTTCTTCGTGTTCTTCGTGCCTTCGTGGTTTAAAAATATTTTTGAACCACGAAGACGCGAAGAACACGAAGAAAAACTTCACTTTTACGTTTCACCTTGAAAGGGCTGGTCCTAGGTATATTGCCTTATCTGACATCTTGCAGCAAAATTCCCCTACTATAGAGAGAAGAACGCTCGACTCCCGATCAGAGATGACCAACCCCTTGACAAGGCACTTAGATTCCCCTCCTAACCTATACGAGCAGGACTACTACCGTTGGTTAGACCAGACAGCTCTGCACCTCCGCAAACAGGCTTTTGACCAACTCGACTTAGAGAATTTGATTGAAGAAATAGAAGCTATGGGTCGGAGCGAAAAGCGGGCTATAGAAAGTAATCTGAGAGTTGTCATCTTGCATCTACTTAAGTGGAAGTACCAACCTCAGCAACGTTCCGGTAGCTGGAGAGGTTCGATTACGGAGCATCGCATCCGAATCCGCAAAGCCCTTCAAGACAGCCCTAGCCTGAAGAATTATTTGCCAGACATCTTTCTTGAAAGCTACCAAGATGCAACTAAGATTGCCAGTCAAGAAACGGGGCTTGAACTGGAAATCTTTCCCACTTCCTGTGAATGGACACTGCAACAAGTATTAGACGAAGAATGGTTGCCCTCTGGAATGCTCTGAAGTAAGGACTTCCTTAATAATGGTTCGATAAAGTGAGGAATTTAGAAGAATTTAGCCAGCTTCAAGCAATTCTTCAGAGTTTTGTAAATTTTCAATTGCTTTATTTGCTACTTCAATAACGTAAGTGCTTTCATCATCTAAGGCTTTTTGCCAAACATTAAGCAGTCTAGAACGATTTAACGCCAAAAGAGAATCTACCGCAAATATACGCACATAAACATCTTCATCTTCAAGTAGCAAAAAACTCAAGGCATCAACTGACCTCTCATCATCATAATACTGAAGTTGCTGTGCAACTATTTGTCTTGGTCTTCGTGATTTTTTTACCCGATGAACTTCATTAATTAAACATATTAATATTTCCGGCGTTCTAAAATTATCTAAAGCAGATAGAGCTTCACTCCGAACTTTTTCTTCTGGGTCATTTTTGGCTAAATCAATTAGGTGTGCTACGCTACGACTGTCATCAATTTCTCCTAAATTGCAAGCTGCTGCTCCGCGTATTTCTGGATTAGAGTCGGAGAGAAAAGGTAATATTATTTCAAAGGCATTGTCCGGTTTAAGATTTCCTATTTTATCTAGGGCTGACTCCCGGATATCTGGGCTTGAGTTTCGTAGTTGAGCTAATGCTGTCTGTAGTTTATCCATAGCAATATTTCTGTTGTTAGTTTTACTTGGCTACCCGCCGCACCTGTTATCATCCTCCAACTATGGTTTTGGAGTTCCTTCCCATCCAGCCATTGATAAAGTCGCCGTCCCAGATGGGTTATATCGGGTAAGCAGTCTGTTTTTTGAGTGTAGTAATTTTGCTCACACTGATCAATCAGCGCTGCTAACTCTGGTTTATCCAAGCGACGTGAACCATAATCGCAGCGCAGCTCAAATGTTTGCTGTTGACTGAGGGCGAAGGTAAAGTTTAGCGACATAGATCACAGTAGTAGTCATCACAATAACCTTCACTGTATTATCATCCTTTTCCCGATAATTTGGTATTCTAGTAGGACTTGATCATTAATTTGGGAAAATCACCGTTTTAAGTCCTAACCTATACGAGCAGGACTACTACCGTTAAAAATGTTGAATTCTAGTGGAATTGCGACAAAAATCTAAACACTTATGGCAGTAAACAATATTAGGCAGCAAATATTAGAATGTTTATTGACGGTACTACTGAAAAAATATATTTGACGCAGATAATTTTTTATGTCTGAAAAATATCGCTTTGAAACGTTGCAAGTCCATGCTGGGCAAGAACCAGATAAAGAAACCCATGCCCGCGCCGTACCAATTTATCAAACAACGTCATACGTTTTTGACGATACGGATCATGGGGCGCGGTTGTTTGCCCTGCAAGAGTTTGGAAACATTTACACTCGGATTATGAATCCGACGACGGATGTATTTGAAAAGCGAATTGCTGCTTTAGAGGGGGGTGTCGCCGCGTTAGCCACCTCTAGCGGTCAAGCTGCACAATTCTTGGCTTTAAGTACGATCGCCCAAGCTGGTGATAATATTGTTTCTACCAGTTTTCTATATGGCGGAACTTATAACCAATTTAAAGTTTCTCTACCACGTTTAGGGATAAATGTCAAATTTATCGAAGGAGACGAGGTAGAAGATTTTCGTCAGGCGATCGACGATCGCACAAAAGCATTGTATGTTGAAACCATTGGTAATCCCCAATTCAATATTCCAGATTTTGCTGCCCTAGCTCATATTGCTCACGAAAATGGGATTCCCCTGATTGTTGATAATACCTTTGGTGCAGGTGGGTATTTGGCTCGACCAATTGAACATGGTGCAGATATTGTAGTAGAATCTGCAACTAAATGGATTGGTGGTCATGGCACCTCTATTGGCGGCGTAATTGTCGATTCTGGTAAATTTGACTGGGGTAATGGCAAGTTTCCCGTCTTCACTGAACCATCCCCCAGTTATCGTGGGCTGAATTTTCAAGAAGTATTTGGTGTAGGTAGTCCTTTTGGAAATATTGCCTTCATTATCCGCGCCAGAGTAGAAGGCTTAAGGGATTTTGGTCCCGCATTGAGTCCATTTAACGCTTTTCTGTTATTGCAAGGGTTAGAGACTCTCTCTTTACGTGTAGAGCGCCATGTCACCAATGCGCTAGAATTAGCCCAGTGGTTAGAACAGCAACCACAAGTAGCATGGGTCAATTATCCCGGACTTACCCATCACCCCTATCATGAAAGAGCCAAAAAATATCTCAGAAATGGATTTGGCGGAGTCTTAAACTTTGGGATCAAAGGCGGGCTAGAAGCAGGTAAAGCCTTCATTAATCATGTCAAATTGGCGAGTCATGTAGCAAACGTTGGGGATGCTAAAACTCTCGTCATCCATCCAGCTTCCACAACTCATCAACAACTCAGTGATGTTGAACAAGTTTCCGCCGGTGTGACACCTGATTTAGTGCGCGTCTCAGTGGGAATTGAACACATCGACGATATCAAAGAAGATTTTGAGCAAGCATTTCAACAGATTACCTCCCATTCTCCTTGACAGATGAATTATCAGCACTTCATTTCACCGCACACTCAGTATTACCATCTCTCGCTGTTTGAGTTAGAAGGAGGCGAAGTATTAACTGAGGTTCAGGTCGCTTACCGGACTTGGGGAAAGTTAAACTTAGAAGGTGATAATGGAGTGCTAATTTGTCATGCTTTAACTGGTTCGGCTGATGCAGATGACTGGTGGGAAGGTTTGTTAGGTTCAAAAAAAGCACTGGATAGCGATCGCGATTTTATCGTGTGTAGCAATGTTTTGGGAAGTTGTTACGGCACTACGGGATCAACTAGCATCAATCCACAAACCGGAATTCCTTACGGCGCATCATTTCCCACCATCACAATTCGGGATATGGTTCGCTTACAAGCTGCACTGATTCAAAATCTGGGAATTAAATCTCTACAACTAGTCATTGGTGGGTCACTTGGTGGGATGCAAGTCCTAGAGTGGGCTTTATTGTATCCGGAAATGGTAAAAGCGATCGCGCTCATTGCCACATCTGGAAGACATTCAGCTTGGTGTATTGGATTGAGTGAAGCCCAAAGACAAGCTATCTATGCTGATCCTAACTGGAAAGGGGGTAACTACACAGATGAACAGCCACCAAACCAAGGATTAGCTGTAGCGCGGATGATGGCGATGAGTACTTACCGTTATTGGCACAGCTTTACAGAACGCTTTGGACGACAGTATGATGCATCTGCTGACCAATTTGCGATCGCTAGCTACTTACAACATCATGGTCAAAAGCTAGTAGAAAGATTTGATGCCAATACTTACATTACTCTCACCCAAGCGATGGATAGTCATGATATTGCTCACGGTCAAGACTATGAATCTGTTTTGCAAAGTATTAAACAACCTGCTTTAGTTGTTGCTATTGATTCTGATATTCTTTATCCGCCAGTAGAACAGCAAGAACTTGCAGATTTAATTCCTAATGCTCAACTAGTTTGGCTGAAATCAACCTCCGGTCACGATGCATTTTTAATTGACACAGCAGCACTCAATCAGCTAGTGATTAACTTTCGCCAATAACTTGGAGTATCCCGGCTGAACCATGGGATCATCTTACCGGAAAAAACGCATATCTCGGTTCAATGCCAACCCCAACTTGGAGATTTCAAAAAAATGCCATAAAAAAAGGTGCGCGATTGCACCTCGTCAAACCTTATCCGAGAGAGCCTATTTAAACATAATCTCTATACTGCAACTGCTGGTGCTTGGTAATAAGCAGGTTCATTCCCTGGCTTCCACTTAATATTGCAACCGATACTTGGCTTTTGTTCCCAAGTAATCACGCGATCAAGCAAAACATCTTCAATTGCTCTGCGTAAATCAGCGCCAGTCACAGGTTGATCATTCTTCGGACGACTATCATCTAACTGTCCCCGATAAACAAGCTTGCGGTCAGCATCAAAGAGGAAAAAGTCTGGCGTGCAAGCAGCAAAGAAGTCTTTCGCAGATTTTTGTGATTCGTCGTAAAGCAGAGGATAGGATAAATCCAATTCTTCAGCAAAGGCTTTGAGTAATTCTGGCGCATCATCAGGATGAGTATTGATATCGTTAGCACTAATCGCCACAATTCCCAAATTGCGATCGCTGTAATCTTTACCCAGTTGTGCCAATTCCAATTTAATATGCTGCACAAAAGGACAATGTCTGCTGAGAAATATCACTAACAATGCTTTTTTATCAGCAAAGGCGGAGAGTGAAATGATGTCACCTTTAACCACATCTGGTAAATGAAAATCAGGTGCTGAAGTACCCACAGGTAGCATTGTTGAAAAGGTCAGTGCCATAGATATAGAACTCCTTGAGATTTAAAGTAAATATTGCAAGTTAAAGGTCAAAAGTCAAGCTCGAAAAGGATTTATTAATTTTGACTTTTGAATTTTTTGTCCCCAATTCGATGCTATTTTTGACTGATTGTTGCTGGGCTGATTGCTGCGTACTGTTCATCTGTCAGTGTAGCTTCAAAGCAAGAGATTGATTATCTGCCTTTTGGCTTTGTTGTGTACAACTAACTAAAGTCAACGAAGTTGCTATGGTTAACAATCCAGGCACTACAAGCCGTGTAAAGCGGTGAAAGATATTGATATATGAGGGTTTAACTGTGGCCACCATAACTTTATGTGTATCAGAGGCTACAAATACTGTTCGTTGACCAACTTATCGTTGATTACTTTAGCAGTATTGCATAACCCTAATGAGAATACAAGTCCCTGCTGCTAGTGTTGACAACATGACACACAGTATTATACGTTAAAGCGAGTGGTTAACCGTATTTTAGGTATGCCACTGGTATAGATACTTGCCAAAGTAATCTCAAAATTCCTCATCTCCAATACCGAATCACTTACAACACAAGGAAAGCAGTTCATGACTAACCTCAAACTTTACTTCGCCAAAGCTTCGACTTTCTCCCAAAGAACCCGTGTTGTTTTGCTAGAAAAAGGAATTGAGTTTACTCCGATTGAAATAGACTTACAAAATAAACCCGAAGGGTACACAGAGATTTCGCCCTATGGTAAAGTCCCTGCGATCGCCCATGGGGATATCAAGATTTATGAGTCTGCGATCATCGATGAATATCTAGATGAAGTCTTTCCAGAACCAGCTTTATTACCCCGCGAACCAGGAGCAAAAGCGATCGCCCGCATTTGGATCGACTACGCCAACACTCGCTTGGTACCTGCGTTTAACAAATTGCTCCGCAGTAAAGAGGTCAGTGAACAAGAACAAGGACATAGAGAGTTTATCGAATCCCTCTTATATATTGAGCAAGAAGGATTAGGTAAGCTGTCTGGTAATGGACCTTACTGGTTAGGGGAAAAGGTAAGTTTAGTTGATATCAGCTTCTATCCTTGGTTTGAGCGCTTACCACTTCTAGAACACTTCCGCAAATTCAGCCTACCATCAGAAACACCCCGTATACAACAATGGTGGAACACACTGCGCGATCGCGAATCAATTCGAGCAGTAGAAAATCCTGTTAGCTTCTACATAGAAAGATTTACCAAAGTGCTTGGTGAACCTACCTCAGTCGGTGCGGCTCAAAAGTAGACCTTTTTCTAAACCTCTCCTTAAAGTAGGGAGAGGTTAAAAATTTTAATTCCTAATATGTGGTGGGCATTGCCCACCTTACAAAAATCACCAATTTAATTTACTTAAGCCCAATGACGTACCACAACAATCTTGAATTGACGTTCTTGGGGCAAAATGTAATTCAGCGAACCGTAGCGTTCTAAAGCCCAATTTCGCAAGTCTTGAATAGCACGGGGAAAGATATCATCAGGGATACTCCAAGCTCCACTTTGGATTTTATTTTCTTGGTTTTCTAGCAATTTACCCACAGTATCTTCAACTCGCCATTGAGCTGCAATTTCGGTTTCTAAAGTTGCACCTTGTTGTTGTAACTCTGCTAAAACCTCTTCTTCAGTCGCACCATAACGGGGTAAAGGATGACCATAGCCATCTAAGATAGCTCTCCAACGCTCAGTAAATTCCCATCTTGGTGCATTCGCCTCTGAATCAGCACCAACAGAAGTAGCCTGACCGTGAGTGTAGAGCAAAATACCACCTGGTTTCAAGACGCGACGGATTTCTGCTAGCGCCTGCTTCCAAGCAGAAATTAGGTGGAATACGTGAACAGTCAATGCAACATCGAAGGAGTTGTCATCAAACGGTAAAGCAGTAGCATCTCCTTGAATTGCTGTCAGTTTATGAGACACACCCTCTAATTTTTGGTGCAGTTCAGCTAACATCTTTTCTGAGACATCTATACCAGTGTAGGAATAACCTCTTTTAGCAATTGGTACAGCAATTCTACCAGTACCAATACCCGTTTCATAAAACTTGGTATCTGCTGTTGCTGAAACCAAATTGAGGATAAAGTCTGTCACTTGCTCAGAGATTCCTGGTGGAAATCCCCTTGTAGCATCGTAAATATCAGAAACTCGATCAAATGAAACAGTCGTAGTCATATATCCTGATCGTAATGTATGGAAAAATTATAGAGAAAATTTGCTTCTTCTAGATCCCCGACTTCTCAAAAAATCGGGAATCTAACTTTTCACCAATGATTTAGGACTGCTATAGTACCCCCTGCGTGTAATTACGAATGACAAATTACGTAATTCCCCAAATTAAAATCCGCTTGTAGGGAAAAAAGAATGGACGCTCATCGGGTAAAACCTCAAATAATTTTTGCTGATACCTTTCCACAAATCGCTCATAAGTTTGGGTATCTAACTGCGTTTCATAGGCTGTTAGCAGCGTCCCGCGATACCATTCCACAACAGCTTCTCGTGACGGTAACACATGCCCATAAATTTGCAACTTTACTTGTTGCTTAACAAAACCTAATTTATAAAGTAGTTTAGCATAAGCTACTGGAGAAAGCACTTCCAATCGCCGCACATATCCCCCTAATTCCTGACTAAACTCTTTTGCTGTCTCCACTGCTAATTGATGCACTAGTTCGTCATCCATTGCTGGGATTTGTACCGCTATTTGTCCACCATGTTGCAACTTGTCTCGTAATTTTGCAAATAATGCTTCATGTCCCGTTAACCACTGTAAAGCAGCATTAGAAAAAACGACATCAAACTTACCTTCTCCTGGGTTATCTTCAATTCTTCCTTGCTCAAAATGTAACCCATTACCTGCGAATTGACGCGCTACAGATAACATTTTTTCGGAAGCATCTATCCCCAAAGTCTCCTTAGCTGCTAATCTCTCATGGAGATACTTAGTTAACTTTCCGGTTCCACATCCTAAATCTAAAACTCGTAAGTTCTCTTGGTGATTTACCAAATCTACTAAGTCGTAAAATGGGCGACTTCTTTCTGCTTGAAATCGTTCATATAGTTCCGGATTCCATTTATCTGGCATTTTGCTACCCTATGATTTTCCCTATCCCCAATTCCGCACTACGACAATATTAAATGAGGTTTCACTAGATAAGTCGTAGTCTAGAGAACCGTAGTGTTCTAAAGCCCATGTGCGTAAATCATCAATGGCTTTGGCAAAGATATCATCAGTGAGATGCCAACTATGACGATAGACTCTATTCTGATAGTGTTCTAGTAATTCATTAACAGTTAATTCAGACTTCCATTGAGCTGCAACCACTGTTTCTAAACTTGCACCTTGGGCGCGTAGTTCTGTTAACACCTCTTCCTCTGTTGCACCGTAACGGGGTAAAGGGTAACCATAACCAGCGATGATCTCTTCCCAACGTTGCTGAAAAGTCAACCGACCTTGATTGTTATTGGGATTTGCTGAGTTAGATTCAATAGTGCCATGAGTATATAAATAAGGACTACCGGGTTTGAGAACGCGGCGGATTTCTGCGAGTGCTTGCTTCCAAGCAGAAACCAGATGGAACACATGAACAGTAAGCCCAACATCGAAGGAGTTGTCTGCAAACTGTAAAGCAGTAGCATCTCCTTTGATGGCTGTAAGCTGATGGGAAATACCTTCTAGCTTACGGTGCAACTCAGCCAACATCTTTTCTGAGATATCTATACCTGTGTAAGAATAGCCTCTTTTGGCAATGGGAACAGCAATTCTGCCAGTACCCACACCGATTTCAAAGAACTTAGTTTCTGATGTCGGTGAAACTATATTGAGGATAGCGTCAGTCACTTGTTCAGAGACTCCAGGTGGTAGTCCTCGTGTGGCATCGTAAACATCAGATACGCGGTCAAATGAAATTGTTGAAGTCATCTTTTTACCCTTTGTGGATAGGTTGATTGGCAAATAAAAATACATCACCCTTAGCCGTGAACAAAAAAGTAGATAGTCATGCTGAAGGCAATAAATATAACAAACTTGCGAATTAATTGGGGTTTAAGTCTACGTGCATAACGGGCGCTTAAATATCCACCCAAAGAACCACCTACTGCCATTAAAATCGCCTGTTGCCAAGCAATTACGCCTGCAAAAATAAATGGGATAATTGCAATTCCATTAATGCAACTCCCTAAAAATGTTTTAAAGGCATTCATTGTATGAATACTTTTGATACCTAAAAACGATAGGGTTGCTAGCATGAAAATTCCTAAACCTGCACCGAAAAAACCGCCGTAGATGGCGATCGCTAATTGCGCCAAGGCTAAGTTAAATACAGGTATAGACTCTGGCGTTGACTTCTGACTTTGAAGCTGCAACCATCCTCTGAGAGCATCACCAAAGGTAAATACTAGAGTTGCTAATAGTAGTAGATAGGGGATGAGCTTTTTAAACACATCTGACGATGTATATAACAAAGCTAAAGAGCCAGTAAGTCCACCGAATAGACTTATGCCACATAACAGCAAAAAAACTTGCCTCTTAATGCCTAAATCTTTACGGTAGGCTCCAGCACTCGCCAGAGCAGCCACCCAAATGGCTGTATTATTGGTAGCATTCGCCATGATCGGCGGTACACCTGTAAAAATCAGCGCTGGAAACGTAATGAAACTTCCACCACCTGCTACAGCATTCAGTCCGCCTGCAATCAAGGCAGTACTGAATAGAAGTAGGCTATGGATAACAGTTAAAGATGGCGGCATTATTTTAAGTTACAAATTAGGAATGATCAATTTGGGAATATCTTCTGGAGAATGAGCTATCGAGTCAGCACCGTGAGTTTTCAATTCCTCCTCAGTTCCGTAGCCATAGGTAACGCCAATTGCTGTAACTTGATGTTGCTTGGCTCCAATCATGTCATGTTTGCGATCGCCTATCATAACTACAGTAGATGGTGAAAGATTCTCCGTCAGTAAAATATGCTCAATCAAGTCACCTTTAACAGTGCGGGTTCCATCCACTTCACTGCCGTAAACACCATCAAACAGCGACGATAAGCCAAAATGTTCAATAATACGGATGGTATAAATATAGGGCTTGGAAGTCGCTACAAAGGTTTGATAACCATAAGCACGAAGAGTTTTAAGGGTTTCTGGAATTTGGGGATAGAGAAAATTTTCAAATAATCCGATCGTCGAAAAGCGATCGCGGTACAGTGAAATAGCCTGTGCCAGCAACTTCTCATCTGAAGTTTTCAATAACAGTGAAAAAGTCTCTGTGATTGGTGGACCAATATACCAACCCAATTCATCAGCATCCGGTGGTGTGTAACCAAGTTCCGAGAGAGCATACTGAATGCTACGAGTGATCCCAGGCTTGGAATCTGTCAATGTTCCATCTAGATCAAATAAGATAGCATCATTTGTCATTAGCACAAATAGATCTTCCAGAAGCTAAAGCAGTATACTAAGAACGGTTGAGAGGTTTACTTTTCCATAACTGCCAATGGCAATTTTCCCTTACCCGATTCGAGTGGTAGTCCTGAGTCCTTGCATTTTTGAGGACTGAAGTCCTCACTACAAACCACGCAAAAGTCTACCTATTAGCCGTTTGCCATATAAAACTATATAGCAGCACTAGCTAGTTCGGGGGATGCACCTTTACTGAACTGATTAACCGGACGGGGTAGACCGAGATTCTCGCGGAGAGTTTTCCCCTCGTACTCAGTACGGAATATACCCCGGCGTTGCAATTCAGGAATAACAAACTCGACAAACTCATCTAAACCCCCAGGTAACCAAGGCGGCATAATATTGAAGCCATCAGCCCCATTGTTGACAAACCAGTCTTCTAGCTGGTCGGCAATTTGCTCTGGTGTTCCCAGAATTGTGCGATGTCCCCGTGCGCCAGCAATCCACAAATACAGTTGTCGGATGGTTAAATTTTCTCGCTGGGCAAGGTCTTTAATTAGCTGCAAACGGCTTTTGCCGCCGTTGGTATCTGGTAAATCTGGTAGCGGTCCATCTAGGGGATATTTCGTTAAATCATGTCCGCCGGTTAGACTTGAAAGCAGAGCCAATCCTACTGACGGATGAATCAAATCCTGAAGCTGCTGGTATTTGTCCTTCGCTTCTTGTTCTGTGCTACCAATTACCGGAAATACACCGGGCATAATCTTGAGATGTTCGGGAGAACGCCCGTATTTTGCGAGTCTTCCTTTGACCCTGGCATAAAATTCCTGTGCTTCTGCGAGAGTTTGCTGGGCGGTGAAAATGACTTCTGCGGTGCGTGCAGCAAGTTCTTGTCCCGCTTCCGAAGAACCAGCTTGCACAATCACCGGATACCCTTGGATGGGACGGGCGACATTCAACGGGCCGCGTACAGAGAAATTTTTACCTTTGTGGTTGGGGATGTGCAGTTTCTCAGGATGGAAGTAAATGCCTGATGTCTTGTCGCGGATCAACGCATCATCTTCCCAACTATCCCAAAGCTTGGTGACAACTTCTAAAAATTCTGTTGCTCTTTCGTAGCGCAGTGCGTGTTCTAAATGCTTTTCCTGGTTAAAGTTCTTGGCTGCGGCTTCGGCTGAGGAGGTGACGACATTCCACCCAGCACGACCACCACTAAGATAATCCAGTGAGGCAAACTTGCGGGCGAGGTGAAAAGGTTCTTCGTATGTCGTTGATGCTGTTGCTACCAACCCGATTCGCTCTGTCACCACAGACAAAGCCGATAATAAGGTGAGTGGTTCAAAGTAGACACTGAATTGTGCCGAACGGCTAAAAGCTTCTTTACTTTGTCCTCGATCCCAGACGGCTAAACCATCTGCGAGGAATACCATATCAAATTTACCCCGTTCAGCAGTCTGTGCCAGATGCGTGTAATGCTGAATATTCAGCCCTCCGTCGGCTTGGGTTTTGGGGTGTCGCCAAGCTGCAATGTGATGCCCTGCGTCTGGTAAGAATGCACCTAGCTTCAGTTGTTTTTTCTGGCTCATCTTTTTTCTCTATACTGATACACTTGCTAGTCCAGCGGAGTTGGCAATTGTGGTGAACTGGTTTACTGGTCGGGGTAGTCCCAAATTCTCCCGCAGGGTTTGACCTTCATACTCTGTGCGGAACAGACCGCGACGTTGTAATTCGGGAATTACCAAATCGACAAACTCTTCTAAACCACCAGGTAACCAAGGCGGCATGATATTAAAGCCATCAGCCCCATCATTCAAAAACCATTCTTCTAACTGGTCAGCAATCTGTTGTGGTGTACCCCAGATAGTTCTATGTCCTCTTGCACCCGCGATCGCCAAGTACAATTCTCTGAGTGTCAAATTCTCTCTATTTGCCAAATCAGATACCAGCTTCAGGCGACTTTTACTGCCGTTGGTATCATCAGGAAATTCCGGTGCTGGGTCATCTAAGGGGTAGCCGGATAGATCCTTATTACCGTATACCCATCCTAGTAGTCCCAATCCTACTAGCGGATGGACTAACTCCTGAAGTTGTTCGTATTTTTCTTTAGCTTCCTGCTCAGTACTCCCAATGACAGGAAACACTCCTGGCATAATCTTAAGATGTTCAGGGGAACGTCCATATTTAGCCAATCTTCCCTTGACGCTGGCATAAAATTCCTGTGCTTCTGCGAGAGTTTGCTGGGCAGTAAATATCACCTCTGCCGTTTGGGCGGCGAGTTCCTGACCTGCTTCCGAAGAACCAGCTTGCACAATTACTGGATAACCTTGAACTGGACGGGCGACGTTGAGAGGGCCACGGACTGAGAAATGTTTGCCTTTGTGGTGAGGAATGTGCAGTTTGTCTGGCTCAAAGTAAACTCCAGACTCTTGATCGCGGATAAAGGCATCATCTTCCCAACTGTCCCACAGTTTGGTGACAACCTCTACAAACTCCTGGGCGCGTTCGTAGCGGATTGCGTGTTCTAAATGCTTTTCTCGGTTGAAATTCTTAGCTTCGGCTTCCGTTCCTGAGGTGACAACATTCCACCCAGCCCTACCGCCACTTAAATAATCTAATGAAGCAAACTTACGGGCGATGTGAAAAGGTTCATTGTAAGTTGTGGAGGCTGTCGCTACTAAGCCAAGATTTTCTGTGACCGCCGACAAAGCCGACAGCAGCGTCAGGGGTTCAAAATGTACAAGCTTACCATTATGACTCAAAGTCTCCACATCACGGCTGTGATCCCGCACAGCTACCCCATCCGCAAGGAAAATCATATCAAATTTTCCCCGTTCGGCTGTCTGTGCTAGATGCCGATAATGCTTGAAGTTCAGAGGATTAGCTTGGGCTGCGGGGTATCGCCAAGCCGCTATGTGATGTCCCGTGGGATGTAAGAATGCACCCAGTCTCAGTTGTTTTTTTTTCGTAGTCATTACTATCTATTGAGATGCGGTTGAGAGATTAGCTACGAGGATTAGAAGGAGGATAAATTATATCTACACTCCTGGCGTACTTCCACCATCAACGAGAATCTCTGCGCCTGTAATGGAAGCAGCGAGGTCAGAGACTAAAAATAGTGTTAATGCAGCAATCTCTTCTGGCTGGGCGATTCTCTTGAGGGGAATTCCTTGTAGAGTTTGTGCTTTAGCTTCCTCAACTGTAATCCCACGGGCTTGGGCGTTTTGTTCAGCCAAGCGTTCAGCCCGTGGGGTAGCTGTAGCACCAGGCGAAATGGCATTAATCCGGATGTTGTACTCGGCTAACTCTTTAGAGATTCCCCGTGTGAAGTTGAGCAAGGCGGCGTTGGTTGTACCACCAGGAAGGAAGCTAGGGCGAGGTGTCCGACCTGCACCACCAATGATATTGACAATCCGTCCATCCCGACGATTTCTTTGATGGGGAACAACGGCTTTGACTAGGCGAATGTAGCCCAATAATTTTAAGTTCCAAGCGTCTAGAAATACATCATCACTCAGGTCGAGGAATGAGCCAGCACGGGCTGATCCAGCATTATTGACTAGAATATCAATTTGTCCAAACTGTTGTAATGTGGTTGAAACAACTCGCTCGACACTCTCTGCTTGAGTTAAATCAGCACTGATAGAAATGACTTTCGCCCCTGGTGTGGGTAGGGACTGGATAGCGCTGAGTGCATTCTCTAATCGTTCTGGATTACGAGCGGCAATGACCACATTCACACCTTCACTATAGAGGGCTTTGGCGATCGCTAAACCAATGCCCGCACTACCACCTGTGACAATTGCTGTTTTACCTGATAGTTGTAGATCTAAGCTCATGAGATGAATTCCTAGATGTGTTTGGTCTGATATCTACTGACTTGAAAGAGGGAGCAGGGAATATCCCTTTTTCATGCAAGGCTTGTGAAACTTGTTTCATGAGGACTGCCTGCAATGGATAACCCAGTTTCTCTCTACTTCATATTTTTGCGGCTAGGTTGATGATATTTCATAATATACTGTAAATTGGTAGAGCTTTTGTATTTAATAAAAATTAACATGCAGATCAGAGAATACCTAAATAATCAAGTATCCTATTGACTGAAATTTTGGATAAAATATGTCGGAAATCACTGATTTATCAGCTTCTCAACTTTTCTCGCTCTATAGCGATCGCCAATTATCACAGTGTAATCCGGTATGCGGGAAGCTCAGGTATACGCGACCTGAGAGGAAAGCGACACGGGGGATTTTAATCCCCTTCAATATTTTTCAGATCAGATTGGAAAATTCAATGGTATAATCGAAATAATGAGCTTTATGAATCATACTGTTTCTGCTGCTGTTGCTCAGTTTCCAGTCTCTTTGGATATCAGGGCGAACTTGGATCATCTTCTCTCAATTATACATACTGTCGAGGAACAAACCATTGTTGTACTCTGAAGGAGCTATTTCCGGATATTCACAGGACTCGACATTTTTAGAGCAAGTCAATACAGTTTTACTTGAGCAGGCAATAGAGAAGTTGCGTGACGAGGCTGCTCAACGTCATCTCCACCTTGTTATTGGTTCTTGTATTCAAGAATTAGGAAATTGGTACAATGCGGCTTTGTATTTCGGGCCTGACAAAGAGTTTTACGTCTACCGAAAAATTAATCTGGCGACGAGTGAGCGGGGCTTCTTCAAACCAGGAGATGAGCTTCCTGTGTTTTCTGTTTTGATTCGTGGGCTGACAGTATCACTTGGCATTCAAATGTGTCGTGAGATTCGCTATCCTGAGCAATGGCGCTATCTTGCATATAAAGGCGTTCAAG
>JADQBA010000395.1 GCA_016903675.1 Stigonema ocellatum SAG 48.90 = DSM 106950 | reverse complement strand
TGTGAAAAGTGTTTCTGTACAAGAAAGCTAACTTCAGTAGTGCCTCTGCTTCTAAATTAGGTTTACCGAGGGTTTGCGCTTTCTGAAGAGCCTGTTGTGCAAAGTCTGTTGCTTTGTCATATTGTCCAAGGCCGTTGTAAGTACTGCTCAACCCTTGCAGGGCACCAATCTCGAATTTCAAAGCAGATTCTTGTTGAACTGGAGGTAGTTTAGCAATTTCGATTTTTGGTACTATAGCTAGAGCTTGCTGGTATACCTCAATGGCTTTTTGATATTCTCCTAATACCATGTAATTACTGCCTAGAGCGATGAGTTCGCTTACCTCGGACAATTGATCTTTTTGTGCTCGGCTAATTTCTATATTTCGCAGGCTAACTTCAACAACTTGGCGAGTCTTCCCTTGATGTGTGTAAATAGTAGCCAGAGACTTGAGAGCAGTTTTTTCTTGATCTAGTGCTTTGATATCTCGCGCAATGTTCGCCGCTTGCTGTGAAACTGTTTCTGCTTTCTGATAATCACCAAAGAAACTGTAAGCCTCCCCGAGGTAAGCTAATGCGTGAGCTTCTATTTCTCGGTCTTTCAATTCTCTCGCCACAGGTAAAATTTGCTGTACTAACTCCATCATACGTGAATAATCTGCTTTGGCTTGAGAATTTAGTCCTTTTAATATAGCTCTAGAAGCTCTTAGAGCATAATGATTTAATAACGAATTTAGGGATTGAAGTTCTTGAGGGCGAAGCTGGTTAGCCTTGGCAAAAGCTAAGGCTTGCTGTCCAATTTCCAAAGCACGTTCTACTTTATTTTGCTCCAAGTAAATACTTGACATCAACTCAAGAATCTCATACTCATTCAGATGAATTCCAGATTCTCTGATGATCGGTAGAGCTTGTTGTGACACTTCTAGCGCTAAGTCATACTTGCCTTGCAAAAAGTATATTTGCCCTATCAATATCAGTGTTGTACCTTCGTCGGCTCGGTTTTTCAATTCTCTCGCCAGAGGTAAAATTTGCTGTCCAATTTCCAAAGCACGTTCTAATTTATTTTGCTGAATGTAAATACTTGACATCAACCGAAGAATCTCATACTCATTCAGACGAATTCCAGATTCTCTCATGATCGGTAGCGCTTGTTGTAGCACTTGCAGCTCTAAGTCATACTTGTCTTGAGAAGAGTATATTTTTCCGATGATCAACAATGTTGTACCTTCGCCGACGCGGTTTTTTACCTCTTGGTTCAACGATAAAGCCTTCTGTGCCGACAGCAGAGCATGGGGATAGTCTTTTGATTTTCTGTAAACGTCAGCTATCCTATTGAGGGTAATCCCTGCTTGGAATTTATCGCCTACTTGTTCTTGAATTGCCAGAGCTTGATTTAAGAGTTCTAAACCTTTGTTGTATTGTTTGAAGCCAAAACCGTAAACAGTCCCCATCCGATTCAAGGTTTTGGCTTCACCCGTTCTATCTTTTACTTCCCGGCGAATAGCCAAAGCTTGCTGTAATGTTTGTAGCGCTTTGTTATATTCCTGTTTCCAAAAATAAACCCAGCCGAGGTTATCTAAAGTTTCGCCAACACCAGCTCGATCTTTTAATTCCTGACGAAGAACTAAGGCTTGCTGCAAGACTTTATCAGCTTTATCATCAAGCCTTAACCCAAGGTAAACCTCACCGATGTTGTTCAAGGTTTGGGCGATTCCAGCTTTGTCGTTCTGTTGTCGCCGCAATTCCAACACCCGCC
>JADQBA010000225.1 GCA_016903675.1 Stigonema ocellatum SAG 48.90 = DSM 106950 | reverse complement strand
AGAGAATTTAAAAAGAGTATGTATTGTACTCCGCCTCAAGGGAATAAGTTTTTCCTTCTTTTCACCCACATAACTGGAATTAAATCAAGCGTTTTAACAAAACTTTGCATCGTGTCCCATTTTGCACGTATCCCGGCTAGACCCCAAAAAAACCCAATCATGTGAAGATTAAAGAAGTCATCAATTAACAAACGCAACATAAAACCTGTTCTATGGAGTTACCCATGTCCCACGAAGCCGATTTAGTCAAACCT
This sequence comes from Stigonema ocellatum SAG 48.90 = DSM 106950, assembly GCA_016903675.1. Classification (GTDB taxonomy): domain Bacteria; phylum Cyanobacteriota; class Cyanobacteriia; order Cyanobacteriales; family Nostocaceae; genus Stigonema; species Stigonema ocellatum. The sequence goes on along the minus strand of JADQBA010000225.1, from coordinate 9,592 downwards.
GCCGTTCTCCTGACCATCATTGGTGAAACAGTGCTGAAAGACGCTATTCTCAAGCTGTTGAAAAGCTACAATGTAAACGACTACACCATTACTCAAGTGCAGGGTGAGGGTAGCCACGGGAGACGCACGGGAGACATAGTGGGCTACAACACCAATATCGAAATTAAAACAATTTTGTCACTAGAAGTATCTAATGATATTCTTCGATCTATCAAAGACTATCAGGGTACGCAGGCAGTGATCGCCTTTCGCTCTCACGTAGAAACATTGTAGTGAAGCCCCTTCGGGGCAAGGCAGAAGGCAGCTATGCTGAGGGCATTCGGGAACCCCATAACTAAAGTCAGGGGCTTTACTCTTGGACGCAGTATTTCTTGTGCACTCTCCGATCGAAATACATATTTTTTTGTTTTTCATAACTAAAGTTAGGGGCTTCAGACCCAATGGCATCGGGCAGACATTCAAACCTCTTTCCTTCAGCATAGCTGCCTTCTGCCCTCTGCCTTTCTTCGGTGATTATTGCACGATACTTTAAAAACGTGGTCTTCCCTGCTCCTGGTTTACCCAACACCATCAACTTACTATGCTGTTGCACTGCTTGGAGTCCTGGTACTCGCTCCTGGGTTACAAAACAATTCAAAATTCGGCGTTGCTGAATCAAGATATGAATTGTGAAAATCACGATCTTGTCTTGATGCGACATGTCGCGTCAAGACAAGGGTTTGGCAAAATTACAAATCTGTAACTAAACGTAATTCATTACTAAATTCAGCAACGCCCAAAATTCGCTCATTCAAAATAATAAATAACCAAAAAACTTCAGTTGTGGGATACAAGCCCACTTTTAAAAAAACATGCGTTGCGAGATGCCGTAAGGCACGAAAAACGCTACGTCAAAAGTTCCAAGCCCATGACTTCAGTCGTGGGTCTTCAATTTTGAATTTTGAATTTATAATTTTGAAGCAGGGAGATAGCGACTGACTTTGCTCAGTCCAAAGTGGACTTCTGCTCTCAGGAAAAGTTTCTTATGGATCTGTTACCGCCACCGGGGGAATGGCTGCAAGTGTGCGATGCATCCAGCGAGCTTCGGACACAGAGTAGGGGGGAGAGCGATCGCTACTTTCTCCTCTGTATAATTCGTGCGATCGCTCTCCAGAAGATGCAATCGGCATAAAAAAGGGTGGGCGTTACCCACCTTAAAGTCAAACTCGTGCGGATCGCACAACTACAAATCTTGCATCTTACCTCTGGCTACTCCCCGAGCAGAAACTGGTACTCAATGCTCCAAGCTTTGAGGTAAAGCAACACCGAGCTTGGAGATAAAACAGCAGCCACGGTGGGGATGATTACCATGCAGTCCCTGCCATCTAGCTGTGGACAAAGCATTTCTCGCGGAGGCGATGCGCCCGAAAGCGCTGCGCGAACGCACTCCCAGGTTAGTGAGTCACAGGAGCGATCGCACTCCACGCAGTTCCCGTGTATGTGATACGCATCTCCCGCGTCGGCGCACAAGAGGTTAAGACTGCTCATAACTTGTTAAGATTCTGCTCTCCAGGGTACAGACATTGCCCATCGCACTCCCACCTAAGCTAATTTTGCACTCAATGTGTCTACTTAATTACACTAGACGAAATGCGATCGCTATGCACTGGCTCACGTTGCAGCTTCAACAGCTTCAGATTGCTTAGATTTTTTCTCAAACGTTTGAATACTGGGATTATTCAACACAAAACCATCTTCAGTTGTTTCACCGATAGTTCCGGTAATTGCTGCCACCCAAGATTCCCAATTGGCTTGGGCATCTGTTAACTTTTTCCACATTTTAGGTTTCACCACTATCGTGACGACGCGCCCGTCACAATCAATTTGGAACTCTTGCCAACCGTTTTCAACTGTTTTGGGTTGTGGTAAAGAGTTGATTTTAATGGTAACTTCTAATTTTCCTGTGATCATACTTTTAATTCGTTTCTTGTAACCCAATCCTTACGAAGTATCTTGATTTATTATGGCACTGTCTACGTATTGCCTACACAGGCTAATCACAGTGCGAGGCTGTTGCCGCCGCTGCGCGCGACATCTAGTAATACTCCTGACGAAAGAATATCTGATTTTACAACTTACTTGCTGTGATAAAAACAAAACGGTCAGGAAATTCCAGAAGAGATTGTTGAGCATACTTTTGTGACATTTCCGCCAAACCTTCAGCTAGTTGTTTATCATCAAAGAATGAAAGCAGGGACATGTAGCGATTTTCTACCATATGGAAATATCTTGATTTAGGAATAGCTAGAAGATATTCCCTGAAATTAACTGATACCTTAAAGCCTACTTTTTCAAGCAAGTGAGCAAGATTACTATAGTGAGGCTGGATTTTTTCATATAGACGCAAAGCTTCGTCGAATAAGGGGTAATCAATAGTTGGGGGCAAAAGTATCAACAAGAAAATCCCATCACTAGTTAACTGTTGAAATAAAAGACTAAATAGTAGTTCTTTGTTATCTATATGATGGATTACTTCTTTCATTATAACCTTATTGTAAACTTCGGCTTGAGATAAAAAATCTATGGCAGATAATGCCAGAATTTTATATTGAGGGCTATCAGGTATTTGTTCGAGCATTTCCTCAGAAGGGTCTACGCAGATAATTGAGTTCTCTAATTGTATCTGCTTCAGAATTGATTTTGCATAAATCCCTGTACCACAGCCTAAATCGACAAGAGTGTCTGTCGGTTTTAAGCGTAAATATTCAATTATGTTTGTAGTCATAAATTTAATGTAGTCTTCTGAGAAAAACCACAAATCGTTATAAATGTTGCTGATTTTTTGATAGTGTTGTTGATTTTGACTGCTCATATCGTTGAAGAAGGAGTCGTGACATCAGTCGCAATTATACTTCCCACGGGCACAAATTGCGCTTTTGAAACCAAGTAGGGGCGCAATGCCGCCGCGCCCCTACTAACGGTGTTGTTCATTTATGTGAACACTCAGTTTATGACCGTGCAGAGTATAGTGGGGGGAAAAAGACCCGCCACTAATTGTAGACCGCTAAAATGAGGTAAGGCGATGCGGAAGCCGCCACTGCGCGATGCCTGCGGCGGGCTTTGCCTACGCACTCTTCCTCAAGTTAATTTTGCTACAATAGCGTCTATTTTATACCAGACGAACGATGACCTTCCAGCCCCAACCAGACGCCATAGACCAGTTAATTGAGCAAGTAGTGCATCATTGTCAAACTCGTCACCCAGAAGCCTTGGATAACATTTTTGACAACCTACCTGTAAGTATCAACGAACAGGTGTTAGAGAGTACTTTAGCCATTTTGTCAAGTGATATCAACCAATTTAGCTGGTTTTGTGGCTACATGGCAGGGGAAATTAACCGCACTGAAGACAATTATAAACCACGCCATCCCATTGCGGAACTGTCCAAGATTTTGATTGCTGCTGGTATGCAACCCTTTATCGATTTTACTCCATACCCAGGCTGTCGTCTTGTAATTGCAAATGTTAAGAAATTTGAATCACTACCAGAGGATGTTTTGGCTGTGGTGAGGGAAGTGTTTGACTTTGTGAAAACTCCCGATCAGCAGATACAGGAGATAAATGACGCGCTGCTGCAAGAGTTGGTGATTAGTGGGGAGTAGCGCCCTTTACTCATGCAAAAGCTAATCTTTTTACTCCCAGTAGTGGTTGTATTAACCGCGCTTTCCGGTTGCACCACTCTAACGACTAACCAGTACGAAGCTACAGCTCTCACGAGTTACACTTGGCAAGTCAAATATGCCAACGACCTAGCTAACGAGACATTACCGCGCTTTGAAACCTTCGCTAAAACCGAACTACTTAATCGTAATGGCAACAAACCTCTTCAAGCAGTTACAGGACCTGATGACCGAGGTCTATGGTGGCCATCTCTACCACCGCGACCAACTGTGGATGAAGTGGAAGAGCGAAAACATGGACTTGAAGCAAGGAAGCCCGAATTGTTGAAATCTGTGGAGTACAAACTAACTTATGGAGTGGGTGAGCAACAAAGGACGTTATCTACAAACTACCAAGTCTATCGCCAAGTGGTAAAGGCATACCCATCGCACATTCCTTTACAGCTAACTTTGGGAATTAGTGATAACTCAGTTGAGAATGCTGAACCAATTGGCAATTGAGCTACTATTTTGGAGAAATGTTGTATGCTGCATACCGAGTATTCTTATGATACATGAAATTGTTGCAGACGTTATCGATTGTGGCAAGTTGGAGGATGCAGATGACAGCAAATCTAAAGCAGAGGCGATTGCGTGACAGAGAATTGCTATACTTGTGCCATCGCCCTTTCAACACTATCGTTATCTAGTTTTATAACATCGCACTAACTGGCATATTTATGTCTAAATCAGAATCAGAATATTGCAAAAACAGTAATGAAATGCAGCCGACTACAGAGACACTGACGCAAATGATTGTTGGTACTTGGGTTTCTCGGGCGATTTATGTGGTGGCTGAACTAGGTATTGCAGATTTACTGAAAGATGGTCCGCATAGTAGCGAGGAACTAGCAACAGCGACTGGGGTGGATGCACGAGCGCTCTATCGACTGTTACGTGCCCTTGCAAGCGTTAATGTGTTTGCCGAAGGTAGTCCTGGCTACTTTGAGTTAACTCCTTTAGCAGAATGTCTTCAAAGTGATAGGAACGATTCACTGCGTGCTTACGCGATCAAATTTGGTCAAGCATGGGATTGGCAACCATGGGGTTATGTACTTGAAAGTGTCAAAACTGGGAAGCCTGTGTTCAAAAATGTCTTTGGTATGGAGATATTTGAGTACTTGGCTGAGAATCCTGAAGCCGCCAGAATCTACAACGAGGCAATGAGCAGTTTTTCTGGAAAGAGGATCGCTGCAATTACTGCTGGTTATGATTTTTCGTCAATCCATAACTTAGTTGAAGTAGGAGGTGGACATGGTAGCCTTCTTGCCTCTATCCTTAATGCTAATCCCACAATGAAAGGGGTTCTTTTCGATTTACCGCACGCGATCACAGCTGCAAGACAACTGATCGAAGCTGAGGGACTTTTAGAGCGCTGTAAGCTAGTTTCCGGAAACTTCTTTGAGTCAATCGAGAGTGGTGGTGACGCATATCTTCTTAAGCACATTATTCACGATTGGAGTGATGAGCAGGCGATCGCAATTCTTAAAAATTGCCATCGTGCAATGCTAGATCGGGGAAAGCTTTTAGTAGTTGAGATGGTAATCCCAAGAGGCAACGAGCCATTCTTCGGTAAGCTCCTCGACCTACAAGTACTAGTGAATTATCAAGGTGGTTGTGAGCGTACTGAAGCTGAATATCAAGCTCTGTTTGAGGCTGCAGGCTTTTCACTGACAAAAATTGTGACGACAGTCTGCCCACTTAGTGTGATTGAGGGTGTTCGTAAATCAGGAAGTTCGTAAGGCTTCAGAAAGAGCGTTTAACTCGCCACATGGCTCTATGTAGCGATCTCCATAAGGAAAGGTAGATGTTTTCAAGCGTGGCGCGAGTTTTATGCTTTTCATGCCAGTATTAAATATTGCATTCATAGGCTCAAGCATTTAAATGCAGCGAATTTGGATTCCTGGCCGAGGAGTGGGCAAGGCTAGACCAAGACGCTTGATGGGGTGGTATTATTTTTACCGAAAACAGGTATGGTGCTTGGATTAGAGTTGCCGCTAGGGTCGTCAGGGAACTGAATTTAAAGCCAGCACCACAAAGAAAGTTTTGTGGAATGCTACTTCGTTAACTTTTTCTCCTCGGATTCCGACAATCTGATCGGCTCAGTCCTAGATTGCCTTGTCGATGCTGGTGTATTAGCAAATGACTCTTCGGGATATGTTGTGGGGTGTTCAGGAGAATTTGTTAAACAACGCAAGCAGCGCAACCAGGACAAGCCTGTGGGGATACTGGTGATCATTAGCCCTGCTCAGTTGCGATGTTTAGATGATATTCTGGCTTTGGAAAATATGGCTTGAATCCGCATAATGACTAATGCATAAAACCTGACTTTCCGGAAATCAATCTCCTGGACAGAAAAGCTAAGTATATGGTCAAAAATCACACTTAGCTAATCCGTACAGAGATTTTTATGTTGCATAAGGAGACAGATGCTGGGTTTTCCTTACTAGAAGTCATGGTAGTCGTGCTTGTAATAGGAGTGCTAACCGCGATCGCAACTCCTGCTTGGTCAGGATTTGTTCAACGCCACAGGTAAATAAGGCTAACGATATCATTTTATTCGCACTACAGCAGGCACAGCAAGAAGATAAAAATTTTGAATTGATTAATTCTGGGTACAGCAGCCCATACTGATTCTTTGACTCAGTGGCGAGTTTCAAGCCCCTACTGATTGCAATTTTGAATTAATAATTTTGAATTTTGAATTGGCTTGACTTTTTTGTACTTGCTCTTAAGGAGTGCGATCGCCACAAATCATTCTTGGTGAGAACAATAAGAATTATCCATTTCAAAATTATCCAGTCTAATCTCCCGCAAAATATCTGACGCTTTCCAACCGCTATAACTGGTGCTAGTAAACCTTGTTAGAGTCGGTTCTGTTACAATTATTGATTCTGACGATTCTTCAGATAAATCTAGTTCTTGCTTCTGCTCAATCACTGGTTGCTCAGACTCTGGTTCACTCGGCTGAACTTTAACCTTTGGAATTGGCTTTGAGATGCTGATGATACTTTCCTTCACGGATGGTGCAACTCCAGTTCTGTTTATCACTTGTTGATTTGGGGGAGTTTTTATTATACGCTCCAGGCAATCTCGGGTTAGGCTACCAGGGATGGAAAATCAACCACAAAAAATGAAAGCCGATCAACCAAGGGAATCGCGATCGCTCCCTTGTAGTGCGCGGAGCGCAGATTGCGCAGCGGCTCCTAGGAGCATCGCCAACACCCAAAGCAGTATAACCCCAACTAGTTCAAGCAGAAACGAGGATGCTGATTTCAAAGTCCTTGTGATTGAGGTCTAAAACAAAGGCGATCGCGAAGCGCTGCCGCCTTGCGGTGGATCGCGCTAGTTGTCCAGACAGGAGCGATCGCATGAGTGTTTATCTACTACCAACCGTAGTACAACTATCTGTTGTGGTCAAGACTTATTCAGCTAGTTTTCTATTACTCTTGGTAATATAACCCCTTGTTATCCATTAGATTTAACTATCACTAATAGGTGTATAAGGGGTGGCACTACAACCAATAGTAGTGATAACATCAGGAGTATGAGTTAGGAAAATGGCAGTGTTAATTACGCTTAAAAAAATTCGGGAAACTAAAGGGATCTCACAAAATGAGTTAGCGAGGATAACTGGTTACAGTGTCCAAAACATCCAAAAAATCGAGCAAGGTCGAGTTTCCTCGCTCACATTGGATTCTTTTGACCGTTTTTGCAAAGCATTGAACTGCCTACCCGGCGATTTGCTGGAATTCACTTCTGATGATGATGGGTCAGGTGAGGCTCTGATTGAAGAGGAAAACAAGACTGACATCAAAGCAAAAGTCAATAAGAATACCAGTCCAACTCAACTTAAAAATGGAAATCGCTTTCCTATTACCGCTTGAAAGAAAGTCAGCGTAAAGCAAGTTAGTTGTAGATCGTGAACTGTTTGTGTTGAAGATCCAAATCCTGATTAGCAGACCACGAACCGCCCCTTTGGAGAATTCACTCATTCACTCATTCTCAAGGTAGGAACCTCACAAGTCACTTCGCACGCCTGTTAAAAGTCAAACCCGCTTGAATTATTTAAAAATGTTGTCTTGAGCGAATTTTGACGAACCACAGGGCGGTCATGTAGCAACGTAAAACCCCCACTGTTAGTTTCTGAGGCTTACCAGTAGGGGTTAGTAACAATAAGTATTTAAAACTCGATGATTCCAATTATATCAAATTCTGCTGCATCTTGCACGGGGGCAGATTCCTTATGGGAAAACCCCACATTTGAACAAGATTTTAGTGCCCAACAAGTCTCCTTTGAGTGGATTCAGAGTTTGCCTCCAGAACAGAAAGACGCAGCACTCTACAGACTGTTCAGGACAATTGAAGCCAAACCGACCTTAGTAGAGTTGTTCGCATTAAACCAAGTGATTTATCGTACTGTTTCAGGCAATACATTCATCGAGTCCGTAGAGTCAGTGGCTGAGCGTACTGGGTGCGACAGAAAAACAGTTCTCAAAGGCTTGTACATCGCAGTCGAACAGAACATCCTAGAGAAAAATGATCGCCCTGGAACAAGCACTGAGTATTCCTTCAAACCAGTAGAGGAATGGTTGCCTGAGCCGGTAGTCCGTATTAAGGACACCCGTAATAACAAAGTTTTGCAGTTTTCAACGACACACAATACTGAGTCAGTGGAAACTGAACAGCAACTAACCAGCAATGATGGGGTAGTCCGTCTCGCGGACTCAAACAACAATATTGTTGTTGTTTCTTTAAAAGAAGAACAACAACTTGAAGATAGTATCCCTGCTGCGGACACCCCCAAATCACCGTGGAAATATGTTGGTCAGGGATTACCAAGGGTGTATGTAGCACCAGAGCTTGACCAAGAGACAGGCAGTAAGATTGAATCAATCCATGAGGCAACGTCTAGACCACGCCAGTTCATTCTTAAGGAAGCAGTGGACTTGCTTTACAACCAAATGAATCGGATTCCATCATTCCTAGAAGAAAAGCCGAAACCCAAATTGAACTCAGTTGGCTCTGTCATCCCATCGGCTGTTGGTTCCGGGATTCCAGAAGACGTGTTTATTGCGCTCCAGAATGCCGGGATTGACCTGGGGTTAGGAACGGCTGAGCGGTTGTGGTTGAAGTACAGTGATAAGTTTTCTGAGGCTCTAGCGTACACTATAGCCCAGGAGCAAGCTGGGAAAATTAAGCAGAGTATGTCAGGGTTTTTTCGCAGGTCACTGTCCGAGGGCTGGAATTTGACAATAAAGCCCCAGGTGCTTGAGAAAGAAGTGTCAATGGCATCTGACCAAGCTTTGGGCATTGATGAGCCTAGTGTTGAGGAAATGGCGTTGATTGATGACGCGATAGCGTCGGGTCGGGCTAAAAACAAATACTATGGCACTCATGGATGGTTGGTGATTCGACTCACCGGGCACTCGGAACCGTGGCGGGATTTTCTTTATAAATAGCGATCGCTCTTATCGGTTGGTGAAGTTTTATTAAGAAAATGGAGGATCGTACCGCATCAGTTGTCCTACTGATACCTGAAGCATGATTTACTCAAAAGTAGTTATGCGTTCTTCAGGCTTTAAAGGAGACTGGGATGGGGGAAGTTTGGCGTCAGATGTTCACGCTTTGATTTGTAGTACGTCTGGGTTTTACACTTTGGGCACGGCTATGAGCGCTCCGCGCACTCCACCCCCATGTCGGATTTTAAAAAATGAGAATTGCTGTGCTTTGCCCCAGTTCGGGGGTAGGATTTTACAGCAATTTTCAGATAAATAGACCACAGTGGTTGAACCAACCGAAGGCATCATCTTCAGTAATATAATTTACAGCTTCAGTCATTGCTTGGTTGAGTGATTCAAGGGTACGTGCCTCACTGGAACGGAGGAATTGTT
>JADQBA010000492.1 GCA_016903675.1 Stigonema ocellatum SAG 48.90 = DSM 106950 | reverse complement strand
CTACAGGGCTGATGATGTTGTTAATGTTAGGTACAATCTTTTATATGCCGCTGGTACTACCATTAGTTTTAGAAGGTGTACAAGTCAATTCTTGGGATATTGCTAAACCATTAATTTTTATGATGTTAGCACCGTTGGGAATTGGTTTATTAATTAAGGCAAAATATGAAACTATAGCTTTAAATCTCCAACCAATTACTTTGAAAATATGTAATTTTGGATTGTTTTTAGGTTTAGGAGTGAGACTGATAGTACACTTCAGCGAGATTATTTTTTTATTGAAAACAGGTGTAATTTTTGTTTGTGCTATTTTTGTTGTGTTTTCCTTTACTGTGGGTTATCTTTTAGGTGGTCCTGGTATTGACACTCAAAGAGTGCTAGGAGTAGGAACTGCTCAACGAAATTTTGCCGC
>JADQBA010000506.1 GCA_016903675.1 Stigonema ocellatum SAG 48.90 = DSM 106950 | reverse complement strand
TGATATCGCCACCACTGCCAGTGGAAGAATTTGTAGTAGATGTAAATAACCCACTGGAGCGTCCGCTACTTGAACTGGTTCCGGAAACACTAACAGAATTTTTGGCATTGATTTCAATGTTACCTGCATCTCCTTGTCCATTGGTGTTCGCGACAAGTTGAGCGCCATTGGTAACAGATAGTTCTTCAGCACTGATGCGGATATCCCCGCCTTTTCCCACTCCTGTTTGTTCTACCCTGCTGAAAGCATCGCTAGAAGTCCCATCAAAAGAGAC
>JADQBA010000301.1 GCA_016903675.1 Stigonema ocellatum SAG 48.90 = DSM 106950 | reverse complement strand
GATCTGGGGCCATGAGCTAGGAGCCGATTTTACCACCGGCCGTTTAGTCGAGCAGTTAGCCCAGCTCCAAGCCCAGCGAGAACGAGCCGAACGGGAGAAGCTCTATCAAGTGACGGTAGACGGCTTGATGGCCAGCTATTTTGTGATTTGTAAAGGGGATTCAACGAAAGTAGCGCGAATGCTGGCCAATACCACCCCACAGCAACGGGAAACTACCATTAGCCAGTTTAGGGAGATTCACGGTCCGGAAGGGGCTACCTACGCCCGGCAACAACTCGAACGCTTCGACAAAATGACGGACTACCAACTGGCGACTGAACGAGAGTCATTGAAGAAACTGGGTCATGACATTGGAATAAGTCAGGGGCGGAAACTGGGACGTTGATTAGGGCTTACATGCCTAATTCCTGCTTAATAACCGCCCGAAAGTAAGCTGCTGGATTCTCTTTGGCTTTCGCCTTTTCAGCGATTTCAGCCGCTCGTCGGGTGGCATCCATCTCAATAATTTTAGCCAGTACTTTCTCGGTGTATTGCTTGGAATCGTTGGTTTTAGCCTGAAAATGGGTCTTTAGGAAGTGAGCTACATAGTAGTAATCTTCGGTTTTAGCCGTATCGGCCAACTTGCCTTTTTCGGCCCAGAAGATAGTAAAAATCAATTCGTGCACCTGACCGCCCCGCCCTCGCCCTGACCGCTTTTCTTCGTAAGCGAAGTAGATATCTGATTGGCCAGCATTGTACAAATCTTGCAACTCTTTTTGGGCAACGTCTATAACAAACTTCTTAAAGTTGGCATAATTCTGATAAGCCTTATGGTCCATCAGAAGTAACATCTCGCGCAGATCGTCAGGAGTAGTATACCACTTCCCTGTATCTCGAAAGCGAGAAAGCCATTCGTAGAAGCGCATTGAGTAAGTGGATTGCAAGGCCATAACAACCACCGAACTGTAAGCTGTAAAGCCAGTGGCCAATTCCGTCAGTGCTGGCATGATGGCTGGCGGCAAGGATAAAGTTACTGTTCCCTTTTCCAAGTTGCCCCAGTTGATAAACCGCCCTTCAAAACCGTTGCCCTCTTTATCGTAGTCAATACTAATTTTCTTATCCTGCAAGCTCTGAAAGGCTTGTCTAACCTTACGGTGATTTTTCTTATCAGGGTCAATTAGCCCGAAGGGAATGACAAAATATCGATCCCCAAACAAGCTAATATCAATCTTGATTTCACCGCGCATCTCGCGTTGAAGTTGACCAACGACTTGATACATAATCCGCTTTTCAAATACATTGTATTGATAGCGAGCCATTGTAACCGGATTAGGCTGAATTATCTCTCTCTTAGCCATTTTCGAGAAGGTTTAACGATTTTGCAAGCAAATAAAACAAGTGCTTGCAAAATAGCAATGCTTATACCCTTAAAATCGCCGCCAAAACTTGCAAAATACCACCGCCAAAACTTGCAAAATCGCCGCCAAAACTTGCAAAATACCCCTTTAATAGTCTGATTGCCAGTTAGTTACAAGCTCCACAAGTATTGCAACAAGTAAAAAAAACAAGTTGATTAGAAAAATTCGGCTTTTAAAGCGTTGAAAATCAGGGTTTTATGATTGTGGATAACTACCGCTAAAACTTGCAAAACAAAAAAGGGGCAAAACGGAGCAAAAAGACGAAAAGACGAAGGGGAAAAGAAAAACAAGCAAAGCCAGAAAAAGGAGCAGTAGGCGGCAAACTATAAATATAGTTTTAGGGCGGTTGGCTTCTGACTAATTGTCAGGTGCAATCTTAGAATAATACATAACAGGGGATGGTATCTTATCCGGTCAACATCCCCCGTTATGTTGAACTATTTGAAGGAGTGTTATATAAGTAACGTTATGTTATGTGAAATAAAACAGAAAGCGGCCACTCTCATAGAATGCCCGCTTTCGTTTTTGAAATGTATTAAATGCAATTATCATTTGGGCACAATTTTTAATTGCCAATCACTGGCTTGTATCTGATCCCACGTAAATTTATAGGACTTATATAGCTTCTCTCGCTTAATTGTGTTCCAAGGAATAGTACGGACTGTCCGTGTTGAAAAAGTAAAAAAGGTAATAGCGCTATCAGAGGATGGGCGATTTATATCAGGATCCCACTGTCCAGTAGGATTGAGTATCATTTTGTTCTCGTAAGGCAGAAGTATACGGTCATTTAAACTACGATCAGTAGTATCCGGTAATTCTCCACTAACTCTATTATTACTATTAAAGGGATTCTTGTCTGGTAGAGGCTCCCCCGTTGTGTAATAAAAGCATAGTGTATCCCCTGAGTTATTCATAACATGCAGTCTTCCATCTGCTACAGGTTCACAGGACGAACTAAATAACCATAGTAAACTAATGAGGAAGGGTAGTATACCCTTCCTCATTAGTTTACTATGGTTGACAAGGCGTTTCCGCACCATAATTAGGACAGGAAGTATGATAGGTGTTTTCATTCCAAATATAACTCGGCTCATTAATTAGATGAAATTGTTTAGAACGGCGATTAGCATCAGTTTCTGTATAAAAGCATTGGTGGATATGCCCATTCACCCCGTTTTCAGATGCGCTTTGCGAACTGTTGATAGCAATTTCAGTAAAGTAACAGGTGATTCCGAGAGCCTCTCTTTGTAATATGTGACCGAACTCATGTTTAATCACATCTTTCGTTCTTTGCGAGTTCATATCATCAGCAAAAAATGACTGGAGATAAATAGCACTATTAGCACGAGTCAAACCTGGAAAAGTAAATGACCCCGAAAGATTCATTAAAGGGTTTTCGTATATAGTTACACCGTAATAAGAGCCGATTACAGTGATTCCTGGCACTTTGAAATTAGTATTGTCTATGAACATACTTTTATAGACAGCATCGTCAAGTGCTCCTGTATAGCTTGATAAAGCAACTTGCTTACCTACGTTGAAATTAAAAGTAGTTTCTGTACTGTATCCAACGCCGTCAATATATGTCATAATCATCCATTCCTTTGCCTTTGCTTCTCCGATACTTTGAGTATGATAGGCGCCCACTAAGGCAATTTGATAGCAGTTGAATATGTTGTGGACATCAATATCTGCAGAGATGTTTTTAGAGGATAAAGCGCCAGCTATAGATCTTTCATCGTTCCATAAGGTATAGCTTGTATTTTCTGGATCTGCTTGCTGGCTGATCCAATTTTGTTGGCTCCAGCTTAGATTGTCTTGCCAAGCTTCATATGCTGAACTACCTACTAATCTTCCACTACCACGAGGTTTACTTGACTTAGGCTGAAAACTGTCATTGTCTCGGCAACTTACCACTACGAACAAAAACAACAGTGTAAAGAGCACAGGTAAAAATTGGCCATTTTTCATAGCTTTGACTTGTTTAATGGTGAAACATTAGACTCCTTTGAAGCCCTACGTCCGGTCGCCAAACTGTTGTGGGGCTTTTTTATGAACTGATAGTAAGTGTTCTTGTATGCTGAAAATATTACATATAGTTATCAAATTATTCATACAGTGAATAGCTTCTATTGCTTATTGGCACATATCTTTATTAGTGTTAATCGATAGAAGTGATGAACAAAGCTGTAAGCAATTACATGCAGAATGCTCGACCTCTAAGGGAGTTATATGGTTATTCTCAAACGTATGTGGCTTATGTCGTTGGTGTCTCTCAATCCCTATACTGTAAGGCGGAAAACGGACAAGTGAAACCAACATTTAGTTTGGTTGAAAATTTATGTTCACTCTATGGAATCAGCTTAATTGACTTCCTGGGCAAAACGAAAAAAGACCTGCTTAACCAGGTTATGAATAGTGATGGTTACAGAAAAAATAGAGTTGATACCTAGTGAGTCAACTTATTTGCTTTATCTTTCGAGCTGTGTTGCTGTCGCGCGTGTACCACCTTTTCAAAACAAAGGTGGACTCACTCCACGAGTGAACTGCCCCTACGGGTCAGATTCCCTCGTTCTATTCGCCTCGCAGGGCGCTACCTAAACTCTAATCAATGCTATGGCCTATGCTATTTTACGTGTAGCGAAAATGAAGACAATGGGCAATGTGGGTGGCCACGGCTCCCATGTTGAACGCCTACGAGAGACCTTGAACGCCGATCCGGAAAAACTCAAATTAAACCAACGGCTGGCCGGCACGGATGATCCAGCGGCCGATGTGCGGGTACGCTTCGACGAAGCGGGGGTTGAACCTCGTAAAGGAGCCGTGGTGGCCATCGACGTATTCATTTCGGCCAGTCCTGAGCACTTTCAACAAAATCATCCTAACGACCCGAATTGGAGAGCCTTTCAGCAAAAAGCAATGGACTTCTTACGCCAGGAGTACGGAGCTGACAACGTGGTCCACGCCATTGCTCACCATGACGAGACCAGCCCCCATCTGCATGCCATCGTCACGCCTATCCGCAGCAAGAGCGTCAAAGTAGGCCGAGCCGTTAAAACCGAACGAATTGAAAACCGGCTGTGTGCCAAAGACTGGTTAGGAGGCAGCCGTAAAACGCTCAGCCTGTTACAAACCCGCTTTGCCAATAGTGTGAAAGAGTTGGGTCTGGATCGGGGCATAGAAGGCAGCAAAGCCAAGCATACGGAGGTAAGCCAGTTCTATTCGGTGATGAAGGAGACCAGTGCCCAGGCCCAGGCGGTTCACTTGGCTTTGGCACCGATTGAGAAAGATTATTATGTCAAGTCGGTAGCGGCTCCCCGTGTGATCGACCGGATCTACCTGCACGATTATGCCCGTCATGAAGTGGGTCAGGCTCTAAATGCTGTATCAGCGCAAATTCAACAAACGAATGAGAATGTCAAAAAGGCTCGCAGTGGTCAATTGGTCGAGTTGAAAAGTCCAGTAACCGAGGCCTTGATTCAGAAGGGGCAGACCCGCCAGAGCCAGGCCGAAAAAGCCCTAGAGGGATTAGGCTACCGACTGAATGTACATGGAGAGCTAGAAAATATTCTGGATGAGCGCAAAAAGGCCCTTAAAACGACGCTTAGCCGCAGTCTGAGGAAATGTACCAGCATCGAGGAGTTACGGGCGGATTTGGCCGGAAAAGGCATCAAAATGAACTTCTACAAGGACGAGCCGGAAATCTATCAAGGTAAAAGCTACAATGGGGCTAGTTTCGATGATGGTCAAGGGCGGATCTGGGGCCATGAGCTAGGAGCCGATTTTACCACCGGCCGTTTAGTCGAGCAGTTAGCCCAGCTCCAAGCCCAGCGAGAACGAGCCGAACGGGAGAAGCTCTATCAAGTGACGGTAGACGGCTTGATGGCCAGCTATTT
>JADQBA010000333.1 GCA_016903675.1 Stigonema ocellatum SAG 48.90 = DSM 106950 | reverse complement strand
CAATCGGCAAGCTAGTTTAGGGTTGGATCGAGGGCGTTTCATCGTGCCATTGGACTTTAACGCCCCCTTGCCAGAAGAGATTTTGGCAGCATTCGAGGGTAGTTTCGAGTGAAACTCTTGGTGGATACCCAGTGCTGGTTGTGGTGGTTTGCCCAACCAGAACGCTTGAGTGAGGAGGCGATCGCACACATTGCCGATGAAGCTAACGAATTGTGGTTCTCTGTTGCTAGCGTCTGGGAAATAGGCATCAAAGTTGCAATCGGAAAATTGCCACTGCCAGAACCAATCGATAGCTACATTTCTAGCCGTATGGTGCAATTAGGAACGCTATCGCTAGAAATTAGAGCAACTCATGCAATACATGCGGCTGCATTACCCTTGCATCACCGAGATCCGTTTGACAGAATGCTGATTGCACAGTCTCAGTTGGAAGACATGACGCTTGTGAGTGCTGATGCAATGTTCAGGCAATACAGCAATGTCTCCATTCTTTGGGCAGCCAATTCGTGAGCGTTTATTTCAAGCTTGGGGTGTATTACAATACGCCCCAAAAGAGGATTTCAGCGAACGCATAATTAATTGTTGGAGATGTAACTATGCGAATAATTTAGTTGAGGTGCCAGAAACCCGGTTTCTTAGACAATACCTTGTCCTAACGGACACGCTGCGCGAACGCCAAAAATAAAAAGGGCTTTCAGTGGCGGGGACTTCACTTATCCACACTCGTCGTCAAAATCTTCCACACATGAAGTAGCAATACTATCAATTCTATTGATACTCTACTTTTACACCATTCACAAACTTAGAGATGTTGAAAGTTTTTGCTGACCGGGGTGGTACATTCACAGATATTGTTGCTGTGACGAATTCTCAGGCAATGATAGACAGAATCTCAAGGCATACAGAACGTTTTTTGATTGTTCCTCTTCCTAATCAACAATGGATAATAGTGTATAAATTACTTTCAGAAAATCCTGAACAGTATCAAGATGCTGTTATCCAAGGCATTCGGGATATTATGGGTCTTTCAGGTAATGAACCCATTCCAACTGAAGCAATAGAAGTCGTAAAAATGGGGACGACAGTAGCAACAAATGCACTGTTAGAAACTCAGGGCGATCGCCTTGCACTTGTGATTACCAAAGGGTTTAAAGATGCCCTGCGAATTGGCTACCAAAACCGTCCTAACATCTTTGCCCGTCAAATCATTTTACCAACCATGCTTTATGAACAGGTCATTGAAGTAGAAGAACGCTATGATGCTAACGGTCAAGAATTAACTCCGATAAATATTGAACAAGTCAAAAACGACTTACAAGCAGTCTACAACACAGGAATTCGGAGTTGTGCCATTGTTTTTATGCACAGCTATCGTTATCCCTACCATGAACAACAAGTCGCCCAACTGGCTTTAGAAATCGGATTTACGCAAATTTCTGTATCCCATCAAGTGAGTCCTTTAATGAAATTGGTTAGCCGAGGGGATACAACAGTAGTAGATGCATATTTAACTCCTATTTTGCGTCGCTATGTCAATCAAGTGACTAGTCAGTTACCTGGAGTCAGATTAATGTTCATGAAATCTGACGGGGGTTTAGTTGCGGCGGAACAATTTCAAGGAAAAGATAGTATTTTGAGTGGTCCGGCTGGGGGAATTGTGGGCGCGGTACAAACCAGCAAGAGAGCAGGTTTTGATTTAGTCATTACCTTTGACATGGGAGGAACAAGTACAGATGTAGCCCACTTTAAAGGAGAGTATGAACGACAACTAGATTCGGAGATTGCAGGGGTGCGGATGCAAGTCCCCGTATTAGCGATCAATACCATCGCTGCTGGAGGCGGCTCAATTCTATTTTTTGATGGTTCTAGTTATCGTGTCGGACCTGCTTCTGCTGGGTCAAATCCTGGACCTGCTTGTTACCGACGTGGCGGACCATTAACGGTGACTGATGCCAATGTCATGTTAGGCAAAATACACCCCCAATATTTTCCTTCTGTTTTTGGACTTGAGGGGAATTTACCTTTAGATAAAGATGTTGTTATATCTAGATTTACACAATTAGCCCAAGATATTGAAGCAGTCACTCTCAACAGTTGTAGCCCTGAACAAGTCGCCGCTGGATTTATTGCGATCGCAGTGGAGAATATGGCAAACGCGATTAAAAAAATCAGTCTGCAACGAGGTTATGATATCACGAAATATACCCTTTGTTGTTTTGGAGGGGCAGGAGGGCAAGTTGCTTGTTTAATTGCTGATACCTTGGGGATGAAAAAGATATTTCTTCACCCTTATGCTGGGGTTCTTTCTGCTTATGGAATGGGATTAGCTGATGTGCGGGCGACAAGAGTTGGGTCACTAGAGGTGCCTCTGACTCAAGCATTAATCCCTCAACTGGTTCAGTTAATGGAGTTTTTAGAAACCCAAGCTAGAAGTACTTTGTGCGACTATAAAGCAAGCAATGAAGAGGAAGTTGTCCGAAAAGTGAATTTAAAATATGAGGGGACTAACTCTACTTTGACTGTTGATTTTGTCTCAGATGTGGCAGTGATGCGACAAGAATTTGAGGTTGAACATAAATCCCGTTATGGTTTCATTCAATTACAGAAAAATTTAATTGCTGAATCAGCTTCAGTGGAAGTCATTCAAAGGATGGATACTCCTGAAGAACCGTTAATTTATCGTAGCCGTCCAATAGATGAAGCACCTAAATCTGTGGAGATGGTAAAGATGTTTGCTGTTGAGGAATGGCATAATACTTCTGTTTATCGACGGGAAGATTTACAACCAGGAGACAGTATTAGCGGACCTGCGATCGTTGTCGAAAAAATTAGCACAATTGTGGTTGAACCGAACTGGGAAGCCCGATTAACTGAACGAAATCATTTGATTTTACAGCATATTGATTAGCGATATTCTATGACTCTGGACAGAGAATAATATCTAGGACCAGCCCTTTCAAGGTGCAAGTCGTAAGACAAGGATTTCCTTCGTGTTCTTCTCCCAAGGGGAGACGCTGCGCGAACGCGTCTTCGCGGTTTAAAAATCTTTTTGAACCACGAAGACGCGAAGAACGCGAAGAAGAACTTCGCTTTTACGCTTCACCTTGAAAGTGCCGCACCTGTGTCGGGGTTTTATGAGATTATTCTCTACCTAGAGTCATAAAACAGCGCTAACCAGAGAATAGGGTTTCAAATTTAATTAGCGCGATAGTAATAAAAGAGCGTTAAGGCTATTTTTTCAAGGTGATATCGACGAGAATAAAATAGAATAAAAAGAAACTGAGGCCATATTTATAATGAATACAACATCTCAACCCGACCCCATACGCTTAGAAATCTTCAAAAATCTTTATCAATTTATTGCCGAACAAATGGGGATTGTTCTTCAAAACACGGCAACATCGGTGAATATCAAAGAGCGGCTGGATTTTTCCTGTGCTATTTTTGAGCAAGATGGATTATTAGTCGCTAATGCCCCCCACATTCCGGTACATTTAGGCTCAATGAGTGAAAGTGTCCGTAGTTTAATTAATGATAAAGGCGACACGATAAAACCCGGAAATGTC
>JADQBA010000430.1 GCA_016903675.1 Stigonema ocellatum SAG 48.90 = DSM 106950 | reverse complement strand
TGACGAGTGTATTGACCGGAGACTGGCAAGGCAATTATCTGGGCATATAGTGAAAACTGTGCCACAGATGGGTTGGGCTAGCATCAAGGATGGAGAACTCTTATGTTTAGCTGAAAATGAGTTTGATGTGTTGATTACGGTGGATCGAAATTTGCCTTTTCAGCAAAACTTGGCGGTTCTAGATTTAGCTGTTTTGGTATTGCAAGCCCCGTCGAATCGATTAGCAGATATTCAAGTCCTAATCCCTAAGATTTTAGCAATTGTTGACACAGCACCAAAGGGAGCAGCCACTGTGGTGAGCATTTAAATTGACCCCCTGAAAGATAGGGTTTTATCGACAATTAGCCCAAGATATTGAAGTAGTCACTCTCAACAGTTGTACCCCTGAACAAGTCGCCGCTGGATTTATTGCGATCGCTGTTGAGCAATGGCATAATACCCCCGTTTATCGACGGGAAAATTTACAACCAGGAGACAGTATTAGCGAACCTGCGATAGTTGTCGAAAAAATTAGCACAATCGTCGTTGAACCGAACTGGGAAGCTCGATTAACTGAACGAAATCATTTGATTTTACAGCATAAAGCACTCCTAAACAGTAGTGAAAATTCCATGCTTTAGAAACCCGGTTTCGCCAAAGTTACCGGGTTTCTGGACTTTCACAACTCCTGCACGGACTGCTATAGCAATCCGTAGAGGAATTACAAACACCTCTGCCAAGTCCTCAAAGTCCCCCAAGTCTTCCAGGATCTCTGTTCAGATATCAAATAGGATTGCTATATATTGATTAGGGCTATTTTTTTTCAACGTGATATCGACGAGAGTAAAATAAAATAAAAGTAAAAGTGAGGTCAGATTTATAATGAATACAACATCTCAACCCGACCCCATCCGCTTAGAAATCTTCAAAAACCTCTATCAATTTATTGCCGAACAAATGGGGATTGTTCTTCAAAACACGGCAACATCGGTGAATATCAAAGAGAGGCTAGATTTTTCCTGTGCTATTTTTGAGCAAGATGGATTATTAGTCGCTAATGCCCCCCACATTCCGGTACATTTAGGCTCAATGAGTGAAAGTGTCCGTAGTTTAATTAATGATAAAGGCGACACGATAAAACCCGGAAATGTC
>JADQBA010000455.1 GCA_016903675.1 Stigonema ocellatum SAG 48.90 = DSM 106950 | reverse complement strand
GATAAAACAGGGTAAAGCAAAATCATTTTGGAATGACTTGGGTATTTGGTATGTTCAATTATTGATTGATCCATCCGGGAACAGCAAACAAGATATTGCTTTAGGGGTTGACCCTGGTAAGCGGTATTCAGGGATTGGGGTACAGTCGTCCAAGTTCACCTTGTTCATGGCTCACCTGGTTCTTATGGGATTTATCCCTAAACAAGGAACTGCTATTGCTGGGGTAAAAGAGAAAATGGCTTATCGCTCCATGCTGAGGCGTGGACGACGTGGAAGACGAATTAATCGCTCAAAGGCTTTTAAATTGAGGAACCACCGTCAAAAGCGCTTCTCTAACCGCAGAAAAACAAAGCTTGCACCATCAATTCGCTCAAACCGTCAATTGGAACTACGAGTCATCACTGAGCTTTGCCGCATTTACCCAGTCACGGTAATTGTGATAGAGAAAGTAAGAGCGGATGTTGATCTAACATCAGGTCGCAAAGGGGCAAAGTCAGGTAAAGGATTTTCGCCAGTGATGGTAGGTCAGTATTGGATGATAGAGCAGTTATCAAATCTTGCTCCTGTTATCACACGTGAAGGATGGCAAGAAGACGGTAACGGCACATCTCAAATCCGTAAACATCTAGGACTTGCAAAAAATAAAACAGATAAAGCATTACAAGCACCAGAAACCCATGCAGTTGATGCCATTGCACTTGCGGCTAGTCATTTTGTTCAATACAAGCCTTTCCATACTGCAAATACCCGTGGTCATGATTGGGTAGGTGTGGTGCGGATTACCTATTCGCTATTCAAAGTC
>JADQBA010000173.1 GCA_016903675.1 Stigonema ocellatum SAG 48.90 = DSM 106950 | reverse complement strand
GGCTAATAGCATAAGTCCTCTAAAAGAGGACTGAATGAGTGTTGAAAGCAGTGTCAATTTTCTGACTGCTTATTTGGTTATTTGTGGTTTATACTTAGATATGCAAGATATATTCAAAACGGCTAGGAAATTGACTTTTTAGTAGCGGAAAACTAAATTCTTAATGTAAAGACACTCCTAACTCCTAACTCCTAACTCCTAACTCCTAACTCCTAACTCCTAACTCCTAACTCCTAACTCCTAACTCCTAACTCCTAACTCCTAACTCCTAACTCCTAACTCCTAACTCCTAACAATCCTGCAATTGTGCTAACGACACCACAATTTCATCTATTGCTTGACGCACAACTTGCAAAGGCTGTTCAGTTTGATTCACCATAATACTAAAAACTAACGGTTGATATTTAGGTGGATTCACATATCCAGCTAGAGAAATAACACCACCCATAGAGCCTGTTTTCGCTTGTACAATATGAGCAGCAGGTGTGTTTAGAAAGCGACTCTTCAGTGTACCGCTTCTGCCGGCAACAGGTAAAGAAGCTCGATACACAAACGCTGCTGGTGATTTCGCCATTAAGCGCAATGTTTGCACCAAAGCTTCCGGACTCACTAAATCCTTACGGGATAACCCCGAACCATCTACCACAAAATAACCTGCTGCATCCACCCCCAACTGGGTTAAGGTTGCTTTCATAACTTGCAACCCAGCATCAGCGCTCGTTTGATTTTTATTTATTGGTTTTTTAATAGCCATGACTCTCAAAAAGGCTTCCGCAAACAGATTATTACTGTTAAGATTCGTCTCTGTCACCAATTTTGAGAGTTCAGGAGACTCCACAGCAGCTAGTTCCTGTTCCGGCTTGCTACTACTAGCTGACACGAATGCTTGTGCAACGGTAATTTTCTCGGATGCTAAAGCACTGCGGAAGTGCCGCAAGAAGTATTCAGCAGGAGCAACCACTGGTAAACTGACTATTACAGGTTCAGAATTTAATGCTAACTGTCCTTGAATGTGCAAAATTGCTCCCTTCAAGTCGCGGGTAATATTAACTTTATTTGGTTGATTTTTAGCAGCCGTTACTGACTGATTTATGACTTTCCATTGTTTAGCTTCGTTGCGATCGTTCCAAAGGACTTGCAGAGGCTTACCAACAGTTTGCGGTACTAGCTTTAGGCTAAAAATATTTTGATTTAGAATTAGGCTATTAATAGGTGCGCCGTAGTCTGACTGTATATCTTCCCATTGCCAAGAGGGATCAACAACTTCTCCTCGAACATAACTATCATCGACAATCAGCCACTTGACGAACTGAACACCCTTCTGTTTCAACTGTTTTGCCAAAGCTACCAGTTGAATATCAGTCAAGCTGGGATCTCCCCTACCCACAACATGCAAAACACCATTGCCGCTGCGATAGACAGAGGTGCGAAAGCGAAAATTTGCACCTAGTTGTTGTAAGACAGCAGCTGTTGTTAGCAGCTTGTTAGTGGAAGCCGGTGTAAAGTATTTCTGAGCATCCCGACTATAAAGAGTTTGAGCAGACCCAAGGTTTTGCACTAAAATCCCCCAACGCATATGATTAAATTGGGGACGGTTTGTCACAGCATCCACAATTCCTCCTAGTTCACGTGGGCAAATTGATTTCGTAGCAGTTGTGGGTGCAACTTGTGTTTGTGCTTTAGCTGGTTTTAGGGTGATACCTATCTGGACACTTAGAAGTAGCGGTAGGAAACCAATAGAAATTTTTTTAGTCATTATGGAATAACGATAATTCTTTTTGGTTTATTTTATAGCAATCCTATTTAAGTAGGGTGGGCACTGCCCACCAGATACGGGTTTTGTAGGGCATAGCCCCACCTACGTATATTTCAAAAATCAAATATGATTCCTATATATTGGTGGGCGATCGCTACCTTGACTTTCTGCGGTGTACAGTCGTGCTGGAGAACCAATTTATGGCTTGATTTTCTAGAAATTAGGGGCTAGCAGGTTTGTAGTAGCGCTGTCTACGCAAAGAAACCGCGATTTAACCGGCGCTAAAGCGCTACTACGAACGAAGAAATTACTCTTCAAGGTTGCCTTGACAGGGTAATAGATATCATTTTTGTAGTTGCTAAAAAATCAAGAATAGTTTGAGCTAACGCCTTTGATGCTAGGTAAGGCACACCATTACCAATTGTTTTAAACATATTTGTGAGTGACATATTATCTGGAAGCACAAAGTTTACAGGCAAAGATTGTATTGCTAAAGCTTCAGCCACTGAAATGCGTCGAATTTTATAAGGATGCAAGTGTACTTCATTGTTACCATAGCAAGCTGTGGGAGAATAACGCCATCTGTGAAGACGTTTATAAGACTTCCGCGAATCATCTCCTTCATCAACCGACGCAAATCTTTTAATACCTGCCCTTGGTTGAAAACAGTGTTCAGCATTGGGATGGTTTAGCACATTATTTTTCCTAAACCAGTATTCAACTGTTAGTTCTTGAGGAATGCTATCAGGACAAGGCAGAATAGAATCTTCTTTAAATGGTTCACATTTACTCCAAGGATAAGAAAAAATTTTATCTTTAGGAGATAAAATACTTTTTTTCCAAGGAAAAAGCCCTTCAGTAATTAAGTTGTTTTTGTTGATTACCTGATTTCGGAAACCAATGAGAATAATTCTGTCTCTATCCTGGGGTACACCGTACTCAATAGCATTAATTAACCGTTCTGTTAATACATAACCTGCTTGATTTAGTTGGTGTTTAAGTGCTTCAAAAAATAAACGGTGTTTTTTCGTCTTCCATAAACCTTTGACGTTCTCAAATAAAAAGAAATCTGGTAGAGTACGGCAAATTAATTCAACGTAGGAAGCAGAAAGCTTGCCATTGTCTCCCAAGTGTCCTCTGTTTTTACCACCAATAGAAAAATCAGGACAGGGAGGACCGCCAATAAATCCCACAATATCAGTAGACTTGCGGCAGTCTTTTACTAACTCCAAAAGGCGTAGTACCTGCACTTCTTCTGTTAGTTTTGTTACGTCTGCTTCTTCGCCGTGATGATATCCGTATTCTGGCAATGGCAGGTTGAGAATAGCCCGTGAATAGCAGTATGCTGCCATGAATGGAGAAAAAATTTCATTGACATAAACAATGTTAAAACCGCTGGTTTCAAAACCTAAATCTAGAAAACCTGAACCAGTAAAAAAGGAGAAGATACTAGGGCGATCGCTAGTCATTAGAAATAATTTATTTGGATTACCTGTTAACGTGGAACTGTAAGCATATTGCAAATGCCCAAATTCAAAGAAAGCTTATAGAAATCAGCCTTGATTTTGGATACGAGTTACCAATAATTTGTACTCCCTACGAACTATTAGGAGATTGAGCCATGTGGCAGGATGAGATTCTCGATGAAATTCATAAAATTCGTGAGGAACACGCTGAGTCCTTTAACTACGACTTGGATGCAATGTTTGTAGATTGGCAGAACAAGCAAGCAGAAAGTGGAAGAGAAGTTGTCAGCTTACCACCAAAGCGTAGTCTAACAATGCGTTGGAGCCGTCCGCCCAAAAGTGATCTGTGAGTGCTAGAGGTTGGATATCAGCAGCTCACAGATGTAAGGGCGCAAGGCTTTGCGCCCCTAAATCGGGTGTAGTTCACGCAGATGAAACCCGCTATATATGTGTTTAATAAAACATTGAATTTAAGTTTAAAACGTTGGTGCAAGATATGATTTATCCTAAAATTAAGAATCCTCGATTCATCCCAAAAACCATGAGTATCATCATCTCAGATGAAGTATTGCAAACAACCTAGATGTCTGAGGCTGAGTTACTGACTGAAATTGCAGTTATGCTCTTTCAAAAGGAAAAATTTACTTTAGGTCAAGCAAGTCGTTTTGCTAAAATGAATCAACTCCAGTTTCAGCGATTACTTGCAAGTCGCCAAATTTCTCTCCATTGCGATATTACGGAACTCAGAGAGGATGTAAAAAGTCTGGAAGCAAATAATATGAATTGTACGCCGAGCTATTACAATTAGCGGGAGAGTAATGCGATCGCGGAGCTTACGTAAATCATACGGTCGTTGGGCTGGGCTGCTAGATCACACTTATTGAGTAAGCGCGGACTGCTGCATCTAGTGTAGCAATTGTTAGACTGTTTTGTAAAGCCTGACAGATGAGCATTCTGTCAAACGGATCACGATGAAGTAATGGTAGCTTCGCCAACTGAGCAACACTACTCTCGTCGATCGCAAGACTGGCAATTTGATGAAGATCACGCTGTTTTGGCAGATAAGTTTCAGGAGGCTCTGGCAGTGGCAGTTTTCCCAACTGGTACTTGATGATCGACTCCCAGAGCGAAACAACACTCAAATAGACTGCGTTATCTGAGTCACGAATTGCATCCCGAACGTCTGTTGATAATCGACTGTCGCCACTAATGAACCAGAGGAAAATATGGGTATCTAGCAAAATTTTCATTTGCCCTCGAAGGCACTCAAAATTTCGGACGGTAGAGGCGCATCAAAATCATCGGGGACTGTAAACTCGCCAGCGCATAAGCCGAATGGTCGTAGCTGCTTACTGCTCACCACAGGTCTGAGTTCAGCGATTGGCTTATCTGCTTGAATAATCACAAAAGTTACACCAGTTTCTACTTGACGCAGATATTTCAAGGGATCGCGCTGAATTTCCTCAATTGTCACATTCAACATATAAAATACCTCCGTGTCGGCTTGGCAGGCTCACATCCTATTATATACCTAAGTGATGATCGGTTTGAGGAAGAATGGTTCATATCGTAGAGACGCGATTAATCGCGTCTCTACAAGGGTTTAGGTGAATATCAGACCCCTACACCCCTACACCCCTACACCCCTACACCCCTACACCCTTACAACTTAGTACCACACTCAGAGCAGAAGCTGTGAGTTGATGGGTTTTTCGCACCACAGTTGCTGCAATAAACAGGCTCTTGTGAGGCTTTCTGGGGCTGATGTGGCAAGCCAATCATTTGTGCGTTGCTCTTACCTGGGGCTACCATTGGGTAACAGTTTTCGTCTTTGGTGACGTGAACATCCACCACAACTGGACCATTATGTGCCAACATTTCAGCGATCGCATCTTTTAACTGAGCGCGATCGCTAATCACCATCCCCTTAATCCCATATGCCTTCCCCAACAACTCGATATCTGGCATCCCTACTTCCATATTCGAGCATGAGTAGCGTTCCCCGTAGAAAGCTTGTTGCCACTGGCGCACCATTCCCTGCCAGCCATTATTAATAATCACAGTCTTGACATTAATGCCATACTGTGATATCGTCCCAAGTTCCTGCAAATTCATTTGGAAACTAGCATCGCCGCTGATACAGATAACCTCTTCATCAGGGAACGCCACCTTAGCACCCATAGCAGCAGGCACCCCGAAACCCATGGTTCCCAAACCAGCACTAGAAATCCAGCGCCGAGGACCATTCTTCAGGAATTGTGCTGCCCACATTTGATGTTGACCCACATCTGTGGTATAGTAGGCGTTTGGTGCTTGACGACTGAGTTCTGCAATCACCTCTTGGGGCGAGATGCTGTCTGGGTATTGCGGCACCACCAGAGGATACTCTTCCTTCCAACGGTTGACTAGGTTCAGCCACTGTTGGGTTTGATTGGGTGTAACTGGTGTACCTGATTGCTTGCATCGGCGCAACACGTCCATCAGAACCGTCCGCACATCACCCACAATCGGCACATCTGGGACGCGGTTTTTCCCAACTTCTGCGGGATCGATGTCGATGTGAATGACTTTAGCGCGGCTAGCGAATTCATCCAACTTGCCAGTAACGCGGTCATCAAATCTTGCACCGACACAAATTAGCAAGTCACAATCAGAGACAGCAAAGTTGGCATAGGCGGTACCGTGCATCCCCAGCATTCCTAAACTGAGGGGATGATGTTCGTCAAAGGCACCGATACCCATCAACGTTGTGGTGACAGGGATATTGAATAATTCTGCCAGTTGTTTAATTTCTTCGTGAGCAGATGATGCGATCGCACCCCCACCCACATACAGCAACGGACGGCGACTTTCACGAATCAACTTAATTGCTGCACTAATTTGCCGTGGATTCCCCTTGACTGTGGGACGATACCCTGGTAGCTTCACTGAACCTGGTTCCACAGGCACATACTCAAATTCCTCTAAAGCCACATCTTTAGGGACATCAATCAAAACTGGTCCTGGTCTTCCTGTGCTAGCGATGTGGAAAGCTTCGGCTACAATTCGCGCCATGTCTTTTGGGTCGCGCACTACATAAGAATGCTTGACTATCGGTAGCGTGATCCCGTAAATATCCGTTTCTTGAAATGCATCTGTACCGATTACCGCCCGTGATACCTGTCCCGTCACAATAACCATCGGGATTGAGTCCATGTAGGCGGTGGCAATGCCTGTTACCAAATTGGTCGCACCAGGGCCAGAGGTGCCAAAGCACACACCTACCTTCCCTGTAGCGCGGGCATACCCATCTGCGGCATGTGCTGCGCCTTGTTCATGTCTCACCAGAATGTGCTTAATGGTACCGCCAGAGGCTTCTACTTTGTACAGGTCGTCGTAAATCGGCAGAATCGCACCACCAGGATAACCAAAAATATACTCTACACCGTGGTTTCTCAGGCTGTCTAGCAGGGCAAAACCACCAGATGCACGTCTCGCCGTCACGACAACGACAGGCGATAAAGAGACATTGGACTGGGTGTTGTTCTCAGTTTGTGGAGAACTATTTGGTAGATGCGAATCTCCTGCGGAGACAGTTGGTAAACGCACAGTCAAACCTCACGCACTAGCTAAAGTTTATGCTTACACTTTATGGTCGATCAGCAATCCTGCTTCATAGGTGAAAAATCCCAGCTTCAGTAACCCGGTTTCTTCACCCTCGCGAATCATTTAGGATTGTTACACTTCATTTTAGTTCAAAACTTTCATCAAATATTGATAGAATTTTCTAATTTTTTAGATTATCCTAGATTATGACATGAAACTCTCTAAAGAGTATCTTGTAACATATGGCGTGTATTTTGCCAAGCCCAAACACCCACAGCCGCCACCACAACACTCATTCCCACCAAGACAATTCGCAAACCCAAAGCATCAGTGACTGGTCCGGTAATTGCCAGTGGTACCGAAAGAGCTATGTTGATAGCATGATTTTGAAAGCCAAATACTTTACCCAGCATTGTCGGTGGAGTTTGTTGTTGAATTAAAGTTTGCATTGGTACAGCAATTAAGGAAGCACCCACACCCAAAAAAGCACAGAGTCCTAAAGCCAGCCCCAGATTGTGGGTCAAAGTGAATAATCCTAAAGCCAGTGCCATCATCAAAAATCCAACTAAGGGTAAGGGCTTGTGATGGAATTTGTCACCCCAGTGACCCAAAATTCCTGCACCTAGTACCATACCTACCCCAGCCGCCGCTAAGAAAAAGCCAAATTGTTTCTCTTTCAAGCCATACTCTGCCGCTAATCTAATCGCCAGCACTGTTAAAGCTGCAAACACGCAATATAAAGTGACTAGTTGCAGCATGGCATTCAACACCAGACGGTTTTTCGTGAGATAGCGCAACCCTTGTTTGAAGTCTACCCAAGGGTTAATTAAGGTCTGGGATTCTCCGGTCTGTTTGTGTTCTTTAAAGTTAATCAATTGTATACTAGCACCAGACAGCAGGTATAATACACCAACCACCAGTTCTTGACCATAGCGTTCTGAGATCGCACCTTTAGCCAAACTCAATATTGGCTCTCCTACTGCAAAGCCAACAATTAAAGCTCCCATCATTGTGCTGCTAAACAGTGCATTAGCCGCTAACAAATTCTCTCGCCGCACCAAAAGAGGGATAGCAACTTGCTCAGCTGGTGCAAAAAACTGTGTTGCGGTGGATGTGGCAAAAGTCAGTAGCAACAGAATGATAAACTGCCGTGGTAACAAGGGAATCAACAGTGTAAATAAACCGCGCAGGACATCAGAAGCTACCAAAATAAACTTTTTCGGCAAGCGGTCAACAAAAATGCCTCCAGCAGACCCAAATAAAATAGCTGGTACCGTAAACGCCACCATCAACGTTGAGTACATGGAGTTTGCTGCCAACCCAGGAGGAGGTGGGTAGTTCTCCATCAGGGCAATTATTAACACAAAGTATACCTTATCTGCTAACTGGGACACTACTTGCCCAATCCACAGGAGCATAAAACCACGGTTTTTTAGCAGGGATCTAAACCCGTTATTAGCAGTAGGTTCAGTGGGAAACATCAGAATTTGGGGAATGGGGAATAGGGAGTGGGGAATGGGGAATAGGGAGTGGGGAGTGGGGAATGGGGAATAGGGAATAGGGAATAGGGAAGTAGGGGGAGTCGGGAAGAAGTAATGATGTTGTTCCCCCACTCTCCACTCCCCACTCCCCACTCTCCACTCCCCACTCTTCATTCTGGACTAATTTTCTTCATAGCGCTTCGTCAGCAGGTGTAAAAATTCTGCTGCTGTCAAATATTGTGATTTCTCACCAGAGAAGTCTGTATCCCAGCCCTGTACATTTTGGGGCGATCGCCACATTTCTAGATGGTCTACAGGTGGATTGGCATAAAAGTTATTTTGCCCACTACCAAGCAACGAAGAACTCCAGTGTGTGAAATAATCATGGCTCATGCGATGGATCGGAAAGTTCCCCCATAACGGCACACCCCATCCATCTATAGCAATAAAAGCTTTAACTTGTCCTCCGAGCAATTGCCATTTGTAAGCAGCAACTATTGCTCCTACCACACCAGCACTGAAGCTGATAAATAAAACTGGTTGATGCTTCCAGCTTCCCAAGCGTTGGTGTAAAAACTGCACAATGTGGAATCCGGATAAAGTTAATAAACCTTCACCAGGAAATACTAGTAGATTCACTGGATTTACTTTAAATTTTGATACAAAGTTTTGAGTTAAACCTGGTTCATGTATTCCTGGGCAAATTATGATACTCATGTGTTTTTGGTAACAGCGTCCACATCCGCGTTTTTTTTGTCTCACGCAAAGACGCAAAGGCGCAAAGAAGTAAAGAAGAACCACTCTTTGTGGTCTAATTAACTGAAAATTGCTGTAAAGATAACGGTTCTCAAAACCCTTATCTTTGTATCTTTGCGTCTTTGCGCCTTTGCGTGAGACTAAATTCAATTCGCAGCGGAGGTAGAGGGATTGCAAGTTGGTGAGTTGACCTATGCCACACTACAATAATTGCATTTTGAATTGCATCTTGTACAAATTTACCATTATATGCCTCAACGGATAATGGTCGTTTCAGTAGGGGCGCAATGCCTTGCGCCCCAAAGTTGGGTGATGATGGTTCTCATTCGTTCTGTTTTGGCTATGTTGACAGAACAAATAAGTGTATATACACTATATTTAGGGAAAACCAAGCTCTCCAATCAATTGATGAAGCAACCCTAAATAAAGTCGGTGCAAGTTGTACCTGCTTTAGCCTGAGAAAATCAGCACGGGTTGTGACTCAGCTTTTTGATGAAATAATGGCACCAAGCGGCTTACTAGTCACGCAGTTCTCAATTTTGAGTGTGGTTGCGGCGATGAAAGAAAGTACGATGAATCAGCTGGCTCAATACTTAGTAATGGATAGAACAACGCTAACGCGCAACCTCAAACCTCTGGAACGTCAAGGACTGATTCAAATTAAACCCGGACTAGATAAGCGTACTCGCTTGATTTCGCTTACAGAACTTGGTGTCGCAGCGCTCCACAAGGCTTTACCACTCTGGGAGCAAGCACAGACATTGATGGTGTCGCAGTTGGGACAAGAACGATGGGAAAGTTTGATGTTGCATTTATCAGACATAACCCGTTTGTTGAGCGATCGCTAATTTTTTTAGAGCAATAAATCTGTTAACAATATCAACAGGTGAGAAAAAATGGCTAAATTTGACCGAAACTACTAGAATGCAAGCAAGAGCGCTTATAGCTATGGGGTAAGTGCGTAGTTCCATTTATTAAGCGTCAAAAATCTATGTTTTTTTGCTACAATAGACTCAAACAGGTCAATTTTTTTTTGATCCTACCCCCGGACTGGGGGGAAGTTACGCCTAGGAAGTTATCAATCCCAAGTGGGTTGAGTCCAGGAACCAAGCCTAAGGGAATCACCGCCAATGTGTGGGAAACTCCGACAGTCGGATATGTGAGAGATACGGCCCAAACTCTTACAGAATCCCCTTGCCTTTAGGCATGGGGAGTGTCAAGAACATCCAACAGTCAAACGCTTTCGAGAACAAACAGGTAAAAATGCAGATCCCTATGTAATTTTAGATGCCGATGCATTGCGGCAACTGTGTTTAGATGCAGGTGCTGATGATGTGGGTTTTGTGGAAATAGACAGACTAGCGATCGCCGACCAAAAAAAGGAAATTCTCGCCGCTTTTCCAGCCACCAAAACACTAGTTAGTTTTGTCTGCCGCATGAACCGGGAGAACGTCCGCACACCTGCTCGTTCCGTCGCCAACCAGGAGTTTCACGCGACTTACGAGGATACCAACTTCGTTGCCCGTCACATCGTTGCCACCCTGGAAGAAATGGGAATTCGCGCACTCAATTCAGCCGCCGGTTTCCCAATGGAAATGGAAAGATTCCCTGGTAAAATTTGGGTCGTTTCCCATAAACCTGTGGCGGTTGCATCTTTCTGTAACTGCCGATAGTCAGACTTGGCTACGTTTCTTAGCTAAGGAACAGAATATAATTTGGGCATTGTTGCGGCGGAAAATTCGCCTTCAAGGTTCGCCTAAATTACTGTTAGCTTTCGGAAAATGTTTTCCTTCATAATATAGCCCTTTCAAGGTGAACCAAAAACCTGGAAAATCATGCACAATTTTCGTCATTTTACCTTCGCGTTCTTCGTGCCTTCGCGGTTTAAAAATCTTTTTGAACCACGAAGACGCGAAGAACACGAAGAAGATCAAGTTTTTTGACTTACACCTTGAAAGGGCTAGTTCTGCGTAGGTTGGGTTGAGGAACGAAACCCAACATTTTCGCGTTTTGTTGGGTAACGCATTGCCTCAACCCAACCTACCATTCTTGTTGGCGTTCAAACTACAACCCACTCAAAATTATTCCATCCTTAGCTCGCATATAAAGCACTGGTGTAGCAAAATCGCGTGTATCCAATGAGACTTCCATAGAAATAGCATTGCGGGTTGTCTGGATAGCAGCGTCTACGGGCCAACCTAGCGCCAGGGTGCGGTAGAATTCATTGGCGAACAATTTGGCAGTAGAATCGAGGATGGAATATTGCATGGCAACTACTGCGGGTATTCTCCGACGTACTAAGTTAGGAGCTATACCAGTAAAGACTTGTAGATTAGACACCGCCGCACCTTGACAGGAGTTTAGCACAACTAATCCCAAACTGCGGTTGCCTAAGAAGAAGTTGGCAAAAGTCTCACCATCTAACAACTTAGCTTTGCCATTCTCGTCTTTGAGAGCAATGGAACCTTTGTTGTTCTCAAAGACACCGTGACCGATGAAGTGGAAAATATTATATGGCTTTGAGCGTAGCTTGTGGTTGATGTCACTGATAGTGGCTTCAGGTAGCAAATCTAACTCTATTTTGCCTGCATTTATGTGTTCTTCCAATGCCTCACGGATGAGGCGTTCTTCCCCAGCAACGTCCAATTGAGGTAAATTAGTAGGACTGGAGATGACTAGCAGAACTTTGAGCGGTAGGCTAGCTGCTTTAAGGTCGCGTTTTTGCTGGGGAATATCAATATAACGCGAGAGCGCGGTTTGGGTGTCATTTGCTAAAAAAATGTTAGTTTTCTCATCGTAGAGAAATTCCCAGGGTAAGGCGGATAGTTCCGGAGATTCAAACACCAGACGCAGGCGCACGCCGTATCCAGCCGCTTCTGCACCTGCTATTGTAGCCCGCAGTTGACTGTGAATCCTGCCAGGGAAAAGTGCTTGGTAGAGGTGGTTACCTACTCCTTTGAGCAACGTTGCATTTGTTTTTCCTGAGTTAATTACCTCTAAAGCAAGTTTAATTGTATTCATTTCCAACTGCAATTCGCCCCTCTCTTCCCCTTGTTCTGAGGAAACGCGAATTTTTCTGTCTGCTGTAACTAATATTTGAAAATCGTGGTAATTCATGTTATGCTGATTTACTATAGTGGGTTCTAGGTTTGAATTCGTTAAAGATTTGTATCTGTTCTCCTCTAGTTCCCGTTGCCACGGTGTAAAATGGCGGTTGAGTTCCCGATTGGCTCCAAGAGGTGGCAAATTAACATCGTCAATCAGCCTGCGCACATCAACCATTTCATAGCTATTGTCGCACTCAATTTGAAATCGATTATCCTTTAAGCGCTTATGCAGGGCTTCCAAACGGTAAGAATAAGGTGCGGGACTTCCTTTACAACTCGTGCAGTTACAGGGAACAAGTGTGTGATACTGCAAGCGTTCAAAAGACTGATGAATTTTTTCCAGTTCGTGAGTGACGACGGTTAGCAATTCTTTCTTGCGGTTTCCGGCTACACGGACTTTGATTTCTTTTTGATTGTAGTTTTCAATAACTTCAGCACGAGTTTCATCTTTGTTGAGAACAACGCCACTTCTCCAAACGAGGTTTTGTTGTTCAATCCAAGGATGTATCTCCACAATGAAGCGGGTGAGAATACCCTTGGGCATGAATTCGTATTTGTAGCGCAAAATTAGATTATTGGTATCTTCCCAGGTGTAGTCGGGTTGGTTGATATCAAGTAGTTGTGGTGCAATATAGTTACCAGGAAGATTAGGTATTGGGTAGCAAAGTTTGAAGCGGATCATGAGATGGAGTAACTCATCTCGCATATCAGCATATTCATCGTCTTTCCAAATATCAGCAAGGTTCTCTTGAGTAAAACACCCCAAATCTTTCTTAACGATTTCGCTGTCTAAAACTTTGTAGACTGCGGTTGTACCCCATTCCGGTTTAAGAATGACGTAGTGTTTAAGTATAGCATCGTCTTGAAAGTGAAGGCAAACGCCCAGATCGTGGAGATAGCGACTCAACTGCAACATCTCTTTACGGTCAGTTAAACTATTGAGTTGGCACAGGCGATAGTATTCTTCAACAGTGATATAGTTACGGGAATAGTTTTCTAGGGCAGAACGGACTCTCACCCAGAGTTTTGGCAAAGGTGTACCAACGTGGGGAAGCCTACTTATATATAGTTGAATGGCGTCTTTAATTTTGTCTAAACCGCGATTGGTTTCTAAGTTAGTTGCTAGAATTTCCTTTAGGTTATTAGTGAATTGTCCACGCAACTGGCGATCGTTGACCTCGCACTGACGGTCTTGTTTTTCATTTTTAATAATTAGAACTGGGCTATTGTCGCTTAACAGTTCAACAACCTTGAGCCACCAGTAAAAGTCGGTGTCTTCTTTACGAGTATCAGCAACTAAGGCATAGAGAGAACGCTTCGTGAGGAAAAACTGGTGAGTTTCGTGGTAAATTTCTTGACCACCAAAATCCCAAATATTGACGCGAAAATCTTTGCCATTGGGCTGTGTGAAATGCCACTGAATCACATCAATGCCTTCAGTTGACTTTTCATCCGACTGAAGTTCGTAGTTTTCATTTTCAATTTTCTTCGCCAATGAGGTTTTACCAGATCCCCCTTCACCAACAATTAAAAATTTTGCTTCATAGAGAGGTTCAGTTTCAGATGGATCTTGCACTCGGAAATAGAAATCAACGATTTCATTCACATCACCCGGATCTTCATTTAAGTTTTTTGGTCCCAAAATCTCAGGTGGAATAGGGACTGGGTTCCCACGTAGATCCAGCTTTTTCAGCTTTGGCATTTGCTTGATTTCCAAAGGCAGATTGCTCAGTTGATTACGGCTGAGGTTAAGGGTTTGCAAGTTGGTGAGTTGACCTATTTCTGATGGCAGACTGCTCAGTTGATTGCTGTGGAGGTAGAGGGATTGCAAGTTGGTGAGTTGAACTATTTCTGATCGCAGACTGCTCAGTTGATTGCTGGGGAGGTAGAGGGATTGCAAGTTGGTGAGTTGACCTATGTGTGATCGCTGACTGCTCAGTTGATTGCTGCGGAGGTAGAGGGATTGCACGTTGGTGAGTTGATCTATTTCTGATGGCAGAGTGCTCAGTTGATTGCTGCGGAGGTAGAGGGATTGCAAGTTGGTGAGTTGACCTATTTCTGATGGCAGACTGCTCAGTTTATTGCTGTCGAGGTCGAGGGATTGCAAGTTGGTGAGTTGACCTATTTCTGATGGCAGACTGCTCAGTTGATTGCTCTGGAGGTAGAGGGTTTGCAAGTTGGTGAGTTGAACTATTTCTGATGGCAGACTGCTCAGTTTATTGCTGTCGAGGTCGAGGGTTTGCAAGTTGGTGAGTTGAACTATTTCTGATGGCAGACTGCTCAGCTGATTGCGGCTGAGGTCGAGGGTTTGCAAGTTGGTGAGTTGAACTATTTCTGATGGCAGACTGCTCAGTTGATTGCCCCAGAGGTCGAGGGTTTGCAAGTTGGTGAGTTGAACTATTTCTGATGGCAGACTGCTCAGTTGATTGCTGCGGAGGTAGAGGGATTGCAAGTTGGTGAGTTGAACTATTTCTGATGGCAGACTGCTCAGTTCATTGCTGCTGAGTTCGAGGGATTGCAAGTTGGTGAGTTGACCTATTTCTGATGGCAGACTGCTCAGTTGATTGGCGACTACTTCAAGTTCTTCAAGATGATTGAGCAATCCAATTTCCGCAGGTAAAACCCTCAGATTATTCCCAATAATATCAAGGATATTCCCCTTTTCGTCATATTGATATTTGCCGAGAATCAGTTTTTTAAGTTGAGTTAATTTCCCAATCTCAGGCGGTAAAGTACTCAACTCTTGACCAGAGAGGTCAAGTTCTGTTGCTCCCTCTCTTTCTGCTTGTTCAATGACCTCTAGCAGATCTGTTTCAGTCATGAGCAATTACATTAATATCATCCCACAGTATAATAATTGCATTTTAAATTGCATCTGTCAAAGGTAGACATTTGAAAAATACGGGGAGTTAAAAGAGTTATATAGCGGTTTTCATCTGCGTTCATACCCTGCGGGAAGCCGCCCAAGGGGCGTCTACATCAGCGGTTTTTTAACTCTTCGATGTACCTCACACCAATTGAAAACCGCTATATCTTGCACCTCTACCTATAAATCAATACAGTTCAGTTAAGCACCTACTCAGAAACCCGGTTTCTTTAAGAAACCGGGTTTCTATGGCTAAGCTATCCTTAACTGAACCGTATTGACCTATAAATCATTAGTTAACAAACAACAAGTCATAAAATTGACAGTGATTCTGCCACTCATTCAGTCCTCTTTTAGAGGACTTATGCTATGAGCCTGGGACTTCAAGTCCCAGGCGGATGTAGTCTGAAAAATCAGCACAGATAACAAGACGCTTTGGCAGAGGTAAGGATTCTACAAAGGGATATATATGAGCAGACCTTTTCCATTATCTATATAGTATCCTGTCAACTAGGCAAAAGTCAACCATTTGATAAAGCCTTTTGTAGGCTGTCTTGGTAACTTTGATAGGTTTGTAGTTGCTTGGGCGCAAAAAAACCGCGATTTAACCGGCGCTGAAGCGCAACTACAAACCCAGAGCGATCGCCTGTTCGTTTCAATTTATATTGTGTCTTTTTTGTCAATGTCTAATTTATAGCTTTAACAGAACAGTATTTGGGAGTAGGAAAACCCCTACCGCCGCACCCTGGATATTTTTTTTATCCCCTCCCCTGGGATAGGAGTATAATTGATGAAAATTTACAAGTAAGAAAAACAACAAGGCTATAGCTAGCTGAGCTTGTGTACTTTCGTTTTATTGAGGAATTCATTGTGGTTGCTACACCGGAAAAATTACAACAGACCCAAGAAAAATCATCCAGTCCAAACCGAGTAGCCGTATTGCTCATGGGTTATGGCGAAGTTGAAAGTTACGAAGATTTTGCTAACTATAATGAACAGGCTTTAAATCTACTGACCGCAAAATTCGCACCAGTGCCAACCTGGGTTTATCCCCCCCTGGCAAAGTTGTTGGCGTTATTTGACCGCCATGAGTGGGGACACCAGCACCACGATTTTATTTCCCCACATAACGCAATCTTTGAACAGCAACGGGCTGGTATTGAACACCACTTGCAGGCAAAGTGGGGTGATGGGGTTCAAGTCTTCAAAGCCTTCAACTTCTGCGCCCCCTTCCTCCCCAACCAAGTCTTGGCAGAAATCAAAAACCAAGGTTTCGATAAACTACTTATTTATCCATTACTAGTTGTCGATTCTATCTTCACAAGCGGCATTGCGATCGAGCAAGTCAACAACGCTTTATCCCAATTGGCTGATGATCATGAACACTGGGTGAAAGGACAACGCTACATTCCTTCTTTCTTCAACGAACCAGCTTACATTGATTTAATGGCACATCTCGTCGAAGAGAAAATCACCGCTGACCTAGCTGCTGCTTACCTACCTTCTGAAATCGGCATTGTGTTGATGAACCACGGTTGTCCCCACAAAGCCAAAGGATTCACCTCTGGGATTACCGAAAGTCAAGCACTCTACGACTTGGTACGTGACAAGTTGATTAACCGCTATCCCCTGATTTCCGTTGGTTGGCTGAATCACGATACGCCCCTCATTGAATGGACGCAGCCCAACGCCGAACAAGCGGCAAAAAATCTGATTCAGTTAGGCGCTAAAGCCATCGTATTTATGCCAATTGGCTTTGCTACAGAAAATCACGAAACTCTCTTAGATGTACACCACATCATTCATGCTTTACTGAAAAAGCATTCTCATGTAAACTATGTGCAGATGGCTTGCGTCAACGACCATCCCACATTTTTGGCGATGGTAGCAGAGTGGGCAAATTCTCATATTGCCGAACTGTTATCTGAGGAAGCTGTGGCAGTAAACTCCCAGTCAGCTGTTACTCATCATCACCATCATCATCATTAAGGTAAGTAGACCGGCACAGAAAAACCGAACTATATTAATTTATGTATTGGCTTGTAGTTGCGCAAAGAGCGCTCATATCTAGGGCGCTGTAGACACGAAGTGGCTTCCCGCAAGGGTAGCGCAACTACAAACCTTTATTTATT
>JADQBA010000250.1 GCA_016903675.1 Stigonema ocellatum SAG 48.90 = DSM 106950 | reverse complement strand
CGCAATAGAACTACTTGCTAACAGAAACAGCAGCAACTGTAGATTCAGATTTACCTGGTTCGGTTTGAGTACCAAAGGTGATGCTGGTGAAGGTATTGTTACCAGAAGCGTCAGAGCTACCAGTTACTTCAGCTGTATTTCCTTGGATACCACTTGTGTTGATCCTAAAGCTCTTGTTGAAGACTTCGCTAACGTTCACTCTAACTGTGGTGTTCTGGTTGTTGTTGGTGTTGATTTGAACACCAACACCACCGAAGATTTCTTCAGATGTAACTTCCAAGTAGTTCAGATCAGAAATAATCATTTTGTTTCTCCTGGGAATTAATTAGCTTTTTCTGGGAATTTTTCTGTGAGAGACTTGTTGGTTCTCACATTTATAATATTACATTTTTTATTTTAGAAATCAAGTAGATTTTCATGTTTTTTAGATAAAGATAATTAATGCAATTGGCTTTATTTATTTTTCAAAATGTTAAATATCCTTAAAAAAGGAACAGCAAAATAAGCGCTTGTCATTATTTTTTTATGGCAAAACGCAATTAGTTATTTTTTTTAAATTGATTGAAAAAACTGAAATAGCTTATTGACAAAGCAATACCATTCAGTTAACTGACATCTTGCATATTCTCAATAAGGGTTGGTGGGCAGTGCCCAACCTACGCAATAATAAGGGTTTTAGGCTGCTTTTTTTGCAATAAGATGATGGTGCAAGATATGAGTTAAGCCAGAAATCCTTGTAGAGAAACGATTTAGTACTTCCTTCCTGCCTTCACATGGGGTTATTCTGACTCCTGACTCCTTGTTACCAATTAACTGAATCGTATTGATTTACCGAAAGATTGGCAGAGAGCAGAAGGCAGCTGTGCTGAAGGGAAGGCGAATTTGCTTTTTTGCCAGCTTTGCGAGAGATTAGGGGGTTAAATAACCCCATATCTGACAGCAACATGACTTGACACTGAAAAGCTTTTAAAAACTTGCTCTTTCTGATGTCGAAGTTTACAAGAGCATTGTAATAACAAGAATAATTTGTCATAATTATCGCCAGTTGGCATCAACTGTGAGAAGTGGATTTTTGCTGTTGC
Source organism: Stigonema ocellatum SAG 48.90 = DSM 106950 (assembly GCA_016903675.1). Taxonomy (GTDB): domain Bacteria; phylum Cyanobacteriota; class Cyanobacteriia; order Cyanobacteriales; family Nostocaceae; genus Stigonema; species Stigonema ocellatum. The sequence goes on along the minus strand of JADQBA010000250.1, from coordinate 6,911 downwards.
GGCTGTGACTGAAATCCTCGCCAAGGTTTTCCCTGTTCACAGATGTACAGCTATTTGACCTTTAAGGACTAACCGAGCAGTTACTAGATGTACAACTAAAAGATTGAAGTTTTCCCCTCCTGGTATTTTTGCAAGTCAGGAGGGTTATTCTTGCGGTAGTGTCAGGTCTTGATTGCCCAACCCCGGACTTAATTGGCTTCATGATTAGACGCAGGGGGCTGGTAAAATTTCCCCTTCGGATAAAAATGAAATATATTTCTGATTTTGCTGAGTTGGCAAAATTTTGGATTGGGTAACTAAGTTGCTCATGCACTTAGTTACCCTCCAGTAATCAGAGGTTCGGGAAAAGTATAGAAAAAGCATGGTAGTTCTGTCCCTGGTAAACACAAGTAGCTGGTAAACCTCTTACAACTTCTTGTTTATTTAAAATAAAGTCTTTAAGTTTTGGAGTCTGAAAGCCTCGAACTGTCCTTCCCTACTTTGGATTGAACAAAAATAAAGTGTAAAATTGTATTCAATAGCCTTTGTTATGATACTACCAAGGCAAGCGCATCCTGTCAATAATCAACTGAGAATAGGGTTTCGATTTTAATCTGGAGAGATTAATAAAAGAAGGTTAATACCAAGATGCATATATGCAGTTTATTAGAGGGTTAATTAAAGAAACCATCAAGGTGCTATAAAAAATTCATAAACAAAGTATTCTAAACAAAGTATTATAGACAAAGTAAATATAGCAATCCTATTTAAGAGCCGAACAAGGGGGACAAGTTCGCTGCGCGAAAATTGAAAAGTCAAAAGTTAATGCCAAGGTGTATATATGCAGTTTATTAGAGGGTTAATTAAAGAAACCATCAAGGTGGTAGAACAAATTTATAAACAAAGTATTATAGTAAGGATTCAGGTTAGGGGGGTATTGACAAGTGTGACATGTTAGGCGGATTATGAAAATTATGGAAAAAGACCTGCCGAAGACAGTTAGATCGTGAAACCCTTGGACAGTTGGCTCCGGAAAAACTGGTGGATATCATTATGGAGGAGGCGATCGCCCACAGAGAAACTAAACTCGAGAATTTTAGAACTAGAGCAAGAAGTAGAAAAACTCAAGGTCAGTAAATATTTCAAATCCCTAATTTATCGTTAAGACTAGTATAACATGGCGTAAATAAAGCAACCATTTCAAACAGCCAAAAGCCTTGATATATAATACTTTTGAATGAGTGACTTTTGAATGCGTGACTTTCGCGCAGCGGTACTAGCTAGGAACGCAATGCAAGCAGAGTGGGTTTTATAAGCTAGTCACAGCAAAGCTTTGATATTTTTCGGAGATGTCTAATTAATTTGGGTGCACTACTTATGTTATATGACTTCGGATCAATATTAGAGATATTGCAATATAGGTCAATTGAGCGGTCTGAATCCAGCAGCTATATATTTCTCTCTGACGGAGAAACTGAGTCAGGGAATCTTTCCTATGGAGAATTAGATAGACGGGCGATCGCGATCGCAACCCATCTGAAATCTTGGCAAGGAGAACGGGCGTTACTGTTATATCCGTCGGGATTAGAGTTTATTACAGCGTTCTTTGGCTGTTTATATGCAGGGGTAGTAGCGGTTCCGGTTTATCCTCCCAGACGCAATCAGAAGTTGCATCGGTTACTTTCTATTGTTAATGATGCCCAAGCAAAAGTAGCACTGACAACCACATCAATATTGGCTGATTTTGAGAAAAGATGGGAAGAGGAAGCAGAGTTAGCTCAGTTGAAGTGGGTAGCTACAGATACCATTGAAGCTAATGCTCTTGAGTTTGTACCTAAATCAGTGACACGGGAGAGTTTGGCATTTTTGCAATATACTTCCGGTTCTACAGGAACACCCAAAGGGGTGATGGTGAGTCATGGAAACATAATCCACAACCAACAGTTGATTCATCAAGCTTTCGGGCATAGTGAGAAGAGTATCGGTGTTGGTTGGTTGCCTTTGTTTCATGATATGGGATTGATTGGTCATGTTTTGCAGCCTATTTATGTCGGATTTCCCAGTATTCTGATGCCGCCAGTAGCGTTTCTTCAGAAACCGATTTGTTGGTTAAAAGCGATTTCTAAATATAGAGCGACTACCAGTGGTGGACCGAATTTCGCTTACGATTTATGTGTAAAAAAAGTTCAACCAGAACAATTAGCTAATCTTGACTTGAGCAGTTGGGATTTGGCTTTCAATGGGGCGGAACCAGTACGGGCAGAAACTCTCAAGCAATTTGCGGAAAAATTTGCTCCAAGTGGCTTTAATTACAGTGCCTTTTATCCTTGCTATGGAATGGCGGAGACTACCCTGTTTACTACGGGTGGGGATAAGAATCAACAGCCAGTGATTCAAGGAGTGAAAGCTAGGGAGTTAGAACAAAACTCCGTAGTAGAGAATGAGATTTCATCACCTCTAAGTCGAGTGTTTGTGGGATGTGGTCGTCCTTACATGGACACAACAGTGATTATCGTTAACCCAGAGTCGTTAACTCGCTCTCGAGAAGGATTTGTAGGAGAGATTTGGGTGGAGGGTGGGAGTATTGCCTCAGGGTATTGGAATCGCCCCGAATCAACACAAGAAACCTTTCAAGCTTATCTGAAAGATACTGGAGATGGGCCATTTCTGCGCACAGGGGACTTGGGATTTTTACGCAATGGAGAGTTGTTTGTTACAGGAAGACTCAAGGATGTAATTATCATATATGGTCGCAATCATTATCCCCAAGACATTGAACTGACTGTCCAGAAGAGCCATCCAGCACTGCAAGCCAATTGTGGAGCCGCTTTCTCTATAGAAATAGAAGGGGAAGAAAGGCTAGTAGTGGTGCAGGAATTAGAGCGTACCTATGTGCGTCAACTCAACTCAGATGAAGTGGTAGAGGCAATTAATCAAGCCGTATCACTAGAACACGAAGTAGTAATTGATACTATAGTTTTACTTAAACCAGGAAGTATTCCCAAAACGTCTAGTGGCAAGATTCAGCGCAGTGCTTGTCGCCAAAAATTCCTTGATGAAAGTTTGCAAAATGTAGTCTTCACTAAGTCTGTACAGAAGGTGACGACACAAGTCAGCCCCTTCGGGTTCGTCAAAAGTCAAAAGTCAAAAGTCAAAGGAATTGAGTTTAGTTTACTTTACTTTTCAAGCAACGAAGCGGAGTTTACAGATCACAAATATCGACTGCTGCTGGAAGGAGCAAAATTTGCCGACCAAAATAATTTTCATGCTGTCTGGATACCAGAACGACATTTTCATCCTTTTGGAGGTTTATATCCAGAACCAGCCGTTTTAGGTTCTGCCTTGGCGATGGTAACTGAGAAAATTCGCATTAGACCAGGTAGCGTTGTTTTACCATTGCAAAATCCTGTTCGAGTTGCGGAACAATGGTCTGTAGTCGATAACTTATCTGGGGGTCGAGTAGACATTAGCTTTGCCAGAGGTTGGAATCCCAATGACTTTGTCCTTTTGCCAGAAAACTATACCAATCGTACTCAAGTAATGTTTGATGGTATCAAAACAGTGCAAAAACTGTGGCGAGGGGAATCAGTTTACTTACCTAATGGTAATGGAGAAGAAACTGAAATTAGAATATACCCCTTACCAAAACAACCAGAATTACCAATTTGGATTACTTGTAGCGGAGGCAAAGAAAGGTTTGTTGAAGCAGGAGCTATAGGAGGTAACGTTTTAACAGCCTTGCTTTTCCAACCAATGGAAGAATTAGCTTCAAAAATAGCCTTATATCGAGAGTCAAGAGCTAAAAATGGTTACGATCCAAACAGTGGTCATGTAACCCTAATGTTACATACATTTGTCAGTTCAGAAATAGAATTCGTTCGCAGCAAAGTAAAGCAACCATTCAGAGAATATCTCCAAAGTTCTATTGATTTATGGAGAAATAATTCAGAAAGCCTAGATGAATTAATAGAATCTGAACGAGAAAAGTTATTAGCTTATGCCTTTGAAAGGTATTTTCAAACAGCAGCTTTATTGGGAACACCTTCTAGCTGCTTGAAGATGGTGAATCAGCTAAAAGAAATAGGGATTGATGAAATCGCTTGTTTAATTGACTTTGGAGTGGATGCAGATTCGGTACTATCCAATCTTGATTATTTGAATCAACTCCGTGAATTCGCTGGTGGTATTAGCGTTCATGAAACGAGTCAAAAAGTTGAACAACTGGCAATAAATCCTATAGAGCAAAAGCAATGGGGAGCAGAAGTCAAAATTGGACAACAAGATATAACCGCAACACTCAATAATGGGTTGTCACAAAATACACATAAAAATTCAACTATAAACCAAGATAAATTCCCTACTGAAGTTGATAGACAAGCTGATGATGGCTCAACCACACATGGCTTGCAAAAAATAATTATTCAACACATTGCCGATTCTTTAAATATACATCCAGAGTCAGTTGACTTAAATAAAAGTTTGTTCGCTTTGGGTGTTGATTCACTTAAGGCTGTAGAACTGATAGAAATTATTGGGAAATATTTGAAAATTCCTATTGCTGAAACCTTGCTGTTTGAATATCCAACAATTGCCCAACTTAGTAAGTATTTGGTGGAATTACATGGTCTGGAACTCCAAAATTGTACGCCTGTAGAGGAAGAATCGAAATCCAAAATGGACAATTTGGATCAACAAGCAGATATTGACAGTTTTCAAGGAATTGAAGTAGAAAATTATCAGAAACTGGCTCAAGGCAATTTAAAAAATAGTCAGCGGATAACAGGAAAATTATGAATTTAGTTGAATTTTTACAAAATCTTGTCATCAAAGATTGGAAATTATGGCATGAAGGCGAAAATCTGTACTATGATTCACCTCGTGAACAATCAACCTCTTCAGTATTAGCTCAACTAAAGCAACATAAAGTTGAAATCATAAAATTATTACGCGATCGCCCAGATATCTTCAACGTCCATCCCCTCTCCCACGGTCAAAAAGCTCTATGGTTTTTGTGGCAATTAGCCCCTGACAGTTCCGCTTATAACCAGGTTTTTACTAGTCGTATTTGTGATGATGTAAATGTAAAAAATTTGCGTTTAGCTTTTGGGGAACTACTTGAGCGTCATCCTTCCTTGCGTAGCACTTTCCCCAAGCTAGGATCTGAACCAATTCAACAGGTACATCAGGCGAAAAAAGTAGACTTCCAGCATGTAGATGCTTCAGCTTGGAGTGAGACAGAACTTTATTCATCTGTTTACCAGGAATCCCAACGCCCCTTCGATCTGGAACAAGAATCAGTAATACGAATAAGATTGTTTACTTGTTCCCAGAAAGAACATATTCTATTGCTAACAATACATCACATTGCAACTGATGGTTGGTCTTTAGATATTATTTTATCCGAGTTACCCAAACTCTACCAAGCACAACTTGATGGTGTTAAAGCATCACTTCCGACTTTAAAGCACTCTTACTCTGATTATGTTCGCTGGCAGAACAAAATGTTGTTAGGCTCAGAAGGAGAAAAACTTTGGAGCTATTGGCAAAATAAACTTAAAGGAGAACTGCCAGTACTAAATTTACCTACAGATAAACCAAGACCACCAATACAAACATATAACGGTGCTTCCTATAATTTCCAGTTATCTTCCCAACTGACACAGCAACTTAAACAACTAGCGACATTGTCAGATGCAACATTTTACATGCTCCTGCTAGCTGCTTTTGAGATGCTTTTATATCGTTACACAGGACAAGAAGACATTTTAGTTGGTTCTCCAATTGCAGGTAGATTGCAGTCTCAATTTAGAGGAATTGTTGGTTACTTTGCCAATCCAGTGGTCTTGCGAGGAAATTTATCTAATAATCCTAGTTTTAAAGAGTTTCTTACCCAAGTTCGTCAAACAGTCCTGGAAGCACTTACTCATCAAGATTACCCATTTGCTCTACTGGTAAATAAGTTACAGCAACACCGCGACCCCAGTAGTTCACCAGTTTTTCAGGCTTCTTTTGTGCTGCAGCAGTTACAAAAATCTCAAGATATACTTCTTCTGCTTGAGAATGAAACAGAAAAGGATATTGATTGGGGAGGGTTGAAGCTAAGACCTTTTAACATTCCTCAACAGGAAGGTCAGTTTGATTTAGATTTAGAAATTGTAGAGGGTAATTCATCTGTTTTTGGGACTTTTAAGTACAACACTGACTTGTTTGATGGGTCAACGATTTCGCGCATGGCTGGTCATTTCCAGAACTTGTTGTCGGCAATTGTCGAAAATCCAGTCGCAACAGTGGGTGAATTATCCATGTTGAGTGAGGCAGAACGCCATCAGTTGTTGGTGGAGTGGAATGATACTGAGGCTGAATACTTTACTGATAAATGTATTCATGAGTTGTTTTTTCAACAGGTGGAATTGACACCGGATGCGATCGCACTAGTTTTTGAGGACGAACAACTAACGTACTCTCAATTAAACACCCGTGCGAACACAATTGCACATTACCTCCAGTCAGAGGGTGTGCGACCAGATGTGTTGGTGGGTTTGTGTGTAAAGAGATCGCCTTTAATGGTGGTAGGGTTATTGGGTATCCTCAAAGCCGGTGGGACTTACCTACCACTAGACCCAGCCTACCCAAGTTCGCGCTTGCGCTTCATGATCGAAGACGCACAAGTAGCATTAGTGTTGACTCAACAAAACTTACTAGACTTACTTTCAGAACAGACTGTACCGATTGTCTGCTTGGACAATGAGGACTCTTTCAGGAGCGAACAAAGCCTGACAAATCCTCCGAGTGAAGTGACACCTGACCACCTAGCTTATGTGATGTATACATCAGGTTCCACAGGTACACCAAAAGGCGTTCCCATTTCCCATCATTCACTCGCTACTCATTGTCAGCATATTCAAAAATATTATGGGATTGATTCAACTGAC
>JADQBA010000207.1 GCA_016903675.1 Stigonema ocellatum SAG 48.90 = DSM 106950 | reverse complement strand
CACCAACCATCGACACCACATCACTCAGGTTGGAATCCACACCGGACAATTCTCCACCAACCATCGACACCACAGCATTCAGGTTGGAATCCACACCGGAAAATTCCCCACCAACCACGACTTTGTCGCCGGACACTGTACCATACAGGTTGGAATCTACACCGGACAATTCTCCACCAACCACGACTTTGTCACCGGACACTGTACCATACAGGTTGGAATCTACACAAGACTTTTCCCCACTAACTACGACTTTGTCACCGGACACTGTACCATCCAGGTTGGAATCTACACAAGACTTTTCTCCACTAACCACGGACATCACAGCAAGGTTGGAATCCACACCGGAAAATTCTTCACCAACCACGACTTTGTCGCCTGACACTGTACCATACAGGTTAGAATCCACACCAGAAAATTCTTCACCAACCACGACTTTCTCACCGAACAACACACCTAATATTGGGGAAACACCTACTGTGTTCAGTCACCTTGTTAGTGATGAACCACAAGTCATATCAAATTTACCGCCCAGTGACACAAATACTGTGTTATTGACAACGATTAATAACTCAGATACTGTCGAAAACACGACTCCTGCACAAAATAAGGAAGACACCTCACCCAGTGACGCCAAGCCAAAAACTGACTTCGACAGTTTTCCAGCGCCTCAAGGTTTTGCTACTGGTGGTCATGTAACAACTACTTACACTGAGAATCCTCAGCAGATAGCACCCTCTGATACTGTACCGGCTATGCTGACACCTGGGGAGTTTGTCATCAATGCTAGGGATGCACAGAAACATCTGAATCTACTAAAGCATATCAACACTGGTGGGACAGCGAGTGATATAGTCCTTCCCAGGGAAGAGACATCCAATGGCAAAGAACAACAACAGACAACTTCCGTTGAGTCTCCGACTAAAGTCGATTCTTTGCCAGAAACTTCTTTACAGCGCACAAAAACTGATAATATATCATCCCAAGTATCTAATTCGCTGAGTTCTTCGTCTTTGGGATTGGAAATTCAAAAGCAAAGGCGTTCAATACTCAGTTCTCCAGAAATTAATACTTTTGATACCACAACAACTCATAGTGATGTGGGTCAATCCTCAAATCAATACTCATCACCTTCTTTGATTTTTCGACAAAAAAATCCCTCTCCCTCTACTCACACACCCTCTCAATGGTCGAGTGTTGAAGAGTTACTGAATGCTAGTACAAATGACTTCACGGTCTTTAACTCTGGGGGTGCGGAATTTAAGCCACAAAATTCTGAATTTTCTCATGTAGCAAAATCGCCATCAGAATCGCCACAAATTTTTGCCAAACGCCTACCCCAACCTCAAGGCTTCGCTGATGGAGGAGAAGTGACTAAAATAGATGCCACGATCCAACCAATAACTGAGACTATACAAAGACGCCTACCCACTTCTCCTTCTGAAGATGATAATGCAGACCTAGAAGTTCTTGCTCGTGAAATTTATAGCAGATTGCGCCAAAGGTTGGAAATTGAACGAGAACGTTATGGTGTCCATTCAGGTCGTTTACCTTGGTAATTTGACACTCCCCATGCCTAAAGGCAAGGGGATTCTTTAGGAGTTTGGGCCGTATCTCCTAGATATCCAGTTGTCGGAGTTTCCCACACATGGCGGTGATTCCCATAGGCTTGGTTCCTAGCCTCAACCCCTAGAGATTGATGTCTGCTAAGCGTAACTTTCCCACAGTCCGCAGGTAGGGTCTTTTTATTTGGAGGGAAGACCAGTCCCACTCTTTTAGCTATTGTACGACTAGCTTTTGTATCAGCATGTTCTGTATGATGACACGCTACACAAAGAAACTTTTCACCCTCACGGTTAGACTTATCTATATGACCGCATGATGGGCATTCCTGTGATGAGTGCTTTGCCGGAACTGGCACTACAGGCTTACCTGCTTTAAGTGCAAGCCAAGCAATTTTCTTGAAGATGTCGCCCCAGCCAGCATCAAGGATAACTCGGTTTAACCCGGTTTTTTGGCTTGCCCCATTACGCTTGTAACCACCCAAGCCGTCGTGTTTGGGCTTAGCACGTTTCACCATGTTTTTGATGTTGAGATCCTCTCGACCTACGACATCAGCAGTTTTAACAATGGTGGATGCTACTTGCCAGTTGTATCCATCTCTGGACTGAGCAATTTTATGCTGTTGTTTGGCTAATTTCTTGATAGCCTTAATCTTGTTCTTAGAACCTTTCTGCTTGCGACTAATAGCTCGTTGTCGCATCGCTAACCGACGCGCTTTTTTCTTGTTGGTTGCTACCCTCTTGTTCTCTTGAAAACTGCCATCAGACAGTGCTACTAATTGGTTAATGCCTACATCAATCCCAACAACGGAAAGACATTCATCTAGTGGTTTCAATTCTGGTAGCGTACCAGAAATCTCAACCAGCATGCTTATATACCAGATGCCACCCTCACGCTTGATTGTGCAAGTCCTTAAATCCTGAATCAATGATAAATCCCGGCTACGGTGAAATTTAACATCACCGATTCCCGGTAGGTAGACTGTGGCATAATTCTTGCGGATATGACGCAGGATGACACGACCAGGCTTGTACTCAAAAGAGTCTAGTCTTCTTAGAAACTGCGGAAATCCTCTGTTGTGTTTCCAGAAGTTTGAGTAAGCAGTATCCAGGTTGGCAATATTACGTTGCAAAACACATGAATCAATTGCAGCAAAATGAGGCAATGATTGACGCAGTTGGGACGTAACTTTCATCTGAATTCCAGATGCTGAATCCCACCCAATAGTGGTTGACAGAACTTTCTTGGTTTCCTTGTCCCTCGTTTTTGATTCCTTAAACGCTAATTCTTGGTCTTGGGGAATGAAACCGTGTTTCAGTACTGGACAGGTTAGAGGACAGCAGGAACCATACTCTATTTTTGAATCTAACTCACAATATGACCCATAAGAATAAATGATTTGGGTTGAGGCATCTTTGTTGTTAGTTTCAAACCCGTCTTTACGCTCTCGCAAAGCATAATTACGATGTTTTCTTAATGTTACTAACCAATCCTCAAGAGTCGTCTCCTGGGATTGGTTGGGTAACAATTTGAAATTCCATCGTACTTGCACTCTGGCTTGTTCCTTTAGTCTTTAATTGATATGCTTTTAGTGTAGCGCTAGTATCTAGATATGTCTACCAAAAAAAGGTTAAGAAATATTCCGGTTTTACACGATGAGGTTAAATCATCGCATCATATATTTTTAACTCCTACTTCATGGCTCAAACTCAAATAACGTGCTGCATTCCTTGAAGTAAGTGTGAGCGAATTGATTGAGACGTGGGCTAGAAATATTGACGGGGAATAAATTCGCGCACGGGCTTACCCCATAGCTGGAAGCTAGGGCCCCCGGCCCTACGATTTTCGGTAAAAAAAATCTTATAGCAACCCGTGCAGAAGTGAAAAACATCTCTCCCTCGTCCCCCTCGTCCCCCTCGTCCCCCTTGTCCCCCCTTGTCCCCCTTGTCCCCCTCGTCCCCCTTGTCCCCCAATAGTGGTTAGTTGTTAAAGGAGAAAGATTAAAATGCCAAATCCGTCAGTTGTTGCTCCCCAAAAGCGTAAAGCAGATTTAGAGAAAGCCAAACTTATGGCTTATAACGGTGAAGCGCCGAATATTGAATTGATGTTTAATCCTACAGAGATTAGTTTCTCTCGGACTGTTAACTGGGAAAAGCATACAGGTAATAGAGGAACTAGTTTACTACCTAAAATTAACTTTTCTGGGGTTGAACCTTACAAATTTACACTTAAACAATTGATATTCGATACTTATGAAACTAAAGAATCAGTCATGAAATATATAGATATTATTAAGAAAGGTGTAGAGACTATTCAGGGAAAACCTGATAAGCGTCCACCTGTTTACATTTTTACATGGAATAAAGAGTATTTTTATTGTGTCATAAATAGTTTAACCTACACCTTAAATATGTTTCTTTCTGATGGTACGCCAGTCAGGGCAATGGTAGATATTTCTTTGGAAGAAGTAGACCCAAAAAATCTTCCAGGCGGACTAGAATCGGCTCCTACAGGCGCAAATCGTCCGCAAGATAGCCGGATTACCGGAACTAGCAATTAGTAATTATTCATATTTCTTCTCAGTTGCTGCTTATGTCTAATGATAGTCTTTATTTATGCGAGCCAAAAATTCAATTTTCTAGCGGAGGACAAAGCTGGGAAAATGGTTCACCTGAGTTAATTAAAGATTTGTTGCAAATTACTATAGAAGAAAGTCTTCATTTGCCAGCAATGTTTACACTGGTAGTGCATAATAGCTATCTTCCTACGAGCGATCGCGCAGAATATCAGCCTTGGCATCATGAAAAGCTGTTTGAAGTTGGGAAGAAAGTAAAGTTGGGTTTTATTTCGAGTACTACTCAAGACCAAAGTTTTAAGAAGGAGTTTGATGATTATCTCATAGAAGGCGAAATTACGGCAATTGAGGTTCACTTTAATGAAAAATCTGAAGCGCCGATAGTTATTCGTGGTTATGATATTTCCCATCGTCTTCACAGAGGTCGTTATAATCGTTCTTTCTTAAATGTCACTGATAGCGATATAGTCAAGAAAATCGCCTCAGAAACAGGCATAAAACCTGGTAAGATAGACCCCAGTGGCGAACCCCATGAGTATGTATTTCAAGAAAACCAAACTAACATGGAGTTTTTGCGACAAAGGGCTGGTCGCATTGGGTTTGAACTCTTTGTTCAAGGTGATAAAATAAATTTTTGTAAACCAGAAAGTCAGGAATCTCTAACATTAACCTGGCTGCGTGATATCAGTAGTTTTAGTACCCGGATTACCAGTGCGGAACAGGTGAACGAGGTGGAAGTGCGTTACTGGGACTACACGAAGAAAAAATTAAGAACCGCAAAAGCCAAGAAAGAAAAGGTAATAACTGATACAGGAAATGGTGCAGGAAGCAGTAATAGTACCAAGTTCAATAACACTCCCTCGCCCATCATGACTGTGGTAGATAAACCTACTTTCAGCGACAAACAAGCAGAAATTATGGCGCAGGCTTTGTGCAATGAACTGGGTGGGGAATTTGTATATGCTGATGCTAAAGCCCAAGGAAACCCTAAGATTCGACCGGGACGAGTGGTGACTCTAGAAAAAATGGGCGATCGCTTCAGCGGCAAATATTACATCACAGAAACGCGACACCATTTCAGTCAAAGAACTTATACAACCGATTTCAGTGTGCGGGGACTACGCGGTGGCGATTTATTTACCACCATATCCCCACAAGTACATTTACAGCCTGGTCAAACCTTTTTAGTGGGAATTGTCACGGATAACAAAGACCCAAAGGGATTGGGTAGAGTAAAAGTGCAGTTTCCAACCCTGACAGAAGAACATACAAGTAATTGGGCGCGAGTTGTAGCCCCAGGAGTCGGAAAAAATCGCGGGTTTGATTGCTTACCAGAGGTGCGCGATGAAGTATTGGTAGGTTTTGAACATGGCGACATACACCGTCCCTATGTCATTGGAGGGGTATGGAATGGTGAGGATGCGCCACCAGAAAGCGTGAATGATACCATTGATCAGGAGGGAGATGTTAAAAAAGTCAGACTACGTACATTTAAGACTCGTACTGGACATACCCTACAGTTCGTGGAAAAGGATAAAGGTGGAAGTAAAACTGGTATTCGCGTAGAAACTGTTTACGGACACAAAATTTACCTGAATGATAGTGAAAAAAGCATAGAAATTAGAACAAAAGACGGTCATTCTATCAAGATGGACGACAATAGTAAATCAATTTCTATCGACTCAAAAGGTAGTATTTCAATAAATGCGAACACAACCATAGATATTAAAGCCAAAGCAACCATAACCATTAATGGTCAACTCATCCGTCTTAACTAAGTACAGGCGTTGCATAAATATGGGATGAATTGGTGGTTGAAATCATTGAAAATTCGTTCCAAATTGGGCGAAATCATCCCATGATTCAGCAACGCCAAGCCCACACGCTCATCGCAACATAGCTCCCTTGTTAAAGGATCGCTTTAGTAAAAGGTAATCGACGCAGAAAATCACTCAGCAGGAAGCAAAGCGGGACACCGATGAGCGTTACTACAAGAAATTTGAGCAATGGAGAAACTGCAAAACCAGCCAATAAAAACTGGAGTGGCACAATAATTAGAACATGAATCAGATAAACCGCGTAGGTATTAGCAGACAACCATTTCCCCCACTTTCCTGGTCGATGGCACTGTTCGCGGAAAAACACGAGCAAACCGATACACAAGCCTACACAAATGGTTGCTTCCCAGGTACTCCAAAGGAGCGATCGCCAGTTCCATCCTCCCTTTGCTATAATTTGGACGGGAAACCAGTGCTTGCGTCCTGCGCTGTAGCCATAGTGCAACAGCGCAGCTACTAAACCAATTCCTAGCCAAATGAATCCTCGCCGGGTTGGCATTCGGCGAAACCAGTTGTGACGGTAGGATAGAATGCCAACGACAAAAAAACTCAGGTACTGCGGCAGGTGAGCCAATTCGGCGGGAATAATCCAGAACACTCCTTTCCAGGTATCGATCGGATATTGAATTCGGACGAGGAAGGTTGCGATCGCCAACCCAATCAGGTAAGTGAAGATTAACCGATGACTGGGAACAGCAATCTGCTGACGATTCAGGTTGAACTTTGCATCTGACTGAATCACTTTACGCCATAGAACATAGCAAAGGGCATAGAACAGCAAATGCATGAGAAACCACAGATGCCCAACCTGAATCTGCCCCTGACCCAGATAAACCTGAAATAAGAATTGAATCAAGGACAATTTGTCTGAGTCAGCGAAGTAGGAAACCAACGGGAATATCAAAAACGCAAAGAACAAAATGGGAACACCCAATCGTCGCAATCTCTCCCGTAGAAAAACCTTTGCTCCTTTCCGGTCATATGCACCAGGCAGAAAGTAACCTGAGACTAAAAAGAATAAGCCCATAAAGAATGCGGCATTGACTGCGAAGAACGGGCTGAGAATCTCAGCCCGTTCGGGATTAAAAATCAGCCATTTACCGCCGGTAGGTCCATAGGGTTGTCCGGCATGATGGGCAACCACCAGAACAGTGAGAAACACTCTCACATGGTCAATAAACCACAGGCGAGAGGATTGGATGCTCGGTTCAATCGTCGTGTTTGTCATGGTGATTCACCTCATCCGATTAACTAAATTACTAATTCATCTTCGTTTCTGGTTAGCCATCAGGGGTTAACCTTGTTAGCTTTCTGTGTTTACGCCAATGTGTATTACTTTCTATTTTATGTGTAGTACAATGCGGAATTATTTTGTTGAGATGGAGACGATTGGAAAGATTTTCGCTCTCCTAATTCGTTGCTGCATTTAGTTCATTGTTTGTCACTAAAAAATATTTGCGACACAACCGTGAGGAACGAGATGCGCTTTATAATAGAAAAGATTCCCCAGTCTCCGAAGCCCCTATGAGCCTCGACGAACTCATCCAGGCAGCTAATCAATTGGACGAAGCAGATCTGGATAGGCTCCTCCAGCAGGTCGTCATACTCCGTGCCCACCGCAAAGCGAACGTCCTTCCATTAGAAGAAGCTCAACTGCTCTACAAAATTAACCAAGGTATTGACCCAGAACTCCGCGCCCAGTACCAAACGCTTCGTGGGAAACAAAGAAGCCGAAACTCTCACGGACGCTGAATACAACACCCTGATCCAACTCAGCAATCAGATCGAACAATTTGGTGCCCAACGCCTCGAAGCCCTCGCCAACCTAGCTCAACTTCGCCAAGTCTCCCTATCAGAGATCATGGAAACACGCTCGCATTCAGCCTGTTACCTATGAATGAGCGAGTATGTTCCTATGCCCGACTCCAAACTAACCGTGAGGGTGTGATTAATGTGCGTCGAGTCCTTGCCATTATGAATGAACACCCACCTGACTAGTGGGTTGGTGCGATCGCTTCAGCGGCATTTATAGGAAAATAATATGAAACTTAGCAAAAGTCAAACAATGGGGAAAGTAACTACCACAATCACCATTACTAACCAAATTGACCTGACTTTAGCAGAAAGAGGATTTATTCCAACAGAACAAATACGTTCAATTACTTTAGATGATGTTTTAGTAGACACAGGGGCGACAAGGCTGTGCTTACCGAAAAATCTTATTCTTGATTTGGGATTACCGTTTCAAGGAGAAGTGGATGTTAAAATGGCTACAGGATTATACAAAGCTCGTGTTTTAAAAATGTTAAATCTTTCAGTTGAAGGAAGAGAAGGGATATTTAATTGTATTGAATTACCAGAAGGTTCAGAGCCTTTATTAGGATTAATCCCTTTAGAAGATTTAGGATTAGAACCTGATTTACAAAATCAGAAATTGCGAGTTTTACCAATGGAAGGAAAAGATACGTATTTAATGGTTTTATAATTCCTAGATTGTTCGACACTTTATTTATTTTAATTAGGAGATTTTTATGGGTAAACCAGCAGCAAGAATTACTGACAAGGTAGCGCACTCATTACCGCCAGTCTTGACAGGAGGTCCTGGAAGCCTTAATGTATTGATTGGGTCTTTACCTGCATGGCGGGGTGTACCAACGGGTGTAGTGGCTGGATTGCAAGCAGGAAAACAAGTAGCTGATGCAGCTATCCAATAGGAGTTAGGAGTTAGGAGTTAGGAGTGGGGAATACTCGCTATTCAAAAGTCAAAATAATTTTGACTTATTACCTTAGCTTTTGACGAACCCGAAGGGGTGGTGGTGTTAAAATTGAACTATCCAAAACTCACGATTGTATGGTGACACTGCAACTCAGACAAATTCGAGTTCCACCTGGTCAGAGGATACTGCTGGAAGATATTAATTGGCAAGAATTTGAGGCAATTCTTAATGAGTTGGGTGAACATCGTGGCAGTCGAGTTGCATACAGCCAAGGTACGCTAGAAATAATGGTTCCACTGCCAGAACATGAGAGAACTAAAGTCATTATTGGAGATTTGGTAAAAATCTTGCTTGATGAACTTGATATTTACTGGGAATCTCTCGGTTCAACCACCTTTAAGCGAGAGGATATGACTGCTGGTATAGAACCAGATGATTGCTTCTACATTGAAAATTATAGGCAAATGATTGGCAGGGATAGGATAGACCTCAGGGCTGACCCTCCTCCTGATTTAGCAATTGAAATTGATGTCACCTCTAAAACACAACTCAGTGCTTATAAAGCATTAAAAATTCCGGAAATTTGGCGTTATGAAAAAGGCAACCTCGAGATTAATTTGCTCCAAGGTGAACAATACGTTAAATCTCAAACAAGCCTCTCATTTCCTAATTTTCCAGTTGTTGAGGGAATTTCGCAATTTGTGGAGATGAGTCGAACAACAGGAACAACTACCACACTTAGAGCATTCCGAAAATGGGTAAAAGAACAAAGAAGCAGGCTGCAATAATCAGTTTCAATACTGCTCGGTTAATTGAAGCAGTTGATGTAGCGGTGGAAGCTGTAGAAACAGCCTCGAAGGCTGCGGAAGGTACACCAGCAGCACCAGATGCGATCGCCACTGAAGAAAGTACAAAGATATCACTATTAGCTAGCATGAGTAGCTCTGCATCGAAATTAAAACAAAAGACGGTCATTCTATCAAGATGGACGACAATAGTAAATCAATTTCCATCGATTCAAAAGGTAGTATTTCAATAAATGCGAACACAACCATAGATATTAAAGCCAAAGCAACCATAACCATTTTAATTAGGAGATTTTTATGGGTAAACCAGCAGCAAGAATTACTGACAAGGTAGCGCACCCCTTACCGCCAGTCTTGACAGGAGGTCCTGGAAGTTTCAATGTATTGATTGGGTCTTTACCTGCATGGCGGGGTGTACCAATGGGTGTAGTGGCTGGATTGCAAGCAGGAAAACAAGTAGCTGATGCAGCTATCCAAACTGTAGAAGCAGCCTCGAAAGCAGCCCTAGGTACACCAGCTGCACCAGCGGCACAAGCAGCTGAACAAACCACAAAAACATCATTCTTAGCTAGCATGACTAGCTCCATCACAGCAAGCGCTGGAGGTGCTGATATTCATGGTTGTACAACACCCCTCCCCATACCTCCCCACGGACCTGGTGTTGTGATTGACGGTAGTAAAACAGTGCTTATTAACGGCTTACCAGCGTGTCGCGTGGGCGACACAATTTTGGAAGCCCTTGGACCCCAAAATAAAATCACTGGTGGTTGCAACTCTGTTCTGATTGGAGGGTAATAGGAATGGGGAATGGGGAATGGGGAGTGGGGAGTGGGGAGTGGGGAGTCCAGAATTCCCATCAAAAAAACCTTAACCTATTAGACATAGTCGTGAAAATTAATTATGCGTTACCACCAAACCCTTGATAGAGACGCGAAATTGGGCGTTGCATAAAATGGGGATGAAAATGGAACCGCCAAGACGCCCCTGTTCGCCAAGATAATGGTTTTTCAGTTGACACAGAAAATAAAATCATCCCGCAAATATGCAACGCCCGAAATTGCACTTCGTGCCCCTAGCCACAATCTCTTGGTTTCCTGTACACTTCCAACTGCCGTGTATCGGACCAAAGGGTTGGCTAAAAAAGGTGGTCGCATCCGGATCGCCGCCTGAATTTGAGTCAGTGGCAGTAAAGTTCCCATCTTTGTTAAAAGTGATCAGTTCACTAGAAACGCTGGTAGGGTCACTAGGTGAGGTGCTTTTTGCTAGGTATGTGCCTACAACTGATTGGCAATTATTGGTAATGAAACTTGCATTGGGAGGCAATATCCTGCACTGGCTTCTCCGTCTTCAGATTTGCCTCACAATTACGTATTACGAATTACGAATTACGAATTACGAATTATTCTGACTGTTCATTGGCGCTAAATTCAGGAAGCTGCTCAATAATGTTTTCTAGCAGATGCTTTGCTTGTTGGTCACGGGGATTGTCAATTTCTTGCTCGATACTAGTTCGCAAGACTCGAAGTTGATATGAGTTCAGGGATATTTCCACAGGCTGGGGTACTTCTGGATCATCATTCCACGCCTTCAAGTGTGACTCTAATTGGTCATTGATAGCCTGTACAAGGTCATAAGCTTCTTGATAATTATCTGTTCCGTAATTTAATATGTTTTGCTCTTTTTTCTTGTCGTCACCTGAAGCAAACTGTTTGGCTTGGTTTTTGCTTTGCAAATCTGCAATTGCTTGGTTGACTTTCTCATGCATCAGTTTGAGTTGATGTTGATTAAAAGAGAGGGGAAGAGCATCCATAGTTGTTTTTTGCTTTAATTTCAATGGTCTTGGAGCTATCTTAGTAACCCACTCATAGTCTGGCATCTACCTACTGACAGTTGTTCTCATTATTGAGGGGTGAGGTATTCTCTAATCCCATATATATACTGCAAACGGTTAATAGGTAGACTTTTTTTTAGCCCTCATCCCCTAACCCCTTCTCCCAAAAGGGATTCGAGGAACTAGAGTTGAACGAGAGTAACTTCACCCCTCTCCCAATTCTTGGGAGAGGGGTTGGGGGTGAGGGACAATTGCTGTTGACGGTTATAGAATAGTATTGCTCTCAAGCGTTTTTAGCATAGCAATCTTATTTAAGATCCGAACGAGGGGGACGAGGGGGACGAGGGAGAGGTGTTTGTAATTTCTGCACGGATTG
>JADQBA010000141.1 GCA_016903675.1 Stigonema ocellatum SAG 48.90 = DSM 106950 | reverse complement strand
GAACGAAACCCAACACAGCCACTGACAACTAAATAAACATACAAATACAATAGACACGTAGACCCGTAGGTTGGGTTGAGGAACGAAACCCAACACAGCCACTGACAACTAAATAAACATACAAATACAATAGACATGTAGACCCGTAGGTTGGGTTGAGGAACGAAACCCAACACAGCCACTGACAACTAAATAAACATACAAATACAATAGACACGTAGACCCGTAGGTTGGGTTGAGGAACGAAACCCAACACAGCCATTTATAAGTAAACAAATATAATAAATGCAAAAATGCAGTATCGAAGAGCAAGAGTAGATGGTGGCACATACTTTTTTACTCTAGTCACATACAACCGACACAAGTTTTTATGTGAAACTGACAACGTTTCTTTATTGAGGAGTGCTTTTCGGTATGTCATGAACCAGCACCCCTTCAAAATTGATGCCTTTGTTTTGTTGCCCGAACATTTACACTGTATTTGGACATTACCTAGTGGAGATTGGGACTTTTCCACACGCTGGCGTTTAATCAAAAGTTACTTTAGTCGTTTATGCGCTCCGCAATTTCCGGAAAAATTTTCTACATCTAGACAGAATAAAAAAGAAAAGTCAATTTGGCAACGCCGCTTTTGGGAGCATTGCATACGAGATGAGAAAGATTTCACCGCTCATGTTGAGTATATTCATTACAATCCTGTGAAACATGGATTAGTGAAATCACCGAAGGACTGGGAATATTCTAGTTTCCACCGTTATGTTCGTGAAGGAATCTACGATGTAGGTTGGGGAGCAGAGGAGAAAATTTTATTTAATCAAAGTATTATAGGAAATGAGTAATTTTTAACATTGTAGGTTGGGTTGAGCCATAGCGAAACCCAACAAATACTTTTTAAGTTTGGGTTTCGTTCCTCAAATCAAGTCCGTTGTCTGGTTGGGTTTCAATACTGCGTAGGTTTTGAATATTCGTAGGTTGGGTTGAGGCAATGCCGTACCCCCAACAAACCCCGCGCTTAGGTTGGGTTTCGTTCCTCAACCCAACCTACAAATTTTTATTTTTTAGGCAAAACCTACGCAGTATTGGGTTGGGTTTCGTTCCTCAAATCAAGTCCGTTATCTGGTTGGGTTTCGTTCCTCAACCCAACATGAACTCTAAACTTGTGTTGGGTTTCACAAGGTTCAACCCAACCTACATTGGTAAATTTTATTATAAGTAATCACCCGATCACTCACAAGCATGCCAATTTCCTAGACAACATGCGCTCATTGGGTCGTAAACCGCTCGTTGAATAATCAAAAGTAAACAATCGACCCGTCCTAACTCTCGTTAGTTCAGAGACACTTATTTTATGAAAGCACATCATCTACAAACTATACTAACTGAAAATGGAACCTTGACCATAAAGGATCTACCATTTCAGGCTGGAGATGCAGTTGAAATCATCATTAAAGAGCATCCTTCCCCCTCTCCAGAATCTAATCCTTATCCCCTGCGAGGTAAACAGCCATATCGCTATGATGACCCATATGAGCCTGCTGTGCCTGTAGAGGATTGGGAAGTGCTGCAATAATACCGGGTAAATAGGTTTGATTGCTCATTCAAATACCTCACGCAAAGACGCAAAGACGTAAAGATTTCTTGGCGTCCTTGGCGTCTTGGCGGTTGGTTTTAATACTGCGGAACCGACGGATCAACTTCCCGACTCCAAGCAGTAATTCCCCCCTTCACATTCGTACCTTCAACTCCCGCAGCCTTGAGGATACCAAGAGCTTTTGCAGAACGCCCACCCATCTTACAATGAGCAATCAAGCGGTGACCGTTGAGCAATTCCTTCACCTTAGTAACCCCTTCCCCTTGTTCAATATCCGGTAAAGGTACTAAAACTGCACCAGGAATCTTAGCAATTTCATACTCATGAGGATTGCGGACATCCAGCAGCACAAAATCATCTGCACCACTATCCAACAACTGCTTTAACTCCTGCACCGTCATTTCTGGAATTTCCATCTGCTGTTTCTCCTCCTGTGCTTTCGCTTGTGGGATACCGCAGAATTGTTCGTAATCAATTAACTTCTCAATCACCGGACGCACCGGGTTGGGACGCAATTTCAATTCGCGGAACGTCATTTCTAGGGCATTATACAGCAGCAGGCGTCCACTCAGAGTATTACCCTGTCCCATAATAATTTTGACAGTTTCCGTTGCCTGGATGGTGCCAATAATTCCGCACAAAACACCTAGAACCCCACCTTCAGCACAAGAGGGAACCATTCCTGGTGGTGGTGGTTCGGGGTAAAGGTCACGATAATTCGGTCCACCCTCGTAGTTAAATACAGTAGCTTGTCCTTCAAAGCGGAAAATGGAACCGTAGACATTAGGCTTGTTCAGCAACACGCAAGCATCGTTGACGAGATACCGTGTGGGGAAGTTATCAGTCCCATCCACCACAACATCGTAGGGCTTAACAATGTCGAGGGCATTTTCTGAACTGAACCGCGTTTCATACAGGTCAACCTGACAAAGAGGATTAATTTCTAGAATGCGCGTCTTTGCTGATTGAATCTTGGGTTTACCTACCCAAGAGGTACCGTGAATCACTTGGCGTTGCAGATTGGAACTATCAACCACATCGAAATCAACAATCCCGATGCGTCCGACACCCGCAGCAGCCAGATACAAAAGGAGGGGCGAACCCAGTCCACCAGTTCCGATACACAGCACGCTAGCAGCTTTCAGGCGTTTTTGCCCTTCCAACCCTACTTCCGGCAAAATGAGATGGCGGGAGTAACGTTCGTACTCTTCTGTTGTCAGCTGGACTTCATCCAGATTGGGATTGAGCATAGCAGTTTGATGAGGAACGGATTTTTAATCCTACCGAAAAATGTGGGGGAATGGGGAGTGGGGAGTGGGGAAATGGGGAATAAATATATATACTTTTCCACTATCCCTACTCCCTACTCCCCACTCCCTACTCCCTACTTCCCAGTGTCAATTGCTTCTTCTTGGAATTGGTGGTTATCATCAAGACACCAGCAATTCAAGTCACCAGCTTTGCCGTTTTGTACTGAAACTATGATATAGGAGTATTCTGGCCAAGCATACAAGCGGTCAAATTCTGACGGTATGGCTGGGTTATCGGGATGGGAGTGATAAATTCCTATTATAATAAGTTGGCGATCGCGTGCTTCCTTCTGGGCTTGCAACATCACTTGGGGTGCGATCGCATACCTTCCCCTCTCATTATAACTTATATCATCTTCTGAGAATTCTGCCGCCTGTGTGTGCCAAGCATTTTCTGTTGGCATGATTTCTACCACAGTTTTGCCGGAATTTGCCTCCTTACCAAGGATTATACCGCAGCACTCTTCCGGGTAAGTACTTTCGGCGTGTATACGGATGGTTTGCAGATGTTCTTGTAGGAGTTTGAGAATCACAAACAATTTTTAAATGTATCTTTACGTTAATTATTATTGGGCTTAGTCTAGTTTTATACAGGTTTTCCTAAGATATAAAAATTTTATGACATTTCAAGTTTAAATTCAAGCTATTTGTAGAAAGCTTTTCTGGAAAAGCAACCACAGGGTTTGAAGTAGAAGAGAGGCTTATGGGATCGGGATTCTGGAAAGTCGAAACGTGGAAGCGATCACTACAGTAGAAGATATATCTTGAAATATTATCGGCAACTCACAAAGAACTATGAGTGCAAACCCTACCATTTCTGATAATCCTTTACTCCAAGGCTCTGGCTTACCTCCCTTTCCAAACATTACACCACAGCAAGTCGTGCCAGCTTTCAAAGTGCTGCTAGCAGAACTAGACCTGGAACTTTCTACCTTGGAAGCTAACGTCTTACCTACTTGGAGCAGTTTAGTAGAACCACGCGATCGCCTAACAGAAAGGCTAAACTGGAGTTGGGGCTTAGTGAATCATTTAATGGGAGTAAAAAATAGCCCCGAACTACGCCAAGCTTATGAAACCGTACAGCCGCAAGTGGTGCAGTTCTTCAATAAGCTGGGTCAAAGCCAACCCATCTACAATGCTTTTAAAGCATTACAAGCAAGTGATAGCTGGAAAACTTTAGACTCTGCCCAACAGCGCATTGTAGAAGCCGCTATCCGGGATGCTTCTCTCGCCGGCGTTGGCTTACAAGGTGAGGCGCGGGACCGTTTTAACGCCATTCAGATGGAGTTAGCAGACCTTTCTACCAAGTTCTCGAACCATGTGCTAGATGCTACCAAAGCCTTTAGCTTGACGCTAACGACTAAAGAAGAAATCTATGGCTTGCCTCCTAGCTTACTGAGTTTAGCGGCACAAGCTGCGCGGGCAGCGGGAGAAGAAAGCGCCACCCCAGAAAATGGTCCTTGGCGCATAACTTTAGACTTGCCTAGTTTTAGTCCTTTTATGCAGCACAGCACTCGGCGTGACTTGCGCGAAAAACTTTACAAAGCTTTTATCACTCGTGCTTCATCAGGCGAGTTGGATAATAACCCCTTAATTGAACGCATTTTAGAGTTGCGTCAAGAACTTACGGAGTTACTAGGCTTTAAGACTTATGCTGAGTTGAGCTTAGCCAGTAAAATGGCTAAGAGTGTCCAAGCAGTAGAGTCGTTGTTGGAAGAACTGCGTCTAGCCAGTTATGATGCTGCTGTTAAAGAATTGGCAGAACTGAAAACCTTTGCAGCAGAAGCCAATGATTTGCAGCACTGGGATATCACTTTTTGGGCTGAACGCCAACGGGAAGAAAAATTTGCTTTCACCGCAGAAGAATTGCGTCCTTACTTCCCCCTTAGGCAAGTGTTAGATGGTTTGTTTGGACTTGTGAAGCGGCTGTTTGGTGTGACTGTCACCCCTGCTGATGGTCAAGCCCCAGTTTGGCATGAGGATGTGCGTTATTTCCAAATTGCTGATGAAACAGGTACTCCTGTAGCCTACTTCTACTTAGACCCCTACAGCCGTCCTGCTGAAAAGCGCGGCGGTGCATGGATGGACACGTGCATCAACCGTGGCAAAATCACGGAAAATGGAGTTACTTTCACTCGCTTACCTGTGGCGTATTTGGTGTGCAACCAAACTCCCCCAGTGGATGGTAAGCCTAGTTTGATGACCTTCTATGAAGTAGAGACTTTGTTTCATGAGTTTGGTCACGGCTTGCAGCATATGCTCACTAAGGTAGACTATCCCGAAGCAGCAGGCATTAATAATGTTGAATGGGATGCAGTGGAATTGCCTAGCCAGTTCATGGAAAACTGGTGTTATGATAGACCAACATTGCTGGGAATGGCTAAACATTACGAAACTGGTGAGCCGCTACCAGAGCATTATTACCAAAAGCTAGTGGTAGCAAAAAATTACATGAGTGGTAGCAGTATCCTGCGGCAAATCCACATTAGTATCCTTGACTTAGAACTGCACTACCGCTATCGTCCGGGTGGTGGGGAAACTCCACAGGATGTGCGCGATCGCATTACCAAGACGACCACCGTATTGCCACCGCTACCTGAAGATAAATTTTTATGTGTTTTTGGACATATATTTTCTGGTGGATATGCGGCTGGGTATTACAGTTATAAGTGGGCTGAGGTACTGAGCGCTGACGCTTTTGGCGCTTTTGAAGAAGCTGGTTTAGAAGACGAACAGGCTATAAAAGCTACAGGTAAGCGTTACCGTGATACGGTACTGGCTCTCGGTGGTAGCTTGCACCCAATGGAAGTTTTTAAGTCTTTCCGGGGTCGTGAACCTAGTACAGTTCCTTTGCTCAAGCATAATGGTTTAGCTGCTTAACTAGGGATTGGGGACTGGCGACTGGTGACAGGGAAAATGCTCCAAAATATTTTCGGGGTTAATACGAATTCCATAATTTTTCCATTGTAAACTAAACCCCATACCCAATACCTAATCCCCAGTCCCCAGTCCCCTTTACTTTTGAATTCTTGGACTTTCTCGTAACTAGACAGATGGTTCATCATGTCTTCATGTTCAACTAGTGTTTAATTCCCCATAATAAAAGTAGGTTTTTGTTGGTGTTCGTCAGCAGATGAACGCCTTTTTTTTTAATAATACTTTACTTATCTTTAATTAAGAAAATTAAACATAGATTAAAACTAATAAATTTAATAATCATTCGTTAAGTTATTAGGCAAAATTGGAAGTATGCTTAAATGACAAAGCCCATAGCAGTTCTATTTGATTTGTGAATGGTAATGTGCGGCATAGCCCCACCTAGAAAATCATCTATAGCAATCCCATTTGATTTCCGAACAAAAGGGACGACTTGGGAGACAAGGAGGACTTGGGAGAGGTGTTAGTATCTCCTGCACGGATTGCTATAGTCAAAAGTCTAAGGAACTGGGCTTGAATAAACTTAACTGTTAGTTGTTAGTTATTGATTGTACCCTAACCACTAATCATGAGGAGAAAGAGGTAATATGATTGAAAAGATTTTGCTGGCTGTCTCTGGATTGGGACATGCAGAAGAGATGCTCAAAAATCTTGCGGAAATACCATCAATTCAACGAGCAAAAGTTACAGTTTTGCACGTTGTTCCTGAGCAAACTTCTGCTGCCGCTATGACAGCGAAGTGGGAAGAAGGAGGCAAGATCCTGGCTAATGCCATTCAGCATTTGAACTTAGACCCTAGCAAAGTTTCCTCCATTTTGCGGCAAGGAGACCCCAAATATGTAGTTTGCCAGGTAGCTGACGAAATCGAAGCTGACTTGATCATTATGGGTTCACGTGGTCTGAAGCGGCTGCAATCCGTTCTGGCAAACTCAGTCAGTCAGTACGTTTTTCAGTTATCTTCTCGCCCCATGTTGCTGGTAAAAGATGACGTTTATGTTAAACAAATTAACCGCATTATGGTGGCCATGGACAACTCTAGTGCGTCACAATACTGCCTGGAATTAGCTTTATCCCTCCTTCAAGATATTAAGGACGGTCAGTTAATTTTAGCTAATGTTAATACAGATTTACGCGGTAAACCATCTGAAATTTCTGCAACCAATGGCGAACAAAATCCTGTCTTAGCAGCAGCAGTTCAAAAAGCTAAAACATATGGTGTGCAAGTGAGTTGCGTTACCAGCAGTGGTAAGCCAGCAGAAGAAATTTGTCGCTTGGCACAAGAGAAGAACGCGGATTTATTGCTGCTTGGTTCTCCGGATCGCCGTCCCACAATTGCTAAGAGTTTAGTGGATATAGACCGACTTTTAGGCTCTTCTGTGTCCGACTACGTTAGAGTCAATGCTACGTGCCCAGTATTATTGGCGCGGACAGTCGGTTGACTCTGAAGAAACACGTTCGTAGGGAGTGGGGAGTGGGGAGTGGGGAGTGGGGAGTGGGGGAAGAGGGGAGATGAGGGAGATGAGGGAGATGAGGGAGAATAATTGTTTACTCCCCTATCTCCCAATACGGTTCGGTTAAGCCAAAAACTTACGTTCACGTAGGTTGGGTTGAGGAACGAAACCCAACATTTTTCGCGGTTTGTTGGGTAACGCATTGCCTCAACCCAACCTACAATTATCGTTAACCGAACCTTATTGCCCTATCTCCCCTATCCCCCCTATCTCCCCACTCCCCACTCCCTACTCCCCACTCCCTGTATTTCTTGAGATTTGAGGTCAAAATATATTCAGCGGTTGATAAACAGAAACCCCTACACACGTGGTGTAGGGGTTTTTTATCTTATACGCAAAGTATTAAGATTTCTTTTTAACCTTGGCGGCTGGCAGTTTGGATGTACAGAATAATTAAAAAAACGGAGGGTACTAGTACGAACAGAAGGCTCGCTACGAACCCCAGGTCATTAGTTTGCATGGAAAGAAAGCCTCTTTTTAATTTCCAGTCAGCAATTTTAGCATACCATTATCCATGTCAATGTGCATTCCCATAACTACATTGTTACGGTTTTGTTACTACGCTAACTGGACCATTGACTAGGGTTTGACATGCGAGGCGGTAATTTTCTGGCTTTTTTTTCAATAGTCGGTTTTCTACATCGGTACGGGGCGAAAGATTTTCCATTCCTTCAACCACCTCCACAATACAATAGCCACACTGACCGTTGCCTCCACAATTCATCATCTTACCCATCAATTTATATATGTCCATGCCGTTTTCCATGGCTTTTAGCCGGAGATTGGCACCATTCGCCGCCACGACTTCTTGATTTTCTTTAACAAATTTAATGTTGCCCATAGCTTATACCTCGTTCACAAAAGTTGGGGTGTAAGGAAGGAAAGGGTGTAAGGGTGTAGGGGTGTGAAGGTGTAGGGGAAGTAATTCTTGAAAGAACACGCTTGTCGCCTCCGTGGGAAAAGCCGTCACTCGTGTGAACTCATTCAGATGATACCCCTATACCCATACACCCCTACACCCCTACACCCTTCTTGATATTGGGTACGCCGTAGGGCTGTTTATGGTCTTACCTGAAACCCACGGCTGCTTGCCAAACGAAAGCTAGCAGCAAGAAGAAGACAGGGATAATTGGGAGTACATCTACCAGGGGGTCGAAGATTTGGTAAGCTTCAGGCAGTTTTGCTAATAAAAGTGCTGCTTCCATATTTTTTAAATCCACCTATTCAAGACAGCTTTCAGAATTGAGAAATATCTTAACACGCTTGAGTCCTTTGTGAGTCTAATGTCCAGTCTTGATGAGCGCGATCGCTATGCCGATAGGTGAGGGTGAGTCTGTCTTCAGCAGGATGGCACGAAAATTGCACGTTGGAATAGTGAAGTTTGATGATGACTGTGACCCCACTACTCTAAATCAGTGGTCTTGGGGTCTGATTAGTGTTTTAGCAATCCGTCGGCTGCGAGCATAGTAGATGATATCAGGACACAACAGCGTGACTGTTTGGCATAGTTTTTGCATCTACGGTGAAATGGCAACAGCGCCTTCTCATTTCCAAAAAAGCAAAGCAAATATTATCAGCAAAAACCATGCAAGAAAAGCGAAAACCAAGCGAAAAGAGTTTGCGCGGGCTAGATTTCTTAAACTTATTTCTAGCAGACGTGCGAGATGGTGTTGGACCATATTTGAACATCTACTTAAAAGCCTCCCAACATTGGGACCCAGCCCAGATCGGAATGGCTACAGCCGCTTCTTCAATCGCTACAGTTATTGCACAAACACCTGCTGGTGCTTTGATTGACCAATTGCGTCAAAAACGGATGTTGATTGTGCTGGCTGCTGGGTTGGTTACTGTCGGTTGTTTCTGTATAGCCTTGTTTCCAACTTTTCCAGTAGTCATCGGCTCTCAGATTTTAATTGGCATTGGTGCAGCAGTCTTCCCGCCTGCTATTGCCGCGATTACGCTGGGGCTGGTGGGACATAGCAAATTAGATCAGCGAGTCGGTCGCAATGAAACTTTTAATCATTCAGGCAATTTACTTGCTGCTGTTCTGGCTGGTGGCGCTGGTCAATTTATTAACCGTAAAAGTATCTTTTTCCTAGTCGGGCTTATGGCTGCCGCCAGCGCTTATACGGTTTTGCGGATTCGTGAGAAAGAGATTGACCATGAACTGGCGCGTGGTGATGGAGAGGAGAGTGAACAGGAGAATCAAGGTAAAGGTAAAGCAGAAAACCAGAATAAGAATGAAGGCATATTGAAGCTATTGAAGGATCGCCGAATACTCATGTTTGCTACTGCGGTGATTCTTTTTCACTTTGCCAACGCCGCCATGTTACCGTTGGTCGGTCAAATGCTTGCGCTGGGAGGAAAGGGAAAAGGATTAGACAGCACAGTTTATATGTCTGCCTGTATCATCGTAGCTCAATTGGTCATGATACCTTCAGCAAACTTTGCTGGTCGGTTGGCAGAGGGTGGGCGAAAACGCGTCTTCCTATTAGGCTTTGGTGTGTTGCCCATTCGCGGGGTGCTTTACACGCTTTCACAAAATCCCTTTTTTCTAGTTTCCGTGCAAATCCTGGATGGAATTGCCGGTGGTATTTTCGGAGTACTCTCGGTGCTGATGGTTGCTGATTTAACCAAAGGTAGCGGTCGCTTTAATCTCGCCCAAGGAATGCTAGCCACTTCTATTGGAATTGGTGCTGGTTTGAGTAACTTGCTTGCTGGATTCGTGGTGCAAAAGGCTGGGTACAATGTTGGTTTTCTGATGCTTGCTGCGATCGCTGCTGTGGCTTTAGCAGTTTTCTGGTTTTTCGTACCTGAAACCAAAGCAGAGAAAGCACAAAAAAGTCGCGCCGCTACCGCTTAACAAACCCGGTTTCTCTTAAGAAACCGGGTTTGTTAGTTGAGAACTGGCACGAAATAAACCGATAACCAACAACCACCAACCACCAAATAAATGATTGTTCTCAGATACATCGTTATTGTACTCACCTATATAGGTTTGGGTTTAGGGTATCTACCTGGGTTGCGGATGAATCGAGCCAGTATTGCTCTGGTAGGTGCATCTTTGCTGATGGCATTGGGGGTTTTAGACCTCAAAGAAGCATGGGGAGCGATCGATTATAAAACGCTGATTTTTCTGTTCAGCATGATGGTGATCAGCGCCAACCTGGCTTACTCGGGTTTTTTCCAACTAGTGCTTGATAAAGTCATACACTATATCCGCAGTCCTTTTGGTTTGCTGATTGTTCTAACTTTTGGCAGTGGCATTCTCTCAGCTTTTTTTCTGAATGATACCATTGCCCTCATTCTTACTCCCTTAACTCTGGGCTTAACCCAAGCCTTAAGCCTCAATCCCATTCCTTACTTACTTGCCTTGGCAGGAGCAACCAATCTTGGTTCTGTGGCAACATTGAGTGGTAATCCCCAAAATATCCTCATTGGTTCCTTTTCTGGCATCAGCTATCTTGACTTTGCCAAAGCTTTAACTCCTATTGCACTGGTCAGTTTGTTGATCGAGATAGGATTGCTGTGGTTGCTCTACCCTGATGTCCGCTCTACTAAATCTTATCTGAGTGGAGACCCTTTACGCTACCGTGTATTTAAACCGCTACTGAATAAGAGCCTGTTGATCACTGGAGGATTGTTGATTGCATTCTTAATTGGCATACCCCCAGCCCAAGCAACACTGGTAGCAGCTGGTTTACTCTTCATCACTCGGCGAATCAAACCACAGCGAGTCTTGAATAAGGTGGACTGGGACTTACTAGTGATGTTTTCTGGATTATTTATTGTCACCGCTGGAGTAGAAAAGTTAGGAATATTGAATTTATTTGGCGGTTTAGTTCATACTCCTTTAAGCATATTAGGAGTCACCGCTCTCCTCTCAAATTTAGTTTCTAACGTCCCAGCAGTATTGCTCCTACAACATTTAATTCCTCATCCAGATACAAAAACCTGGTTACTATTGGCAGCAGGGTCTACCTTGGCTGGTAATCTGACTCTATTAGGTTCAGTTGCTAATTTAATTGTTGCTGAAGCTGTGGCCAAACTCGGTCATCGGTTGTCATTCTGGGAACATTTACGTTTTGGTCTACCGCTGACTGCTGTGACTCTCATCCTCGCCTATTGGTGGATTTAGGTTCTGGTTTGCGTCCATCGTTAAAAGCCTTGGTAGGGGCGCTTCAGCAGAAGCACCCCTATATCATTATAACTCCTGTGGGTCTTCTCCTAACTCCCTCAACCGTGCAGCTAAACGTTCAGCCCGTTGACGTTCCGCATCAGCCCGTTGACTTTCCGCATCAGCCCGTTGGCGTTCCGCTTCCTCTGGTAAGAAAACTAAATTTCCCTCCCGGTCATAAAATCGTAACCAGGAAGCGGTTTCTCGGTCTATCGTTCCGTCACTCGTTCCCAACCAAAATCCTAAGGTTTCGCACCACAGCCAACCTTGTTCATTGGCAACTAAGGGCTGATAGCGAAAATTCATATCCAACCGCCATCCTTGCAAGGAATTGGGGTCAAAGGGGTCAAAAACGAAATAGTCTCTGGTTTTAAAGATTCCTTCATAGAGATTCTTTTTCTCCCCGATATCAACATTTCTGGTTGAGGGGGACATCAACTCGACAATCACATCAGGATAGCGTCCCTCCTCATCCCATACGACCCAACCTTGGCGAGAACGAATTCCTTCGACATTGAGAACCGCAAAAAAATCTGGTCCCCTGAAGTCCCGATTTCGTGCCTGGGTGCGACTGTAGTAAATAAACATATTACCACCGACGAAGTAATCGTTGCGGTCTGACCAAGCTTGTTGCAAAGACCGGATTAAAACATTCATGGCAATACGGTGGCGGTTACTTTCCAAGGGTTCTCCGTCATCAAAAATTAAATCTGTTGGAGGCATGGGAGGTTCCCAGTCTGGAACGGTAGGTGCTGGGATCTGATTTTGAGTAATGTTAGTTGACATGGGACAACCCCCCAATTTTGACATTCTTGATTACTCTACTTATAGCAATTTTTCATAAACGCCCCCATGCGCCTGGGACTTGAAGTCCCAGGCTAATAGCATAAGTCCTCTAAAAGAGGACTGAATGAGTTTTTAAAGCAATGTCGATTTTATGACTCCTTGTTTGGTTATTCGTGGTTTCTACTTAGAGGTGCAAGATATAAGTATTGAAACAAGACAACGCTATGGTAATCACCCCAACCAAATCAAACTGCTTTGATCGCGTCAGAAGGTGAATATGAGAAATAGCCAGTTAATTGTCATGCTAGTTGCCGTCTTTTGTGCCACTAGCTTAAGGCTAGAGGTTGTGTTTCCGGTGTATTGTGGCGATAAGCTCTGCGTCTAGCCTTGGGCTTATCGCTTGTGACCAGACTATCAAAAATTTCCTGAAATTGATAACATCTATCAGAAATCGTATCTTGTATATTTGTATCTTTGGGTAGGTACGATTTTTTGTACAACCGTCAGCATCTGTAAAAGCTATGCAAATTAGTATCGCATACGACATGAAAAGGAGATTTCACGCAGCCTGTGCTATCCGTGGGCTGAAAATGAGCCAAGTGATAGTAGAGCTGATTGAGCAATGGTTGAGGGCTAACGAAACCTCTCAATTGGTAGGGAAAAAGGGAGAAAAGAGCACTAAATAAATTAAGAGCTATAGGACTATTATTTGATTTTTGAAATTGGTCTGTATGATCGGGCAGCACATCATGTGGTCGAATATTTACCACTGCATCCAGTACCGCAGGATTTGGAGTTTGTAACGCGGACGATTATTGGGATTTTGCAGCTTAGTTGCAAAGAAGATGCAGTCTTGAGGGATACACAATAAACGTAGTAGTGGAATAAGGGCGAACAGAAGTGGGCGCGAACATAAGTGGTACTGCGCTCAGTTCAAAGTGGTTAGCGCCTGTTGAAATCTCGGCGTTGCTGAATTGAAGTATGAAATGAAAAAATCGGGTATTTTAAAACTCTTTCTCTTTGCGCCTTTGCGACTTTACGCGCGTGCAAATTCATACCGTGATTCAGCAACGCCGAAATCTCTTGCCATATTGCATCAAATTCTGATTCTGAAATGCCCATTGTCACCAGAAAATCAGCTTGGTTATAGGGAATGATACCATCAGCCATCAGTTGTATTAGAGGGCGTTGATTTTCTTTCACCAGCTGCCCTAAAAAATCATGAATCTCCCTTTGGGAAGGAGAAACTAAACGGCCTGCCTTAATTTGTCGGTCGAGCTGAAGTTGGACACGACTGACACCACCACTGGTCAACCAACTTCTGACATCATCGATCGCGCTAGAGGTTAGGCGAAATCGATCCGTTTGCAATAAAGCAATTGCTCCCTCAAAACTCCTGCGGAGAACTTCACGCCAATTATTATTTCCTAGATATTCGATCAGTGCCATAGCGAGCGGGTATTCGACAACTGGGGGTGTTTTGTCTTTTCCCATTATATTGTTTGTTCGTAAATACTGATGAAGAGTGCTGTTTGATTGGGCGGGCGCTTTCGATGCACAATCTTCTAACTGTAGGACTTACGCATTGACAGACATAACTAACTGTGGATTACCTCTCGTTACAAGGCAGCAGCCCAAGAACGAGGCAGGACAAGACTTTTCTCTTCACAATCTTGCTAAGCACATGATAATAAATTTGTAAAGTACGTAAGTCCTAAACTGCTGCCCTTTCAAGGTGGGTAAAAAATTGGGAAAATTACGTCCAATTTTCGACATTTCTTCTTCGTGTTCTTCGTGCCTTCGTGGTTCAAAAAGATTTTTAAACCGCGTTCGCCGTTAGGCGTGCCGAAGGCAAGACGCGAAGAACACGAAGAAGAACCAAGTCGAAAGACTTGCACCTTGAAAGGGCTGGTCCTAAACTGTACCCTCAATACTCAATAGACATAGTAGTGAAAATTAATTATGCGTTCGCTGAAATCCGCTTTTGGGGCGTATTGCAATACGCCCCTACATGATTCCTGGAGATGTCTAATAGAAAATGTAAAATTTATCGCGTTTGTTGCTTTAGCAGGAGGTTATCAGTTAATAACCCAAGGTAGGCTCAGATGCTAAGGTCTTTATCTGTAAGGGAGTAAGGTCATGGGATATGAGCCGATTCACAACCACGGTATTATTGGAAACATGTATACAACAGCTTTGGTGGGGCTGAATGGGGCGATCAACTGGTTTTGTTTTCCGAGTCATGACTCACCCAGCGTCTTTGCGGCGCTGCTTGATGCTCAAAAGGGCGGACATTTCAAGATTTCACCCATGACAAACCAGGTGACTCACAAGCAGTTGTACTGGCCTGAAACCAATGTGCTGATAACCCGCTTCCTGACACCAGAAGGAGTCGGTGAAATTGCGGACTTTATGCCTGTAGGCATGAAAGCGCAAGACCTTGGCTATCAGTGGTTAGTCAGGCGTGTCAGGGTGATCCGTGGCTGCATGGATTTCAGCATGGAATGCCATCCCGCTTTTAACTATGCCCGAGATGAACACCAAGCAACCATCAGTTCTGTAGGTGCTGTCTTTCACACAACATCTCTCAACCTCGAACTCTCTACAGATATCCCATTACAGCAATCAGGCAGTGGGGTTGAAGCCAAGTTTACCCTTCACTCAGGAGAAATAGCGGCGTTTGTGCTACGAGAAACCTCTCCTGAGAGTGGTTGTGGACTTCCCCTCACTCAGTTACAAGCGGATGATTTGTTCAAGCGTACTATTAAGTACTGGCGTGGCTGGCTTGAGCAATGCACTTATAAAGGTCGGTGGCGCGAGATAGTCCACCGTTCAGCATTGGTGTTGAAGCTGCTCACCTACGAGCCAACTGGGGCGATCATTGCATCACCGACCTGTAGCCTGCCCGAGAAGATTGGGGGCGATCGCAACTGGGACTACCGCTACACCTGGATAAGGGATGCAGCTTTCACAGTTTATGCTCTACTGAAGCTTGGCTTCACTGAGGAGGCGAGCAAGTTTATGAATTGGATAGATTGCCGTTGCCATGAGCGAAATCCCGACGGTTCTCTGCAAACTATGTATGGGATTGACGGACGTCATGACCTAAAGGAGGAAATCTTGGACAACCTTGAGGGTTACAAAGGTTCGAGTCCTGTCCGCATCGGCAACGCTGCCTACAAACAGTCACAATTAGACATCTATGGCGAGTTGATGGATTCGGTGTATCTTTATAATAAGCATGGAGAGCCGATATCCTATGATATGTGGACAGAACTGCGCGATCTCATCAACTGGGTTTGTGACAATTGGCAACAGCAAGACCAAGGTATATGGGAAGTGCGTGGCAAAGAACAACCCTTCGTATACTCGAAACTCATGTGCTGGGTGGCAGTGGATCGCGGCTTGCGTCTGGCTGACAAGCGGTCATTTCCAGCAGACCGGGAGCGGTGGTATCTGGTTAGAGACCAAATCTATGAGGAGATTATGGCTCAGGGATGGAATGCCTCACGTGAAGCTTTTGTGCAATATTACGGTAGTACCTCCTTGGATGCTTCTAACCTGATGATGCCCCTGGTATTCTTCCTCTCCCCTACAGACCCCCGAATGCTGAAGACTATCGATGCTATCAATCAATCTCCTGACCAAGGAGGGCTAGTCTACAATAGCCTGGTGTACCGATACAACGTGGAAGAATCGCCCGATGGTTTGACAGGAGAGGAGGGCACCTTCAATATTTGCACGTTTTGGCTGGTTGAAGCACTAGCCCGCGCCGGAAAAGTTGATAGTGACCGACTCGATGAATCCCGACTCATATTTGAAGAGATGCTGGGTCATGCCAACCATCTGGGTCTTTATGGTGAGGAAACGGATCTTAGTGGCAAGACCATAGGGAATTTTCCCCTAGCTTTGACCCATTTGTCCTTGATCAGTGCGGCGTATAACCTCAATCGAGCGCTGGATGAATGATGAATTATGAATTATGAATTATGAAAGGGGATTTTTATGTGTAGGATAAAATTGGAATATAGCAATCCTATTTGAATTGTGAAAATGCCTTGCCCCAGAAACCCGGTTTCTTAAAGAAACCGGGTTTCTCTACGTTTATAAATGATTTAGTATCGTTATATCAATAGTTGTTTTTTGGCGTTGCTGAATCAAGATATGAATTGTGAAAATCACGCTGATCGTAGAGACGTTTATACTTCAAAAGTATTCGTTGGGTAACAGGTTGTTAGTTTGCTGCTTTGCTTGGGAATACTATGTAGCAGGGATATAAAACGTCACAATTTTGCCTGTAACAGGTAAGTATACCTTGTATCTACAAAAATGTGGCTGTTCCCTAAGCAATAGCTAAACCCCGCCATCAGCGATATGAACGCAACTACAACCAGGACGAGGAAAATTGCCAGCATCATTGACAAGCGCCGCCCTCTAGCCCTGAAAATTGAACGTGTGGAGGCGAATTTGAATTTTCTTTCCTCGGCACTTCGTAATCTTGATGACCATCGTCATGATTTACTCAAGGGAGTTGATGACTCAAATGTTACTACAGGTTTGCAGGAAATTGATTTAGCTAAGATTCAATCGAGTATCGCTGCTGAACTAGAGGCTTTAGGTAAGCTGAAAGTGCGCTTTTGCCGTGATACGCTCAACATAGGGGTAGTTGGACGAGCAAGGCAAGGTAAGAGTCGGCTACTACAAAGTTTAACTGGATTGACTGCTGCGGAAATTCCAGATGGGGACAGGCAACACTGCACGGGTGTTCGGAGTACGATTTACCACAATCCAAACGTGGACACTTACGGAGAAGTCTGGTTTCACTCAGAGCGATCGTTCTTAGATGAGATCATTACTCCATATTACGAAAAACTTAACTTGGGTGCAAAGCCGATCGCAATTGAAGAGTTTGCTACCAAACCGCTACCTCCTTTACCTAAAAACCTTCCCGGATACGCAGAACCGGGAGCAATGTACGAACATCTGAGCAAATATCACACCTATCTAGAAAAGTATCGTCACCTGCTGCGAAAACTCTCACCCAGCCGGATTTCTCGGAATGAAATTCGGGAATATGTAGCTCAAGATACTCCTGACGGACACCGGGTATTTTTCAACTATCTAGCAGTGCGAGAAGTGAAGATTGTTTGTAACTTCCCTAATGCTGATGTTGGGCAGATTGCATTAGTGGATATGCCTGGTTTGGGGGATACAGGCGTTGGGGACGAAGAACGCTTGATGAGAACTCTGGGACAAGATGTGGATGCAGTGCTATTTGTACGGATGCCAAAGTCATCTGGCGACTACTGGGCGGATGTAGATGTACGTTTGTATGATACAGCCCGTGCAGCACTGGTTGACTTGCCTATGGAATTATGGTCGTTGATGGTTCTCAATCAAACGGGTGCTGACTCCAAAAACGGCGACAACTCCAACAACTGTCAAGATTTAGCAGGGGACATTGCCAATAAACGCATCAATGTTTCTGAGTGCGTAACGGCTAACTGTGCTATTCCTCAAGAGGCTAACAAAGTTCTAGATCAAGTTCTCGACTATCTGGCAGCAAAAATTACTGATTTAGATCACAAGTATGCCTTCTCTTGCCAACAGAGATTAATTCAACTTCAAGGTGATGTGAATGCTGAGTTAGAAAAAGCAAGCAAAGCTTTAGATCAAGGAACAGGGGGTGAGCGAGGGAATGCTTTGTTTGAGATTAAATTCAAGGAGGTTTGGAAGGATCTAACAAACGGTTTAGAAGGACTGCTTCAGCATCTTAGGCAAAAGCGGGAAGAAGTAGACACGGACTTTAAAGCGCAAGTAGAGGATGCTCTGGAAGCGTGTAGAAATGATACTGGGATTCCGTCAATTGCAGAAATTGAAGAGCGAAACAATATTGAGAAAAGTTACGCGATCTCCTACGCGAAATACCTGAATGAAATTCGCGCCCACCTCTCGAAACATTTCTTATCACTAGATCAAGGGTTGAAGAGATCGCTTGACCGAGTGAAATCGCAAGTAGCAGAGGTTTTGATTGAAAAAGGACGTTTGGGAGGACTGACGGAAGCAAGGGAAGCTGAATTTATCAAAGCGATCGCCCTACAAATACCCACTCAACTTATACCAGGGCAAGCAAGTCAATTGAAGTTTGGTTTTGAGCTTCTGGCTGAATTTGAGCTTTCCTATCGGGGATTAGTACAGCACCGCATTCGACAGCATTTGGATGTACTCACCCCAAATGAGCCTACAACACTTCAGCTTTCTCATTCGCCCTCTGCTCAACAAGTGCTGAGCAATCTTCACAAATCCCAGAAAGAAGCGGTTTATAAGTGTGAAAATGCCTTGGAAGAATTGCTGTGTGAACCGAGTCAATCGGCTTTTGCAATTGTAGAGGAATTTCTCGATCGCATTTTTCGTGCAGTGGACATGGACATTGAGTGGCGGCTGTTTTTGCAAGAAGTGCGATCGCAAGTTTGGGGTGAATTTCAACAGTTAGGTGAGCAAACTCGACTGCGAAGCGAGTGGCTAAATTCAGTTTTTCTAGCCACAGCCGCTAATCAATCAGACTTAATGGAATTTTTGAAATAACTAAAGACACTTCTATGCACGAACTTAACATCATGATGTTCGGTCCCAGATATGTAGGCAAGACTAGCCTCTTGACTGCTATGTATTATGAATACGAGCAGAAAATTGCCAAGACCAGAATACAACTCAAGCCCGATCTAGATACTGCATACGATCTGGGAAAAAAACTGGCTCAACTTAAAAGCATAAACGATGAAGAAAGTGGGGTTGAGTCTACCGAGTCCATCCGGTCTTTCATTTTTGATTTAGGTCAGAAGGGTACTAAGCCATCTTTGCGGCTGCATTTCTGGGATTACCCTGGTGGTTATGTTATTGGCAAGGATGAAGATGAGCGTAATGCCGTTAAGAAATGTCTCACTAAATCTGTAAGTGTGGTGATTGCAATTGATACTCCTGCGCTCATGGAAACCAAGGGTAAGTGGCACCATCATAGAAATCGTCCCTTGCAGATAACTAACTGGTTTAAAGAGGTTTATCAAGATATCAAGTCACCTCGGTTGATAATACTTGCACCAATCAAGTGTGAAAGCTACCTACAAAACAATAAATCCACTGCCGATCTAGTGCGACGAATCAAGGCTGAATATGCCGTTTTGCTTGACCTTTTCAGTTCGGAAGCGCTGCTGAAAAAAATAGCTGTAGTTATCACACCCGTTCAAACTGTAGGAACTGTCTTCTTTTCTTCAATTGATGTGATTGAGGGAAATCCTATCTTTCGTTTTAAAAAACCTCACCCCGATGCTAAATACTGTCCCAAGGATAACGAACAGCCGCTTAAGTACCTCTTACGGTTTTTGTTAAAACTCCATATCCAACAGCAATGGGGAGCATTCAATTTCATGCGAAATTGGTTTGGTCTAGATAATTACCTTAAAGAGGCAGTTCGAGATTTTGCCAAGGATTGTAAAACGACTGATGGATTTGAAGTGATACAGGGTAAAGAGTTGTTAAACATTCAGTAGGAGTATGCGATGGAGATTTATGTTCAGAGTTGCGGACTTGCTCCTGAGCATGACTACCGCTGGTGGAAAATTAGCCAGGATTTGCAATCAAAAGAAATTCCTCCCATTCTCAAAAATAAAATTAATACAAAAGTCTACCTTACAGACCTGTATGAGAGCCATGACCCTTCAATTGTTTTGGCAAAGGACGGTAGTCAATTACTCTTGCTAGTCACGGCGCTTAAAGCAATTAAAAGGTCGAAGGATTACGGAAGAGGAATACGTAACTCTGTCGCATTTATAGGTGAATATCCTGAGTATGAACCAGTCCTGCGGATAATTGCTGCCAATGCTTTAGAGGAGTGGGAATCATTCAGGCATAAAATTGATGAAGCAGTAGAGTTTGATCAAAATCTGGGGTTTAAAGTTGATTTTGACTCTATTAAAAACTATGTAGAGGATGTTAAGAATAAAGTTAAAGACGGTGTTTTTGAAAAACCAGATTTAACAAGAAAGATAGCCAACAATAACGTACTCAAAAAGAATGAACTTGCCCAAG
This sequence comes from Stigonema ocellatum SAG 48.90 = DSM 106950, assembly GCA_016903675.1. Classification (GTDB taxonomy): domain Bacteria; phylum Cyanobacteriota; class Cyanobacteriia; order Cyanobacteriales; family Nostocaceae; genus Stigonema; species Stigonema ocellatum. The sequence continues at coordinate 2,023 of JADQBA010000141.1, read as the reverse complement.
AACTTCGGAAATTCTGCTTACCAAAAGACTGGAAGGGACCGCTGGTGATTGTTACAGGAAATGCATCTGAAAATGTTCTCACGCAAAATTTCGTCTGGCGAAGCGTATCTGAACGTGTCCTGCAAGATAAATCTGAAAATTGGAAAGAGATAAAAGATGTAAACAAAAAAATAATTGTAATTCTATTTTTAGGGATAGCCGGCATAGCGCTCCTAATCATCTTGAATTGGCCTCCGAGTACCAAGCTTCAACCGATCCAGCCCCCCGAAACGAAACCACTGGAGTCCAAGCAGAGCCAACTGCATCAAGAAACATTGGAAACCCAAATTCCAACTGAGGCAAACTCTTCAAGCAACTCCTCAAGCACAGACACAACAGAGCCAAACGCAACAGGAGACATTCCACCGAACAACCAAACGGAGATAACAGCCAATACTGCTCGGATAAGCAAAAATTAGAAACCCGGTTTCTTAAAGAAACCGGGTTTCTGGGACCTCACTCGCACCTCAAGAATTCAAAACCTACGCAGTATTGAGATAACAGCTAGTGAACAGGAAGCAACCCATATGCCTAGGAATAAATTCCTAGGCTAATAGCTGAAGTCGGCATACCGCCGACTAGACCTTTCAGTGATTTAGTCCGTTTCAACGGACTTGAGCTTTGAGCCCTTACCTTCGTCAAGGCAAAGAGTGTAGAGTGAAAGCGATCGCCCCTGATCTTCATCTGTTGAACTACTCATTAACAAGGCGCAGTGCTGCTGCTAAAACTTCTGGAGTTACTCTAAAGCCTACTTGAGCTAGCTGCTCAAAAATAGGTTTAGCTGCTGATACTATGCCTTCTTGCTTAGCTAACAAAATAACACCCAAGGTGCCACGAACTGGAACTTTTAGGGCTAGTGCTGCGTTTTTAGCAGCTCGATCATCCAAAATAGCCTCATAACCTGGATTACTGTAAACCCATGAAAGAACGTGGCTTTCCCCTAATCCTAAATCCCAATTAGCTACTTGTGAGTCAATCTGTTCCACTTCTCGAATCCACGGGCTTCCCTCGTTACTAAGCCAAATTTTAGCTGGGTCATTGTCAGATCCAATATTAATTTCTTGAACAACTCCACTTGGGATGACAATCTCGCTACAAAGTTGTGATAGTAGATTAATCTGGGAAATCTTGGCAAGAGTTATCAATGGGGAAGCATTAACAACCCACCGTCTATTCACGCATCAATTCCTGAGCAAGTTCTTCAGGGGTTACCTGAAAGGGTGAAACATTAAAGCGCGAAAGGGCTTCTAGAAACTTTTGACGACTGACACCTGCTATTTCAGCAGCTTTAGATTGGGAAATAATCCCAACTTCATACCATTTGACAGCAGCAGCTAAGCGCATTTCCTGAACAAAAATCTCTGGACTAATCCTGAGGGCGGAAAAAGCTCCCTCTGGAAGCTCAATGCTAATCTGGACGGTCATAAACTTGCTTGTGTTATATGCTTGTTATTAACCCTAGCACTTTCACACGTAACTAGTGCCTAAGTTACCAAAAATACTATACATGGCGCTTAATACTAGGGTGAAACATTAAAGCGCGAAAGAGCTTCTAGAAACTTTTATAGTGCTAAGGTGTTACTATCGCGCTTTATTTCATTGGGTGCGATCGCGCCTACCGCATCACCAAAGAATACCAACGGTTGAAGCATATGGTACAACAACTTACACCCGTAACATCGGACACGGAGTATGATATTATCTACCCCGAAAGCGACGGCAAACCAATGGCAGATAACACCATACAATTTCGCTGGATTGTCACTGTAAAAGAAAATTTAGAAATCTTGTTTGCAGCCATTGCTGATGTATTCATTGCCGGCGATCTATTGTGGTATCCAGTTCAAAGAAGTAACAAATGTCTTGCACCGGATGCAATGGTTGTTTTTGGTAGACCAAAAGGAGACAGGCGTTCCTACAAGCAGTGGGAGGAAAACAACATTGCGCCACAGGTGGTATTTGAAATCTTATCCTCCAGCAACAC
>JADQBA010000028.1 GCA_016903675.1 Stigonema ocellatum SAG 48.90 = DSM 106950 | reverse complement strand
GGTATTTACAGTGAGATCGCCTCCATTACCAGTGGAATTGAAATCTGTAGATGTAAATAACCCACTGGAGGATCCGCTACTTGAATCGGTTCCCTTGACACTAACAGAATTTTTGGCATTAATTTCAATGTTACCTGCATCTCCTTTTCCCCTGGTGAGGGATTGAAGTTCAGCGCCATTGGTAACAGACATTGAATCAGCGCCGATGCGGATATACCCACCTTTTCCCACTCCTATTGCTCCTACTGTGCTTCCAGCACCGCTAGAAGACCCATCAAAAGAGACTCTACCACGGGCATCAATGATTACATTGCCTGCATCCCCTTGTCCAACGGTTAAGGATAGAAGTTGAGCGCCATTGGTAACAGACATTGAATCAGTGCTGATGCGGATATCTCCACCTTTTCCCACTCCTGTTGATTGTACTGTGCTCAAAGCACCGCTGGCAAATTTGCCATCGCTAGAAGACCCATCAAAAGAGACTCTACCACGGGCATCAATGATTACATTGCCTGCATCCCCTTGTCCAAGGGTGAGGGATTGAAGTTGAGCGCCATTGGTAACAGACATTGAATCAGCGCTGATGCGGATATCTCCACTTTTTCCCACTGCTCCTTTTTGTACTGTGCTTGAAGCACCGCTGGCAAATTTGCCATCGCTAGAAGACCCATCAAAAGAGACTCTACCACGGGCATTAATAATTACATTGCCTGCATCCCCTTGTCCAAGGGTGAGGGATTGAAGTTGAGCGCCATTGGTAACAGACATTGAATCAGTGCTGATGCGGATATCCCCAGCTTTTCCCACTCCGTTCTGTTCTACTTTGCTTGCAGCAACGCTGGTCACATCAAAAGAGACTCTACCACGGGCATCAATAATTACATTGCCTGCATCCCCTGCTCCAAAGGTGTGTGCAAGAAGTTGAGCGCCATTGGTAACAGACATTGAATCAGCGCTAATACTGACATTCCCTCCTTTCCCCACTCCTGTTTGTTCTACTGTGCTTGCAGCTTCGCTGAGAGTGCCATCGCTAGAAGACCCATCAAAAGAGACTCTACCACGGGCATTAATAATTACATTGCCTGCATCCCCTTGTCCTAAGGTGTGTGCAAGAAGTTGAGCGCCATTGGTAACAGACATTGAATCAGCGCTAATACTGACATTCCCTCCTTTCCCCACTCCTGTTTGTTCTACTGTGCTGAAAGCACCGCTAGAAGTCCCATCAAAAGAGACTTTACCACTTGCATTAATGATTACATTACCTGCATTACCTTGTCCATAGGTTGCGGTATTTAGCACTCCACCACTACTTAGTGTCAGCGCACCTGTGGTAATATTGATATCCCCTGCTTGACCCACCGCGTTTGGTAGCACCACATTGGCAATAAAGCTACCATGCGAGAGAACAGTTTCCCCTTTGGCATTAATTACAATATCTCCCGCTTTACTCTGTGGCGTCCCCAATCCTGATTCTATTCCTGCCCGCAGTATACTTCCTCCAGTCAAACTCACATTCTGAGCATTAATGGCGATGCTACCACCGTCTTGTGCGCGGACATTCACGGATGCTCCATTACTCAGGGATACGTTTGCCCTTTGTACACCTTCTGTCATACTTAAGGTGAAAATATTTTGTCCTACATTTAACCCCACCGTTCCAGGGGCTGCTAATCCCGCTAGCTCAACCCGTCCCCCATAAGCTCTCAGGCTACCACCATTTATATTGACATCGCCACCTACTAGTAGTAAACTCTGACCATCTAGTACCCTTAATCCTGTCACATCAGCCCCTGTTGGACCAATTCCAGCGGGTGCAACAGAACTATTGCTAATCGCAGCGATGGTGCCTTGATTGAAAAACAACGCTGATGGATTTATAGTGAGCAAAGGTGCAGAAGCATCTGGATTTGTAGCACTAAAAAACCCTTGATTCCCAAATTGAATAGCGTTGGCACTTGATGCGACAAACGAACCCCCCACATGTAAACTCGCATTTCGTTGAAAGACTATCCCCTTTGGATTTATCAGAAAAAGGTTAGCTGTACCCAAAGTCCGAATCAACCCATCTATATTGGAGAAATTCTCTCCAGTGACCCTGCTGATAATGTTGCGGATGTCAAGGGCATTGTTAAAAAAAGCAGCCCCTCCTGTGGGAACAGAAAACTCTTTAAAGCTGTGAAACAAATTAGCCCCTGAAAGAGTACCACCTGTAATATTGAAAGTGCTACCATTTGGTGTAACAATAGAATTATTAGGTAATGTCCTATCTGGTATAATCTGAGCTAGCGCCCTATCCCCAGATAAAATACTTACCCAAATAACCGCAATCCCCAATAACCACCGTGCCTGGACACTCATCAAGAGCATTGCACCAAACCCCACGCAGTGAAATTACTCTGTACAAATATTAAGTAAATCACATCTTTGTACCAGTTGAATAGCGCTCTTTTATGACTCTGGAGAGAAAATAATCTCAAAAAACCCCGACACAGGTGTGGCTAAACAAACAAAGTCCCTTCGGGTTAGCCGCACCTGTGTCGGGTATTTTTTCCAAAGGCGTCACACACCCTACAGCCAAAAATGTGCCACTTGCGTAAGTCCTATCAATGTTAATGGATAACTTTAAGTTATTTAACCTCTATTATTGGGCTTGGGCCGATGGTACGAAGCAACCTACACGCCTAGGAATAAATTCCTAGGCTAATAGCTGAAGTCGGCTTAAGCCGACTAGAAGTTTCAGGAATTTAGTCCGTTTCAACGGACTTCAGCTTTGAGCCTTGAACTTGAGTTCAAGGCTCTGGTATAGAATGAAATAGCCCTGGTTTCTACTGTACCTAATGGTGATAATAGTTCTTGGAAATAGTCTTTGGCGAAACGGTCATACGGGAATCTAGTCATTTTGCTTTACTATTCACCATCGTTTGTCTACATTAAAAGCTGCTTGTACTGAGGTATTTTATACTACATTATCACCCAATACGGTTGGTGGGTAAGCGCTGAGGTCTTAGAAACCCGGTTTCTTTAAGAAATCGGGTTTCTGGGCTGGTGCTTCACTAAACTGTATTGCATTATCAGCAGAACGGACTTCTTTGAGATGTGACCAAAAATGGTAAAGCTGTTGAAGGGGGGAGAGTGAAAAGTTACGCAATATTGACAGTCGCGATCGCCACCAACCTTGGGAGCATCCCAACGAGTGCGAATAGCCAAGAGACTGTTCGTCTGGGGCTAACCGAACAAAGTCCCACTCAACGAGGACTTTGTTCGGTTAGCCGCACCTGTGTCGGGTATTTTTTCCAAAGGGGGATGCTCCCACCAACCTTTTGAGTGCATCTTTCGTCCGTAATAAATATATATCTTACCAATTATACATGTTTATCCATTAAAGCCGGACTATACCATATAAAGGGGACGCTTAAAAATGTATTTTTATGACAACACTTGTATCTTATTACCAAGAAATTAAAGAAAAGCTGAAATCTCAACTAGAAGGTGTAGAGAAAACTGAGCAAGTCGTCAAGGTCGTCCAGGATGAGATTAACAAGCTGGCGGACTTCAATGGCGATTACATTAGAGGATTGACTCCACCACAGGCACGTCTCGCCATAGTCATGTTAAAGATGCTCAATCAATATACTAGCACTTTGATATTAGTCAAATTGCAAGATTCAACCCCAAAAGTTCCAGAAAAATCCAACAGCAATGCCTTGACTGAGTTTACCTCTGACATATCGCCTTTTAAAACAATTTCTCAGATAGAAAAAAATCTGCAAACCTTGACATCGCCTAATTATTACCAGCAGGTGTTTTTAGAACCAGTGCAGCAAAATCGCGATGTTATTAACAGCCTACTTGCTGGCGGTATAGCAGGAACGTTGGCTGGGGGTTATTCATGGGGGTTAGTAGGAGCAATAATGGGAGGCGTGATTGGAAAAATAGCTCAGCCAAAGAAGTCTGCCCAGAGCATAGACATAGTCTCACTACCAGAACCTCGCAAAAACGAGGTTAAGATAATTATAGATATTGATAAATTACTTGACTATCTCTATCAAGCTTTTCAATCAATTGATATAACTGTAGCTGCCTATGGGGCAAGAGAAGATAAAGCTGCATTACCAGGTTTGGAAAATAATCTAGATTTGTTGGAGTACCTACAAGACTTGATGGCGGATGCGCTGGATGAACAAACTCAACTTCCAACTGCTGTGCGTAGGCGCATTGAACAGGCTACGACAATCTTGAGAAGTTACGGAATACAAGCACGAGTTTATCAACCTAGGGAGGAACAAGACTCGGGTATGGAAGCTTGGTCAATGTTCTACTTTGAGCCGAGTCTTGATCCTGGAGTCAAAGATTATATTACCCTGAAGCACGCCTTTGTTAAAGATAAGCAGGTACTTTTGCCAGGTTACGTCATTGAGCCTGCATCGTCTCTTGATAGCTAACAGAAAAAGAATAATTAACCACTATCTACCAACAACCAACATTAATAATGCACGATTATCACGATATCAAAATCATTGGATTTGATTTAGGACACGGAGAAACGGCTCTTACCTGGGTGCGAGCAGATAATAAAGAAACTAGTCCTCAGAGTCTGCTAGTTAATAACAGGAAAAGCCAAACCACGGCTATTGCCTATCATCCTAAAAAAGGAATTATTGTTGGGGAAATGGCGTATCTGCTTCCTGATGCCGATATCTTTCAAATTGCCTTTAAAACAAGGCGGTTTAATGAGACAATATACGGAAAAAATATCAAAGATTTTGTTAATGCAATCTACAAACATTTGATTGATACCAATCAAATTCACTCAGGAAATAATAACTACTTTTTCATAGGTTGTCCATCAGGATGGTGGCAAGAAGAAATCGAGAGTTACAAACAACTCCTGTCTGAAGATTGCTTGCCAAATGTAACCGTAGTCAAAGAGTCACGTGCTGCTTTGATGCACGCTAAAGAAAGTGGTATATTCACTATAGAAGAATTACAAAAGTCTGTGCTGGTCATCGACATTGGTTCTTCCACCACAGATTACACCCTCGTCAAGGGTATGTCTGACACCCCAGTAGATTTTGGACACGATTTGGGAGCATCCCTGATTGACAAAGAAATTCTCAAGAAAACTCTTGAATGTCAGAGACAGTATAGGGAGGGACGCGAAGAAATTTTAAGATTAGGAGAATTTTTGAGGGATGAAGAAATTTTGCAACTAGAAGAAATTTCGCAGTTAGAAAGAATTTTTGAGCAAAACTCATTATACAAAAATCGCTGTGAACTGCGATGCCGTAAGGCAAAAGAGGAGTATTTTAACTATTATGAATCTTATGAAGAAACCATTGTGAATGTGGGTATTGAAGATATTCAAAGAAAATTTAAGTTCTTGCCCCTAGTCAATGGGAAAATTATGAATGCAATACTCAACCAGCCTCTGGCAGAACTTAGTAATAAAAGTTGGCTTGGTGCTTTTGAAGACCAGTTGCATGGGGTAAAAGAAAAATTGGATAAGCAAGGCGTTCAACCCAGTGCTGTTCTCCTCACAGGTAGTGCTTCTAAAATGTGGTTTGTTCCGGAAATATGTCAAGAGGTGTTTCCCGATTTGCCTTGCAAAAGGGATGGAGAACCTGAGCTTTCTATTGCTAGAGGACTGGCACGTTGGGGACGGGTTTACATTCGCACAGCCTGGTTTATGGAAGAAATTAGTCAATTTCTAGACCAAGAATTGACAGGTATTGTTGGGAATCACATACCCGCATTTTTAGAGAAATTAGCAGAGGAACTGGCAAATGGGTTGGTAGATGAAGTCATCAGGAAAGAAGTGCAATATTGGCGAAATCGGGAGATTATAAAGCTTTCTAGTCTGGAGTCGGAAATAGAGCAAAAAGCTAAAGCTTGGCTAACAGGAAGTGATGCTAATGACAGAATGAGTAAGTGTCTGGTGGAGTGGTTGTCAAAAGTTCAGAACGAGGTGAGGGAAAAAACAGATTCAATCTGTCAGAAGTATGGTTTACCACTTGGTACATTTGGGAATAAAACAATTGAACTGGGCGATCGCGCTGGAAAAGTTCCCACATCCATATCCCTTGAAGATTTCACCGGACTTTCTATATTTGTGGGCCACCTTGTTGGTTTAATCGTAGGGGTTGTTCTCGCAGGATTATTCCATATCCTCGTTTTTGCTGGAATAATTGCCCCTATCCTGGGGATAATAGCTTACTTTGTAGGTGGGTCTTTGGTGAAGGATATAGATATACCCGGCTGGATACGTAAATTAGTCCCCGATCAGAAAATTGACGAACTAGCCTATCAGCAGAAACCACAGTTGCGGGAAAAAATCCAGGAGACTTTAACTAAAGATCCAACAATCGCGATTCAGCTAGCAAAATCTATCAGTGAGTGGCTGAAGGAGACTGTGCAAGAACAAGCAGATAAGGCTAGGTTGCTGATTGCGTAGAGGAGTCTGTCACCAGAAACAATGTTTTGGTCTATGCTCATGATGAAACTGAAAGCTTACACGTAGAATCTGCAATATTACTGAAAATGGCTGTAAACAAAAAAATCTAGCCTGCGCGGGCTAGATTTTTTTGTAGGTGGAGGTGGTGGCTTTTTAACCGCCTACACTAATTGCTTTGGCTTTGATGCCTGGAAAGTCTTCGTTAATATCACTGTCTACGTTACGCCAGTGAACGCTGCCATCTGGGTCAATGTAGTAGGAAGCGCTGGGTGTAGTTGGGTCAGCGGCGATCGCTAAACGAGGTTCACTGTAGATATCCCAGCGCCTGTATTCTGGTGCCCAACGTGTCCAGACACCATTTTGTTGAATAGCCCACAGTCTTCCTGATGGAGAAGATCCCTGTGCATTAGCAGTATCGATTGATAAGCTGAAGTTACTACCAATAACTAAGATAACAGCCAACAAAAATTTGATGATGTTGATCATGCTTTTTTGTTAATTAACTAGAAAGGGTTTTCCAACTGTCGCAGTCCTATTTGAGTGGTAAATTTACCAACTATCATGAAACCAGTTTTTCTCACAAACTGGTTTTCTTTTTCAATAGGCTCCAAGCAACAGCTTAGTTGATATCTAATATGATGTCAATAATATCTACTTAAATATACGTAAGAAATTACACTTCAGATGTGCTACCTGGTTTTGTCTTGGACTTGACCTAAGTGTGGTGATGATGATTTGTATTCCCGGAAAAAATCCAGGAGACTTTAACCAAAGACCCAACAAAAGTTGGTTGACGCGATCGCTCCTACCCTGGTCTACTGAGGGGGCGACCAGAGGGTGGGTGCTTAAGCCCACGAAAATAAGCCGTTTTTGGGGTGCGTTCCACCTAAATTCCCGGTGAACAGTTCGGTTTACAGGTTACACAGTCCTGTGAACAGTCGGTTGACAATGCTGATGTGTCAGGTACACAGTCGGAATACATCGGTAATTCTGAGAGCAAAGCTCACGCACAAGCGATCGCGTCTTCAGATAAAATCGGGATTTAACAGGCGTTGACAGAGCGATCGCTTTTCTCGGACGCTTGTTGCAGATTTGCCAAATGAGTATATCAATAGTTAACCTTAAACGAGTAGGTGACTATATATACTTTAGAGCTATGAATTGGCTACCGATCAAATTTATCAAGCGTTCGGTGATTATGTTGGATGGCGAGTAGGTCAAAAGTGGTTACAAGTTAATAACTTAACTTTCAACCTTTCATCCCCACTTGGACATCTACCTGCTGTTGCTGTAAGGTTGGGTGGATTAAGTTGGGGTGTTGAAGGTTTTTGGTGGACAAGAAGAGACGCGTATGTATTTCTTCTCTCTCGCAAAGACTGGTAATGTACTTCAACTTATTGCGTGAACAGAGGAAATACCTCAGTTTTTTCCAAAACTTCACGAAAGCTTATCAATACAACGGTGTTGACTCGGAAGCTACAACGGCTATGAGTAGGACATGATGTAGAAAATTAGTTAGTAGTAGGAAATAAATGCAATGGCTTATGTTCATGAAATTAAATTTTTTATCGAAGATGGTGAGCTATACGCAGCATTGTTTGATAACCCACCATTTTTTTGCAATGAATTTTGGATTAAGAATGTAAAGTTTAAAGAACTAGGAGTTAATAGATTACCTAAAAATGTTCAGCTTGACAAAAAGTATAAAGTTGATGATTTAGGAATTAGACCATTCCATGCTACAAAACCTGAATTTGATTTTATAGACTCAGTAGCTGAGACAGCTTGGAAAACAGGTCTAAAACTAATTTAGAAATAGCTATGTTCAGGTCTGGAGTTGCTGCATCAAAGCCGCTGTGTCAGAAACAGACCAATGCTCGGCAATCTTACCATCTTGAAGACGATCAATCTGGATCGCCGACATCGAAACTCTCTTACCTGTTGGCGGAATACCGAAGAATGTTCCGCTATTAAATTTTTAGATGCTTAAACATTTGAATGTTTAGATGTTTATACGTCTAATTTACAACGAAGTTTCAATACTTTGAACCGCGCAGTCAACAAAATCCATTGAACGTGTAACGCAGCGCTATCTTCATGGACGACCACCCATCAAATTCATTGTCCAAACCTGATCTAAGCTATAGTCTTCTAGCCATTTTTCTAAATCCAAAGAGTCTGCCCAATTCATGGTGGCTAGTCCATCTTCTGCATCACAAACTAGCACTTCTTTTGGTTGTAAAAATCGGATTAATCTATCTGAATGAGTTGCTACAATTAGCTGAGTTCGTTGGGAAGCTTCTCGCATTAAATCAGCCAGTAATTGCAATAATTCAGTGACTTAATAAATTAAGTTGCTCTGTCCCTCAATTACGAATTACGAATTACGAATTATTCTGTCATCTAGATACAGGCAATCCGGAAAGCGCCATCTCTAGTTCTTCAGCACTATACTCAGTGTCACGCAACAATCCCGCCTGATAATCCATATATGCCTGCATATCAAAGTGACCATGACCGCACAAGTTAAACAAAATCGTTTGACTAACTCCTTCCTCCTTACAGCGCAGTGCCTCATCAATAGCAGCCTTAACAGCATGGTTAGCTTCAGGTGCAGGTAGAATACCCTCAGCACGAGCAAAAGTCAGACCAGCAGCAAAACAACCCAGTTGTGTTTCAGCCCGACATTCAATCATTCCTAACTCAACAATATGACTGAGCAGGGGTGCCATGCCATGATATCGTAATCCGCCTGCATGAAACCCTTGAGGGACAAAGGAACTGCCAAGAGTGTGCATCTTCACCAGAGGAGTGAGATGAGCGGTATCACCAAAATCATAAGCATATTTACCCTTTGTCAGCGTTGGGCAGGCTGCTGGTTCAACTGCCACAAATTTAACATTATTCTGTTCACCGCGTAGCTTCGCCCCAAGGAACGGAAAGGCAATACCTGCAAAGTTACTACCACCACCTGTACAACCTATAATAATGTCAGGGTAGTCGCCTGTGAGTTCCAACTGTGCCAATGTCTCTTGACCAATAACCGTCTGATGCAGCAGCACATGATTCAGCACACTACCCAAAGCATATTTGGTCTGGTCATCAGCAATAGCCACTTCTACTGCTTCGCCAATAGCGATGCCTAAACTGCCTGTGCTATCAGGATACTTCTTGAGAATTGAGCGCCCTGCTTCAGTTTCGTTACTAGGACTAGCTACGACCCGCGCACCATAAGCTTCCATGAAAGCACGACGGTAGGGCTTTTGATGGTAGCTCACTTTTACCATGAAAACCACTATTTCTAAACCAAAAAAAGCACCAGCCAAGGAGAGTGATGAACCCCATTGCCCTGCACCAGTTTCAGTGGTGAGACGTTTTACTCCTGCTAGTTTATTGTAGTAAGCCTGGGGGATAGCTGTGTTAGGTTTGTGGCTCCCAGCTGGACTGACTCCCTCATATTTATAGTAAATCTTGGCGGGGGTATCAAGGGCTTTCTCTAGCCGACGTGCACGGTAAAGCGGTGTTGGTCGCCACTGACGATAGATTGATTGCACTTCGTCAGGAATTTCTATCCACCGTTCTTGGCTTACTTCCTGCGAAATCAGCTGTGTTGGGAAAAGAGGTTCTAAATCAGCAACTGTGATTGGTTCAAGAGTGCCAGGATGTAGCACAGATGGCACTGGTTCAGGCAAATCAGCCTGTATATTATACCAGAACCGTGGCATTTGGTTTTCACTAAGGGTGTACTTAATAGAGTCCATAGATTGAAAGCTAGTGAGGGAATTACGACGCTTTTGTTAAAAGTGGCGAAAGTCGTGTGGCAAGTTTAGTTTTATAACCAGCTTACCTCGAACTCAGTTTTCCAGCTATCTGTCACCCATTGTCAACAAAGCCAATTCGCCCAAAAAGCTGCCATGTATGAATTTGGGCGATATCTACGATAGGCTCACCAGGAGGCAAAGTCAGTTCTGCTCACATTCAAAATAAAACCTAGTTAACATGTAGCGAATAACATAACACTTGGTTATGTAATGAATCAGGACTTACGCACAAGACAAATCAACCATCATGTGCATAACGAAACTTCGCCGTTTGCCCCGTTGCCTCGTTCCCAGGCGAGGCCTGGGGACGTAATTAAGGGAGGCTCTGCCTCCCATTAAACGCGGAGGCAGAGCCTCCACCAAGGAGCATTACAAGCCTAGGCTTGTAACGAGAATGTGATGCATAGTCTAGGTTCTCTGTCAATGCGTAAGTCCTAGAATAATAAACTAACTGAATGGAGTCCAAGACGTTGGCAAATCACATTAAAGATCTGTCTTCTTAACGCTTGTGAAAGTATGGGTAGTTTACGGTCGAATACTCTTTAAGATTAGAAAACAAAGATGGATCTACTAGAATTTAACTGGAAAAATTCTGAACTTCGAGAAATAGGAAAATCATGAAAAACTTAGACTGCAAAGGCGCGAAATCTCTTTGGGGAATTTTGGCTACAGCTTGTGGAGCCACTTCCATATTAACAGCCACACTCGGAATACCTACGTCTGCGCTTGCTGCAACACAAGTATTTAACTGTAGTGCTAAAGGTGTAGCTGTTGAAGTTTCTCGCCTCAACAAGGGAACACTACGTTATTCAGCGTATAATATTCCCACCACAATGCAACGTCCGGATATCGTAATTAATAATGGTAAAATCAGACGTAATCAAAATGGACAGACAGTTTACAGATTTATAAATCGAAATTATCGGTACGATGCTGTCCAAGATTCAGGTTACGGTAAGGTATTAGTTTACAAAGATAATCAACTAATTGCCACAAAATATTGTGGTGATGTTTGAAACTAATTGTAGGAAGCGATCCAATACTGCGTAGGTTTTGAATATTCGTAGGTTGGGTTGAGGCAATGCGTTACCCCTCTCCCAAATTGGGAGAGGGGCTAGGGGTGAGGGCTTTCATTCACGGGTATTGCATTTAATCCGACGTGCGAATTTATTCTAAGGCTCATAGCACGCACTCGGCTTTAGCCTCCTATTAATTATGAATTTAGTCCGTTTTAACGGACTTGAGCTACTCGCGCCCGGAACTTCAGTTCTGGGCGGGTTACGTATAGAATGAAATAGCCATGAATCGATCATCCTCAATTCGATTTTGATGAAACTGTACTGGGGATGGCGGTTGAGATGTTCCTTCGCTGCGTAGAAACTTTTTGCGGAAATGCAACCGCTAACCATCAATTACGAATTACGAATTACGCACTACGAACTACACTCCATTCCATCGACTCGATACACTTGTGCATCTGCTGGCGCATGGTTTCAGCATCAGCGTGATATCTCCGTCCATGACCAGGTAGCACCCACTCAAAGGAGTAATTAGCCAACTTACGCATCGATTTAATTTGTTCTGACCAAGAATACCAGCAGACATCGTGCCAAGCTACCAACTGCTTGGAGTGATCAGACCAAGCCAGATGATCCCCGGTGAAGAGAAACTTGTTTTTGTACAACAAAACAGTGTGCCCTTTACTGTGACCCGGAACTGGGATAATTAACAAGTCGGGAGTTAATTCAAATGGTTCTCTACCAGTCAACTGTATTTCTACATTGTGAGTACTAGCAGTGATGTCGTCACTGTGAAGGATGCGATCGCACTTAAAATGGTCAGCAAACTTTTGATGATCTGCCACATCATCTCTGTGAGTCAAGTACATATAACGAATTTTCCCCATATTTTCCAATCGTTTTACCAATGGCGGTGTAAATCGGGGAGAATCAACTAAAATGTTACCTTCCGGTAGTACAATCAAGTAGCTAGAAGCACCGTAGGAGCTTTCTGAATGGTAGCCGCAATGGTAGATATTTTCCTCTATGGGGATGGGAAAACTCAGTTGAGCGACTTTGATATCCTGGGGCTTGTCGATTGTACCAATAGAACTAGTAGGGCAAGATAACAGAGCTTGGAGTGCTAGCAATCTTTCCGCCTCGTTAGCTGGTTGGTGATAAACTGCTGATTGTTCACCAGCTTCTGTAAACACCTGGGGAGCCATCCAGCGACAGGTGTCACAATCGATACAGGAAGTATCGACATAAAAATCCCCACTGACATTTTGGGGGCGACGTAAATTTAAATGAGCCATATAAAACCTTTTTTACCAAGTCCCTTGCTTGGGGTGATGAACCCTCTATGACTACGCTAGCAAAAACATTCTCATACCGTTTCAAGCAAAGGCGTTTTCTATCTTTGGGGAGATAGCCTACATACATGTATGATTCGGACGTTTAGGTGAACGTCCTTACTAAGCAATACTCACGTCTCGAAGCAAGCCGTTTCAATTATGAGCGATCGCTCCATCGGATGAGGGCGAGTTCGGTAGAAACCATTTTAAGACAATATGAATTTCAACTGAGATAGAGAGAGGAAAATGGGAAAACTTAACATAGACACGATCTGCTGATATTTTTCCAGATATGCTTTACTGTTTCAATTCCAACTGCTCGAATCCCTTTAATCTTGATGGAAATAAGTTTTGCATTAAGTGCGGGGAAACACTTACACCGCTATTTAGAAACCGCTACCGCGTGATTCGACTTCTGGGTGAGGGTGGATTTGGCAGAACTTATGAAGCTAGGGATGCAGATAGGATGGATGATCCCTGCGTGATTAAACAATTTATCCCTCAAGTTCAGGGAACACCAGCACTGGAGAAAGCAACAGAACTCTTTAAGCAAGAGGCGAAGCGACTTTATGAACTGGGAGAACATCCCCAGATTCCCAGATTGGTTGCTTATTTTGAACAGGATAAGCGCTTGTATCTGGTGCAAGAGTTTATCGAGGGGCAGACTTTACTACAACAATTGCAGCAGCAGGGAGCTTTTAGCGAAGAACAGATAAAACAGCTTTTGGCTGATTTATTACCAGTCCTTCAGTTTATCCATGAACAAGGCGTAATTCACAGGGACATCAAGCCAGAAAATATTATGCGCCGTCGTCAGGATGGCAAATTGATTCTGATTGATTTTGGTGTCTCTAAACAAGCAACAAGAACAATTCTCGGGGAAGCAGGAACGACAGTTGGTACTCCCGGATATGCACCACTGGAACAACTGCGCGGTCAAGTTTTCCCAGGTAGCGACCTTTACAGTTTGGGTATGACTTGTATTCGCCTACTAACCAAATGTTTGCCAAAAGAAGACGGTTTTGATCAGCTTTACGATGCTCTGAGTGGTCGCTGGATATGGAGAGAAAGCTTGCCACCAGGTACAACTATTAGTCCTCAATTGGGGGAAATTTTAGATAAGTTGATTCAGGATTATCTGAAAAATCGCTATCAATCTGTGAATGAAGTGCTGGCAGTTCTAAATACTCAGAAAATTTCAGCAACTCCCAAATCATCATTATTACCACGTCAGCAAGCAATAACTTTTACAGTACCGTCTAATCTGACTTCAGCATTTACAGTAAATTACGACGAGTTGGAGTATTTACTAACATCTGGAAGATGGCGAGAAGCGAATGAAGAAACGTTTAACGTCATGCTCAAGCTATGCGGTCGAGAACAACAAAATTCGCTGTACAAAGAAGACATCGAAAAGTTTTTTTGTCAAGACCTTTGCACTATTGACAAACTCTGGGTTAGATATAGCAATGGGCGCTTTGGTTTCAGTGTACAACAGCGAATCTGGCAAAGCATTGGGGGAAGCAAAAACCCAGATTACGAAACTTGGTGTCGTTTTGGAAATAAAGTGGGATGGATACGTTACAATGTGCTATGGCAAGAATTTTGGTTGGATAATCTTAATCTTACCTTCACTACAGATGCTCCAACAGGTCACCTACCCTATGTTGAAATGATCAGGATTGTTGGCATGACTTGGGCGTCTATACTCTTCTCTCGTGTCGAGGCTTGCAGACTGTAATATTTGTACTAATACATTTCATATAGCAATCCTAAATGATTTATAAACACCTCTCCCAAATCCTCCTTGTCCCCCAAGTCCTCCTTGTCCCCCAGGGCTATTTCATCAGGGCTATTTCATTAGTTCACTACAACTATTGGTTGTTGCAACTTTGTCCAGAATTGTTTTTTGCTATTGGATCTATTAAGGCAAAGTCATAGCCAGTATCAGTATGGCTATCCTCAACAACTTTGATAATAAAAGCTTGCCTTTGCTGTCGTTCGCCTGATGATTTAAAACTAATTTTACCAGTTGCTCCACTTACTGAAAAGCTTGTGTTGTGTAGCTCTAAAGCTAATTCCTGACGATTTGTATTTCGCTTCAAGCCTTCAATAATAACTTTTGTGGCATCATATGCCATAGCAGTTCGCCAATTGACTTTTTCTTGCCACAGCTTTTGTGCTTTACAAAAGAAAGGATTTTTTTGAAAAGCATCTGGATGCCAAGGACTAACTAGCACCATGTCTTTAACAGCTTCTTGTCCTTCTACTAGTGTTTTAGGTGTGTACAAACTGGAACTACTAAACAAAGCCATTTTTATGTCACTTTGGTTTGCTAACTTTGCTAATTGTATAAATGAATCCGTTTTCTGAGATGATGCTGCCAGAAGCAAGCTATCTGCATTCTTATTTTTAGCTTGTGAAATGGCTGTGGCTGGTTGAAAATTATTACTTGATACATTACAATCATCATCGTCGGAAACAATATTAACTTTTGAAGTGAAGAAATAAGATTTAAATGATTGACTGACATATTCAGTGCTGTCATAACAAATAAACAAATGTTTATTAGGATGCCTTTTTATATAAAATTCTTGCAGTGCATTAGCTAAAATATTTACATCAGGCACAACTTTGAATATAGAATTGTAATTATAATTATAATTAGCAATATTCATTGAGTAGCTAGTAGGTGATACCATTACTAATTTTCCTTGTTCATAAACCTCAGCTACAGCTTGAGAAACATTACTAGCATTATGCCCAACTACAGCAAGAATATTAGTATTGCTAACAACTTCTGGAGCTATTTTTTCTTTAGCAAACCTAGGATCATTTTTATCATCTGCAATACCTATCTGTAACCACTTACCATTTATATGGTTATCACTCTGATTTATCTCATCTTGAGCCTGAGCGACACCGCGCAATATTTCCTCTGCAATTTCTAGATTTTTACTAATCGGAACGCTTACAGCAATCTGGATATGTGAATGACTTTCAGAATGAGCGTTATTCTTATAAATTAATGTTTCAGGTTCATGATAGATATTAAATGCATTTTCTAGTTTTTCTGCTGCATTAGCAGGAGCTTTATTACTAAATAATTCTATACCTTCTTGCTTAAAATTATGAAACTTTATTCTATTTGATTTATTTGTTATCTTTTTTTCTATATCTGTTGGAATTAATCGCTTTTCTCCAAAGCTAATTAATTTATTATGACAATTAAGATGATTATTTTTAAATTGACATAATAAGTTTTTGGGAATAGAAATAATACTCTTTGCAAGTATCAAAGATATCCCGGCTGTCAAACAGACAGACAAAGTTAAATAAAACCATTCACTCATATTTAATGTTTTATTTTGCATTTGCAATTACCTTTGTGATAATCTAATGTAAAAATTAACTATTCTGGACAAGGGTTGGCGAATGTAATAAATTAAGCAAAAAGCTGATAGAGTAAATACTGAGAATAAGGCTATCATGAATGAATAAACATAAGTCCAAGCACCATAAATTAATCCAATAACTATGCTAGTTGTCAGTGTAATAATAGCCAAAATTAGTAAATATTTATGCTTGCTTAGATAGGGAAAAAAAGCAAATATTAAACCAGATGTTAAACCACATATAATTAACACGATTAACCAATAAGCAGGGTTAATTATGACAGTTGATACCCAAGTGCTAATAAAGATTGCTGCTAAGCCGAAATTGAAACCAGTTAAGCCGACACTAAACAATAGTTCTAAAATATTAGGTAATATCCAATCTTTTAAACATATAGATTCTTCACTCTCCTTTTGAAAAATTACTGGTAGCCAAGTAGAACTCTCATCTGTATGACTTTCTTCTCTCAGCTTTTCCCTTGCTTGTTTAACAGCTAAGCATAATGGTTGTCCTGAATAAAAATACTCTAGAAAGTTTTCTAAAAAAATTATTGCCAAATCATCTCTTATTTTCTCGCGCATAACAATCGTAGTCAGAGCATGATTCTTGTCTAAATGATGCCCTATTGTCATACCCATACAAGAATTAAATATAGCTAACCGTAACCCTTTTATAATTGCAATTTTTAAAACATCTTCAAAATCAGCAATAGAAATATCTAACAGAGTGTTGTTAATATTAAATCTAATTTTATCGGTTTGATTTTCACTTTTTCCCACTCCATGACCCGCAAAAAAGATAATATCGTATCCATTACGGAGGCTATTTGCTAAAGATTCTTTTAATTTAGCTATATTGCATAATTCATTGAGATTATGGTTGGCGGCAGGAAAAACATCAATGTTTATATGAGTTTTTCTTTTTAATTTTTCAAGATTTTTTTGATCGCGATCCAAAGAAATATTTGTCCCATCGCCTAAGATTATTAGTAATCTTAATTGAGATTTATAAGGAGGAAGGTAATTATGATTTTTAGTTTTGCCTGTATCAGAACTTAAGGTAACTTCAGTTTTGGGGTATCCTGACAATATCTCCCAGCAATACCAAGGAACTCGTTGTAAGAATGAATCATCTGTTTTGATGATTATGCGACTAGTATGCTTTTGCGATGATTCTAAAAAATCAATGATATTTTCCCTAACTTTTTTAAAATCCTCATGCTTTAGCCAGCTATTAATTTCCTCTTTTAAATTGTCTGCACAGCTTTTGATATCCACAGGCGAGTTATTGCTTGGTTCCTCTGCTTCTAATCTCGAAGGAGTAATCAATGATTGATTGATAGCTTGTTGCCATTTTTCATAGTATGTGCTTATGCTTGAGAATGAAGGTAATTCCCGTTTTATGCCTTCATTTTCAGTTTTGAAGTAAATTTTGACAGTGTGATTAGAATTCATCTCTAGCGTGAGAACAGCTTTCTTCATTGTTTTTCTAATACCAAATTTTACGGAACAATAAAATTTTCTGTGACACTAACATTTCCATAAACTATTTTGACGCTGAAATTTTCTCCAATTCGACCATTAAAGGTTTGAAGCTGAATATGAGTAGGACTTTCTGACTCAACTTGGTGAGGAAAAATTTCTCCAGATTGCTCGATAATGTATAGTTGGAAAGGAGGCAATTTATTTATGTCTATTGACTCTAAGCTCAAGCGAATACGCTTTCTCTGTTCATCTTTGGGTGTCATCTCGATAATGAGGACAAGCTTTTGAGAACCCAAGTCAATTTCTGTGGCTAAGGAAATTTCAGTATCTTGATGATTTGAAGCGCTTCGGTGTGCATAGGATAGTGTGGGTTCTTCTAAAAACTCTTGAAAGGTCTGCCGAACTTGGTCAATAATATTGATCTGGCGAAGCGATCGCACTGAATTTGCCAAATTCTCTATTATAGATATAGGTGTTTTTTGTACTGATGTTGCTTCTTGAGCATCAAATATATAATCAATGAGTGTGTCAACAGATTCTAAATCAGAAATCGATATTTGTTGTAAAGGATTGTTACTGATAGCTGTGATAGGTAAAAATCCTAAAATCCCAGCTTCTGTGAGAATATCATTAAACTGCACTGCAACATAACCAATAAGATTTTCTGTTCCTTGCAGTGGTAAATTAAAGGCTGTTTCCCCTGGTAAAACTGAACAACACTCTAATTTTTTATTAATGTTTGGCAAAATTAAGTCAGCTACATCAAAGAGAGAATGTATAACTGGATGACAACTGTCACTTTGCTCTAGATTGGTTTCAATGTCCAACCGTTTTAGATATCGATTGACAGCGTAGACAGCCAAAGTATTAAAATAAACTTTTTGTCTTTTCTCAGGAGTAACTTGTAGAAAAGCAAATTTTTCAGCTAGGCGATGGGCTTCTCTATCTAGTAAGATAGTAGGTAGATTTGATTTCGTGCTGTTCATAATTTTTCTCCAAGTTGATAGCAATTATCTTGACAAATTTTGTGGGCAATTTCTTTGAGAAGCTTACGACAATTTTGACGTTGTGTATGTTGCCAGCAGGTGTTGAGACTTTGGTATTTAATATCAAACTCTCTGGCAATGTCAGCTAGTGTAGCGGGTGGTTTTTTAAAAATAAGCCTTTTGATAAGTAACTGACAATTACATTTGGGATATCCTTTTGGATAAAAATTTCTGAGGATGTTATCTGGATCTTTTTCAACATAAAGGCTGATTTTTTCAATCACATTCTTTAGGTATTCCGCTTCCTCTTCTTTTATTAAGTTATCCAATAAAGAAAATTCATGTTTTTCATCTCTCAGCAAATCCTTGTAGGTTAAATTAACTTTATCATTACCAATTGGCTGTTCGAGACTAAGGGGCGGAGGGGTTGTGGGAATCAAATCTTTAATTCGCCAATAAAGATATCCATTA
Organism: Stigonema ocellatum SAG 48.90 = DSM 106950; assembly: GCA_016903675.1. GTDB lineage: Bacteria > Cyanobacteriota > Cyanobacteriia > Cyanobacteriales > Nostocaceae > Stigonema > Stigonema ocellatum. The sequence goes on along the minus strand of JADQBA010000028.1, from coordinate 54,592 downwards.
ATCCACCTCTGTAGACTTTCTATCCATGAACTAGAAGTCGGTTTAAAGTTTTGGATATTTGTGCCAAGCCAATCCCACGTTTGATTTAAAGCATGAGGATAATCTGGGTGATTACTCTTAATTAATTTTAGAGATTGTTGACAGAGGATAAGAAAGCGATTGACAGCTTTTGTTCGCTCTCGACTATCGGCTGCTGATTGGCAGACTATGTTAAACAGTCTGATTAGTTCTACTTCCAGTTGAATGTCATCCATAATGTTCCGCAACCCGATTCACAGCCATTTAACTAAGTCCTAAAATAGTAGAATAAATGTTTCTGCGAATATATGCAAATATTTAAAATTTGGTGTAAATTTTCTGCTTAAACCCAATTCCGTAATGTTGCTACAAGCACCGCGACCAACCCAGTTAACAGAGGTAACACCACATACTTGACCAAATTTAATGGTGGTTGCTGAGATATCGTAGCGCTCATAATCACAACAGCGGCTACTGGACTCAAAGTGCGTCCTAACTGTGCTGCTACTGCTGCTAGTGCGCCAATGTTCACAGGATCTAAATTCATTTTTGCAGCTACTGGCACTAATACATTCATCACTGCTATGGCAGGCGCAATTCCAGAGCCTGTTACTCCTGCAAGGGTAAAAGGTAAAATCAAGCTGGCAATCTGGGCTGCAACTGGACGGTTTGCAAGTGCATTTGTCAGAAATTCAATCAATCCATTGGCTTTGATCCCGTCGGTAAAAATTGTTGCCACGATGATTATGGAAATGATGTTGGCATAAGCAAAACCCGCACCTTCAAAAAACACTGCTACCAGACGCGCTGACTCTCTAGGAGTAGTTAAGCCAGCGACTGTAACTGCAATTAACATGGCAGCGGCGATAGACACACTATTATTAGAGAACTCTTTGGGAAGCTGTACTAAGGCAGGAACCATAAATAGCAATGCTAATGGTAGCAGTGGTACTAGTGCTTTAATCAAATTCACATGAAATGGTTTGCCTGACTGTGGAGCAGCTGAATCGATTTTACTGTCTTCTGGTGATGCTACTACCGTCTTCTTGGACAAGATGACAGCCAGGATGCAGAATACGATTAGCGTGGTGATACTTGCCAAAAGATTAATCGGTAACACCTGTGTCACTAGTTTTGCTACTGGCTGTCCTGTGAGTTCTGCCAGTTTGACCATTTCCACTGCACCTGGGTTGAATAACTCGCCTCCCATTGAGGAACCCAGCAATAAAAGAGAACCTGCTATAACTGGGGCGATCCCAACGGCCTGTAGCAAAGGTAGTAATACGGTTCCCACAATTGCTGCTGTGCTTGACTGACTCACAAGCGCCATATTCACAATGTAAGCAGCAATAATTCCCCCTGGAATTAACAACCATTTTCCATGACGCAAGGGAGCTAGTAGTAAGTGAGTGAGGTGGCGATCGCACTCCGTTAGCCTCAACACATAGGCAAACCCCATCGCTGTACAAATGGGAACTACCGTCTTTTCATTCGTCATTTGTTGAGTAATGGTGACGAAAAACTGGGGCAACTGATTTGCAATCAGAAACAAACCCGCTCCACATAACCCCAAACTCAGCCGCACATCAACACGCTTGAACATGAAAATTATGGCAATCAAAATAATCACTAACGGTGCAAAAGTTGAAAGCATATGAAAGCTCCTACTAGAGTGAATTTTTTAGTTAGCTGTTGAATTTAGTGGCGCAGTAACACAAAAATGTCTTCAAGTCTCCTTCTTCTGTGGTGGTGCATCAGCCGTTACTAAGATTTTGTCTCCTGAACTGATTCGCTTTTGCTCGAATTTGTACCAGGCTATCCCAGAACAAATGAAATAGCCCTGCCTATAAATTGTTCAGTTTGTTTTTTCCGACTTATGCACAACCACCCCCAATCTCTCTGCACTTATTTGTGCATATAGCAATCCTCCGCAGATTTCCGAACAAGAGGGACGACTTGGAGGACTTGGGAGAGGTGTTGCGATCTCCTGCACGGACTGCTATAAGTTCTCTTTCAGGGTGCTGACAATCTTATAGAAGGTTCAAAATCTCATAAAAATCAGGATTAAGTCGATGGCGTATCACCCGAAAATAAGAAACCCGGTTTCGCAGGAGTTACCGGGTTTCTGGGACCTCAACTATCGTTAACCGCCAAGTATTGGTTCAAAATCTCATAAAAATCAGGATTAAGTCGATGGCATGTCAATACTACTCGGGTTTTGGTTTTTTTGATGATAATTCTGGTTGTAGAGACAAGGGTTATCGCGTCTCTACGAGGTTTTGCGTGATAGTAATTATCTTAACCGAGCAGTATTGGATGGCATGTCACCTATTTCAATTGCGACCTGAAATTCAGGTCATGAATAATTTGTCAATAAGCACTCTTTGCTTAAAATTATCCGGAAAATTGTTAACACCGCTAACCATCAATTACGAATTACGAATAATGTATCAGGCTTACTAGATACAGGTTCTAGCGTCAATTCAGTTTTCTGGAGCGACCAATCACCACAATACCACAGAAATGACTTTACGGGGAATAATGAGACAATAGCGAGTGAAGCAATTAAATCCAGGATTCCACTGAAAAGCTGTAAACTTGCTGAATCTTAGTGAAGTCGCTGTCAGCAGAGACGAGAGTAATATTATGATAAATTGCTGTTGCAGCGATCCATAGATCATTGTCATCAAAACCGAGATCCTGAATGCGGGTACTGCGGCGTTTGTTTTTTTCTTTTGGGGCAAATTGACGAAAAATGCGGTTCTTCAGTTGACTGTATATCTCAGCTATTTCTTTGTTGATCAGATAGATATCCATCTCTGTCAAGAATGCTTGAACCACTTGTAAGTTCATCTCTCGACGCTCTGATTTTTCCGTCATGTAAAGCAACTCACCATAGCTAATGATGCTAATCCCAAAAGGATCTTGAGCATAGCTTTGAGCAGTTGCGACAACTTGAGGATTGTTGTTAATGAGATAACTACAGTGATTGGTATCCAACAAATACATAAATTATTGGCTCAAAACTTCGCTTTTGAGCGGGTTGCATGAAGAAATGCTAGACACTCCTCTAGGTCGTCTCCATGCCAAGTACCAGCAAATTTGAGCAAGTCTTGACCTGTAGAACCTCGTTGGATCACAGATTGAGAACGATCGCCACGTTGTTTTATTTCAGCGATCTTAGCGGCAAAATCTTCCGGTGGTTGTGCTAGGGTCTCATCCTCCAGAGGAGAATCGGGCGGAGTGTATGCTTGCTCTAAAGATGCCAGAATGGAAGCTCCTGTGGAAGGTGATTTGGTCACTTCTGATTGAGATGGAACTGTTTTCTGAAAACCAAGAAATGCTAGATATTGCTCAACCTGAGTCAGTTGGTCATCTGGAAGTTGAGCAATCTGTTGTTGAAGTTGACGGCGGCGATCAAGGATAGTCATCGGACACCTCGCGGGAACGACTGAACTTTCATTTTACTCGATTGGTACAATTACGAATTACGAATTACGCACTACGAACTACACTTGATTCCATGGACTCGATACACTTGTGCATCTGCTGGCGTGGTTTCAGCATCAGCATGATATCTCCGTCCATGACCTGGTAGCTTATATCTTGCACCTCTAAGTAGAAACCACAAATAACCAAACAAGGAGTCATAAAATTGACATTGCTTTAAAAACTCATTCAGTCCTCTAAAAGAGGACTTATGCTATAAGCCTGGGACTTCAAGTCCCAGGCGGATGGGGGCGCAGTCAGAAAACCATTAAATACTGAGTTATTTAATGTTACCCAATGAGTACGTGTAGCTTATTCCCGACAACATCAATGACATGATGCGTGATAGGCAGGCTATCAATTACCATGCCAAGACACAACAACATCATGTAGGAGATGGAGTAAAGAAACAAACCCCTAGCGACATTGCGATCGTCTGGATTGTGCAACAACTGCCAAGCTTTGTAAATAAAGACACTTCCCAGAGAGAGAGCGATCGCCCCATAAACAACTCCACTGACCTGCAATGGATAAACCAGTAACAGAGTTGCTCCCACTGTCACTAGGGTGTAGAGCCAAATTTGCTGTACTGTTGTCTTACTCCCTGCAACTACTGGTAGCATTGGTATCCCTACCTTTGCGTAATCATCCTGAATCATCAAAGCTAGCGCCCAGAAATGGGGTGGTGTCCATAAAAAGACGATGGCAAAGATAATCCATGCTGCCCAGCTTAACGTACCAGTGACAGCAGCCCAACCCACCAATGCCGGAATAGCCCCTGCTGCGCCACCAATGACGATATTTTGCGTGCTATGGCGTTTTAACCAATGAGTATAAACTAACACGTAGAAGACGATGCCAGACATAGCTAGCAGGGCAGCTAGCAGGTTGGCGAATACAGTCAGTAGGGTAAAAGAAATCACAGCCAGAACGCTGGCAAAAATCAGTGCATCACGGGACTGTACTTTACCCGAAGGCAAAGGACGATGGCGTGTGCGCTCCATGTCATAATCAATATCCCGGTCATAGACACAATTAATCGTCTGAGCGCTAGCAGCTGCCAAAGTGCCACCAGTAAGAGTGACTAGTAACAGTAATGGGTCTACTTGCCCCGAATCGGCAATCCACATACTTCCAGCCGTGGTAATCAATAACAATGGAATAATCCGAGGTTTTGTCAGCTGGAAGTAGCTTTGAATAACTTGCAGAAATGTTTCGTGGTGGCGAGAGACATTAGTCTCAATCATTTTGGCACTCTTTCCTTATTTTTCAATAACTTTGAGGAATGAAGAGTCAGGAGTGACATCCCGGTTAGTAGCCCAGTCGCGCAGTGCTAAAACTGTGAATACTACCAAGGTTCCAAGCATTGCGGCACCAACAGCTTGATGAGAAACAGTAAGTGGCTCAACTTGAAGATGTAACCGGAAAGTAGCAACTCCTAACAGGATTTGTACAACTAACAGCCCACCAGCCATATTTGCGAGTCGCCGCAAAGCTGGATGGAGTGCTGGTGTGCGCCAAGAGACAATGACTACTGCCAAGGTCGCCACCGTTGGCGGTACTACGCCAACGATATGGCTGTACATCACAGTACAAAGTTGGGATATGCCAAAGCATTGGTGTAGCGCCCAGCGAGACCCTACTAAAGCACCCAATAAACTTTGCAAATAAACCAAAACAGATGCCGTAAGACCAAGACTCGGTAACTTACCAACAGTTCCTGTTCCCTGATAAGGCATGAGTGCTGTGCCAATAATCAGTAGGGTAGTGAAAAACAGCAGCGCCATTCCTAGGTGGGCGGTGACGATATCAAACCGCAAAAGTTCGGTGACAGTGAGTCCACCTAAAACCCCTTGGAGGACGATTAAAAATAGAGCAAATGTGGATGCCCAAGGAACCCATTTGGGTAAGGCTTGACGATGCCACCAGGATAATCCAACCAGTGCGATCGCGCTTACACCAATCAATGATGCATCCAACCTGTGAAACCACTCTAGGAACACCTGAAAATTCATTTGCTTGGTTGGCACCAATTCCCCATAGCACAAAGGCCAATCTGGGCAAGCAAGTCCAGCATTCATCACGCGGGTGGCACTGCCTATTGCCATCAAAATCAAGGTGGCTAAACACATTCTCCACACCAAGCGGCGAATTCGTTCCGTTGGCTTTTGCTGGCGTTTCGCCTCTACATCTTGTTGTTCTAGGACAAATTCGCTCATGAACATTCCCCACCAAAGTTTACCACTGGCGGCTTTCGCCGATGTTGACTTTTCGCCCTTATTGAATGAGGGTACCGACCCGTCTCCACCCTAGCGTAAAGACTAAGTTGTAGACTGGCTCTCACTATACTGTGAATCAACCTAGCTACTTTTAACGTGAAGCTTTAGGGATTTTTCAACAAAAAAAATCATAAAAATTTCGCTCATTGCCAACATATGTCTTATAGGCTGCACTACTGTAGTAAGTGAGTAAGCAGATCTGTCCAAAGTAGTAAAGTCGTTAACGTTATCAACCGTGAAAATTCCAAGTTCCGTCTGGACATTACTAATTGGCATCCTGCTGACCCTAGTCAGCCTATGGTACGGTCAAAACCATGGTCTTTTGCCAATAGCAGCCTCTGATGAAGCTACCTTAGTGGATGGTCTGTTCAACACAATGATGACCGTTTCCATTGGTATCTTTCTACTCGTCGAAGGTACTCTCATTTACTCTGCCTTTAGATACCGTCAGCGTGCAGGTGATAATGCAGACGGTCCACCAGTTCATGGCAATGTACCGCTAGAAATTCTCTGGACGGGGATACCAGCTATTATCGTCATTGGTCTTTCAGTTTACAGCTTTGACGTGTACAACAGCATGGGAGGCTTCGATCCCCACAGCATCCATGAAGTTTCCATGGCGCCGCAAGCAATGAGAATGCCTGGGGCTGCCATCGCTGCCACTTTGAGCGATACCGCCACCAGCACAGAACCCAACCTCAATCAGCAAAAATCTGATGAGGCAATGCAAGACTCAGCTACAGCAGCAGTTCGCAATGCTGACCAAATTCCTCAACGGCGGAATGCACCTGGTTTAGGCATTACTGACCCCACCCTAGGGTCAACTCCAGAAAATCAAGGCAAACCACCAGCGGTGGTCGTCAACGTCACAGGTTTGCAATACGCCTGGATTTTTACCTATCCTGAGACTGGTGTTACTTCTGGTGAACTACACGTTCCCATCGGGCGTGAGGTAGAAATGAGTATGACCGCAAACGATGTCATCCACGCCTTTTGGGTGCCAGAGTTTCGCCTAAAGCAAGATGTTATCCCAGGTCGGCAAAGCGAGATTCACTTTACGCCCTCAAAAGTGGGTGAATATACCCTTATTTGTGCAGAACTGTGTGGCCCCTATCATGGTGCTATGAGAACACAAGTTGTTGTAGAGACACAGTCCGCATTTGACAAATGGATAGAAGAACAGCTAGTTGCTAGCACTGAAGACTTAAAGCAAGCAGTTGCTGTGAATCCACACACACTATCTCCAGATGAATTTCTCTCTCCTTACACCAGCGAGATGGGAATTCAACCAGAAATAGTACATCAAATTCACAAATAGTCAGTGGTTGGTAGTTGGTGGTTGATGGTTAGTAGTTAATGGTTAGTCGTTGGTGGTTAGTAGGCAATCTAACTAACACCTAACACCTAACACCTAACACCTAACACCTAACACCTAACACCTAACACCTAACAACAAATTTTTATGACACAAGCACAAGTTCAAGAGACAGCCAATATTCCAGCCCGAATTGATGCGCCTGGGATCAGAAATTGGCGAGACTACTTTAGCTTTAACACCGATCATAAGGTGATTGGGATTCAATACCTAGTCACCACATTCATCTTCTACTGTATTGGTGGCGTGATGGCTGACTTAGTTCGCACAGAACTGCGAACTCCAGAATCAGATTTCGTCACCCCTGAACTGTACAACAGTCTATTTACGCTGCACGCCACAATCATGATTTTTTTGTGGATTGTGCCAGCAGGCGCGGGGTTTGCTAACTTCCTGATTCCCTTGATGATTGGGGCAAAGGATATGGCATTTCCCCGCTTGAATGCTGTTGCTTTTTGGATGATTCCCCCTGCTGGGCTGTTGCTGATTAGTAGTTTACTGGTGGGCGATGCACCGGATGCTGGTTGGACTTCCTACCCTCCCCTAAGCTTGGTAACAGGTCAAGTGGGTGAGGGGATTTGGATTATGAGTGTACTCCTGCTGGGTACGTCTTCGATTCTGGGGGCGATCAATTTCCTCGTCACTTTGATCAAGATGCGTACTCCGGGTATGGGATTCCATCAAATGCCCTTGTTCTGCTGGGCAATGTTGGCAACCTCGGCGCTTGTTCTGCTTTCTACACCAGTGCTAGCAGCAGGTCTGATTCTGCTTGCTTTTGACTTAATTGCCGGAACGACATTTTTTAACCCCACTGGCGGTGGCGATCCAGTTGTGTACCAGCACATGTTCTGGTTCTACTCCCACCCAGCGGTATATATCATGATTTTGCCCTTCTTTGGGGCAATTTCAGAGGTGATCCCCGTTCATTCCCGCAAACCGATTTTTGGATATAAAGCGATCGCCTACTCTAGTTTGGCAATCAGCTTTCTAGGACTGATCGTCTGGGCGCACCACATGTTTACCAGCGGTATCCCCGGCTGGTTGCGGATGTTTTTCATGATCACTACCATGATCATCGCCGTACCCACCGGGATTAAAATTTTTAGCTGGCTAGCAACTATGTGGGGTGGCAAAATCCGCCTCAACAGTGCTATGTTGTTTGCCATGAGCTTTGTTGGCATTTTTGTCATAGGCGGTATCAGTGGCGTGATGTTGGCAGCTGTGCCCTTTGATATTCACGTTCACGACACCTATTTTGTGGTAGCCCACCTGCACTATGTTCTTTTTGGTGGTAGTGTTCTTGGCATTTTTGCAGCAATATACCACTGGTTCCCGAAAATGACAGGGCGGATGCTCAACGAATTTTGGGGTCAGGTTCACTGTGCTTTGACGTTTATTGGTATGAATATGACCTTCTTGCCCATGCACAAGCTGGGAATGATGGGCATGAACCGCCGGATTGCACAGTATGATCCCAAGTTCACATCCATAAACGAAATCTGCACCTACGGTTCTTATATACTGGCGGTTTCAACATTGCCCTTCATTGTTAATGCGATTTGGAGTTGGATGTATGGGCCCAAAGCAGGTAATAATCCCTGGAATGCACTTACCTTAGAGTGGATGACTACCTCGCCACCTGCGATCGAGAATTTTGATCGCCCCCCAGTACTGGCTACTGGACCCTATGACTATGGTATGGAAAACACTAGACAGGGTATACCCCTATCTGACCCAGATCCCGTTTTGTCTGCCGGTACAAACTCAGTGTTACGCGCCGAACCTGACGAACCATATCCATCCATCGTCGCAGAAAAAGAACCCTAAAAAATGATGAATTATGAATGATGAATGCTAAAAAATTCATAATTCATAATTCATAATTCATAATTCATAATTCATAATTCAACATGCAAAGTCAAACCATTGACCCCGCCAAGAGTGCCCTTAATCATCACCATGCTGCCACTGTAGCAGAAGGTCATCACGAAGAGCATCCAGACCATCGGATTTTTGGGCTGCTGATGTTCCTCGTTGCTGAAGGGATGATTTTTTTAGGTTTGTTCGGAGCCTATTTGGCTTTCCGTGCTACATTACCTGTCTGGCCTCCTGAGGGAACTCCAGAACTGGAATTATTGCTTCCCGGAGTGAACACCATTAATCTGATTTCTAGCAGTTTTGTCATCCACAATGCTGATACCGCTATCAAAAAGAACGATGTGCGGGGGATGCAATTATGGTTTGCTATTACTGCCTCAATGGGTATTCTGTTCTTGGTGGGACAGGTCTATGAATACACCCATTTAGAATTTGGTCTGACCACCAATTTATTTGCTAGTGCATTTTACGTCTTAACTGGCTTTCACGGACTGCACGTAACTATTGGAGTTTTGGCAATTCTTGCGGTATTGTGGCGATCGCGCGTTAAGGGTCACTACAGTAACGAAAAGCACTTTGGCATCGAAGCAGCCGAAATTTACTGGCACTTCGTTGATGTGATTTGGATTATCCTTTTCGGCTTGCTGTATTTGCTGTAGGGGCGCGGCGATCGCCCCGTCAGGTGGGTGATGATGCAATACGGTTCGGATAATCACCCAGACAGAAACCCGGGCAATTAGACAGGGCTATTTCATTGTCATTACTGCCCTCACCCCGCCCTTAACGGGCACCCCTCTCCCAATTTGGGAGAGGGGTAGGGGTGAGGGTTTTCATTCACGGGTATTGCGTTTAGCCGCACCTGTGTCGGGGTTTCATGAGATTATTCTCGAACCTGAGTCATACAAGAGCGTTAATTGTGGCGTTGCAGACGGACTTGATAAGTACCTGTGCAAAATTAATTTCATATTCGCATCGCCTGAAATGCTTGTCACAACGTCATTCCAGGTTAAATAAATGTGTAATTAATTTTGCGTGAGTACTTATAAGTCCTAATTTGGAGTATTTTACGTATTTATACAGTTTTTTGAAATTATTTTAATGTATAAAATATAATCAATATTTTAATAAAAACTGTATAAATATGCTGTCTTCAATGACTTTAAGAAATATGTCTGAGTTCGGTTTGACTCTACGTCACTTGGGGGATAATGCTAACAATATGGAAGATGTGAGTAATAACATCATCCAGTATTTATATGAACATTTAATTGATAAGCTATCGGGTGAAAAGTCTTGCATACTTATTCGTTTTTTTAAAACTCTTTCTTATGGAGAGTTAACACCAGAATTGCAAGAACATACTCGGACACTTTTAGATAATGATGTATTAACTAATAATCTTAAGTGCTTGATATTATTGGCAACTGCTGGAGAACTACCAGAATGGAACTCACGACATCAATCTGTGGGACATAAAGTGATCCCCCTATCCAGTGAAGAGGCAATTGCTCGCATCCCGATGATTTATCGACTTATCCAGCAGTTAGGATTAGATCCAGGTACTATAGTCCAACCAAACTTTAATCCATCAACTGATTTAGAGCAGCGGATGTATAACGTTTTTTACATCCCTAATGCCTTGGGTAATCCTGACATTCCATCACAAACCTCATTCGTGATTCCATTTAATGTTAAGTCTGTCATTGGATTTGGAGGGATATTGCCTTCGGGAAATATGTTTGTCATTGTGATGTTTTTGAAAATAGTGGTTCCCCGATTTATCGTCGATTTATTTCGTCCGCTGGCATTAAATGTCAAGATGGCAATCCTCCCCTTTGATGATGGGAGGGTTTTCAGCCATCAAAGTCAAGGTTTTGTGAAAAGTACCATCGCCACGAGAACAAATCAAGATGACATTCTTCGCCTTAACTCGCAAATTGCAACACTTACTCAATTGCTAGATGTCTCTGAGCAAGAGACCATAACTCAGTCAGACCGTCTGGAAAAAGCAAACACTCATCTTCAGAAAACATTAGATAAACTTCAAAATCATCTTGAACTGTTTCATGCTGAAAAAATGTCTTCTTTGGGACAGTTGGTCGCAGGTGTCGCTCATGAAATTAACAATCCTCTTAGCTTTGTTTATAGTAATCTTGTCCCAGCCATGGAATACACCCAAGATTTGCTAGGACTTTTGGAACTTTATGAAAAACATTATAACAACCCCTCAGAAGAAATTAAAAAAGAAATTAAAAAAATTGAGCTTGACTTTCTTAAGCAAGACCTAATTAGACTTTTTAGCTCTATGGAAGAAGGAACGGAACGCATTCGTAAAATTGTCTTGTCGGTGCGTAACTTTTCCCGGCTAGATGAAGCTGAATTAAAGTGGGTGAACATCCACGAAGGGATTGATAGTACTCTGATGATTCTGCACAGTCGCCTGAAGGCAACACATGATTGTCCTGGAATTGAAGTGGTTAAAGAATATGGGCAATTACCTTTCATTGAGTGCTTCCCATCTCAACTAAATCAGGTGTTTATGAATATTGTTGCCAATGCCATTGATGCTTTAGATGATAAAAACTCAAAGTGTATACCCAAAGACAACAAAGCTAACCCCAACCAAATCAGAATTTGCACTGAGGTCATCGATAAAAATTGGATAGAAATACTTATAGCAGATAATGGACCAGGCATTCCCGAAGAAATTCACTCAAAACTGTTTGACCCTTTCTTTACCACCAAAGAGGTTGGCAAAGGGACAGGACTCGGGTTATCTATTAGCTACCAAATTGTAGTCAACAAACATGGGGGTGAATTATCTTGTTTTTCAACAGTAGGACAAGGAACAGAATTTATTATAAAAATTCCAATTAATCAGAATCATTTGCATGACTAAAACCGCATAGACCTGGAAACTCTGAAGAAACACGAGTTGGAGGAGGGGGGGAGGGGGGGAGGGGGAGAGGGGGGGGAAGAGGGGAAAAGAACACATGCATCGAGAAGGGCGACGGTGAGAGGCATCCATCAATATCCCATGTCCAGTTCCTGCGCCTGTTTTGTCAACTCGTCGAGGGCTTGATGACGAGCCGCTTCGTTCTGTTGCTTGTAGTATAAAATGTCGGAGGCCCGTACGCGTCGATATACTCCGACTTTACGCGAGGGAATTGTTCCCTCTAAGAGTAGTTTGACTAAATAGGGACGTGAGATGTTGAGCAGATCGGCGGCCTCTTCTGTCGAGAGTTCCGCTTGTAAAGGTAACATGGTGACTGGTTGTCCTTTATTTATTGAGCGAGCCAAATATTGACTCTTCTGTCGAATCCACCGCTAGCGAGCATTTGTCCATCAGGACTAAAGGCGATGGAACTGACCCAGTCCGAATGCCCATACAGTGTATTAATTAATTGACCTGTTGTCAAATTCCACAGCTTAATACCATCCCTACCAGCACTGGCTAGAGTTTGTCCATCTGGGTTGATGGCAATAGCGTTCACCCAATTATTGTGTCCTACTAGGGTGCCAACTAATTCTCCTGTGTTGATATTCCAGAGTTTAATCGTGCGATCGCGGCTAGCACTGACTAAGGTTTTCCCATTTGGGGTAAAGGCTAGGCTGGTAACAGTATTAGTATGTGCTGAAACTGTAGTAATTAATTTCCCTGCTCTTAAGTCCCACAACTTAATGACACCAGTATTGTCACCACTTGCTAAAATCTGACCATCAGGACTAATTGCCAGGGTATCAATCGAATTATCAAAACGTGCCAGAGTCCCGAGTGGACGCTGCTGTAGCAAATCCCAGAGGCGAATCCCGTCCAAAGCACCGCTGACAAGCACTTTACTATCAGGTGTCACAGCTAGAGATAGCACATTACTCGTGTGCCCTACAAAGGAGCGCGTAAAATTATTAGTTCTTAAATTCCAAAGGTTAATTGTGGTATCATTACTACAGCTAATTAAGGTTTGACTGTCTGGCGAAATCGCCAGAGATTCTATCGCTGTTTTGTGTGCCCTGTGGATAATTCCAACCCTTTTGCCAGTTCCTGTATCCCACAGGCGAATGACACCATCGTTCTCAGCACCACCACTAACAAGAATTCTGCTATCTGGACTGAAGGTTAGGGATTTAATGGTTCCTGTATGCTCTGTTAGGGTGTAAAGCAACAGTGGATTAGAAAAGCTCCTGGTAGGAGCTTGGACGTTTGGTGTTATTTTGATGATATTGGCGGGAATGGCAGATGGTATTTGAATCAAAGGAGCGATCGCAATAGCGCTTGCTAAGCTCATTACCATCAAGAGATTTGTGGCGCAAGGGATTTTAGATTTTGGATTTTTAACCGCACCCTGTAGCAGATGGACGCAGATAAGAGTCTTTTTTATCTGGGTGTATCTGTGTGTATCTGTGGTTGGATGTTTAGATTTGAGAGGACTAGTTGGTTTTTTGTTATGGAAATTATTCATACGTTTTGCCTATGTGGGCGAGTTCTGGAAACCGATTTTAAATTTTATAACGGAGTCCCCTCATTCCAACATAGGGCTTAACGCGAGAGCATCACAAGCCCTGAATATAGGAATTTAGCAATCCATATATAATTGCCCAATCTCAAATCTCAATCCAATTTCTATGATGGCGGTTTTTTCTTAGAAATGCTCAGCATGGGTAAAGTAGGACTTGACGAACGGGATGGTAAGTAATGTTGCACTACAGGCTCTTCAGGCAAGGGGCGACGCTGCTGGATACGCCACCACCTATAAGCGAACGTTACCCCTGCTGTCGCCAAGCCAAAAGTAAACAGTGACCAGCTATAGTCTAATCCACCAATTAGTGCATCTACCGCTCCCATGGTAATCAGTATACTGATTAGAGGTTCTTTGCGGTAGACTGACCTTAAAAAACGAGGTAATAGAACATTCATCACAGCTTGGTTGATTCTAGTTCACCTTTTGTGTTAACTTATCATTTTACGGATGAACTACGGGGATTTTCACCTTTTGTATAAATTTCCCGTGAATACCTCACCCGTAATTGGCACTTTTCATTAGAGGGTACTGAGTATTATAATTGTTTTTAGTGCGGCAGGGCACTTATTACCGCTACCAAGACTAGTTATTAACCTCATTATCTATAGTATTAGCAACTTTAGTATAGCAAGAATTAGGATTTTAAGCCTACCCTTAGGCGAGTGGTAGGTCAAACCCTAATGCAGTTGGGATAAGCAGGGGAGAAAGGGGGACGCTCTGACACGGGGAATTAAAAAAATGTCTGGTGCGTCTCCTTCAAAGACGGACTCGCGTTCGCGTCTACGAAAAAAACCGGGATTTAACCGGCGCTAAAGCGCTACTACGAACCTTACATTAGACCGAGCCATGATAGCACTCCTTGATTGGTGGTGTATTCAATCACCACTATTAGGAGAAAGCCAATCATAGCAGCTCGACCGTTCAAACGCTCAGCATATTCATTAAACCCAAGCTTTGGTTCCTCTAGTCTGGGGGTAAGGCTTGGCTGTGGTTGTGTGATCATTCGGGAAAACCTCTTTTTGATATGAGTGAAGTATTCAGGAGTTATGGAGTCTCCCTTTATAGCAATTTACGATTCTTAATATATTTTAAGAATATTGCAGTAATCGTCAAGGGAAAAAGTTTGAAGTACAGTAGGTGATATAAGAGATAAATCTGTTGAATTCGTAGTTTCTGATTCAAAAAACCAGGGATGAGACTGACAGACTAAAGAACACAGAAAAATTTATTAGGGGCAGTAAATGGAAATTGGAGTTCCCAAGGAAACGAAGGATCAGGAGTTTCGAGTTGGGTTGAGTCCGAATAGTGTGAGGGTGCTACGAGAAAATGGTCATGGTATTTTCGTAGAAACTCAAGCAGCGACTGGTGCTGGATTTACAGATGATGACTACAGAAGCGCTGGTGCCGAGATTGTCTCTACCCCAGAAGCTGCTTGGAATCGGGAACTAGTTATCAAAGTCAAAGAGCCCCTGGAAAGCGAGTATAAATTTTTGCAAAAAGGGCAGTTCTTATTTACTTATCTGCATCTAGCAGCTGACCGGAAATTGACTGAACATTTAATTGATAGTGGTGCATGTGCTCTAGCCTATGAAACAGTAGAACAATCAGGTAGCAACAAATTACCCCTGTTGACTCCTATGAGCGTCATTGCCGGTCGTTTAGCAGTACAATTCGGCGCAAGGTTCTTAGAACGTCCGCAAGGTGGTAGAGGAGTCCTCTTAGGAGGTGTTCCGGGAGTCAGACCAGGCAAAGTAGTGATTTTAGGTGGCGGTGTGGTTGGCACAGAAGCCGCTAAAATAGCTGTGGGCATGGGGGCTACTGTCCAGATTTTAGATCTTAACATCGATCGCTTATCCTATTTGGAAACCCTCTTTGGCTCTAGAGTGGAACTACTTTACAGTAACTCTGCTCATATTGAAACCACAGTCAAAGAAGCCGACTTGCTGATCGGTGCAGTTTTGGTTCCAGGGCGCAGAGCACCTATCCTTGTACCACGGCATTTGGTAAAACAAATGCATCCTGGTTCTGTCATTGTGGATGTAGCTGTTGACCAGGGTGGTTGTGTAGAGACTGTACACCCGACATCTCATACTAATCCAATATACATTGAAGAGGGTGTGGTGCATTATGGCGTTCCTAATATGCCAGGAGCAGTACCCTGGACTTCAACCCAGGCACTCAACAATAGTACATTACCATACGTGATGCAGTTAGCGAATCTGGGTAAATCGGCACTGGAATTGAACCCAGCATTAGCCAAGGGTGTGAATGTGCAGAATCATCGCTTGGTTCATCCTGCTGTGCAAGAGGTGTTTCCTGATCTGGTAATATAGTTGGATAATCTTTGCACTCTCACAGACTATAATTGCGTAGCGCCAGTTTTGCAACCGAACTAATTAATTGAGTTGGTTCCACTGGCTTAGACACATAGGTGTGAAAGCCTGACTCCAAAGCCTTGGTACAATCTTGTTCTCTGACATACGCCGTTAACGCAATGGCTGGTATTTGCCCTCCTTTGTCTGGTTCCAGATTTCTGACTTTGCGAATCAGAGTATAGCCATCCTCCTCTGGCATCCCAAGATCACTTACCAATACATCAGGCTGCGATTGTTCCAGGGCTAAAAGTGCTAGGCGTACTGAAGCAACAGATATCACCTTCGCTCCACATTCTTGCAACATTGTAGAGAGATAATCTCGTGTATCAGTATCGTCATCAACCACAAGCACTTGCAAACCACTGAGAAAGTAATGGGGAGCAGGGGGGCTAGGAGACTCTTGTGCAGAGGGAACATTATTGCCTGTCTCTTCTTCCCCCTGCCCCCCTTTCCCCCCTATCCCCAGAGGGGGCCCCGAGTCCCCCCTGCCCCCCTGCTGAATATCTCCTACTTCTAACAGCGGTAGCTGCACAGTAAAAGTGGCTCCCTGTCCTACTCCCAGACTCTGTGCACGAACATTTCCCCCATGCATTTCTACTAAGTAACGCACGATCGCCAGTCCCAGTCCCAGTCCACCTTGGTTTCTGGTTATACTGCCATCAGCCTGACGAAAGTGTTCAAAAACATGAGGAAGAAAATCTGGGCTAATACCACTACCTGTATCGCTGACAGTGATTTGGGCATAACTGGTAATTGGTTGTTGTTCATTCCTATGATCCATTACCTTTGATATTCCTACTTCCACCCTTCCCCCTGAAGGTGTGAACTTGATTGCATTGCTGACTAAATTCCAAACTATTTGCTGTAAGCGGTTTGAATCCCCTGAGACAAGAAAGGGAGAGGTGAGTGGGGAGTGGGGAGTGGGGAGTGGGGAGTGGGGAGTGGGGGGAGTGGGGAGTGGGGAGTGGGGAGTGGGGAGTGGGGGGAGGGGGGAGTGGGGGGGGGAGAAAGTTCTCCTCCTAGATTCTCTAAGGGCGGAATTATGTATTCAAGTTGAAGATTTTTAGCCTCAGCCTCTAGACGTACAGAATCCAAAACTGCCGAAATCACAGATACTAAGTTGACAGGGCGGAGATTCAGCGGAAGTTTGCCACGAATAATCCGTGAGACATCTAAAATATCCTCGATCAGTTGCGCTTGCAAGGAAGCATTGCGTTCAATAGTTTCTATGGCTCGATCAGTGGCTTTTGCATCCAATTTTCTCTGGCGCATGAGTCGCGCCCAGCCAAGTATTGAAGTTAAGGGGGTGCGGAGTTCGTGGGAAAGGGTTGCTAAAAACTCGTCCTTGAGGCGATTTGCTGTCTCAGCCTCTTCTCGTGCTGTTTGTTCGCGAATCAACTTAATGTGTTCTTCTTGTGCGCGTTTACGCTCCGTAATATCTTCTGCTGTGCCAACATAACCGATGACGTGACCTTGATCGCAAAGCATGGGAGATGAGGAAACGCAAACCCAACGTAGTATTTCTCCTTCTGTGAGTATGCGAAACTCACCTTTGTATTCCCGACCTTCATCGGATGCAGCATACCAATCGGCAATTACATGTTCTCGGTCTTCAGGATGAATTGTTCGTACCCAACCCTCGCCTAAACTCTCCTCCTGTGTCGTGCCATAAATGGCTTGATAGCGGGGATTAGTGTAAGTACATTTACCTTCTGTGTCTGTCAGAAAAATACCTACCGGAGAGCAAGCACTTAAAGAGCGAAACATCTCTTCGCGTTTTTTGAGTTCGGCATTCATCCGTGTTAACTCTGCTGCTTGTCGCTTCACTTCGGCGCTTTTCTGGAATAAATCAACAAACGCTGCTACCTTCGACTTCAATATTTCAGGCTCAAGTGGCTTGAAGAGGTAGTCTACAGCACCAAGGGAATATCCCTTAAACACCATGTTGTCGCTGGTATTAAATGCTGTGAGGAAAATAATTGGTGTATGGCGCGATCGCTCTCGTTGTCGGATGAGTTCTGCTGTCTCAAACCCGTCCATATCTGGCATTTGCACATCCAGCAGAATCACTGCAAAATCCTGATGAAGCAAACGTCTTAGCGCTTCTGCACCGGATATAGCCCTCACCAAATTTTGACCAAGGCTATCCAAAATTGCTTCTAAAACCAGCAAATTTTCTGGATGATCATCTACCAACAGAACATTAACTTTCGCTTCAGACAACATTTTATCTCTATGCTTTGAGAAAGATATCAATACGTTTTCACGTCTTTCTTTTGACTTTGACGCTTAAGGTTCACATATTCCCACTATCTTAAGTTAGAAATTTAGCTATTTTTAAGGGGTGTAAGGGTGTAAGGGTGTAGGGGAGAGTGGAAGGGGTGTAGGGGTGTAGGGGAGATTCAATTTATAATTCATAATTCATAATTCATAATTTTTGTGTTCCCCTACACCCGCCCGAAGGGCATTGACAAATTTTCACTAAAAAGTTAGCAATATCTATAAGTGGCAAAATCTTGTCTACGATACCAGCCGCTATAGCTGCTTTGGGCATTGTGGGACAAGAAGCTGTGGACGGGTCTTCTACCACTGTTTTGCCTCCCCGTGCTTTGATTCTTGCCAGACCTTGTTTACCATCATGATTTGCTCCTGTCAAGAGTACGCCAATCACCTTCTGGGCGTAAACATCCGCTGCTGTTTCAAATAGCACATCAATTGAAGGTTGCGCGTAAGTGATGGGAGCATCAGTCGATAAGGCAAAGTAAGGATATGGCACTGTATTTCCACCTTCTACCAGCAAATGATAACTTGCTGGAGCTAAATACACATATCCAGGCACAATATCTTCTTTGTCTTGCGTCTCTTTGAGAATTAAATTGCTATAATCCTGCAACAATGGGATCAATCTGTCAGAAGATGCTTTGTGACGGTGTAGAACGATCGCTACAGGTACTGGAAAACTCTTTGGCAAACCCTTTAGCAAGACTTGGAGGGCGTCTAAGCCTCCGAAAGATGTGCCAATCACAATTAATTTAAACATAAACTATGGTAGCAATAAACGTAAATTGTTAATTGTTCATTGTTCATGCCAAACAACAATCAACCATCAACCATCAACCAATCATCAGTGAATTCGTCGATAAAGCTTCTCGCTTCTTTCTAATTCCTCATAGTCTGTTTCGTGCGGTGTGAACTTGATTGACTCTTGGCGTCCTAAACCCAAAATCCCAAACCTGACGAGACTATTATAGAAAAGTTCGTGAACTCGTTTTTGCAATACTTTATCAAAGTAAATTAAAACGTTACGGCATAAAATAATATTAAATTCATTGAAAGAATTATCTGTCGCCAAATTATGCTGCGAAAAAATGATATTTTCTTTGATATTTGAAGAAAAAATGGCGTTTTGGTAGGCGGCAGTGTAATATTCAGAAAAAGATTTTTTACCGCCTGCTAATAAATAATTTTGGGTGTATTCTTGCATAGATTCTAGTGGAAAAATTCCAGCCTTGGCTTTTCGTAATGACATTTCGTTAATATCAGTAGCATATAAACGAGAACGGTGGTAAAGTCCTTCTTCATATAGCAGGATTGCCATAGAATAAACTTCTTCGCCTGTAGAACATCCAGCGTGCCAAATGCGAATGAAAGGATAAGTTCTTAATATAGGTATAACTTTTTTTTTAAAAACAAGAAAAAAACTAGGGTCTCGGAACATGGAAGTTACGTTAACCGAGAGTTTGTACAAAAATCTTTCCATACATTGCGAGTCGTGCAAAACTTTTTCTTGCAGTCCGGATATGCTAGTTAAACCTTCTGCATGGATCGTATTCCAAATTCGTCGTTTAAGTGAAGCCAATGCATAATTTCTAAAATCAAATCCGTAGTAACGAAATATGCCTTGTAATAGCAATTCAATTTCGATATCCTCAAGTTTCTCCCTATCCATAAGAAGGAATTATGAATTATGAATTATTAATTATGAAATCTTTTTGATTATTCATGATTTTAGGATTTATGGATTGACAGAAAAAACTAATTGTGTATTCTCGTTACAAGGCTCTGCCTTGTAATGCTCTTTTGGGAGGCTGCGCCTCCCCGGATGAGGCTGCGCCTCCTTGATCGCATTCCCAGCCTGAGGCTGGGAACGAGGTAGTGCAAGGTTAGTCAATTTGTGCGCGTGCGTAAGTCCTAGAATCATGAATTATGAATAATAAAAGCTAATTCATAATTTATAATTCATAATTTTTATCAAGACTGCATCCATCTCCATGCTAGGATTAGCAGCTAACGCCTATGTCATATGATGGAAAACTATCGATAGAGCCAAACACGCAACAGGGAGAGCAGCTGCTCAGTATCCACAGGTTTGGTGATATAATCGGAGGCACCAGCTTCGATGCACTTGTCGCGATCGCCTTGCATAGCCTTTGCCGTCAGGGCAATAATGGGCAAAGATTTAAATTGATTTTGTTGGCGAATCAGGCGGGTAGCTTCGTAACCATCCATGGACGGCATCATCACATCCATCAAAACAACATTCAGGTCTGGGTGGTTTTGCAAAACGGTAATGCCATCCCTGCCATTTTCGGCATACAAAACCTCCATGTGATAACGTTCCAACAGACTTGTGAGGGCGAAGATATTACGTACATCGTCATCAATAATCAGGACTTTTTTATTCTGGAGGATGGAATCAGAGGAATGCAACTGTTCGAGTATTTGTCGTTTGGGAGCAGGTAATGTTGCTTGAACACGGTGCAGGAACAAGGCAGTTTCATCGAGGAGACGTTCGGGGGAACGCACATCCTTAACAATAATTGTCTCTGCTATGCGCCGTAATTGCGTCTCTTCTGCCCGAGTCAGTTCCCGCGCTGTGTAGACAATAATCGGCAGTGCTTCCTCATGGGATTGAAGCTTTAGCTGTTCAATGAGTTCAAATCCACTCATGTCGGGTAGTCCTAAATCCAGAACTACGCAATCATATTGTCCATTACGTACTGCTTCTAGCGCTGCGGCACCCGTACCAACAGCAGTGGTAACAACATCGCTGTTGCCAATTAATTCCACAATGCTTTGCCTTTGAGTAGCGTTGTCTTCTACTACCAGCAGATTCTTCACAGATCGTGCCACAAAACCTTTGATTTTGGTCAATGCTTCGTGCAGCGCCTCACTACTCACGGGTTTTTGCAAATAGGCTAAGGCCCCTTGTTGCAATCCCCGCTGTCGCCCTTCCTCCACTGACATTAGATGCACTGGAATATGACGGGTATTTGGGTCATGCTTGAGGCGGTCTAGTACCGTCCAACCATCCATCCCAGGCAAATGGATGTCGAGAATAATTGCTGTCGGCTGAAATTCCTGTACCAGCGCCAAACCCGTACTGCCGTTGTGGGCGACTATACCCTTAAATTCTTGTTGCCGCGCCATGTCTAAAAGGATACGCGCAAACGCGATGTCATCTTCCACAATTAAAAGTATGCGCGAGCCCTGTTGGATATTTTCTCTGTCATCTTCTATGAGGGGAGTGGGGAGAATGGGGGGAATGGGGAGTGGGGAGTGGGGAGTGATGGAAATTAATTTTTCTCCCCCAGCTCCCCCAGCTCCCCTGCTCCCCTGCTCCCCTGCTTCCCCTGCTCCCCCTACTCCCCACTCCCCACTCCCTACTCCCCCTACTCCCCCTGCTCCCCTAGACTGCGGTAAGTAAAAGGTAAAGGTACTCCCATGACCAAGACGACTCACGAGTGTAATTTCGCCACCCAATAGACGGGTAATTTCACGGCTAATGGATAAGCCTAAACCTGTCCCGCCATATTTGCGACTGGTAGTGCCGTCTGCTTGCTGAAACGCCTCAAAAATTATCTTTTGCTTCTGGGGGGCTATGCCTATGCCTGTATCGCTAACGGCGAAGGCAATGACACTACTAGCACCATTCAATGAAACAGAATCCCTACTCCACCCTTGTTTAGCCACCTCGACTCGCAAGCGCACCTCTCCACGCTCTGTAAATTTAAACGCATTGGAGAGCAGATTTTTCAACACTTGTTGTAAGCGTTTCACATCGGTGTAAATCGACCTTGGCAATTCTGGAGCAAATTCCATCGTGAAATTGAGCTTTTTGTCAGCTGCAACTTGCCGAAATGTGCCATCTAGGTGGTAGCGCAGATCGGAAAATAACACCTGAGTCATATCAATAGACATGGTTCCAGATTCGATTTTTGCCAGGTCTAAAATGTCATTGATTAACGCCAATAAATCATTCCCTGAGGAATAAATCGTGTGGCTATATTCCACTTGTTTCTCAGTGAGATTGCCCTCGGCGTTATCTGCTAGCAATTTTGCTAAAATCAATAAACTGTTCAATGGTGTCCGCAATTCATGGGACATGTTTGCCAGAAACTCGGACTTGTATTTGGAGGATAGCGCTAGTTGCGCGGCTTTCTCTTCTACAGACTGCCTAGCCCGTTCTATTTCCTGATTCTTGCGTTCGACTTCTTTATTTTGGACGACTAACAACTCTGCCTTTTCTTCTAATTCGGCATTCAACTGCTGTAATTCTTCGTTAGACTGCTGCAATTCGTGCTGCTGCTGCTTTAAAAGTTCTTCCGATGCTTGGACTGTCAGAAGCAGTTCTTGAGTGCGGTTATCCGATGCGATTGTGTTCAGGACTACGCTAAACGTTTGAGAGACTTGATCTAGGAACGTCAGAGAAATCTTGCTAAAGGGTTGAAAAGAGGCTAACTCAATAACTGCTATTACCTGGGTTTCAAATAGCAAAGGAAAAACGATAATATTTAGAGGTTTAGCTTCACCCAAACCAGAACTGATCCGGATATAATCACTAGGTACATCCGTGAGGATGATTTTTTGTTTTTCTAAGGCGCATTGTCCCACCAATCCTTCCCCCAAGCGGAATTGGTTAGACAAATGCTTCCGCTGTTGGTAAGCATAGCTACCCAGAAGTTTCAGCATTGGCTGCTCATCAACAGAGTCCATTACATAGAATACGCCCTGCTGTGCACCTACCAATGGGGCAAGCTCTGAGAGAATCATACTAGGGACGGTTTCCAAACTTCTCTGACCCTGGAGCATCTGGCTAAACTTAGCTAGGTTAGACTTTAGCCAGTTTTGTTCATTATTTATGAGAGTTGTCTCGCGCAAATTGGCAATCATTTTGTTAAGTGTCTGCACCAACATACCAATTTCGTCCCGGCGATTGTCAGCAGACACACTCACAGATAAGTCTCCCGTTGCCAGCTTTTCTGTCACCCCGGAAATTTCTTTAAGAGGTTTAGAAATGTTTCTGGTTAGATAAACGCCAATTAAACTTAAGAGTACAAAAGTTAAAGGAATACCATAGATGATAATATTAATTGTTTGCTGGGTAGCTGCTTCAGTCTTCTGGGAACGCTGTTGTAGTAATTTTTGCTCCTCGTCTTGCATTTCTCCAATTATACGACGGATTTCATTCATCAAATTGTTGCCCGTATCCGTCATCACCAGTTGCCTTGCTGCGTCAAATCCTTTATTCTCGCGCAAGGAAATCACCTCTTTAATTACTGCTAATTTCCGAGAAATTATGGGTTCCAGAGCATCGATTCTGCGTTTTTGGCTAGGGTTATCTTTTATTAATTCACGCAGGTCTTTGAGATTTTTTTCAATTCCTGGGATCGCAGCTTTATAAGGTTTTAAATAATTTTCTTCTCCTGTGAGTACATAACCCCGTGGTCCTGTTTCGGCATCTTTTAGCTGAGATATTAAATCATTCAATTTTTGAAGCACTTCATAAGTATGGTTTTGCCACCAAGAATTTTCAATGAGTTTGGTTGTTGCGCTGTATGAAACTACACCCAAAATAGCAATAAATGTTAGTCCTAATGCGAAACTTCCACCTATTTTAGTACCAATTTTTAAATTATTAAACATTGTTATTTAGTAAGTCAGCGTGAATCAAAATAAACGTTAGCGGTTAGCATTTTGTAGGGTGGGCATTGCCCACCTTATTTCTAGCCCCCGCATTTATACGTGGGGTAATTACGAATTACGAATTATTTTGACTGAGGTCACGGTAATTCCCAAGCCTGCTACTCGTCCACCATCTCAAGCATCAATATCCCTCTCGGTTTGTTGACCACCAACTGCATGATGTCCAGCCACAACGAACCCATTAGGGTATCTGGAACATCGTCTCCCACATGAATAGGAATGATAAATTCAGTGCCATCAATGATGACTTTGCCTTCATGGATATTGAACCGTGCTTCCCCTCGTGCTGTATGCATTTCTACTTGAGCAGTCATCAATGACCACCCCAAAGCTTCTAGGTCTTGAGTGTTAATGGCTAACCAGCCATCCGTAAAGCCTGTATCAAACAAAGCTTCAACAGAAAATTTCTCAGTATTAGTAGCAACTAGCTGAATTTCAAAGAATAACTCGCTGTTATCCCCAAATGAACCTAGACCCATAATCTACCACAGGTGCCTGTGTCGTTGAGTCGAAAGATGGTGAGCTTTACCTCGTGAGAGTTGCCGTAGGCATCACGGATTTTTTGCGTTATTCCTTTCAATGTTGGGTCAATAAGATACTGTTCTGTGTCTGGGTCGATGGCAATATGCCAGTTATAATGCGTCTCTATAAGCTGTGGACGCAAGCGATCGAAAACAGAACGACACCGCATAGCAAGAGTATGTTGCTTGTCCTGACGGCGGCTTTTTTCTTCCGGCGCAATAGGAGAAGGTGGGAGGATGCGGGTGCGACGTGGGTAGGATAGCTGTGTCATACAAATGGTAAAGTATGGACCTGTTTTGTTTCATTATGGCTTCATTTTGAAGCACTTTCCACACTTTTGAAGGATGCGCCTGGTTGAAAATTATATATAGCAATCCTATTTAACATCCGGACAAGGGAGACAAGGGAGATTACACATTAAAGCGGAACAACAGTACATCGCCTTCATGGACGACGTACTCTTTCCCTTCACTGCGAACTAATCCTTTTTCCTTCGCACCATTCATCGAACCACCTGCAACTAAATCATCATAAGCAACAGTTTCAGCCCGAATGAATCCCCGTTCAAAATCGCTGTGAATCACACCTGCTGCTTGCGGTGCTGTCATCCCAGCATGAATTGTCCAAGCACGGGTTTCTTTGGGACCAGTTGTGAAATAAGTACGCAAACCTAAAAGTTTATAAGTAGCGCGAATTAAAGATTTCAAACCACCTTCTTCTACACCCAAAGATGCTAGAAAATCTGCTCTATCTTCTTCTGGTAATTCAACTAATTCTGATTCCACCTGTGCAGAAACTACTACGACTTGTGCATTTTCAGTCGATGCAATTTGCCGCACTTTTTCCACGTATTCATTACCTGTTGCTAAGTCATCTTCCGACACATTAGCTGCGTAAATAATCGGTTTAGCAGTGAGCAGTTCCAGTCCTTTAATCGTCTCGGCTTCTTCTTCAGTTAAGCTTACCTGTCGCACTGATTTACCTTCATTTAATGCAGCAGCTAATTTTTCTAATAATGCTAATTCTTCCTGACCCTCTTTGCTAGTACGAGCTTGTTTGCGGGTGCGTTCGATGCGCCGCTCAATCTGAGCCAAATCAGATAAACCAAGTTCCAAATTGATGATTTCAATATCCCTTAATGGATCAATAGAACCGGCAACGTGGATAATGTCGTCATTCACAAAACAACGTACCACATGGACGATCGCATCAACTTCTCGGATGTGGGACAAAAATTTATTGCCTAATCCCTCACCCTGACTAGCACCTTTGACCAAACCGGCAATATCCACAAACTCAACACGCGCAGGGAGAATTTCTGCCGAACCGGAAATCTTAGCTAAAACATTTAACCGTTCATCTGGTACAGAGACAATACCGACATTCGGTTCAATGGTACAAAAAGGGAAGTTCGCTGCTTCAGCCTTGGCATTAGCAACCACGGCGTTGAATAAAGTAGATTTTCCGACGTTGGGGAGTCCGACAATTCCAGCTCGTAGCATTTTAGATTTTAGATTAAGGTTTACAGTATTTCAATCCCTGATAGGGATTAATATAGAACCGCCCCTACCCCTGATGGTAATCGCCTGTTGGCAGATTTTAGATAAATCATACCTGGAAGCATCACCTCGTAGTATTCTATCTGAACTCCAACCGCTATAACCACAAATACAGGCAACGGATTTTGCGTCGGATGTAGCGGATACTTTATGTCGTCGTCCCACCATTAACTCATCTGTTGCTCAAAAATGCTCAATCAAAACCAAACACCCTTATTAGACACCTTAAAAGCCAGTGCAGAACGTCCTCATGCACCATTTTACACCCCAGGACACAAGCGAGGAAAAGGAATTTCTCAACCCTTAGCTGATCTGTTGGGCGAAGCAGTATTTCGCGCCGATTTACCAGAATTAGCAGAACTGGATAACCTCTTCGCACCCAGTGGTTGTATTCAGCAAGCACAAGAATTAGCAGCAGATGCATTTGGCGCACAACGGACTTGGTTTTTGATCAATGGTTCCACCTGTGGAGTTGAGGCGGTAATTCTGGCTACCTGTGGTATTGGAGATAAAATTATTTTGCCGCGAAATGTCCATTCCTCAGCAATAGGAGGTTTAATTCTTTCTGGTGCTATACCAATTTTTGTGAATCCAGAATACGACCCAGTTTTGGATATTGCTCACAGTATCACACCCAGTGCTGTACAAGCAGCATTAGAACAGCATCCCGATGCGAAAGCGGTGTTCATGGTTTATCCTACATATTATGGTGTTTGTGGAGATGTGGCTGCGATCGCATCCCTCGCTCACCAATACAATATCCCTTTACTGGTAGATGAGGCACACGGTCCACACTTTGCCTTTCATCCCCAACTCCCCACCCCAGCTTTAGCAGCAGGTGCTGATTTAACTGTACAATCCATTCACAAGGTACTTGGTGCATTGACACAGGCATCAATGCTGCACGTCCAAGGTCATAGGATAGATAGCGATCGCGTGAGTAAAGCATTGCAGCTCGTGCAGTCTACCAGTCCTAGTTACTTACTTTTAGCTTCTCTGGATGCAGCACGTCAACAAATGGCACTTCACGGGAAAGAGTTGATGTCTCGCACATTACAACTTGCGGCAGAAGCAAGAACCCGTATCAGCCAAATTAAGAGATTATCAGTTTTCGATCTCCCCATAGGTGAATCTGGCTTTGTTGCTTTAGATAGAACGCGGTTAACTGTTACAGTTTCTGGCTTAGGCTTGACTGGCTTTGAAGCCGATGAAATTCTCGATCACAAGCTTGGTGTGACTGCTGAATTCCCATCACTGCAACATCTCACCTTTATTATTAGTTTGGGTAATACCCAAGAGGATATTGACAAATTAGTATATGGTTTGACTACTCTTGCCAAAGAGTATGGAAAAACCGCACCCTTAAGAGTTAACGCGGTTTTAAAAACCCCCATGTGGGATAATGTTGTTAGTAGTGTGGGGGATTGTGTGCATTTTTCGCCTCGTGAGGCTTTTTTTGCCCCAACCGAAACCCTGTGTTTTCAAGAAACAAGCGATCGCATTTCTTGCGAAATCGTCTGTCCCTATCCCCCCGGTATTCCTATTTTGATGCCCGGAGAAGTTATCACCAAAGCAGCTTTAGAATATTTGCAAACAATCCAGACCATGGGTGGATTTATCAGCGGCTGTGCTGATACTAGCCTGAAGACTTTGAAAGTCGTGAAAATTTAACTGTGTACTAGAGGGTGAGCCTTGAACTCAAGTTCAGGGCTACGAGCTACTGTCCGTTGAAACGGACGCTCATTCCTGAAAGTTGTAGTCGGCTTAAGCCGACTTCAGCTCTTAGCCTAGGAATTTATTCCTAGGCGTGTAGGTTGCTATAGTCCGCGCTGTGATGGGAGAATTAACACAGTATAATGAGTCGGACGTATTGTTAAAAGAAATATTTTCAAAGGCATTGGCATCCAGATAACCAGTATTGGCAGTGGATTTTAGAATGTTTCCGCTCATATTTCTCCTAGTTGTGACGAAAAATATTGATAATATAAATTGCAACTCGGACTCCAATCTTCGCCTTGTGTCTTTACTAACCCCATGCTCTGTAATTTAAACTGATAGATTGAGGAAAAATTCATGCGAACAGTACCAATCCAATTACCAGAAACAGTATTTTCATCACTCCGCAAAAATCCTGAAGAATTTATTCAAGAAATGCGAATAGCAGCAGCCGCTAAATGGTATGAATTAGGTGAAATATCACAAGCTAAAGCAGCAGAAATTGCTGGGCTAAGTCGCGCTGAATTTATTAATGCCTTATCACGTTACCAAGTAGATTTTATGCAATATACTCCCCAAGAGTTAGCCGAGGAACTGGCAAATGTCAATTAATCGTGTAATGATTAACTCTTCACCCTTGATTGTTCTTTTGAAAAGTCAACAAGCGCAATTAATTCCACAATTATTCACAGAAATTTTAGTGCCATCAGGTGTTTTTGAAGAAATCACCATAAAAGATGATGTGGTATCAACACAATTACTGAAGATTTCTTGGATACAAAGAGTAGAAGTTAATACTATTGCCCCGGAAGTAGCAGCTTGGGATTTGGGAAAGGGAGAATCACAAGTGTTGAGTTTAGCACTCAAAAATTCAGACTGTGCCGCTATTGTTGACGATAGGGCAGCACGGCGTTGTGGTCAAGCTTTAAGTATTAATACCATTGGGACAGGAGGTTTGCTGATATTAGCAAAAAGACGTGGAATCATCCCAAGCATATCTCCTGGAATTCAAGCCTTGCGTGACGCTGGTCTGTGGTTATCCGATACTTTGGTCAATTTGCTCAAACAACAAGCAGGGGAATAGATAGGGCAAATGAGGATAGGAGTTGCAATATGGACGACAAAGTAAAACTTGAAGCAATACAGCAAGAGTTAGACCAAGTTCATAAGAAGCTGAGAACTTTGTTCGGTGAAGCTCATCCTCGATTTAATGATGTTTTTGAAGATGTTGGGGAAGCTGAATATTATATTTGTGAGGCACGATACCGCATTCAAGCAGTAATTAAAACACTGCAAAGCGATGGCAGCAATTAACGGGACTTAAACAAAAATTAAGCCCAAATAAAATGCCGAAGTAGACTTCTTTTATCTCTAACTTGATATTCTTTTAGCCCCAACCACCCTTTGGCTTCTCTATAAAAAACTTCCACCCAGCTAATAAGAAGGATGTATTGTTGCCATCGATAATGTCAATCATAAAGTCACCATTCTTCAAATAGGTGGTCAGACAGTTCATGAGTCAGACAGCATTTTGTTGGCGATCGCATAGCATAAACTCGCCTCCGCCTCAACCAAGTGGTACGAAAAATGGTGTGGTTAATTGATAAAAATATTCAATAGTACTTTGATGCCCGGAGAAGTTATCACCAAAGCAGCTTTAGAATATTTGCAAACAATCCAGACCATGGGCGGATTTATCAGCGGTTGTGCTGATACTAGCCTGAAGACTTTGAAAGTCGTGAAAATTTAACTGTAGCGTTGCTCAAGAGACTACACAACCTATCCATGAACCTCGCTCCTAGACGATAGCTGATGCGGACAACATCTAAAACAAAGTAGGGCACTCGTAGCCGAAGCGGTGATAAGAGGGGGAGATACAGCCAGTAGTATGCCTTCTTCAGGTCATTCCACTTTGAGCAGGTTTCCTGATGGAGGAAGTCCGAAACGTCTACCACGAGTCCCCTACCTTGGAACATCATCACATTACGACCGTGGACGTCATGGGGGTAAAGACCAAGGCTATGAGCATAGTCTAGGGCAAAGTCGATGTCCTGTATGACCTGCTTTGGGATTTGCCGACCAAGGTGCATGCAATCGTAGAGGGTCACTCCATGCAGCCGCTTCAGGACTAAGAAGTTGTCTTTAGCATACAGACACTCAGAAAAGGCTGGGTGGGAACCTAGGGTGCGGTAGACCTCCACTTCCTCCTCGAAACCTGGTCGTCCGGGTGCGTAAATCTTCACTACCTGATTTGGGTAGTCAGGGTGATAGACGACTGCGGCGTAATTTCCTGTACCAACAAGCCGCCAAGGGTCGGGGAGATGGTGGACTTTCACCGGGTTGTGGGGATCGACACTCTCGATCAGCAACCCAGGGAGTAGCTGTTGGTTCACACTCTCAATCAGCAGATTTATGTACGCTCCATCCATACTGAGTTCGAGAATAGGTAGAGTTTATTCTTTTATTACCTTTATTTTAATTTTTAATTTTGCTTCAGTGTAGTAGTGACTGATAACATATCTCATGGACGATGCTGACAGACCTTGGGCGACAGTCAAACAGTTGAATGCTAATCGGTCTTTCCTTAGGGTCTACCTCCATGATTTTGGGCAAATTTTTCTCACTTCTAAATGGCTGTTTGTGTTTCCCTTAAACCTATAGTGCCTGTGCTATTATTCTGACAGGAAAATGTTTTTAAGCGGTAGTCGTTAACGTAGGCTAAATATCATGACAGAGACTACAGTGAAGCAAAAAATATTAAAGGTTTTAGAAGAAATGCCCCAAGATTGTACTTTCACAGATGTTATGGAGCGTCTGTACTTTTTATATAAAGTTGAACAAGGAATCGCACAGGTGGTAGCAGGTGATATTATTTCACATGCAGAAGCTAAAGAGCGTATCAAGAAATGGCACGAATAAATTGGACTTCTCAAGCACTTGATGACCTTCAAGCTATTGGTGATTTTATTGCAAGAGATACTCCAGTATTTTCTCAAGTATTTGTGGACAAAGTTTTTGAAACAGTAGAACGGTTTCCAGAGAATGACAGTATTCGCAAAGGAATTTTGCTCTTTGTCTGACTAATTTTTTGGTTGCATCATTAACTGTCATGATTCAGCTATTATTCTAGCATTGAGCAAAGTAAAAATTCTATCAAGTTCCAATATTCCTGCTAATTCTGCTTCTTCCTCGGAGGTTAGCATACCAGCTTTTCTCTTCTGAGAAAGTTCTTCGAGCCGAGACTGTAGTTCTGAGGTGAATTTGAACAAAAGCAAATCTCTAACTTTGCTGATTTGAATCCCAGACTCAACCCAGGATGAGGGCTGTACCATCATTTGAGTAATCATAACTGTTGCTCCTGTATCCAAAAGTCCGATAACTGACTGTGATTTTTCCCCATGATTCAACGTTAGTGGTAAAAACGGCTTAAAGCTTGCTTCTCCCAAACTGGGATCAGTTGAAATAAAAGAATATCTTGCTGGTTTAAGTAGGTCGGCGTGAATAATTAAAGGTTTGTAGTTGCGCTACCCTTGCGGGAAGCCACTTCGTGTCTACAGCGCCCTAGATATGAGCGCTGAAGCGCAACTACAAACCAATACATAAATTTATATAGTTCGGTTTTTCTGTGCCGATCTACTTACTCATGATTTATGGAAGTTTCAGCATTTAACGCCTCTAACATGATATTGGCAGCTTCTACCGCATCGTAGGGAGACCAAACAGGGTATGATGCACCAGATTTGATCAGATTGGTTTCGTCGTTTGCAAGATCGGCAGCCAAAAGTTGAATCACCTGAAGTTTATCTACACGATTGAGCCCGCGTAATTGCTCCACTAACTCATTAGATACCATTGTTAACCTTAGTGTTCGCTGATTAAGCTGTTATGCGTTGAAGATGAGTTTCCCCTACACCCCCACACCCCCATACCCCTACACCCCTAATTAAACCAATGCGAAGCTAGATTCTGTCTCTTCCTCTGGTTCATAACCATTAACCAGTTGCGCAATTGCGTAGTCAATCAACTCAAAACCCTGATGAACCGTATTAACCATACTTAACTGTCCGCGTAAATCAGCCGCACCAACAAAGCCTTTAGCATACCAAGTCATGTGCTTACGGGCTTGACGCACACCGCGATCGCCCTTATATTCCCACAAAGCTTGCAAATGTTCTCTAGCACATTCCAATCGCTGAATAGGCGTAGGTGGTAGTAAAATTTCCCCGGTTTTGAGAAAGTGATCAATTTCTCCCACCAAAAAAGGATAACCTAAAGTCCCACGGGAACACATTACCCCATCAGCACCAGTTTGTTCTAAACACTTCACCGCCGCTTCCACCGAGAAAATATCCCCATTCGCAATCACCGGGATAGAAAGAACTTCCTTAACACGAGCAATCCATTCCCAGCGGGCGTTACCATTGTACCCTTGGGCGCGGGTGCGGCCATGTACTGTAATCATTTTTGCCCCAGCATCCTGCATCCGCTTAGCAAAGTCGAGAATAATGATTTCCCGGTCATTCCAACCGATGCGAGTTTTCACCGTCACTGGTACATCTACGGACTTCACCACTTCTCGAACAATTGCCTCAGCAACTTCCGGCTGACGCAACAGCGAAGAACCACCACCATTTTTGGTAATTTTATTGACAGGGCAGCCCATATTAATATCAACCGTATCAGCCCCTTCCGCAACCGCCTTTACCGCCGCTTCGGCGAGAAAATCAGGGCGACAGTCAAACAGTTGAATGCTAATTGGTCTTTCGTTAGGGTCTACCTCCATGATTTTGGGCAAATTTTTCACATAGTGCAACCCAGTTGCATTCACCATCTCCGTATACATCATGGACTCTGGCGCATAACGACGCACCAGACGCCGAAACACCATGTCCGTCACTCCAGACAAAGGCGACTGGAGAACCCGACTTTTTACCTCAAAATCGCCAATTTTCAACGGAGTTGAGACTCTAGCTTTCAGACTTGGAGATAGCGTCACCATAAATTATGTAGATTACTCCAGATTTTCCATTTTACCAAGGGAATGGGAAATGGGGAGTGGGGAATGGGGAGTGGGGAATGGGGAGTGGGGAATGGGGAGTGGGGAGTGGGGAATGGGGAGTGGGGAATGGGGAATGGGGAGTGGGGAGTGGGGAGTGGGGAGTGGGGAGTGGGAATGGGGAATGGGGAATGGGGAATGGGGTGATAGGGGTGATAGGGGGCAAGAAATACTACATTCTCCCTATCCCCCTACCTCCCCACCTCCCCACTCCCCACTCCCTCCTCCCTCCTCCCTACTCTAAAGACGGCAAACACCACTCAGACGTTACGGTTCACCCCAATTCCTCCGGGTATTAATTCTCATACATTAGACACAGTGAAAACAATTCAATCGATGAGCCAATTAAACAAATTCTGAGGCTTAACCGTCCCAACAAGGTTCGGAAAACCACCCTTCAAGGACTGGCTACACAGGCTCAGTATATATATCAGCATAACCTGGGGTGAAAACTCCAGAGAAAAGCCAGACCAAAGGTATTCAAGAGGCAGTGCGTTGCGAAGGTTTCCTTTGTTGAAGTGACTGCCATGCTGAACTGGCTGGTTTCATAGATCAGTTAGTTCAAAATTTAGCCCTTAATACTCTCATTCATTCTTTGTAGTTATACGGAGCCAGAATCTACAATGGCAAAAGTTGTTGGAATTGACTTAGGTACGACAAACTCCTGCGTGGCAGTGATGGAAGGTGGAAAACCCACGGTTATTGCTAACGCGGAAGGTTTTCGGACGACCCCTTCAGTAGTTGCCTTTGCGAAAAATGGCGATCGCTTGGTAGGTCAAATCGCCAAACGTCAAGCGGTGATGAACCCCGAAAATACCTTTTACTCGGTCAAACGCTTCATCGGACGTCGCTACGATGAAGTTACCCATGAAGCTACTGAAGTTTCTTACAAAGTCCTGCGTGACAGCAGCGGCAACGTCAAGGTAGACTGTCCCATAGCTGGTAAACAGTTTGCTCCAGAAGAAATTTCTGCACAAGTTCTCCGCAAACTCGTTGAAGATGCTAGCAAATACATCGGTGAAACCGTAACCCAAGCTGTCATCACCGTTCCCGCTTACTTTAACGACTCCCAGCGGCAAGCTACCAAAGATGCTGGTAAAATAGCTGGTATTGAAGTCCTGCGGATTATCAACGAACCCACTGCCGCTTCTTTAGCATACGGCTTTGACAGGAAGAGCAACGAAACCATCCTCGTATTTGACCTTGGTGGTGGTACCTTCGACGTATCCATCCTAGAAGTAGGCGACGGTGTCTTTGAAGTGTTAGCCACATCTGGTGATACCCACCTTGGTGGTGACGACTTCGATAAGAAAATCGTTGATTTCCTTGCTGAAGAATTCAAAAAACAAGAAGGCATTGAGCTGCGCAAAGACAGACAAGCTTTACAACGTTTGACAGAAGCTGCTGAGAAAGCCAAAATTGAACTTTCTTCCGTCACTCAAGCGGAAATTAACCTGCCATTCATTACCGCTACCCAGGATGGTCCGAAGCACCTGGATACGACCCTGACTCGCACTCAGTTTGAAAAACTCTGTTCCGACTTAATCGACCGTTGCCGCGTTCCTGTAGAAAACGCCCTGAGGGATGCCAAACTAACTAAGAGCAATATTGATGAAGTCGTATTAGTTGGTGGTTCTACCCGCATTCCAGCAGTACAACAGATAGTGAAGCAGGTGTTAGGTAAAGATCCTAACCAAAGCGTCAACCCTGATGAAGTTGTGGCAGTGGGTGCAGCAATTCAAGCTGGTGTTCTCGCTGGTGATGTTACGGGTATTTTGCTGTTAGACGTGACACCACTCTCCCTAGGTGTGGAAACATTAGGCGGTGTGATGACCAAAATTATCCCCCGCAACACCACTATTCCTACCAAGAAGTCAGAAGTCTTCTCCACCGCCGTGGATGGTCAAACCAACGTGGAAATTCACGTCCTCCAAGGCGAACGGGAAATGTCAAATGATAACAAGAGTTTGGGTACCTTCCGCCTCGATGGCATTCCTCCAGCACCACGTGGCGTACCTCAGATTGAAGTGACCTTTGATATTGACGCCAATGGTATCCTGAACGTTACCGCTAAGGACAAAGGCACTGGTAAGGAGCAGTCCATCAGTATTACTGGCGCTTCTACCTTGGATAAAAGTGATGTTGAGCGCATGGTCAGAGAAGCTGAACAAAACGCTACTGCTGACAAAGAGCGTCGTGAGAAAATTGACCTCAAGAACCAAGCTGACTCTTTGGCATACCAAGCTGAGAAGCAGATCCAAGACTTGGGTGATAAAGTCCCGGCTGCTGACAAGACCAAGGTCGAAGGTTTGGTCAAAGACCTGCGGGATGCTATTTCCAAGGAAGACGATGAGCGGATCAAGAAGGTCATGCCAGAACTACAACAGGCGCTATTCGCAGTTGGTAGCAACATCTATCAACAAGCCGGTGGCGGTGCACCTGGTTCTAGCACCCCTGGTGATGGTGCTTCCTCCTCTGGTACTGGTACTGGTGGTGATGATGTGATTGATGCTGATTTCACCGAGTCTAAGTAGTTATGGGTATGGTGGGCTAATGTCCTACCTACCATTAAGATACCCCATTCCAGAATATATCTGGATGGGTATTTTTTGGCTAATATATATAGTTATAAATTTTCCCTCCTATTCACATCTTGCACCAGCCTGGTAGTACATCAAAAAAATAACTCAGTATTAAATGGGTTTCTGACTGCGCCCGTATCCGCCTGGGACTTCAAGTCCCAGGCTAATAGCATAAGTCCTCTAAAAGAGGACTGAATGAGTTTTGAAATCACTGTCAATTTTGTGACTCCTTATTTTGTTCCCACCCTAATCGTACTGGGTCTTTTATCGGATGCACCTCTGGAGTTGAAGCACAGGTACCAAACGCCGTTCTTTCGCCTCAGCCGCCTTACCGGAAAAATACCCTCAAAGCCGGAATAAACGGTGAGAATGAGGGATTGAAGAAGGTAGAAATTTTATTGTGATCATCGGAATCAATAGTCGTGCTAGTTGAGTGATTTTGATGCAGAGATTTACGCAGTGTTATAAATCCAAGGATTGTAACGACTGTGAGGTAAATACGCTGTAACCATAGGTTGCTCAATTTGAGGGTCATACGACCTCCAATCACTCCACCTATGAACATGGCTACACCAAGAATTATTCCTAACTGGTAATTTACTATTCCTTCTTTAGTGAAAATAAGGGTAGCTATAAGTGAGGAGAAAATATTAATAAGTTTAGTCGTCGCTATTGCTTCAACAAAAGTCATCCGAAAGAACATTACGTAGGCTGCTGTCAGCAGCGTAACATAACCTCCACTGAAAAAACCACCATAAATACCAAGTAAGAAAGTGGCTATATAGCCTGCTACTTCTGCTATCTGTGAAGGTATTACCTCTACGAAAACTACTCCAGCATTCCGGTAAGCAATTGAAAATATTGCAACAGCAATCATTGAGATAGAAATAATCAATGGCATTGATTTTGATGGGATAACAAGAACAAGTAATGCCCCCAACATTGAGCCAATGAGCGTTAAGAATATCAGCAATGGTAAACGTCTAGTATTAATCAGTCTTTTACCAATAAAAGGTAGTGTTCCACCAAAACTCATAAAGGTTAATGCCAGCATATTAGTGGCAATGGCGATACGTGGTTCAACGCCAAACTCGAGCATTACAGGTACGGTTATAAGAGATGTGCTACCAGCAATAACACTAATAATGCTGGCTAGCAAGAAAATTACAGCAAGAATAAGTATTGAGAAAACACCCATAAGATAGTGGTATTTAATTGTTATTAATAAGTAGTTTCTCAGTTATTTTAGGATTTAGCAAGTCTTCAAAATTTCAATTTATTTCTACCAACTTTATCAAAAAAGACATTATTTTTATTGGTAATAAATAAGTTGGTAAACTGACGTTTTGCACCAACCAGATAGCACATTAAAAAAACTCAGTATTTAATGATTTTTGGTCAATTTTATGAATTTTTATCTGTTGAAGCGTGGTTTATGCCAAGAGGTGCAAGATATAAGTTAAAAAAATGTTTATATTAAAAATATTAAAAAACAGGGGCTTTGATTTTGATTGCCCAGTTTGTTGGACGCGATCGCCAAAGCCCGTCTGATATGGTATAAGGAAAGAAAAATGGCATATCCACAAGCACCTTGGACACTTAAAGGCTACGCTATTTTAACTTTGCACTTCGTCAACATTGACCGAGTGCGTCCGCTTATCCCCTCAGAGTTAAAAATTATTTCTCTATGGCCTGGTAAAGCCCTCGGTGGTGTATATTTATCCTATTACGGCACTGGGTCGGTGCTGGAGTACAGCGAGTTAATCGTAGTTCCTGCATTTGTGGGGTTCGTTGCGAACAGATGAGTTTGAGGGTTGGTGCGCCAGAAGTGGTGGGACAAAGGGTGTAGGGGAAAAATTTGTTTTTTTCATATGTTGCGAACGCGTAATCGCCCAAGCTAGAGGCTCAAATCTTGCACCACGGTCAGTAATCGAGTACGAGTGCAAACGGCTGGTCGTAAAAACCTTGATTTTTCGTAAAGAAACACATTTTTCCCCTACACCCCCACACCCTCACACCCTCACACCCCTAGACCCCTGTGTTTCTTAAGAGTTACAACAACTTTTGTTGTCTTGGGAAATAACGATAGAGGAAATCTGTAGATGTCATAATCAGAATTCCTTCAAATTCATTTAGGCATAATAAGTCTTGATCGCCAGTAACAATAACCTCAGCATTTGCAGCCAAAGCCGCAGCTATAATTATTACATCATCTTGGTCACGTAATTGGGGCACATCTACAGAAGTTTCTAGACACAATTCCACTAATTGTCGTGTCCTAGAAATCAAAATCTCCACAGTTGAACCCAAAGACTGTATTTTAGACTGAAGTTTGCCACGTCTCAATGTGGTTTCTAGCTCGCTCAACAGACCTTCAGAAGCAGAGATGGTAATTTGCTGATTATCTCCCATCATTATCAGCTGACCTGGAATACCTCCCCACAGCCAACCTGAAACCCAAACATTGGTATCTAGTATAACTCTCACTCTTTAGACCGCCGTTCCCGTCGCACTTCCTTTACCATCTCATTAATCTCTTCAAGAGTAGGTTGATTGGGGTCAGAACCCAATTCCTCAATTCGCTGAAACCATTGATTCAGATCAAGCGGCTTCTGAATTTTTTGTAACACTATTGAATCTTCCGTTACCGAAATTTTGTATTCATCACCGGGATGAAGTTGAGCTTGAATCTCAGATGGCAGTTCCATCTGACCTTCTGGCGTCACTTTTACAACAAAGTCTGTATCCATGATTTACAACTCGCTTTTTTATAATTATCTTTCTTATTTTGATTAATGACATGCTTGCTTGAAAAGTAGACGCGGTTGTTCGCAACAGGAATAGGTCTGGACTCTTCTTTGGCACCTCGACGCATTCACATGCTCCGACTCTGGCACAGAAGAGCGCTCAGCATATTTAAAATTGATTTTTAGCGATCGCTTGTTTTTTGCCTGACCCCAGCAAATCGCGTTGCTTGCAGATAAACTGAAATAGTGCCAATTTAGAGCCAAAAAATACTATGCCATTTACAGTTTCAACTAAATACAATTTTTTAGCCCGCTTTTATGGACTGGCGAGTGTGAGTGTGTTGTCTAATATGATGGTTCCCCTAGCGGGGTTAGTAGATATTGCATTCTTGGGGCATTTGGCAGATATCCGTCACTTGGCTGGGGTGATTTTGGGAACTATCCTTTTTGATTACCTTTATCGGGTTTTAAAATTTATGCGGTCGAGTACAAATGCTCTGACTGCTCAAGCTGTAGGACTTGATGAACCTAAAACTGTATTATTGGCAGGATTAAGAAGTGGTTTGATTGCCTTAACAGTTGCTTTACTGATTCTACTATTGCAATACCCTATCCAGAAGTTTGGTTTTTTGCTGTTGAGTGGTTCTCCAGAAATTGAAGCCTCTGGGGTTGATTATTTCTCCGGACGGATTTGGGGCGCACCTGCTGTTTTGCTCAATTTTGTCCTATTTGGTTGGTTTCTGGGGCGGGAAATGAATGGTATAGTGCTGCTAATGTCCATTGTTGGTAATGGTTCTAATGTGTTGCTTGACTATCTAATGATTGTCAAATGGGGTTGGGAAAGCATGGGAGCCGGTTTAGCAACAGCTATCAGTCAGTATTTGGCATTATTGATTGGTTTGGTTGGGGTTGGCTTGACTATTGATTGGCAAGTATTACCAGCCGCAGTACAAGACATGTTTGATTGGGTAGCACTTAAAGATACTTTTGCACTCAAGGGTAATATTCTGATTCGATTTTTAGTGCTGATTTCTGTCTATTCTATCTTTACTAATCTGAGTGCGGTGCTAGGAACAGAAATTTTAGCAGAAAACGGTTTGCTATTGCAAATTGCTTTGTTGAGTCAGTTTGCAGTTCAAGGTGTCGGGGTGACAACGCAAACGCTGACTGGCAATTTTAAAAGTAAGGGAAATAGAGAACAGATGATACCATTGCTAACTGTCTCTATGGTGGCAAGTTTGGCGATCGCTTTAGCCTTTGCTTTTATATCTATTATTTTTCCAGACCAAGTTTTTGGGCTTTTGACTAATCACCCAGAGGTAAACACCAACATTAATAGGTATACAATCTGGTTGTTACCTGTTTTAGTAATGACTGCGATCGCTTTCATTCTCGAAGGTTACTTTATCGGCTTAAAGGAAGGTGCAATCTTACGTAATTCCGTATTACTGGCCTTTTTCTTAGGTTTTGTTCCCCTAGCGATCACCGCTTGGTATTTCCAAAACAACCACCTCTTATGGGCAGCTATTGTCTCTTACATGACAACTAATATGGTCGTACTAGGTGTATTTTTACCCCAGACATTAAACATTGAAGAAGAATATATTCGTCAGAATTAAGGAGACAGAATCAATCAGTCTGGGATTCAAAACCACCACTGATTGAAGACCACTAAATCAAATGAGTTCAGATATTGAAGACATAGAACAATTAAGGGCGATAAAAGATGGGATAAAAACAGCCAGCAACTTAGAGGAGTTGCGGCAAATCTATGGAGAAGTGTTGCTGACTACAATCACAAGTCACCTAATTTTCTCAAGGTTTCGAGGTCGCTTTCAAAATCTTCCACATCATAATTAATGCAAATTCCCCGATTAGCAAGTTCCTGTTGGAACTCAATTTAATTCATTCCAGCTAGGTGACGGGCTTTACCAGTACTGAGTTTGCGTTGCTGGTACAGCATAATCGCAATTTCTCGCTGTAATTCTGCTTCTGACATTCTTGCTGCTTGAAGGATGTCATCAGAGATAACTACACTCATTATTTGTTTTGCCTTCGAGATTAACTCTGCTGAATTTAGTTTAGACCAATTTTCAGATTGACCACAGTCGTAGGGACTTTTCGGCTGGAAAGCCGCAACAAACACCGATAAATTTTTGGTTTCGTTCCTCAACCCAACCTACTTGGATTTGAGTTTTTAGCAAAACCTACGCACTGTAGAACAGCTATAATTGGTGAACTAGCAGCGGTTGAGCAAATGTGGTGACAAGTAAAGTCATTTATCCTCATATAGAGAAAATTAGTGCAAGCGAACCTGCGCGGTTGCAGCGCCTACCCCGTGTGCGTGTTGCTCAAATTGTCATGGACTACCTGGCTTATGGCTGGTCAGTTGAGGAAATGTGCCGTCAGCACCCGCATCTAACGCTCTGTGAAGCTCATACGGCGATGGCTTACTATTTTGACCACCAAGAGGAGATTGACAGCGAGATTCGTACAGAATGGGAGCAAGCAGAACAAGGAAAAGCGCAAGTACAGCGATCGCCGTTTTTTATTCGGATGCAGGCTAAAAAATCAAGGGATCTCTATGAGAGGGAGACGGCTATGTAGCCCTCTGCCCAGAACTCGATATTGCAAGCCTTGGCAATACAATTGAAGAAGCGCGGAGTAATCTGGTTGAGGCGTTGGAACTATTCTTTGAGACGGCTGACCCCTCTGAAGTACACGTGCGGTTACACACAGAGGTATTTGTCAAATGAGGTGGATGAAATGGGTAGAAAATTAGTAATAGAGCTACCAAATGACCTAGAGAACCAATTAACCGCTCAGGCTGAAAGCTTGAATGTGTCCTTAGAAAGCTTAATTCTGCAATCACTGGCTCAATTAGTAAACTCAGCAGAAAGTGCACAAGCTGATCCAATATTGCCCCTGATCGGTACTTTGAGGCTAGAAAATTCTGACCTTGGAGAAAACCATGACCAGTATCTAAGCCAAGCTTTACAACAGGAGTTGAACCTTGGCGAATAGCGTGTTTGTAGACACAGCTTTTTGGGGCTAATATCATGTTCGGTTGAATACTTATAATTAAGACTGACGCGGGGACGCGGAGAGGTTTTTATGATAAGCAATTAACCGAACCTGATATAACTTATTTATTGTAACTGAGCCTTACCATGAGCAAGCGAAGCAATGGTTTCACGCAAGCCGTCAGCAAGGTCAAGAAATGGTGACAACCAACTATGTTGTCATTGAACTGGTCGCTTTACTTAATAGTCCTCTGCGCTTACCCCGTCGCCAATTATTCCAATACGTGGACGCTGTCAGAAATGCAACTTATATTAGATTAATTCAAGTAGATGCTGCTATTGATCAAACAGCGTGGAATCTCCTCAAAAGGAGAGAAGATAAAGCTTGGTCTCTTCACATCTTGCACCAACCAGGTAGTACATCAAAAAAATAACTCAGTATTCAATTGGTTTCTGACTGCGCCCCCATCCGCCTGGGACTTGAAGTCCCAGGCTAATAGCATAAGTCCTCTAAAAGAGGACTGAATGAGTTTTTAAAGCACTGTTAATTTTATTACTCCTTGTTTGGTTATTTGTGGTTTCTACTTAGAGGTGCAAGATATATGTCTCTGGTTGACAGCACCTCTTTTGTCGTGATGCAGCAGCTTGGTATACAAGAGGCATTAACAACAGATCACCACTTTGAACAAGCTGGTTTTGTTCGTTTGCTAAAGCCAGGGTAATTTGGGCTAAATGAAGTCTTTTCCAAGTGAGCTAATATCGCTGGTGCTCGCACTCATTGCATTGTATTTGGGCAAGCGATCGCTCTTCACTTCTGGGTGCTAATTGAGAAGCCCAACAAACACCGATAAATGTTGGGTTTCGTTCCTCAACCCGACCTACTTGGATTTGAGTTTTTAGCAAAACCTACGCACTGTAGAATAGCTATAATTGGTGAACTAGCAGCAGTTTAGCAAATGTCATGACAAGTAAAGTCATTTATCCTCATGTAGAGAAAACTAGTGCAAGCGAACCTGCGCGGTTGCAGCGCCTACCCCGTGTGCGTGTTGCTCAAATTGTCATGGACTACCTGGCTTATGGCTGGTCAGTTGAGGAAATGTGTCGTCAGCACCCGCATCTAACGCTCTGTGAAGCTCATGCGGCGATGGCTTACTATTTTGACCACCAAGAGGAAATTGATAGCGAGATTCGTACAGAATGGGAGCAAGCAGAACAAGGAAAAGCGCAGTCGTCGCGATCGCCGTTTTTTATTCGGATGCAGGCTAAAGGGTTGCTGTAGGTGCCAGTACAGTTATATATGGACGTGCATGTACCTCAAGCAATTACCGATCAACTGCGTCGCCGTGGAGTAGATGTGCTAACAGCTTATGAAGACGGCGCTGCAACATTACCGGATGAGGAACTTTTGGAACGTGTTCGTGTGCTTGAAAAGGTAATATTTACGCACGATATCCGCTTTAAGGCGCTAGCTGAAGATTGGCAGCGTCAGGGGCGGATATTTGCAGGTTTAATATTCGGACACCAACTACGGGCAACTATTGGGCAGTATGTCAAAGATTTGGAACTAATTGCCTTGGGATCTGAACCTAAGGAATGGCTGAATGCAATCGAACATCTGCCTTTATGAGGGCGAGCTCTGATTGGATTTGGGCAAGCGAGATACTTCACTTAATCTCGTCGCAGAGAGTGCGATCGCCCTTGTCAACGTTCGGGTTATTTTTCAGATAATCACGCGCCTCATTGCAACCCCGTTTCAGTAAATCATCTAAACCCAAACTTAAAAATAACATACCATCATTGCTAGTGACAGTGAGAGGCTGACTACTATGGTTTAAGAATGATTTTGGGAAAAGTTTGGCGTTTAAGAATGATTTTGGGAAAAGTTTGGCTGTTTTGAACCAAAGACCGTTGGGGATATAAAGTTGTGTACTGCTAACACCGCCGTAAGCAAGTATCTTGCCATCAGAACTGAAATTCAGATAAATCTGATTTCCAAGAGAAGTCTTTTCATTTGGGAAATTTTCCAGTTCTCTACCATCACTCCTGTTCCATACTTTAATAGTGCCGTCATCACTAGCAGAAGCAATTGTTTTACTATCGGGGCTGAAACTCACGCTTGTGACCCTCTGCGTATGGTTACCGATCTGTTTGAGGATATTGCCGTTACTATTCCAAAGTTTAATGGTGTTGTCATCACTAGCAGAGACAATAGTCTTACTATCGGGGCTGAAACTGACGCTGTTAACTTTGTCTCCATGCGCTGGAATAGTTTTAATTCGATTACCGTTACTATTCCAAAGTTGAATGGTATGGTCATCACTAGCAGAGGCGATAGTCTTGCCATCACGGCTGAAACTGACGCTGTTGATCCAGTCACTGTGCCCTTTGAGGGTTGCTTGTAAAGTACCATCAATATTCCAGAGTTTTAAGGCATTATCTCTACTAGCAAGGACAACTCTTTTGCCATCTGGGCTAAGGGCTACTTTTTTGCCATCTGGACTTAAGTCACTGAGATCACCATTTCC
Organism: Stigonema ocellatum SAG 48.90 = DSM 106950; assembly: GCA_016903675.1. GTDB lineage: Bacteria > Cyanobacteriota > Cyanobacteriia > Cyanobacteriales > Nostocaceae > Stigonema > Stigonema ocellatum. The sequence continues at coordinate 10,942 of JADQBA010000028.1, read as the reverse complement.
CCGACTGAGATCACCATTTCCTCGAAGAATTTTGAGTTCTTTGCCGTCACGACTCCACAGTTTTACTATGTAGTTAGACTTAATCCTTCCACCCGACCAACCACTGAAACTACTGATATAGGCAATGACCTTGCCATCAGGACTAAACCTGACAAGATGAGAATCTATCTTCTTGGTGTTATCTCCATCACTTTGCTTTGGCAGTGTGGACGTATTAAAACCGTCACTGATCCTCCAGAGTTTTACTTTATTGTCTTTACTAGCTGAGGCAATGGTCTTACTATCAGGGCTAAACTTGACGCTCTGGACTGCATCACTATGTCCGCGAAGGGTGTGGATTAGAGATGCGTCACTACTTCTCCAAAGTATTACCGTATTGTCATTACTAGCAGTGGCAATCATTTTGCCATCATCGCTAAAACTCAACTCGTTGATCTGATCGTTATGCCCTTTGAGAGTTCTAAGGAAATCTCCCTTAAAATTCCAAAGTTTAACAGTGTTGTCACCATTGATAGACGCAATAGTCCTACCATCAGGGCTGAAACTGACGCTCTTAATGCCATAGTTAGAAATCGTTTTGATGGAAGAACCATCTTTACTCCGCCAAAGTCTAATCTCGCTGTTCTCAGGTCTGGTTTCACTACTGCTTACAGAAGCGATAATGCTGCCGTCACGGCTGAAATGGACACTTGTGACTTCATCTGAATGTCCAATCAACTTGTTAATAAGCTTACCATCACGACCCCAAAGTTGCACCACATTGTCATCACCAATAGTGGCAATAATTTGGCTATCAGGACTGAAAACTACTTCTTTAACAAACTTTGTATGCCCTGGTAAAGTTGCAATGAAGCTACCGTCACGATGCCAAATTTGCACCTTATTGTCATCACCAATAGTGGCAATAATCTTATTTTCAGGACTGAAAATGACGCCGTTTTTAACTCCATTTGTGTGTCCTGGCAAGGTTTTAAGCAAGGTTCCGTCACTACCCCAGAGTAGTACTGAATTATCCCTACTGGCAGCGGCAATTAGCTGACCATCAGGACTGAAGTTAATGCTCGTGATACTACGTTGATTTCCTTTTAAAATAATTTCTTTACCATCAATACTTTCAAGTTTGACAACATCTTCAGCACTAGCAGTTGCAATAGTTTTGCCATCTGGGCTAAAACCTAGGACTGAACTATCTGCTGCCAAAATATTTTTAGGTTCTTTTTTGTCAAACCGCCAGAGTTCCACAATATCATCATCAGTACTACCAGTAGCAATAGTGTTGCCATCAAGGCTGTACTTCACTATTTTGTTAATCGAGTTTTCAGTCTTGTGGATGTGCCAAAGTTTAACCTTTTTGTCTTTACTCGCTGATGCCAGTAGTTTACCATCTGGGCTAAAAGTGATGTAGGTAATACTGTCACTGTGAAGAAATTTTGGTGGTAGGCAACCAACTTTTTCTGGTTCTTCAAGTGACACACCGTTTTTGTAAGGGTCCAAGTCTAAGTCTATGGAATTGTAAGCTAGCAACTCTCCGTCAGGGCTGAGAGTTGCGGTATTAAAGGTGGTCTTACTACAACCATTAGTGTTTTTGAGCAAAGTACTCTGAAAACGACCATTAAGAGAATTAATAGACCAAAGCTTTACTGTTCCATCTTTATTAACTAGAGTAATACTCTGATCATCAATGCTGAAACGCATACTTATAGCACCATAGTTATCAATTTCGCCGTATTCTGTGCCATCAAGTTTCCAAAGCTTTACTTTACCGAATTGACTACCCGTAGCTAATATTTTGCTGTTATGACTGAAACTAAGAGTTGTAACTTGATCGCTCAGATCTTTTATAGGCACCAAATTTTTGCCATCGATGCTCCAGATTTTCACTTTTTTGTCTCCTCCCACCGTGGCTAGCATCTTATTATCAGGGCTGAAAATGACGTTGGTCACACCATTTTTGTGAGCTTCCCAGCTAGTAATTTCTTGAATCTCTTTGCCCTCAAGGTTCCAGAGTTTTACTTTATTGTCTTCGCTTGCTGTGGCTAACATCTTACCGTTGGGACTGAAGCTCGTGCTTGTCACAGACTTTGTGTACGTTTCTAAAGATTTAATGAGACTGCCATCAGTGTACCAGAGTTTGACTGTTTTATCCTTACTTGCCGTGGCTATTAATTTGCTATCTGGGCTGAAGCTAATGTGAGTGACGGTATTTTTATGCTTTTCCAAACGATTGAGTTCAGTTACTGAATTAACCGCCTGATTTAGTTGTGCCAAGATTGTAAGTTTTACTCCAGGTATTGCTAATAGTGATAACTGTTGTAGTGTTTTCCCGGCTTTTAAAGCTAATACCAGTTTCTCTAGCTGTGTTTTCTGCGCTGAAGAGGAACCGAGATAGGCAAGGTACAAATTTATGCCAACTGTTGTTGCTGTTATTGCAACTGCTCCTATAATCGCTACTAATCCTGCTAAGGTAATTGTTGCCCGACGCGTATCTCGCAGTTGCTTTCTCAGAACTTCATTCAGCTTCGCCTCAGTCAGCTTGCGTTGCTCTCTTTCCTTTTCTAGCTCAGCAATTAATCTGGCTGATTGTTGCTGACGAACGTAGGGAACCAAATAATCATGTACCAGTTGATAGCGGTCAGCAGGAATTGCTGGCACTTTAAACACTAACCCCGATTTCACTAAAATTAGTAAAACTAAATCAAGTTTTTCAGCTTTTACCTCTAGCTCCAATTCTAAATCGGCACGAGTTTTTAGGGGACGAGTGTTGTTTTCATCTGTGAGTAAGTACAAAACTAATTTGGCAATTTGCTCGTTTTCAACGCCGCAATCTTTGATGACTTCTTCTAAAAATCGCCCTACCAGCTTTTCCTTGGGACCATGTTCTCGGTACTGTTGCAGTGTCGTAATTTTGTCTGTTTGCAACTGCGTTCCCACTACTTGCAACTCAATCGGGCGTATTTCACCAAAATCACCTGCTAAATCTTCCACCAATTCATTAATGAGTGATGGCTCTAAAAATAATTTGGTTGTTTGAGTAAAGCTTTTAATTAATGCTTGAGCATCTTGTCGGGAAAAATTACCCAAGTAATAAAGAATATCTTTATCTAGAATGTTATTGTTAATGACTTCCAAACTCGTGAGGCGATTGTTACACTCTAGCAGATAATATAAGTAATCTTCCCGCAGCGACAGGATGACTCTGGCATGGGGAATATCCAAGCAGTCTCGTAAAAAGTTATAAAAAGTTAGTCTTTGTTTTGGGTCTTTGTAAACAAAGAAAAATTCTTCAAATTGGTCGAAAATTAAAACGGTCAAAAGTTCATCGTCTGCATTTGTTCGCAATTGGTCGAGAATAAACTTCTCCCCCAACCCCTCTCCTTGTAGGAAAGGGGAGTTTACCTCCCCCTTCCTTTCTAGGGAAGGGGTTAGGTTAGACGCTAACTTCCCCATCTCCACAAGTGCTTCTGTTAAACGATCGCCCAGTTCCCTTATCCAATCGGGATAAACTTGCTGCAAAACTGGTACAACATCACGAGTGCCGATCGCTCTATGTTTCAATACTGGTATTAAGCCTGCCTGCAAAATTGAACTCTTACCTACACCAGATTGTCCATAGATAATGCTCAGTTTGCGATCAGCACATCCCATGCGTTCGACGAAGCGCTTGATATCTTGCTCTCTTCCCGTCGCGGCGATTTCTTGAGCTACAGTCTCTTGCTTTTCCACCAGTACTAAACTGGGATTTGTTACCTGTTGCTTTGGCTGTAACCGTCCTGCACCAATAAAGGCACGGAAACCGTACTTTTGTTCGCTTGCTCGCTGTTCTAGCTTAATGTTAAATGCTTTGAGATATTCACCTTCTTCAAAGTAACAGTTGCGTAACTCGCGTAAAATCTGAATATAAAGCTCTGGATCGTACTGTTGTTTGGTTTGTGCATTGGCAGTTTTTAAAGTGACAATAGCTTCTTTTTTTTCACCAAGTGCTAACTGTGCCCTTGCTAAAGCCAACAAATACAAACCCCGATGAGACGATTGCTCCCATTCTAAATCAGCAAGTGTCTCTGATGATACAGCATTCTCTACAGCAGCAGATGCACTATCCAAAATCACCAGCGCTTGTTGTGCCATTTCTAGAGCTTCTTTCCAAGCAGATTTTGCCAGTTCTACCTCAGCCAGAAAGCCATAAGCTCTCGCTAATCTAAACTGATGCGGATAGGAGAAATGCAAAGTTAATGCTCTACGAGCAAGCACTTCTAACTCATTCCACTGCTGTAAGCGTTGCAGTATTGTTCCCAAACCATTGATAAAATTAGCTACCAAATCCTCACGATTGGCTTGCTCGAATACGGTTATGGATTCTTGAAAATAATCTTTAGCACTAACAAGAGCGCGATCGCTTTTGGTGTGATGCAGCACAGCGTGAGTACGCCACCACAAACCCATGCAATAGAGCAAACAAGCTCTTTGCTCAAGCAATTTTGGAAGTGGGGAGTGGGGAACTCCGGACCCCCTCTGGGGTAATGGTGTACTGGGGAGTGGGGAGTGTGGAGGATGATGCTCCCCCTGCTTTTCTGCCTGCTGCAATAATGCTAGACTGTGTTCGTAATGTTGCCGAGATTCTTCCATTGAAATATAAGCATCTCGACCCAAGACAAACTCTAAACTTGCTTCAATTTCTGGATGCAACACCACACCACGATTCCGCAATTCCTGCTGTGCTAACTCCAACTCTGTACGCGGTGGGGAACCAATTCCCAAATTCAGGGCGGTATTGTCCAGAAATCTCCCTGCACCTACTGCTAAAACTTTAGCAAAGACTTCATCAGCAGTGTGCTGTATATATTCAATTAAATCATTGGTAGGGATGGCAAAATCAACTGTTGTCGTCCAACTTTGCAAGTCTGGCGCTAAGCGCATCAGCTTTTGCAGCACCTCATCTGTCACCCACAACACCACGGGGAAGGGAAAATTTTTGCGAAACTCTTCTCGTACTTGGTTAGCACTCATCAGTATGGAATCAATCGCCTTTACAGACTCTAAACCAGATACAATTAAAGCTTGGGGATGGTCGTTACCTAGTTCTGCTTGAATTGTTGTGTAGAGGGTTGTGATGGACTGAACCAGAATTATTTTGCGGATTTTGACTGGACAATCTTCTTGTAATCTTTGTGTCAAGCGCTGTCGTAAACTAGTGGAATTACAGTGCGCCAAAAGCAGCGAAAATTCTCCTGTAGAACTGGCGATCGCCCAACTCAACTCCAGCAAAGAATTTTCGTTGAAAGCTGTGATATCTTGCGGTTGATGTGGCTGATTCATCATATTATCTTTATTCCTGTCACTCGTTTCCAGGTTCTACCTGGAAATGCTTGTCAAGAGGCTCTGCCTCATGGTTTGGTAAAGATTGGAGGCTGGAGCCTCCAAGGAGTCATTCCCAGGCTGAGCCTGGGAACGAGAGAAAATGTGTAGTCTTTTAAAACTCTGCCGCTTTTGCCAAAATCGGATTAATATCAAACCAAGACCCTTCATTATCGCAATATTCATACACAAATCGACTGTGAACTAAACTGCGATAGTTTTCATCTCCCCGCACCTGCTTATCTTTTGCCACTTGACGCAGCAATTCCCACTCATTGTCTGTAATTGCCAACTTCATCTGATTACAGCGTGATTTAATCACACTTTCCAAGATTTTTCCTGAGAGAGGCAATAAGCGTTCTTTTTTAATCCAGTCGTAAAGTAACATTAGTAACTCGCGAACGTGACCGCCACTGACACGACACAATTGCTCTAAAGTTTCTGGAGTGTCAAAAACCTCTGTAATGACATCTAAACGCTCATCTTCTTGCAAATATGGGAAGGCTCTTGCTAACACCATCTGTTTGAGTAGATACATTCCCGCTTTAGATATCCTACCATCCCGTTGCAACACGGGTACCATCGGCAGTACTTTAGGGTTAACCGTAAATCGCTGGGTTAATGTTTCTATCTCATTGGAAAACCTCAAGGATAGGGGCATAGTGTAAACGACATGGCACTTAAGTTGACGTAACTGTTCGCCCCGATCTATAAAAAGATATTCTGGTTGCGGTCGTCCCCAAGGTTTCTGAGAACTCTCCAAGCGATCAAGATTATCGACTATGACCACCAGTCCTTGTTTGCCTCGTTGCTTTAGTTTTTCAGTAGCTGATTGCAGTAGTTCCTCGTTAATTGCGTCTAAAATTCCTTTTGTTCGCGGTCCGAGGTATTCTCTTAACTTACTACGGAGTTCCGGGCTGTCTTTTGCCTTGGCTGTAATCTTGCCAATACCTAGGGGAATTGATGCTTCAGCAGATACTTCCACTTCAGTCTGCAACAGTTTGGCGATCCCTTGGAGTAAACTTTTCAGACCTTTAGGTTCAGCAAGGTGCAGTTTCTCCAGACTATCAAGACTTTCACTGACTCGACGGGCGATCGCCAGCATGATATCAGTGATATCCACATCACCCATTTCCAAGTCTTGACTAGACTCGAAATAAACAACATGAAACCCTTCTTCCTCTAATTCTGCTTTCAGCCGCAACAATTCTGTAGACTTACCGCAGCCAATATGTCCTGTAAACAGTTCGCACGTCGGCTCATCTGGTGAAAAAAATGTAATATTTTCTTTTAATTCTTCAATAATCCTGCCACCCCGCACTGAGGAAAAATCAATATAGTACTGTCTATCTAGGGGATTACTTACAACCAGGGTCTTACTGGGGTTGCAAGCCTGGTAAAACTTCTGTAAATCCAGCGCCATAAACGACCTCGCAACAAGGCTTATCCCTATGATCTACCACAGCCCTGTTACAGATTCCGAAAAATATTTAGGTAATTTATGTAATCAATGACAATCTCACGCCAAGACGGTGACAACTCCACACACTGCCCTTCGGGTCAGTGTGGGCTTCTAAGAAATTAGTTGCTCTTGTCATTAGTCTGAGTAATCCGTTACGCAAGAATTACTACGTTTTCGCCGAATGTATAGGCACTCCGGGATGTAGGGTTAGCAACCCGTTTCCTAGTTCCGGACAATGCGGCTGGTGATTAAACATCTCTACGGGAGCGGAGAAGTGTTGTCAGCTTGAAACCGGGGAAAACATTGACGAAGGAACCCACCCCACGGGGGGAAGAACTTAATTAATAGTTCAAACAAAAAAATGAAAGTACTAGTTATTAATCAACACGGAAGACCATTAATGCCCACGACACCCAGAAAAGCGAGAGTCCTTTTACAGTCGGGCGGCGCAAAAATAGTAGGTAGAGACCCTTTTACTATTCAACTGACCTACGGAACTAGTGGCTACACACAACCGATTACATTAGGAATTGATGCAGGGTACGCTCATATTGGGTATAGTGCAATCACAGAAAAAGAAGAGTTGATTGGTGGTGAACTAGAACTTCTTGACGGGGTGTCAGAACGCATCACAGACAGAAAAAAATCAAGACGTACCCGTCGTAATCGCCTACGTCACCGCAAACCCAGGTTCGACAATCACAAGCGTCCTGATGGGTGGTTAGCTCCATCAATTCAGCACAAGCTAGACTCACACATAAAACTGGTGGAACGCATTAAAGCGAGAATGCCGATTACCAAAATTATTGTAGAAACAGCAAAATTTGACATTCAAAAAATCAAGAATCCTGACATTCAAGGAGAAGAATACCAACAAGGTGAGCAGTTAGGTTACAAGAACTTGACAGATTACATTCGTCACAGAGACGGCTATAAATGTCAAAACCCAGACTGTAAGAACAAAAGTGCTGACAAGGTTCTTCAGGTTCACCACCTCGGTTACTGGAAAAACCCAGCAGACAGAAGTAATAAACCAAGTAACTTGATTACCTTGTGTGATAAATGCCATACATCACCCAATCATAAAAAAGGTAAATTCCTGCATGGATGGAAACCAGAAATTAAGCCATTTAAAGCTGAAACTTTCATGTCTACCATCTACAAACAAGTGTTGTCCATACTAGAAGCACAACAAGCTTTTGGGTACGAAACAAGTTTTAATCGGCATGGGTTAGGTCTGGAAAAGTCCCATCATAATGATGCTTTCGTTATTGCTGGAGGGAAGACTCAAAAACGAGCAGAACCGTTAATGGTGGAACAGATTCGCCGTCATAAACGCTCAATGGAGCAGTTTTATGATGCCAAGTATATTGATTTACGTACAGGCGAAAAAGTTTCAGGCTCAATTCTGAACTCTGGTAGACGCACCCGCAATAAAACCCTGAATGGTGAAAACTTGCGAGTGTACCGTGGTCAAAAAGTCTCAAAGGGTCAACGCCGCATTAAAAAGCAGCGCTACCCTTACAATCCCAATGATTACGTGATGTTTGAGAGAAAGGTTTATCGGGTAATTGGAATGCAGAACTTAGGGACTGGAGTCAAGATAGCCAATTATCCGGGTGTTGTCAACAAAGTTGTCAATGTCAAGAAAGTTAAATCCATTAAAAGAAGAAGTGGTCTCTGTGCCCGTGGATAAGATGGTGCTTCGTCATCGACCCTCTGCCCTGGTTCAGCCGATGGCTACTATCGGTTGACGGTCAATTCCTCACCACCGCGCCTCCCAACTACCACGCTCTTCGGAGTACCGAATTCAGTGGGAGGCTTACGGCGAAATAGCTAATATTTTCTTAGCGCCTTTGCGCCTTTGCGTGAGAATTGATAAATTAAGCAATACCCAGAACTTTCCGTAACAATACTTGGTCTTCTAACTTAGCTTTTAAGCGACCATTTTCCAAATCACGAATCCAGCTTTGGCTTTTACCAGCAAGCTTTGCCAATTCTCTCTGGGAAAGATTCAAATTTTTTCGTGCTTGCAAAATTTGCTCACCAAGCAGATAACCTGCTGTGGTTTTTGACTTTGTTCTGTTCTTAGCAGTTCGCGCCTTTTTTTGTGATTCAGGACTGTGCTGTTCCCATTCTGGCGGTAGATCAAAGGACAAAATCCGGGCATTCATCAGCATATTCCACTTACCACGGGGAGCCGTATCTGTCAAGCGCGTGTCTCCGCTGCCATCATTCATCCAAAATTCTAATGCTTCGTCCGGATCTTCAGGAACATTCACCAATTTTGCCCACAAAGGTTGAATTTCTGGTGGGTAGGTAACTGGGTCAAAATTTGCTTTTATGCCATGATGATTGAGCATTTCTAAATCGCTTTCAAAGGTTCGCAGCAGCCGCTTGCGTTCTTCCCGTTGCCTACAAGCAACGGCGACTTTCTCTTCACCGTAGGCAACACGCAGTAGGGTGGGAACTGTGATGCGTTGTTCTTTGCCCATTTTAGTTTTAAACAGCAACCACAGCATCAGTCGGGCTGCTCCTTCATGTTGCTGCCAGATACTCATCACTGTGGTTAACAGGGTTTTGGGCAGACTGCCGTATTGATAAAACGCGGTTCGTTCCTTACATCTTTGTTTGTTTAAGAAATACTGTGCCCACATTCCTGCTCTCACTCTAAAGGTTAGTCCGATCAGATATTTGCATCCGAGGTCGTCTTCTTGAAAGTGATGCTGAATCTCGTGCAAGTGCCACAAGCGACTCTGTTGCACTGAAAATCCTCTAATTAGACCCTGTTGGGGCCAGTCTATAGAAGCAATCAGCGAGCAAGCTTGGTATACCATATTTTTCATTAAAGCCAGCTTGGCGGCTTTACTCAGGTCTTTGCGTTTCTCCAGCCCCAAATATTTCTCAATTTGCCGATCATCAATTGTAAATTCCTGCTCCCAAGGCTGATTTAAGGCTGTTGCATAAGCTGCGAAAATTAGATGGATACAAGCGGTTCTGATATCCAGTGCTTCAATCGCCCCTAACTCCGTTACCTGATCGCTTCCATTGGGTGAAGAGGTGATGTGAAAAGCGATCGCCCCCCGCCCTTGGCGAACTTGTCGGCGATAACACAAATTTCCCGCCTCATCCGTTTCCCAAGGTAGCGATTTGCGCTGCGCCAGCACGTTGCAAGCTTCCCAGATGACAATAGCCGAAGCAAATGGGTTGTTCTTTCCATTGGAGAATAAATCTGGGCTGCTTTGATCTCTACAGTCTACCTTGCATCTTCCTTTTTTTGCTTGCAAGGGTTTGGGGGAATGCGCTGGACAAACTGCTACACATTGGGGTTCGGGGTAATAACCCTCACAGTTGTTACAAAGACTTGGGTCGATCCAGTATTTATTGTTCTCTATTTTTATTGCACCTGTGGGACATTGGGGACGGCAGTTGTCACATCCAACGCAATTGTTGTTAGGAATTGTATATGGCATAGGGCTTCTTCCAACTTTACTCGTTGAGATGTCTGGCTCAAGTCTCCCCTGGATGTGTCCTCTTGATTCACTACTGTTCAATCAATTCTTTAGTCGGCAAAAATAAAGATTTATTGTCGTACTAATTACCCACATCCACATTATTTGGACTGCTCATCCAATTGGAAGCTCTTCAAGGCTTTCAACCCGAGCCTAATTTTGAACTTTTCTTATCTATAACATTTCATAAATATTTGTTGCCGTTTGTTCGTAATGAGCTAAGGAGTATTTTTTTCAGAGTTTTTAATAGGTTATGCAATAACATTTACCCCTGTTATAGATACTTTTAAAAAGTGTTATTCGAGAACGGTTAAAAATATTATTTTTTTTTCAAAAATGATTTTTATATAGCAATACAGTTCAGTTAGTAGTGTTCACAGACTGAAGATCCCCCCAACCCCCCTTAAAAAGGGGGGCTTATTCCCCCCTTTTTAAGGGGGGTAAGTTCCGATCAAAGCCTTAACTGAACGGTATTGTTTTATATAGCAATCCTATATCATTACTTGAACAATAGATGATTTTGTAGGGTGGGCAATGCCCACCAAACCTCGTAATGGTGGGCATTGCCCACCCTACTAATGATTTCACCAATCAAATTGCATTAATAGATATGTTT